>NZ_LAYO01000092.1 GCF_000980875.1 Leucobacter sp. Ag1 | reverse complement strand
CGTGTCGGTCGGCCCGGGCGCTCGCGCGATCGCCCGGGCCGGCGGCCGCGTCCTCGGCGCGACCTCGGCGACCGCGGGCGCATCCGGCACCGGCGCGGACGCGTCCGACACCGGCGCCGCGGGCATCGGATCCGCGCTCAGGCTCGGCACGGCCACCGGGATCTCGTTCCATCCCGAGCTCTCGGGCGATCCCGCGGTGCACCGCGCACTCCTCGAGCTCGCCGCCGATCCCGATCGAGCCGACGCGCGGCTCGCCGCGGGCTAGAGCCCGACGACCGCACCGGTGGAGGCGAGGCGCTGCGCCATGACCGCGATCGACTCCGGATTGTCGTCCATGAGCACGAACTTGCGCTTCAGCTCCGCCGCAGCGGCGCCGGCGGTGCCGCTGCCCGCGAACGGATCGATGATCCAGTCACCCGGGCGGCTCGAGGCCTGGATCATGCGGCGCACCACGCCGACGGGCTTCTGCGTCGGATAGCCGACGCGCTCCTTGCCCGTGGGCGAGACGATCGTGTGCCACCAGGTGTCGGTGGGCAGCTTGCCCTTCGCGGCCTTCTCGGCGGTCACGAGGCCGGGAGCCATATAGGGCTCTCGGTCGACGGCCTCGGCGTCGAAGTAGTAGCGGTCCGGATCCTTCACGTACATGAGGATCGTGTCGTGCTTCGTCGGCCAGCGCCGCTTGGTGCGAGCGCCGAAGTCGTAGGCCCAGATGATCTCGTTGATGAAGCAGTCGCGCCCGAACAGCCCGTCGAGCAGCACCTTCGCGTAGTGCGCCTCGCGATAGTCGAGGTGGAGGTAGAGCGTGCCGTCGGGCGCGAGCAGGCGCCAGGTCTCGGCGAGGCGGGGTTCGAGGAACTCCCAGTACTCGACGAAGCGGTCGTCGAAGCGCAGCGTGCGCTCCCGGACCACTTCGTAGGAGAGCCCGCGGAAGCCCAGGCGACCGCCCTCCTCCGCTTCGGGGCTCTCGCCCGCGTTCGCACCCGCGGCGTCGGGGTCGGCCTTCGGCTCGATGCGCGTGCCGCGCACCCGCTCGTACTGGCGCGCGCGCCCGGTGTTGAAGGGCGGGTCGCAGTAGGCCACGGTGAAGGACTCGCGGGGCAGCGCCCGCATCAGCGGCAGATTGTCGCCCGCGAGCACGAGATCGGGACTCGCAGGGGTCCAGTCGATCACCTGGCGCATGCTGTTCCCGATCTCCATCCGGATCAGCCTACCGGCGTCAGCGCGCGAATGCCGCGGCGGCGACCCGGATGTCGGCGGCACCCGCTAGCGTGAGCCCCATCGCATCCCCGACGAACGGAGTACGAAGATGACCTCTCTCGGCATGGTGACCATCGACACCGGCAGGCCCCGCGAACTGGCCGCGTGGTGGGCCGAACGCCTCGGCGGCGAGATCGTGCAGGACCACGAGGGCTACTTCTGCGTCGTGCGGGCCCCCGAGGTCCCCGTGGCGCTCGGCTTCCAGCTGGTCGAAGATCCGACGCCGGGCAAGAACCGCCTGCACCTCGACTTCGACCGGGGCACCGCGAGCCGCGACGAGGTCATCACGGCCTACGTCTCGGGGGGCGCCGAGCACCTCGGCACCCGCGGCGAGGCCGGGTTCCAGTGGGACACCTTCGCCGACATCGACGGCAACGAGTTCTGCATCGGCGACCCGCACTAGGCAGCCGGGTTCCGGGGCCGTGCCGTTCATCGGCGCGGCCCCGGAATCCGACTAGAGGGAATCGACGAATGCCCTCGCGACCTTCTGCGGGTCCTGCTTCTCGATCTCGATCTTGGCGTTCATCTCGATCAGCTTCTCGGTGGTGAGTGCCGCCGAGATCGTGTCGAGCGCCTTCACGAGCTTGGGGTCCTCGCGGTCCGAACGCAGCACCGGCACGATGTTCTCGGCGAGCGCCATGTGTTCGGGATCCTCGAGAGCGACGAAGCCGTTCTCCGAGATCGCCGATTGCGTGGTGAACATGAACGCCACGTCGAGGTCGCCGTTCTTGAGACCCGCGATGGTCAGCGGCCCGCCGAGATCCACCGCTTTGAACTCCTTGAAGTCGAGCCCGTAGAGCTCCTTCAAACCGGTCACCCCGGCACGGCGATCCTTGTTCTCGGGCGGCCCGCCGAGCACCATGCCGCTCGCGATCGACTTCAGATCACCGATCGCGGAGAGGCCGTGCTTCTTCGCGGTCTCCTTCGTCACGACGAGGGTGTCCTTGTCCTCGGCCGGGGACGCGGTGAGCATCGCCAGATCCTTCGGCAGCGCCTGCTGCAGCGCCGCAGTGACGTCTTCCGACGAGAACACCTGCGACTTCGGGTCCAGATACGAGAGCAGGGCTCCGCTGTACTCGGGTACGAGGTCGATCGAGCCGTCCTTGAGCGCCGGGATCACGACCTCGCGGCTGCCGATGTTCGGCTTCACCGTGGCCGAGAACCCCGCGTCCGAGAGCGCCTCGGCATAGATGTTCGCCAGCAGCACGTTCTCCGAGAAGTTCGCCGAGCCCACGGTGATGGAGTTCGAGTCGGTCGAACCGCCGGAACTCCCGGAGCCGCCGAGCGAGTCCCCGCTCGCGCACCCGCTGAGGGCGAGGAGCGCCGCTGCTCCCGCCGCGAGGATGAGGTGTCGTTTCTTCATCGCTTTCCCTTTCTTCGCCGCCAGAGGCGGTCGTTCGGTCCGTTCGCGCAAGCACCGCTTCACGAGTCCTCCTCCGTGACGCCGACCCGGATCACCCGGGTCGTCGTCACGTCCGCCGCGGCCGCCTGCCGCACCGACCGCCGCGGTACCGCGCGCCGCTGATGCCGTCCGACGAACCGACCGGCGACGGCGAAGATCCCGTCCGCGACGAGCGCGAGCAGCGCCACGAGGATCGCACCGGCGGCCATCTGGCCGTAGTCGCGCAGCGCCAGGCCGTCGAGCAGGAACCGCCCGAGCCCGCCGAGCGCGATGTACGCCGCGACCGTGGCGGTCGCGATGACCTGCAGCACGGCCGAACGGAACCCGCCGAGGATCACCTTCGCGGCGATCGGCAGCTCGACGGTCAGGAGGATCCGCCACTCGGGCATCCCGATCCCACGCGCCGCGTCCACGACACCGGGGTCGACGCCCTTCACACCGGCGTAGGCCGCGGTGAGGATCGACGGGATCGCGAGGATGACGAGCACGATCGCGGCGGGCGTGAAGCCGAGCCCGAGCAGCAGCACCATCAGGGTCAGGAGACCCAGCGTCGGGAGCGCGCGCGATGCGTTCGCGATGTTGATGACGATCCAGGATCCCTTGCGGGTGTGCCCGATGATCGCGCCGGCCGGCAGCGCGATGACCGCCGCGATCGCGATGACGACGAGGGTGTAGAGCAGGTGCTCGCCGACGCGCACCGGGATCCCGTCGGGCCCCGACCAGTTGGCCGGGTCCGAGAAGAAGGCCAGGATCTGCTGGAAGATCATCGTCGTTCCCCCGCTCGGATCCAGGGCGTGGCGGCGCGTTCGCCCCACACGATGCAGAGATCGACGACGAGTGCGAGCAGCACGCTCAACAGGATCCCCCAGACGATCGGCACGAGGTAGTTGCGCTGGAATCCCTCGGTGAAGAGATCGCCGAGTCCGCCGACCCCGATCAGCGCTCCGACCGAGACCAGGCTGACGTTCGATACAGCGGCGACGCGGAGCGTCGCACCGATCACGGGGATCGCGAGCGGGAGCTCGACCGTGAACAGCATGCGGAACCGGCCGATCCCCATCGCTTCGGCGGCCTGCCGAGTCTCGATCGGCACTGCCCGCAACGCCTCGACCACACCGCCGAAGATCAGTGCGAACGCATAGACCGAGAGCGCGATCACGATGTTCACCGGATCGAGGATCCTGGTGCCGAAGAGGATCGGGATGAAGATGAAGAGCGTCAGCGACGGGATCGTGAAGAGGATCCCGCTGATGGCGAGCGCCGGTCCGGAGACCCTCGGCGCCCGAGCCACGAGCATGCCCGCGAGCAGGGCGACGAGCAGGCCGAGCAGCGTGGATGCGAGCGCGAGCACCACGTGGAGCCCGGCGAGGCCGAGCACCCTCGTGCCGTTGTCGAGGAGCCAGTCGATCACGGTCGCGCTCCGGCTCCGCCGCGCTGCCCGCCGACGCCGGCCTCGGCGAGCTCGGCCAGTCCGATCGTCCCCAGCACCCGGTCGCCATCGCCCAGGACCGCCGCGCGCCCGGTCGGGCTCGTCAGCACCGCGTCCATCGCGCTGCGCATGCTGTCGCCCGGCCGGACGGCACCCGCACGGGAGCGGATCGAAGCCGCGTCGCCGCGACCGTCGTCGATCCAGCCGAGGAAGGCGCCGGCGGCATCGACGAGTCCGCTCCACCTGCCGGCGAGGCCCGGATCCCGGTCGCCGACCGCGACGAGATCCAGGGAGCCCAGCGCGTCGAAGGCGTCCGCGTCGAACGTCTCGAAGGAGAGCGCCCGGTATCCTCGATCGCGTCCGACGAACTGGGCCACGAACTCGCTCGTCGGCGCCTCCAGCAGTTCTTCCGGTGCGGCGTACTGGGCGAGCACGCCGCCCGGTTCGAACACCGCGATGCGGTCGCCGAGACGGATCGCCTCGTCGATGTCGTGGGTCACGAACACGATCGTGGTGCCGAGCTCCGGCCCGAGCCGCGAGAACTCCTCCTGCAGTTCGGCGCGGACGACGGGGTCGAGCGCGGAGAAGGGCTCGTCCATGAGGATCACCCGGGGCTCTGCGGCGAGCGCCCGGGCGACGCCGACGCGCTGCTGCTGGCCGCCCGAGAGCTGCGAGGGGTACCGGCCCGCGAACTCCGCAGGGAGGCCGACGAGTTCGAGCAGCTGCATCGCGCGGTCGCGCGCCTTCGCCGCGGGAACACCGTTCAGCCGGGGCACGGTCGCGATGTTCTGCACGACCGTGCGGTGCGGGAACAGGCCGGCGTTCTGGATCACGTAGCCGATGCCGCGCCGGAGCTCGGCCTTCGCGAGCGTGGCCGCGTCGATTCCGCCGATGCTGATGCGGCCCGCGGTCGGTTCGATCATGCGGTTGATCATGCGCAGGCTGGTCGTCTTGCCGCAGCCGCTCGGGCCGACGAACACGGTGGTCTGCCCTTCGGTGACGTCGAGCGAGAGCGAGCGGACCGCGACGGTGCCGTCGGGGTAGCGCTTCTCGACGTCCCGGAATTCGATCATGTTGCTCATCGCGTCGCCACCTGGCGTTCGTCTTCGATTCGCCGTTCCATCCCGCGCTCCTTTGCCATAGAATGAAATTCAAGATGTTCATGCAATGAAACACGAGGAACATCGCACCTGTCAAGACCCGCACGGCCCCGGCGCAGAGGCGCGCCGCTTGGAGGGAGCCCCATGAACGACGCGCAGCCACTGCTCCTCGGCGACCGCCCGATCACCATCGACGACATCGGGACCTTCGCACGAGGCCGAGGCCGGATCGCGTATTCCTCGGCCGGGGTCCGAACCATCGCCGATGCGCACGAGACCCTGCTGCGCCTCGCCGCCGCACGTCCCGTATACGGGCTCTCCACCGGGGTGGGCGCCCGGCGCTCGGTCCCGGTCGAGCGCACCCGCGATTCGTGCCTCCGCCTCTGGCGCAGTCACGCACTGCAGCTCGGGGAGGAGGTCGACGCTGCGAGAGTCCGGGCGATGCTCCTCATCCGCGCCCACCAGATCACCCGGGGAGGTTCCGGTGTGAGCCCGGCCCTGGCTGAAGCCCTGGTCCGGGCGAGCGAACCGGGTCGACTCCCCCGGGTCCGTTTCGGCGGGGCGCTGGGCACGGGCGATCTCGGAGCCCTCGCTTCGACCGCGCTGCAGCTCACCGGCGACGGGGCGTACGGCGGTTTCGCGCCTTCCGACGGCCTTCCGTTCATGAGCAGCAGCGCACTCACCCTCGCCGATGCAGCGCTCACCCTCGACGACCTCGATCGCGCCCTCGACGCCGCGACGGTGTTGGGGGCGGCGACCGCCCGCGCGCTCGGGACCACGGTCGAGCACTTCGTCGCCGAGGCGTTCGCACATCGCCAGTCCCCGGTTCGGCAAGCCGCGTCACGCCTCGCACCGCCCGCATCCGGTTCCGGTACGCGCGTGCAGGATCCGTTCTCCATGCGGTTGCTCCCGCAATCGCTCGGCGCACTGCGTCTCGTCTGGGAACGCTGCCGCGACGCGGTCCTGCAGGACGTGAACGGAGCGCACGAGAACCCGAGGGTCTTCATCGAAGAGCAGCGGATCGCGCACACCGGCAATTTCTATACCGTCGAGATCGAGCTGGCCATCGGCACCATGATCCGGGCGCTCGCCCAGGACGCGAGTCTGCTGCTCGCCCGCCTCGGGCTCCTCATGGATCCCAGGTACACGGGAGCGGCCGAGTTCCTCGGCGACGGCAGCGCCGATTCGACGGGGGCGATGATGCTCGAGTACGCGGCAGCCGATGCCCTCGCGCAGATCCGGGATCTCGCGAGCGCGCACGGCGGGCACGGTATCCATCTTTCGCTGGGCGCCGAGGAGCACGCCCCGTTCACCCCGCAGGCGGTGCGTCGGCTGGATCGCGCCGTCCGCAGCTATCGGACCATGCTCGCCTGCTTCGCGATCGCGCTCCGCAGGCTCCCCGGCGCGTTCGACGGCGTCGTCGGGCTTCCGTCGGCACGCGGAGGGCTCGAGGATCGGGACCTGAGCGTCGAACTGCTCGACGCCGTGGACGCTCTCGATAGGATTCGGTTCGAGCAGCCGCCGCAGAGCACGAAGGAGTCCTGATGACCCCGAGCACCCCCGAGACCTCCACCGAAGGGGCCGACGGGATCGACTCCGGAGCCGGACCCCGCGCGGTGCATCGGGCGCTGGAACTCCTCACGCTCATCGTCGACTCTGGCCCTCAACCGCTGAGCGATCTCGCCCGCTCGAGCGGCCTGCCGACCAGCACGACGCTCCGGTCGCTCCGCGCGCTCGAGCACTGGGGGTACATCGCGCGGACCGACGACGGCGGCTACGTGGCGGGGCACCGATTCGCCCGCTCGCGCTTCGACGCCGAGCCGAGCTCCGCCGAGCATCTTTTCGAGCGATCTGCCGACGTCCTGCAGCGACTCACCGAGCTCAGCGGAGAGTCCAGCTATCTCGCGGTCCGCGGCCCCGGACGCACCTGCATCTACCTGCGCGAAGTGCAGAGCGACCAGCCCATCCGGCACGTCGGTTTCTCCGGCTGGGCCGGACGGACCGCGCCGATGGACGGTTCGGCGGTCGGGGCGGTGTTCGACGGGCGGACGCCGAGCTCCGGGTTCCTCGTGCTCGAAGCGCTGTCCGCCCCCGATGCCACGGTCGTCGCGGCTCCGGTGTTCGACCCCGCGGGCGACATCGTCGCCTCGATCAGCATCGTCGGGCCCAGCTTCCGCATGGGTTCCGAACACGTCGCTGAGCTCGGCCCGCTGGTCGCGAACGCCTCGATCGATCTCACTGCGGCGCTGCGCTAGTCGAGGTCGAGCGGGTCCTCGCCCTCCGCGTGCGGAGCGAGGATCCGGGCGATCTCGGCGCGGTCGAGCCCCTCGATCGAGTCCGGCGCCCATCGCGGTTCGCCGTCCTTGTCGATGAGCTGCGCCCGCACGCCCTCGGCGAAGTCGGGGCGCGCGAGCAGTCGCCCGAGCACGCGGTAGTCGTCCGCCAGCACCTCGGCGAGACCGAGCCCGTCGCGGCGGGTGCGCGCGAGCTGGGCCAGCGTCACGGCGACGGAGGTCGGGCAGAGCTCGCGCACCTCGGCTCCCAGCGCACGGGCGCGCGGGTGCTCCGAGGTCTCGAGGCCGCGCAGCAACCGCTCCGCGGCGCCCACGGGATCCGCGAGCACGCCGTCGGCGCCCGCGCGATCGGCCCGGCCCAGCGCGGCATCGGCGATCGGGTCGAACCAGACCCGGGCGTCGAGCACGGGGGTCTCCACGACGGGGGCGGCTCCGGTCGAACCGTCGAGGCTCTCGGCGGCGATCGCCCGGGCGGCTCCCTCGGGATCCTCGCCCGCGGCGATCCGCTCGGCGAGGTCGGCCAGCCGATCGCTCGGCACGAAGTGGTCGGCGAAGCCCAGCATCAGCGCGTCCCCCGCGCCCATCGATCCCGACGAGATCGCGAGCATCTCGCCGAGTCGACCCGGTGCCCGCGAAAGCAGGAGGTGCCCGCCCACGTCCGGCACGATCCCGATCCGCGTCTCGGGCATCGCCAGTCGGCTGCGCTCGGTCACGATCCGCAGCGCGCTGTGCCCCGTCAGGCCGATCCCGCCGCCCATCGTGATCCCGTCCATGACGCCGATCACCGGCAGTTCGGACCGCGCGGTCGCGAGATCCGCCCGGTACTCGGCCGCGAGGAACGCGAGCGCACCCGCGAGCCCGTCGCTCGACATCGCCTTCACGTCGCCGCCGCCGCAGAACCCGCGGTCGCCGGCGCCGTCGAGCCAGATCGCGGTGACACCGGGCGTCTCGGCCGTACCTCGGATCGCGTCGCGCACCAGTTCGGCCATCCGCCGGGTCAGCGCATTGATCGCCCGCGGCCGATTCAGGGTGATGCGCAGCAGGGCGCCGTCCTGCCGGACGATCACGAGCGGTTCGGCTTCGGTGCGGAGGTCCTCGGTCACGTGCGATCCCTTCGGGGCTCGATGCTGATCCGGCGCTCCGCGCTCCCGGTCAGGGGGTCGGATGCACCGCGTCGTACTGCTGGAACCCACGGTACACGCGCAGGAAGGCCAGCATGATGGCCATGATCACGAGCCCGCCGACCAGGGCCGGCGCCCAGAGCGCGAGCGCGGTCGCGATCAGTCCCGCGACCAGGTCGCCGACCCGGGGGCCGCCCGCGACGACCACCGAGAAGAGGCCCTGCATCCGCCCGCGCACCTCGTCCGGTGCGGCGGCCTGCAGGATCGTGGTGCGGAACACCGCGCTGACGTTGTCGCTCGCCCCGGCTCCCGCCAGCGCGATCCCGCCGAGCACGATCGCCGGCACGATGGGCCCGCGCCCCGGCTCGGTGCCGTGCGTGATCGCCGTGACGAGCAGCACGACGCCGAAGAGCGCGGTGCTCGCTCCGAACGCGAGGATCGCGAGCGTGACCGCGCGGCCCTGGCGGCGCACCTGGCCGAGCGGGCCCGAGAGCAGCCCGCTGAGCAATGCCCCGACGGCGAAGGACGCCGTGAGCGCGCCCACCGTCACCGATCCCCCGCCCAGCAGCACGGCGCCCGCGGCCGGATAGACGACGCGCGGCGTGCCGAAGATCATCGCGACAAGGTCGAACACGAAGGTCGCGCGGATGTTCGGGGCTCGACGCAGGAACCGCAGGCTGTCTGCGACCGAGGACAGGCCGAACCCGGTCACCGCGACGTCGGGGCGGAGCTGCGGCAGACCGAAGATCCCCACGAACGCGGCGGTGAACAGCACCGCGTCGAGCAGGTAGGTCCACGGGTACCCCCACGCGGCGACGGTGATGCCGGCGACCGCCGGACCGACGGTGACCGCGAGGCCCATGGTGATGCCGCCGAGCGCTGCGGCGGCCGGCAGCAGGTGGTTCGGCAGGAGCTTCGGCAGGATCGCGCCGCGCGCGGCGCCCATGATCGTCGCGGCGGCCGCGTTGCCCGCCGCGAGCGCGTAGTAGAGCCAGAGGGTCTCGACGTCGAGGAAGGCGATCGTGGTGAGCGCGCCGATGCAGATCCAGGCGATGATCGCGGTGACGAGCGCGACGAGCCGCCGGTCGTAGCGGTCGGCGAGCGCACCGCCGAAGAGCCCCGCGAGGATCATCGGGCCGAGCGCCCAGACGGCGACCATGGAGACGGCGAGCGTCGAGTGGGTCAGCGCGTAGACGTGCAGTCCGACGGCGACGATGGTGACCTGGGCCCCGATCTGGGCGACGGAGGTCCCGATCCAGAGCCGTGCGAAGGCGGGGCTCTCGCGCAGGGGCGAGATGTCGACGAGGAGACTCCGCAACCGCCGGCTCGATCTGCTGCCGGGTTCGTCTGCGTCGCTCACTCGTGCACGCTATCACGCGGTCTCCGCTGTGGATCGGGCGCCCCGGATGCAGGATCGCGCCCGCATCCGGGCACGCCCACGGGCGATGTCCCCGCGACGCACTAGGCTCGCAGGCATGTTCGACGACCGTTACGACCGCGACGTCCTCGCCGATATGAAGCCCCGGCGCGGCCCCGTGCAGCGCACCCCGGTGACGCTCGCGCGCGGGCTCGTGGTCGAGCACACCGAGTCCGAGTGGTGCGGCGCCGTGGTGGGCCTGCGCGAGGGCCTCGTGCAGCTCGAGGACTTCCGCGGCAAGGTCCGGTCCTTCCCGCTGAACGACGCCTTCCTCATCGACGGCAAGCCGGTCTCCCTCGTGCTGCCGCAGAAGCAGGCGGCGCGGCGGCGCACCGCCTCGGGCTCGTTCGCGGTGGCCCAGGAACGGGCGAAGGTGGCCATGCCGAGCCGGATCTTCGTCGAGGGCAAGCACGACGCCGAACTCGTCGAGCAGGTCTGGGGCGACGACCTGCGGGTCGAGGGCGTCGTCGTCGAGCTGCTGCAGGGCGCCGACAATCTGGACGACGTGCTGCGAGACTTCGGGCCGGGCCCCGAACGGCGCGCAGGCGTGCTGCTCGACCACCTCGTCGCGGGCAGCAAGGAATCGCGCATCGCGCAGGCGATCGAGCGCGGCCCGCACGGCGCGCACGTGCTGATCGTCGGCCACCCGTTCGTCGACATCTGGGCCGCGGTGAAGGCCGAACGCGTCGGCCTCTCGGCCTGGCCCGAGATCCCGCGCAGCATCGAGTGGAAGACCGGCATCTGCCGCGCGCTCGGCTGGCCGGGCGACGAACCGGCGGACATCGCCGAGGCCTGGTCGCGGATCCGCGGGCGCGTGCGCAGTTTCCGCGACCTCGATCCCGCGCTCGTCGGCCGGGTCGAGCAGCTCATCGACTTCGTGACGATCGGGCACGACGCGCACTGAGCGCGTGTCGCGCGCCCGCACTGGGAACGCGCTGCGAGCACCCCGAACGGCGGGTCCGCCCGCCGCATCGGCGGACCGCTCCGGGCGTACCATTGGGGCATGGGCGTTCGAACCGAGCGCGTGAAGTGCACAGAGTCGGAGGGACCGCGATGACCGGACCCGTGTTCCTGGTGATGCCGCAGTGGCAGGGGTCGCCGTCGTCGCGCGCGATGCAGCTGATCGACGGGGCCGCCGCGATCAAGGAGGACCTGCCCGAGTCGGCCAGGCGCGAGGTCCCGGTGCCGCTCGAGGCCGGCGACGCGCTCGGCACTCCGGCCGCCCGCCTGAGCAGCCTGCTCCGCGCTCGCGCCTCGGCGCTCGAGATCCTGCGTGAGCTCGAGGGGCCCGCGATCACGCTCGGCGGCGACTGCGCCTCGACCCTCCCCGGACTCGAGCGCGTCGTGGAGCGGCACGGTGCCGAGCGCGTCGCCGTGCTCTGGTTCGACGCGCACCCCGACCTGCAGCACCCGAGCACCTCGCCGTCGGGCGCCGTCTCGGGAATGGCGCTGCGGCACGCGCTCGGCGACGGCATCGACGACCTCGCGTTCCCGGATCCCGTGGGGGCGACCCACGTGACGCTGGTGGGTTCGCGCGCGATCGACGACGAGGAGGACATCGAGCTGGAGCGGCGCGCGCTGCACCGCATCGGCCATATCTTCGACGCGACGGTCGACGTCGAGCCCGATCCCGCACCCCTCGCGGCCGCCGTGCGCGACCGGCTCGAGGACCTCGTGCGCGACCACGGGGTCTCGCACGTCTACGTCCACGTCGACCTCGACGTGCTCGACCCCTCGGAGTTCGCCGCGGTGCACGCCCCGGTCCCCTTCGGCCTCAGCGTCGCTCAGCTCACCGCGGCGATCCGCGCCGCGACCGAGACCGTCCCGCTCGCGGGCGCTGCGGTGTGCGAGTTCGCGCCGGCCGACCGGGCCGCGGCGGACGAGGATCTCCCGACCGTGCTGCGCGTGCTCGCGGCGCTGACGGCGCGCAGCCGGAACGACGGCGCGTGATCCGGCGTCCGCTCCCCCTGGCACGCTTCGGATACGCCTACGCCACCGCCGTCGGCTTCGCGTGGGGCGCGCTCTGGAGCACGGGGCGGATCGAACGCGTCGACGGCCTCTGGGTGTTCCGCGGCATGCCGAAGTGGACCTTCGGTCGCGGCGGGAGCTGCGTCGGCGGCTGCTACCTGACCGACCGCAACGACGGCCCACGGGTGCTGAAGCACGAGCGCGTGCACCAGGAGCAGTGGCGCCGGTACGGGCTCGCCATGCCGTTCCTCTACCTCCTCGCCGGACGCGATCCGCTGCGCAACCGGTTCGAGATCGAGGCCGGCCTCGAAGACGGCGGCTACCGCTAGCTTCAGGACCCCCGCCGCCGCCCGGCGATTCCCCCTAGACTCCTGCGCATGCGAACGATGCCGGAGCCCCCGATCGACGACGAGTTCCGCTTCCTCGCGGGCGACGCTGCGCGGGTGTCCCGCACCGCACCGCTGCCCGAGGTGCGGCGGGTCGATGCGCCGGTATCGCAGGGCCGCCGCATCAGCGGGCTGTCGTTCGAGCCGGACCGCGCGCCCGAGCCGGTGCTGCTGCACGGCGCCGGCCTGAACGCGCACGGCTTCGATCCGACGCTGCTGGCGCTCGGTCGGCCGGCGCTGGCACTCGACCTGCCGGGGCACGGCCGGAGCGACTGGCGGGAGGACGCCGACTACCGCCCCGACCTGCTGGCGCCCGACGTCGCCCTCGCGCTCGACGCGCTCGCCCCCGGATCGACGGCACTCGTCGGCCACTCCCTCGGCGGTCTCACGGCGATCCTGACCGCCTCCGCTCGGGCCGACCGCACCCGTGCGCTCGTCCTCGTCGACATCACCCCCGGGGTGGTCCCGGCGCGAGACGCCGGATCGGTGGCCGAGTTCATCACGGGGCAGCGCAGCTACGCCGACCACGAGGAGATCATCGATCGCGCGATCGCGTTCGGCATCGGGTCGAGCCGGGAGTCGCTCGCCCGCGGGATCGCGCTGAACACGCGCCGCCGGCCCGACGGCCGCTGGGAGTGGACGCACCACCTGGCGCACCTCGACGGCCTCCCCGAGGGCGGCCCGGATCCCGCGGACGCGGCCGCCGGCGCAGGCGTCGGTACCGAGTCACCGCTCGCCCCGCTGTGGCGGCCGCTGGAAGCGCTGCACGCGGCGGGGCTCCCGGTCGCCCTGATCCGCGCGGACGCCGGAATGGTCGATGCCCGGCTGGCCGACGAGTGGCGGGATCGCCTGCCGGGTTCCCCCGTGCGCACGATCGCGGGCCCCCACAACCTGCACGAGGCCGCTCCGCGGGAGCTCGCGTCAGTGCTCGGGGAGCTCATCGGCTCGGTCTGAACCGGCTCGCGGCGCGGAATCGAACCAAAATCGTATCTTGCGACTGATCACAAGAGGTTAACAACCCGGCGTCGAGCGCGTGGGGCACGACCACCGGAGCGTAGCCTCTCCTATCGACGTCCGTGCACCGCCGCGCGCACGCTCACTGCTGTGAGACACCGACCCGCGGCCGCCGTTCCGGCCCCGCACGAACCTGGGAGACCCCGTGACCGTTCCCGTCATCGACGCACCGGCACCCGCGTACCGCAAGCGCAAGCGCTCCAAGGTGCCGTTCGTCATCGGCGGCATCGTGCTGGTCGTCGCGATCGTCGCGACCGCGATCGCCCTCTCGGTGTCGGGCACCGCCTCCGCCGCGAAGGAGGAGATCTCGATCGGCCTGGTGAACGAGCCGCAGAACCTCGATATCCGCAGCACCGCGGGCGTCGCCCTCGACCAGATCCTCATCGACAACGTCTACCAGGGCCTCGTCGGCCTGAAGCCCGGCACCGTCGACCAGATCGTCCCCGTGCTCGCCGAGCGGATGCCCGAGGTGTCGTCCGACGGCCGGACCTACGATTTCGCGCTGCGCGACGGGGTCGCGTTCCACGACGGCGCGAAGCTGACCGCGCAGGACGTCGTCGCCTCGCTCACCGCCGCGCTGACCCCCGAGGTCGTCGGAGGCGCCGCGACCGTCACGGCGCCCGACGCGCGCTCCGTCCGCGTGGTGCTCGCGGAACCGAACAGCCAGCTGCTGTGGCTGCTCGCGAACCGCCCCGGTCTGATCCTCGAGGCGAAGGCCAAGAACCGGCTCAGCAACTCCGCGAACGGCACCGGCCCCTTCCGCTTCGAGCAGTGGAAGCAGGGCGACAGCCTCACCCTCGTGCGCAACGACGACTACTGGGGCGATGCCGCGAACCTCAAGACGGTCGTGTTCCGCTTCATCCCCGACGGCCGGGCCGCCGTGAGCGCGCTCAAGGAGGGCGACCTCGACGTGCACGCCGCGCTGCTGCCCTCGCTGCGCTCCGAGTTCGACGGCAACCACGACTTCCGCCTCGAGCGCGCCGACGGCACCGACGTCTTCACGCTCGCGTTCAACTCGGCGAAGCCCCCGCTGAACGACCTGCGCGTGCGCGAAGCACTGAGCCGCGCCATCGACACGAAGGCGCTCATCGCGACCCAGCACGGCGACGGCAAGCAGATCGGCGGACCGATCACCCGGCTCGAGCCTGGCTATCAGGACCTCAGCGCGGTCAACGCCTACGACCCCTCGGCCGCACGGAAGCTGCTCGCCGAGGCCGGGCAGCAGAACCTCAGCCTGACGCTCACCGCGCCGAACTTCTACGACCAGTCCACGATCGACCTCATCTCGACCCAGCTCGCCGACGTTGGCGTGAGCGTGAAGGTCAAGCGGGTCGAGTTCGCGACCTGGCTCGAGCAGGTGTACACGAACCACGACTACCAGCTCAGCTACGTCGACCACGCGGAGGCGCGCGACTTCGGCAACTACGCGAACCCCGGGTACTACTTCGGCTACGACAGCGCGAAGGTGCAGCAGCTCTACGCAGAGTCGCTGCGCGCGACGGATCCCACGACCGCGAACGAGCTGCTCTCCGCCGCCGAGAAGCAGGTCGCCGCCGACGCTCCCGCGAAGTGGCTGTACAACTACACCCCGACCAACGTGATCAGCACGAAGGTCACCGGATTTCCCCGCGCGAACACCAACTCGCGCCTGAACCTCGAAGGTGTCAGTATTCACGGGTGACCCGTTTCGTCCTGACGCGCCTCGGGCTGCTCGTCATCGCGTGGATCGCGGCGAGCCTGCTCGTCTTCGCGACGCTCCGGCTGCTGCCCGGCGACGTCGCGCAGGTGATCGGCGGCGTCCAGGCCTCCCCCGCCCGGCTCGCCGAACTCCGCGAGCAGCTCGGGCTGGATCGTCCCGTCGCGGTCCAGTACCTCGACTGGATCGGCGGCTTCTTCACCGGCGACCTCGGCACGTCCGCGCTGACCGGAACCCCCGTCGCGGCGGAGCTCGCGCAGAAGGCGCAGGTGACGATCCCGCTCACCCTGATGTCTCTGCTCGTGCTGCTGACCGTCGCGGTGCCGACCGGCGTCTTCGCGGCGTACCGCAGCGGCCGGGCGTCGAGCCGGGCGATCTCCGCGGGCGCGCTGCTCACCGCGGCGGTGCCGACGGTCGCCGTCGGCCTGCTCGCGATCCTCGTCGGTGCCGGCTGGCTCGGCTGGCTCCCGGCGCAGGGATTCCCCCGCGACGGTTGGCAGGATCCGCTCCGCGCGCTGCGCGCCCTCGTGCTGCCCGCGCTCACCATCGGGCTCGTCGAGGGCGCCGTGCTGTTCCGCTTCGTGCGGAGCGCCACCCTGACCGCCCTCGACGCCGATCACGTGCGCACCACCCGCGCGCAGGGGCTGACCCGCCCGCGCGCGCTGCTCGAGCACGGCCTTCCGGGGGTCGGTCTCTCGATCGTCTCGGTGCTCGGCCTGCAGATCGCGGCACTGATCGTCGGCGCCGTCGTGGTCGAGCAGCTGTTCTCGCTGCCCGGGCTGGGCCGCATGCTCGTCGGCGACGTCGGGAACCGCGACCTGCCGAAGGTGCAGAGCACCCTGCTCGTGCTCACGGGGGTCATCCTGCTGATCGGCGCGCTCGTCGACGTGATCCACCGGGTGATCGATCCCCGGCTCAGGAGCGCCGCATCGTGAGCGCGCGGATCCCGAGCCGACTCGCGCCGGGCGGCATCGCCACCGCGGCGATCCTCGTCGCGCTCGTGCTCGTCGCCCTGCTGAGCCTCGCGTGGCTGCCCGCGGATCCGAACGCGGCGAGCGCGCAACGGCTGTGGCTGGATCCCTCGCCCGCGCACCCGCTCGGCACCGACGGCAGCGGCCGCGACGTCGCGGCGCGGCTCATGGCCGGGACGCGCGTGACGCTGGCCGTACTGCTCGGCACCGGGGCCCTCGCCGCGGTCATCGGGCTCGCCCTCGCGCTGATCGGGGGTCTCGGTCCGCGCCGCCTGCGCGAGACGGTCGCGGTCGCGATCGACGTGCTGGTGGCGTTCCCCACCGTGCTGCTCGCCATGATGCTCGCGGCGGTGTTCGGCAGCGGGATCCCCATCGTGATCGCGGCTCTGGGCGTCGCGTTCGGCGTCGGAATCGGTCGGGTGCTGCGCGCCGAGCTCCGGCAGGTCGCCGAGCTCGACTACGTCCTCGCGGCGCGGGCGGTCGGCCTCCCGCGGGCGACGATCCTGCGCCGGCACCTGCTGCCCGGTGTCCGTCCGGTGCTCCTCGTGCAGCTCTCGCTCGCCATGGGCCTGTCGGTGCTCGCCGAGGCGAGCCTCAGCTACCTGGGGTTCGGGGCTCCGCCCGAGGTGCCCTCCTGGGGCCTCATGCTCGCGGAGGCGCAACGGGTGATCCAGGTGCACCCCCTCGCGGCGCTGTGGCCGGGACTCGCGATCACGCTGGTCGCTCTCGCCTGCTACCTGCTGGGCGACGCCCTGCGCGACGCCCTCGACCCGGGGGTCGGGCGCCGAGCGACGGGTGCCCGCCCCGCCCACGGATCGGAGGTCCGCCCGTGACCGCTCTGCCGCTCGTCGTCTCGGATCTGCGCGTCGCGATCCGCGGGACGGAACTGCTGCGCGGCGTCTCGTTCGCACTCGCTCCCGGCGACCGGCTCGGCCTGATCGGCGGCTCGGGATCGGGCAAGACGTTGACCGCCCTCGCGATCGCGGGACTCCTCCCCGACGGCGCCGAGACGAGCGGATCGATCCGGCTCGGCGAGCGGGAGCTCATCGGCGCGTCGGATCGGGACCTGTCGGAGATCCGCGGCGATCTGATCGGGATGGTGTTCCAGGAGCCGAGGACCGCGCTCAACCCGGTCCGGCGCCTCGGACGGCAGATGACCGAGGCCCTCGCGCAGCACTACGACCTGGATCGCTCGGAGCGGCGCGACGCCGCGCTGCGGCTCGCCCGTCGCGTGGGGCTCGACGATCCCGAGCGCATCGTGCGCGCCTACCCGCACGAGGTGTCGGGCGGTCAGCGGCAGCGCGCCGCCATCGCCGCGGCGCTGTCGGCCGGCCCCGGGCTGCTGCTCGCGGACGAGCCGACCACGGCGCTCGACGTCACGGTGCAGCGCGGGATCCTGGAGCTGTTCCGGGCCGTGACCGCCGACGACGCCTGCTCGCTCGTCTTCATCACGCACGATCTCGCGGTGCTCGCCGCCGTCGCCGACCGAGTCGTCGTGCTCGATGACGGTCTCGTGGTCGAGCACGGTCCCGTGGACCGGATCCTCACGGCGCCCGAGCACCGGGTCACCCGCGCGCTCATCGAGGCGCTTCCCGAGGGGAGCCGCGCATGACCGCCGCGCTCATCGAGGCCGAGGGCCTCGTCACCCGCTTCCGCACCCCGCCCCGACGACTGTTCGAGCGCGCGGGCAGCGTCGCGGCGATCGACGGGATCGACCTGCGCATCGAGGCCGGCGAGAGCGTCGCGATCGTGGGCGAGTCCGGCTCGGGGAAGTCGACGCTGCTGCGCGCGCTCCTCGGCCTCGGGCACCTCGACGCGGGCACGGTGCGGTTCGACGGGCGTCCCGTCGTGGCGGACCCGCGCGACCGGATGCTCTGGCTGCGTCGCCGCACCGGCCTCGTCTTCCAGGACCCCTACGCCTCGTTCAATCCGAGGCGCACGATCGGGCAGACCGTCGCCGAGCCGCTCGAGGCGATCGGCGAGACCGCCGACGCCGCCGCCCGCGTCGACGCGATCCTCGACCGGCTCGGACTGCCCGCGGACGCGGCGCAGCGCCTCCCGCGTGAATTCTCGGGCGGCCAGCGCCAGCGCATCGCAATCGCACGAGCGCTGGTGCACGGCCCCGAGCTGCTCGTCGGGGACGAGCCGGTGAGCGCGCTCGACGTACTGGTGCGCCGCCGGATCCTCGAGCTGCTCGCCGAGCTGCGGCGGGACCTCGGGCTCACGATGCTCACGGTCACGCACGATCTCGCGATCGTTCCGACGATCGCCGAGCGGGTCGTCGTGATGCGCCGCGGCCGGATCGTGGAATCGGGGCCGGTCGCGCGGATCCTCGAGGATCCGCGCGAGCCGTACACCCGCGAGCTCGTCGCGTCGCGTCCCACGCTGCCTCCGGGCACGTGGATCGGACGCTGACGAGGCTGCCGCAGCGGCGATGCGCCGGCCAGGCCGGCAGCTCAGTGCTACTGCGTCGCTCGCCTAGGGCGTGTCTTGGAAGTAGTTGAGCCACGCGACCACCCCACTCAACACGACCGCGACCCGGTGCACAATCGCGCACCTGTCATACCGGGTCGCGAGCCCCCGTCACTACTGCAACCGGCAATAGCCCCGCTCGATCACGTTCCGCCCTCGATACCTGTCGGCATCGCCTGGCGCGGGTGGGCTGTGGGGGCGTCCGCGTAAACGGTGATGCGATATGGTTTCAGTATGTGTAGCCGGTCTCTTCCAGCAGGTGACTCTTCGGGGGTGCGTGAGCGTGGGTGCGCGGTTCGCATTTGACGGCGGAGATATCCGCGAGGCCGCGGGTCAGGTTGGCGGCACGTTTGCTGCGTCCACGGGGTTCACGTCGTGTGGGGATTGTGGGAGTGCGTTGGTGGCGGACACGGTGCGGCTGTTCACTGACCGGTTCGCACAGGCGGTGCAGGCTGGCAGGAAGAGCGCGTCGGGGACGTCGACGTCGATGACCGCGTGTGTAGATGATTTCAACCAGGTCGAGACCACGAACACGCTGACCAGTCGTGGCCTGATGCAGATGATGCGTGGCTGATGGGCAGACAGTGGACCGAGGAAGATCCCGGCGCGGGGGCGACGGGGTCGCTGCAGAGTCTCGCCGCGGAGCTGGGGAAGGCGGCTGGCGCGCTGGATTCGGATCAGACCGACATTCAACGTGCGCTTGGCGTGTTCCCCAATAGCTGGTCGGGGCTTGCTGCCGACGCGGCCAAGGCCCGGATCGAGGGTCTGAAGAAGCAGGCTGGGGAGCTTGCCGGTGCTGCGGAGTCGGTGAAGAAAGCGGTTCGGGGGTACGCGTCCGAGGTCGAGGCGATCAAAGCGCTGGCTGACGAGCAGATCAGGATCCGCGACACCGCGCGGAAACGTGCGAACGGGCTTGAGGTCAAGATTCGAGACCTCAAGGTGACGCAGGATCACATCGCTGATCTGCGCAAGCGTCAGGAATTGGAAGCGGAGCTGAAAGAAGCCAGAGACGCGGAAGACGGTGCGGTGGCGAGTTTGGAGCGGCTCGCGAAGCGCCGCCAGAAAGCCGACGATGTCGTGTTGAAGTCGGTGCGTTCAGTGATCGCGGAACACTGGGACGTGCCGCCAGGCGACTGGCCGTCAGAGCGCGGCTGGGATCAACAGGTTTACTACGACTACAGCATGAGCCACTATCTGGGGATCAGTGCGAAGGAGTACACCGCGAAGGACCTCATGGATGTATTTAAAGAGCATCCTGATGAGATATTTCCGTTCACAACAAGAGGCCCAAAAGAAGGTTTTAGAGACGGCGCAGTTTTCGAGCTGTCGAATACCCTGCCGGGCGACTGGGGGGATATTGAGACAGGTGACGTTGTCGTCGAGACCACAGACACAAGCGTGAAATTTACCGTCATTTCAGATGCCTATTTCGACGGCCCTGGATCTACCATCGAATTCTCCATCGAAGAGCAAGGTGGCTATTTCTACTTACGCAAAGATGCCCACGCCGAGAACGCTCAAGCGTTCGTCGCGCAGTCAGCGACAGCAGGCGCGTTCTTTACCTGGTGGAAGCAAGCTGACCGTTTTAAAGATGCGGTGAACAGATACGGCTCGGGAGCGGAGTAGCTAGTGCCTCGAAGTAGATTGCTTTCTGCTATATTTGCCGGCTCTTTGATCTCTACTGCACCGTTCTTGATCTACTGGTGCATAAGCTTGGCATTGTCCCCCGGAAACGCATGGGGCGTCGGATGGATTATTGGACTTTTTATCATACCGGGCGCGATTGTCGGACTTTGTGTCGGAGTCGGCGGATATGTTTGCTGGTTCTATGTGAGGAACTCACGCGGCTGGGTATCGCCTCTGTCTAGCGCGGTCACAGTGGGGATTAGCGTCGGGCTATTGGGTGCATTGCCTATCGGATTTCTGGTATCCGTCACTGATCTGAAAATAAATTTCCCCGTAGCAGCACTTGCTAGCGGGCTGTATATGGCACTTTTGATGGGCTGTTACGTGTTTTTTTGGGAACGTCGAGAATCAGGCAGAGGAGACCGTGGAGCCTTAAGCTCTAGCTAGGTCTGGCGCTTCCACCAGCGTCGCTCGCCTAGGGCGTGTCTTGTAAGTAGTTGAGCCACGCGACCACCCCACTCAACACAACCGCGGCCCGGTACACAATCGAGCACTTGTCATACCGGGTACGACGCCCGACACGGAGTCGTTCCATCAGCGGGACGAGCATCGGCGAGTCACCATCCTGTCCTGCGGTCACGATCGTCAGCAGCGTTAGACCGTGTCCGTTCGACCAGCTGATGCGTTTTCGTCGACAGACCGCCCGGGAACGCCCGATTGCCTGATTAGGAGGCTCGGCCAGCAGATTCTTGTAATTCGATGTATCCCTTTTTGAGGCGCGTCACGTTCGTCGCGTGCTGATGCGCACGCGCGATCGTGGATTCCACCGACACGTCCCAACCAATCAGGACTTCCTGCTCAGCACGCTCGTGCAGACGGGCCTGCACGAGGTCCCAAGTGCCGTCACCAACCATGCGCTTTTGGCGCTGCCAAACCGTCTGCCGGGGCCGAACTCTGTGGCCAGGTCACGCCACGCGCTCCCGCACCCATACCGGTAGGTGATTGCCTCGCCCATCGCGCGGGCATCGGCGAACGGACGCCCTTTCTTTCCAGTTGGGCCGGGCATCAGATCAACAATCACCGCCCACTGGGCATCTGACAGGAGCTGGAGACCCTGGACACGAGTCCACGGCCCCAGCCCTACCCAACAAACATTGAACAGACACGCCCTAGGCGTGCTGGTCGAGCTCGCGCAGCCCGCGCAGCACGGCGTCGCGCAGGCTCGGCGGCGCTTCCTCTTCGCAAGCCCGCTTCACCGCTATCGTGAGGTGCTCGAAGACCTGCTGCTCGTCACGGCAGTCCGGGCAGTTCGCCAGGTGCTCGCGGATCGGGCCGCAGGCGCCCTCGCTCAGTTCGCCGCGCAGCAGCTCCTCGAGGTTGTCGCGCGCGGTCTGGCAATCGCATCCGCTCATCGTCGTTCACCTCCCGCCGTCTGCTCGGGGGCCTCGGCCCCGCCGATCCCCTGTTCGCGCGCGTAGCTGCCCAGCGACTGGCGCAGCCGCGCACGGCCCCGGTGCAGCCGGCTCATGACCGTGCCGATCGGGGTCTCCATGATGTCCGCGATCTCCTGGTACGCGAATCCCTCGACGTCGGCGAGGTACACGACCATCCGGAAGTCCTCGGGAAGCGCGTTCAGCGCCTCGGTCACCACCGTCGAGGGCGTGCGATCGATCGCCTCCGCCTCGGCCGAGCGCGAGGAGGCCGCGGTGGTCGACTCGGCGCCGCCCATCTGCCAGTCCTCGAGGTCCTCGACCGCGCCCATCAGCGGCTGGCGCTGACGCTTGCGGTAGGTGTTGATGTAGCTGTTGGTCATGATCCGGTACAGCCACGCCTTGAGGTTCGTGCCCTCGGTGAACGTGTGGAACGCCTGGAAGGCTTTCAGGAAGGTCTCCTGGACCAGATCCTGGGCGTCCGCCGGATTGCGGGTCATCTTCATCGCCGCGCCGTACAGCTGGTCGAGGTACGGGAGTGCGTCTCGCGTGAAGCGCTGCTCCAGCTCGTTCGCGGTCGTCTCGGTGGGGGTCACAGTCTCCGATCCTACGCGGGCGCGCTGGTCGCGGGCTGCGCGGGCCGCGCGCCGCACCGCGGCGCGACCGGTCCCGACCGCGGATCCGAAGCGCGGCAAGCGGAGCGTCGGCGCCTCGTGCACTGCGATCGAGCTCACTGCGGCCTTCCTCTCGAACAGGTTCCGCGGCCGCCCTCGACACTGCCGCCTCGGCGGCGCCGGAAGGCGATCCCACCGGATCGCGGGGTTGCGCCGGTAGAGTGAGTAACCGATGTTCATCGCAAAACATTCCCGAGGCAATGACGACCCGACCGGCATCGGCGAGGTCGACGACGACGCTGCCGTGGCGTGGGAGGCTCCGGTGCCCGATGGGGCGCTCGACGCCACCGTGCCGCTGCCCGGCTCCAAGTCGCTCACCGGCCGAGAACTGATCCTCTCGGCGCTCGCCGACGGACCGGGCGTGCTGCGCGCCCCGCTCCGCTCGCGCGACGCCGAGCTCATGACCGAGGCGCTCCGTTCGCTCGGCACCGGCATCACGGCCGAGCCGCGCGGCGACGGCCGCGACGACGACCTGCGGATCGTCCCCGCGACCGAGCTGTCCGGCTCCACGACCGTCGACTGCGGCCTCGCCGGCACCGTGATGCGTTTCGTCCCGCCCGTCGCCGCGCTCGCGCTCGGACCCACCGCCTTCGACGGCGACCCCTACGCCCGCAAGCGCCCCATGCGCCCCGTGCTCGACGCGCTGCGCGCGCTCGGCGCCGACATCGCCGACGACGGCCGCGGTGCGCTGCCCTTCACCGTGCACGGCACCGGATCGCTGCGCGGCGGCCGGGTCGAGCTCGACGCTTCGCTGTCGAGCCAGTTCGTCTCGGGCCTGCTGCTCTCGGCGGCCCGCTTCGACGAGGGCGTGCACGTGGTGCACACCGGCGACCGCCTGCCGAGCGTGCCGCACATCGAGATGACCCTCGACGTGCTCCGGGCGCGCGGCGTCGAGGCGGACTCCCCCGTCCCCGGCGAGTGGCGGGTCGCCCCCGGGCCCATCGCCGCGCGCGAGGTCGAGATCGAGCCCGACCTCTCGAACGCCGCTCCGTTCCTCGCGGCGGCTCTCGCGGTCGGCGGCCGCGTGACCGTGCCCGGCTGGCCCGCATCGACCACGCAGGTCGGCGACCAGCTGCGCGAGCTGCTGCCCGCGTTCGGCGGCGAGGTCTCGCCCGACGGCGATCGGCTCACCGTCTCGGGCGACGGCGTCCTGCGCGGCGTCGAACTGCACGTTCCCGAGGCCGGGGAACTCGCCCCGACGCTCGTCGGCCTCGCGGCGCTCGCGGCACTGCCCCGACCCGACGGCACCCCCGGCGAATCCAGCACCATCACCGGCATCGGCCACATCCGGCACCACGAGACCGACCGCATCGCGGCGCTCGTCGCCGAGATCCGCGGACTCGGCGGCGACGCCGACGAGCTCGAGGACGGCATCGTCGTGCGCCCGGCCGCGCTGCACGCGGGCCTCTGGCACGCCTACGCCGACCACCGCATGGCCACCACCGGCGCACTGATCGGGCTCCTCGTGCCCGGCGTCCAGGTCGACGACATCGGATCCACGTCGAAGACCCTGCCGCAGTTCACACGCCTCTGGGACCGCATGCTCGGCAGCGGAACCTCGGACGAGAAGCTCGACGGCGCCGACATCGCCGGCAACGGCATGACCGCGGCTGCCGACATCCTCTCCGGCCTGCTCGGCGGCTTCGGGCGCGCATGAGCTGGCTGATCCCCGACGACGAGGACGACGACGTCCCCTACGGCGAATACGCCGACCACGCGGTCCGGCAACGCCCGAACCCCAAGGCGAACCGGCCGCGCACCAAGCGGCGCCCCGAGCACTCCGACGCGGTGATCGGCATGGTGACGGGCGTGGATCGCGGCCGCTACGCGGCGCTCATCGCCGCGGGGGCCGACCCCGAGGATCCCGACGAGCGCGAGATCACCGCCGCCCGCGCCCGCGAGCTGCGCAACACCCCGATCGTGATCGGCGACCGGGCGCAGCTCGTCGGCGACACGAGCGGGGCCGAGGGATCCCTCGCCCGCATCGTGGGCATCGAGGATCGCCGCACCCTGCTCCGCCGCAGCGCCGACGACAGCGACCGCGTCGAGCGCGTCATGGTCGCCAACGCGGACCAGATGCTGATCGTCGTCGCGGCCGCGAACCCCGAGCCCCGCGTCCGTCTCGTCGACCGCTACCTGGTCGCCGCCTACGACGCGGGCATCTCGCCCCTCATCTGCATCACGAAGACCGACCTCGCGGACCCCGAGCCGTTCCTCGCGAACTTCGCCGCGCTCGAAGTTCCGGTGTTCCGGTCGCAGCCGGGCGACTGGGAGGACGACTCCCCCGGTGGCGTGCTCGCACGGATCCGAGAGGCGCTCGCCGGCAAGACCACCGTGTTCGTCGGCCACTCGGGCGTCGGCAAGTCGACCCTCATCAACGCGCTCGTGCCGGAGGCCGAGCGCGCGACCGGGCACGTGAACGCCGTGACCGGGCGCGGCCGCCACACCTCGTCGTCCTCGGTCGCGCTGCGCGCCCGCACGCCGGGCTCCGCGAGCGGTGACTCCGGCTGGGTCATCGATACGCCGGGCGTGCGCTCCTTCGGTCTCGGGCACGTCACGAGCGAGGGGATCCTGCGCGGATTCACCGACCTCGCGCCGCTGCTCGACGAGTGCCCGCGCGGCTGCACCCACCTCGACGATGCGCCGGACTGCGAGCTCGACGCCGCGATCGCCGACGGCCGGCTCGACGCCACGGGCGCCGGCCGCGTCGAGTCGCTCCGACGCCTGCTTCACTAGGCTGGAGGGCATGACCGAACGCGTGATCCTCGAACCCGGAATGCCCGCCCCCAGCTTCACCCTGCCCGATCAGGACGGGGTCGAGCGCTCGCTCGCCGACTACCGCGGCCAGAAGGTCGTGCTGTTCTTCTACCCCGAGGCGATGACCCCGGCCTGCACCAAGGAGGCCTGCGAGTTCCAGGAGTCGTCGGCGCCCCTCGAGGCCGCCGGCTACCGCGTGCTCGGCGTCTCCCGCGATGCCGTGGAGCGCCTGCGCCGCTTCGCCGACCGCGATTCCTTGGAGTACCCGCTGCTCAGCGACCCCGACACCGCCGTGCACCGCGCCTACGGGGCGTTCGGCACGAAGAACAGCTACGGCCGGATCATCGAGGGCGTCATCCGGTCCACCTTCGTGATCGACGCCGAGGGCAAGATCGAGCACGCGCTCTACAACATCAAGGCGACCGGCCACGTGGCGCGCGTCACCAAGCTCCTCGGGGTCTAGCGACCGCCGTGCCGTGTGCGCGGGGCGGGCGATGCGCCCGCCCCGCGCACACGCTTCGGATCAGTCCCCTTCGCCCTCGAGCGTCGGACGGTCCGCCGGGCGCGCCAGCATCGCGGCGACGAAGCCGACCACGCCGACCGCGACGATGGCGAACCCGAACTGCCAGGCGAGGAGCTGCAGCTGCAGGATCCCCGTGCCCGCTGCGAACAGCAGCACGTGGATCGTGAGCGCGGAGCCGCGCGCCCAGCTCGGACGCCCGCGCAGGGCGCCGACGAGGGTCACGACCACCCAGATCCAGGAGATCGCGGCGGCGAGGACGAGGCTGAGGTTCTGCCCGAGCGTGCCCGCGGAGTTCATGGCTCCGAGGATCGAGAAGAACACCACCACGATCCCGAAGAACGCCTCGATGAGGAGCAGGCCGGTCAGCACCGCCCATCCGCCTCGAGAGCGCGGGTGAACGGCAGGTGAGCTGGGCATCACGGGATCCCTTCGAAAAGTTTGCCAGCAGACTATTGATTTGCGTCTGCGTCCATGAAACTATATATTCCGTCGAGTTTCGCGCACACCGACGTGAGCATTCTCAAGCCACGTATTCAGGACACGCGCGAGAGCAACACCACCCGAACCCATGGGTGTTTCGCGTGTGCGCAGCACCAAGGAGGACACCCATGGATTGGCGCGAACAGGCGGCCTGCCTCACCGTAGACCCCGAGCTCTTCTTCCCGGTCGGCAACACCGGCCCGGCCGTCGACCAGATCGAGCGAGCCAAGGCCGTGTGCGCCCGCTGCACCGTCACCGAGATGTGCCTCCAGTACGCGATGGACACCAGCCAGGACTCCGGCGTCTGGGGTGGCCTCAGCGAGGACGAGCGCCGCGCTCTGAAGCGCCGCGCCGCTCGCGCGCGCCGCGCCTCCTAAAGACTTTTCCACGAACGGCCCCGGGGTACTCCCCCGGGGCCGTTCGTGTGTCTGCGGGGAGTGTGCGGCGCCTGCGGGGTGCGGCAACGCGCGAGGGCGCCCATCCTGATCGGATGGGCGCCCTCGCGCGTTCGGGTGAGTCCCGGGTCAGTCGGTGCCGGCGTCGAACGCGGCCGACAGGCCGAGCTCGTCGGCGTCCTCGTCGATGCCGGTGACGGCGTCGGCGATCTGCTCGGCGCCGCCGGCCTCAAGCTGGCCCACGACGTCGGCGGTGGTGACGCCGACCAGGCCCATCGCCGCGTACTGCTCGAGCCGCTGGCGCGAGTCGGCGATGTCGAGGTTGCGCATGGTCAGCTGGCCGATGCGGTCCTCGGGGCCGAATGCTGCGCCCACGGTGCGCTCCATGGAGAGCTTCTCGGGGTGGTAGCTGAGGTTCGGGCCGGTGGTGTTCAGGATCGTGTAGTCGTCGCCGCGACGCAGGCGCAGGGTGACCTCGCCGGTGATCGCGGATCCGACCCAGCGCTGCAGCGATTCGCTGAGCATGAGCGCCTGCGGGTCGAACCAGCGGCCCTCGTACATGAGGCGGCCGAGCTTGCGGCCCTCGTTGTGGTAGCTCGCGACCGTGTCCTCGTTGTGGATCGCGTTGACGAGCCGCTCGTAGGTGATGTGCAGCAGCGCCATGCCCGGCGCCTCGTAGATGCCGCGCGACTTCGCCTCGATGATGCGGTTCTCGATCTGGTCGGAGACGCCGAGGCCGTGACGGCCGCCGATCTCGTTCGCCGCGTAGACGAGCGCCACCGGGTCGTCGAACTCGACGCCGTTGATGGCGACGGGCCGGCCGGCTTCGAAGCGCACCGAGACCTCTTCGGTGGCGACCTCGACGTCGTCGCGCCATGCGGCGACGCCCATGATCGGCTCGACGATGTCGAGGCCGGTGTCGAGGAACTCGAGGCGCTTGGCCTCGTGGGTCGCGCCCCAGATGTTCGCGTCGGTCGAGTAGGCCTTCTCGGCGGAGTCGCGGTAGGGGTAGCCGTGGGCGACGAGCCACTCGCTCATCTCCTGGCGGCCGCCCAGCTCCTCGACGAACTGCTTGTCGAGCCAGGGCTTGTAGATGCGCAGCGCCGGGTTGGCCATGAGGCCGTAGCGGTAGAAGCGCTCGATGTCGTTGCCCTTGTAGGTGGAGCCGTCGCCCCAGATGTCGACGCCGTCCTCCTTCATGGCGCGCACGAGCAGCGTGCCGGTGACGGCGCGGCCGAGCGGCGTGGTGTTGAAGTAGGTCTTGCCGCCCGAGCGGACGTTGAACGCGCCGGTGGCGAGGGCGATGAAGCCCTGCTCGACGAGGGGACGCTTCGCGTCGACGAAGCGGGCGATCTCCGCGCCGTACTCCTTCGCACGGCCGGCGACGCCGTCGATGTCGGGCTCGTCGTACTGGCCGATGTCGGCGGTGTAGGTGCAGGGCACGGCGCCCTTGTCTCGCATCCATGCGACCGCGCACGAAGTATCGAGACCGCCGGAGAAGGCGATGCCGACGCGCTCGCCCACGGGAAGAGAAGACAGGACCTTAGACATGCTTCCCATACTAGGGCGCTCGGGGGCGCCTGTTCGACGCGGGCGGGCTCTCGTTACGGGATCAGTCCGAGCTCGCGCACCGCGTCGCGCTCGGCGACCAGCTCGGCGACCGAAGCGTCGATGCGCTGTCGCGAGAAGTCGTCGACGCCGAGTCCCTCGACCACGCGCCATCCGTCACCGTCCGAGCGCACCGGGAACGAGGAGATGAGTGCCTCGGGAACGCCGTACTCGCCCCGGGAGACGACCGCGGCGCTGGTGCGCCGATCCCCCGTGCCGAGCACCCAGTCGCGCACGTGCTCGATCGCGGCGTTCGCTGCGGACGCGACGGAGGATCCACCGCGCACCTCGATGATCTCCGCGCCGCGCTTCGCGACCCGCTCGATGTAGGGGCCGCGCGCCCATGCGGCGTCGACCGTTTCGAGCGCGGGTCGGCCGTCGATGGTCGCGTGGCTCAGGTCGGGGTACTGCGTGGCGGAGTGGTTGCCCCAGATCGTGATGCCGTCGACCGCGCGCACCGAGGCGCCGACCTCGGCGGCGAGCAGGCCGACGGCCCGGTTGTGGTCGAGGCGGGTGAGCGCGCTGAACCGTTCGGCGGGCACTCCCGCCGCGTGCTGCTGGGCGATGAGCGCGTTGGTGTTGGCGGGGTTGCCGACGACGGCCACGCGCACGTCGTCCGCCGCGTGCTCGCCGATCGCGCGTCCCTGCGGTCCGAAGATCGCGCCGTTGGCTGCGAGCAGGTCACCGCGCTCCATGCCCGCGGTGCGCGGCCGCGAGCCGATGAGCAGGGCGATGTTCGCACCGTCGAACGCGACGTTCGGGTCGTCGCTGATCTCGACGCTCTCGAGCAGCGGGAAGGCGCAGTCGAGGAGTTCCATCGCCGCGCCCTCGGCTCCGCGCATGCCCTGCGGGATCTCGAGCAGGCGCAGCGCGACCGGACGGTCGAGGCCGAGCATGTCGCCCGCGGCGATGCGGAAGAGGGCGGCGTAGCCGATCTGCCCGCCGGCGCCCGTCAGCGTGATGGTGGTGGTCTGCGCCATGGTCGATCCTCTTCCCGGGTCCGGTCAGCGCACGTCGAAGGTGCGGGGGTCCGGGCCGAAGTTGTGCTGTTCGTCGAGAGCGTCGATCGCCGCCATCTCGTCGTCGCTGAGCGCGAAGTCGAAGATCGCCGCGTTCTCGACCATGCGCTCGCGGCGCGTGGTCTTGGGGAACACGATCGTGCCGTGCTGCGCGTGCCATCGGAGCACGATCTGCGCGGGGCTCTTGCCGTGCGCCGCGGCGGCCGCGGTGATCGCGTCACGTTCGAGCAGGTCGCTCTTGCCCTGCGCGAGCGGCCCCCAGGCCTCGATCGCGATGCCGTGGGCGGCGCAGAACTCGCGCAGTTCCCGGCGCTGGTGCAGCGGGTGGAGCTCGATCTGATTGACGGCCGGCACTACGCCGGTCTCGTCGAGCAGTTCGCGCAAGTGCTCGATCTCGAAGTTCGACACGCCGATGGAGCGGGCGCGACCCGACCCGATGATCTCGATGAGTCCGCGCCAGGCGCCGACCGCGGTGCCCGCTGCCGGCACCGGCCAGTGCACGAGGTAGAGGTCGACCGCGTCGAGCCCGAGGCGTTCGAGGCTCTGCTCGAACGCGGCGACGGGGTTCTCCTGATCGGAGTTCCACAGCTTGGTGGTGATGAACAGCTCGTCGCGCGGGATCCCGCTGGCGGCGAGCGCTCGGCCGGTCTCGGCCTCGTTGTCGTAGATCCGCGCGGTGTCGATGTGGCGGTAGCCGACCTCGAGCGCGTCGGTGACGATCCGCTCCGTCTCGCCGGGATCCACCTTGAACACGCCGAGTCCGAGCTGCGGTATCCGATTCCCGTCGTTCAGCTTGATCTCGGGGATCTGCAGAGCGGTCATCGCTGGGTCTCCTTCGGTCGCACGGCGCGGAGCGAGGCGAGCTGGGCCCCGCCGTTCCGCAGTCTACGCCGACAGGATCGGCGGACCGACGGATGCGCGGCGTCGGGGTGTCGCGATGGCCGCACAGCTCGCATCGTGGCCCCCGCTCGGGTGACTTACGCGTGAATGCCGCGCGTCGCAATACCGCAAAACGCGCAGAACCCCCACAATATGCACCATGAGCAGGTCTCGTGAAGCGGCGGTACCCGGCCAAGCGCCGGATCTCTACCGTGCCGCGAAGCAGGAGGATCTCCCGGCGGTGCGGCGACTCCTCGCGGCCGGGGCCGAGGTCGACGTGCGCAATCACCACGATCGCACGCCCCTGTTCGCGGCCGCGACCCGGGGCTACGCCGAGATCGCGCGCGCATTGCTCGCGGCGGGCGCTGATCCCAACGCGTTCGACGAACGCCACGATTCGCCGTTCCTGGAGGCGGGCGCGGGGGGCTTCGTCGAGGTGCTCTCGGCATGTCTCGATCATGGCGCCGACGTGCGCAGCACAAACCGTTTCGGCGGTACCGCGTTGATCCCCGCGTGCGAGCGGGCGCATCTGCCGGCGATCCGGCTGCTGCTCTCCGCGGGGGTCGACCCGAACCACGTCAACCGGCTCGGCTGGACCGGTCTGCACGAGGCGATCATCCTGGGCGACGGTTCGGGGCGGTACCTCGAGGTGGTGCGCACGCTCCTCTCGGGCGGGGCGGATCCGACGCTGCCCGACGGCGACGGCACGACGCCGCTGCGGCTCGCGCTGGATCGCGGCTACGTACAGATCGCGGATCTGCTCGAGGACGCCGCGGTCCGTTCCTGATTCGCCCGATCGTTCGTGCGGGATCCGTGCCGCGCACGGGATAATGGGGACGCTATGTCTGAACCTCGCATCGAGTTCCCCGCCGACCTCCCCGTTTCGCAGATGCGCGACGAGATCCAGTCGGCGATCCGCGACCACCAGGTGGTGATCGTCGCGGGCGAAACCGGCTCGGGCAAGACGACGCAGCTGCCGAAGATCGCGCTGGCGCTCGGCCGCGAGCGCATCGCGCATACGCAGCCGCGACGGATCGCAGCACGCACCATCGCCGAGCGCATCGCGGAGGAGCTCGGTTCGGAGCTCGGCGGCCTGGTCGGCTACCAGGTGCGGTTCACCGATCAGGTCTCGGCCGAGACCCGCATCCGCCTGATGACGGACGGCATCCTGCTGAACGCGATCCATCGCGATCGCGACCTGCGCGCGTACGACACGATCATCATCGATGAGGCGCACGAGCGCTCCCTCAACATCGACTTTCTGCTCGGGTATCTGAAGACGCTGCTGCCCCGCCGCCCGGACCTGAAGGTGATCATCACCTCGGCGACCATCGATCCGGAATCCTTCGCGGAGCACTTCGCTTCGGCGGACGGGCAGCCAGCCCCGATCATCGAGGTGTCGGGGCGCACCTATCCGGTGGAGCTGCGCTACCGGCCCCTGGTCGAGGAGATCGAGACGCCCGATCCGAAGGGCGGGGCCCCCAGGATTCGGAAGGTCGAGCGGGACCTGTTCGACGCGATCGGCGACGCGGTCGACGAGCTGGGACGCGAGGCTCCGGGCGATGTGCTCGTGTTCCTCTCGGGCGAAGCCGAGATCCGGGATGCTGCCGATGCGCTGAACGGCAGGCTCCGTTCTTCCGCCCGGACGAAGCCGACCGAGATCCTGCCGCTCTACGGCCGTCTGAGCGCGGCGGAGCAGCATCGCGTCTTCGAGCGGCGTCCCGGTGCCGTCTCGCGGCGGGTGGTGCTCGCGACGAACGTCGCCGAGACCTCGCTGACGGTGCCCGGAATCCGGTACGTGGTCGATGCCGGCACTGCGCGAATCTCGCGCTACTCGGCGCGCAGCAAGGTGCAGCGGCTGCCGATCGAGGCGATCTCGCAGGCGAGCGCGAATCAGCGATCCGGTCGGTCCGGTCGTACGAGCGCGGGCATCGCGATCCGGCTCTATTCGCAGGACGACTTCGAGTCGCGTCCCGAGTTCACCGAGCCCGAGGTCCGCCGCACGGGCCTGGCCTCGGTGATCCTGCAGATGCTCGCCCTCGGGCTCGGCGATATCGCGAAGTTCCCCTTCCTCACGCCCCCGGATCAGCGCGGCATCGCCGACGGTCTCGGTCTGCTGACCGAGCTGGGCGCGGTCGAGGCGGTCTCGGCGCGGGACGCTGCACGCGGTTCGCGACGCGGTGGCGAGTCCGTCCGCGGGGCAGGTCGCGCGAAGGGGTCGCACCGCATCACCCGGATCGGACGGGAGCTCTCCCGGCTGCCCATCGAACCGCGCTTCGCGCGCATGGTGGTCGAGGCCCGCACGCACGACGTGGTCCCGGAGGTCCTCGCGATCGTGGCGGGGCTCACGATCCAGGACGTGCGCGAGCGCCCGACCGAGCAGCGCGGCCGAGCGGACCAGCTGCACGCCCGCTTCGCGGACCCGCAGGGCGATCTGATGACGCTGCTCAATCTGTGGAACTACGTGCGCGAGCAGCAGCAGGAGCTGTCGTCGAGCGCGTTCCGCAGGCTCTGCCGCGACGAGTTCCTGAACTTCTTGCGCGTGCGGGAGTGGATGGATCTCTTCCGTCAGCTCTCGCGCATCGCGAAGGCGCCGAAGCAGGAATCGGGCACGCACCGGGCGAAGGCCGCGGTCGCCGCCAACCCCGTGAGCTCGGACGACACGGCGTTCGCGTCTTCCGCCCCGTTCGAGCCGATCCACCGGTCGATCCTCGCGGGTCTGCTGTCGCAGCTCGGTGTGCGCGACGATCGTCAGGACCGCAGTGCGCCCGCCCGCGGGCGCGGCGCTGCAGGACCGGCGAAGCGCAAACCTGCGCAGGAATACATGGGTTCCCGCGGCACCCGGTTCGTGCTGTACCCCGGGTCGGTGCTCGCGAAGAAGCCGCCGGAGGTGGTGATGAGCGTCGAGCTCGTCGAGACCTCTCGCTTGTTCGCACGGTCGAACGCCGTGGTGGATCCCGCGTGGGCGGAGGAACTCGCGGGGCCGCTGGCGAAGCGGCAGCTCTCTGAACCGCACTGGGAGCGCAAGCAGGGGGCGGCGGTCGCCTACGAGCGGGTCACGCTGTTCGGCGTGCCGATCGTGGATCGCCGGCGGGTCGCGCTCGAGCGGTTCGATCCGGTTCACGCGCGCGAGCTGTTCATCCGGCACGCGCTCGTCGAAGGCGATTGGGATTCGCCGCAGGCCTTCGATCGCGCGAACCGGCAGCTGCGCCGCGAACTCGAGCAGCTTGAGGAGCGCACGCGACGCCGCGACATCGTGGGCGACGACGAAGCGATCTTCGAGTTCTACGACGCCCGGATTCCCGCCGAAGTGGCCTCCACCCGCGGATTCGAGGGCTGGTGGAAGCGTGCGCAGCGGGATCAGCCGAAGCTGCTCAACCTGCGCCGCGAGGACCTGCTCGACGATTCCGATGCCGCGGGCGTGGACGAGCGCGAGTTCCCGCGCGAGTGGCGCAGCGGGGATCAGACACTGCGCCTCCGCTATCGCTTCGACCCGACGGCCGAGGACGACGGTGTGACGGTGACCGTGCCGCTTCCCCTGCTGCCGCGACTCGACGGCGGAGAATTCGAACGGCTCGTGCCCGGCCTGCGCGAAGAGCTCACGACAGCTCTGATCAAGACGCTGCCGAAGGCGATCCGCAAGCACGTCGTGCCCGCGGCCGACTGGGCTCGCACGCTGCTGGCCGCGATCGGCCCCCGACTCGACGGAACGGCGACGGGAGTCGGCCAGAACGGCACGGGTGCGTCCGGTGCCGACGCCGGTTCGCTGACCGAGCTGCTCGCCTCCGAGATCCAGCGGCGCACGAGCGTGCGGGTATCCGCCGACGACTTCGATCCCGCCCGCCTGCCCGCGCACCTCACGCCGACCTTCCGCGTGGTCGATGGAAGAGGCCGCACGATCGGCAGCAGCAAGGACCTCGCCGCGCTGCAGCACGCGCACCGCTCGCGCGCGGAATCCGGAGTCGCCCGCGTCGCGCAGGCCGCGCTGCCGAAGAGCGAACTGGAGCGCAGCGGTGCGACGACGTGGGCGTTCGGCGAGATCCCGAAGCACGTCGATACGGCCTTCGCCGCGGGACGCGGCTCCGGGCGAGGAGCGGGCGTGGTGCGCGCCTACCCCGCGCTCGTGGATCGCCGCACCGCGGTCGATCTCAAGCTCGTCGCGGACCCCGCGGAACAGGCCCGGCTTTCGCGACGCGGCATTCGCCGACTGCTCGCGCTGAGTTCGCCGTCGCCCGCCAGCTATGTGCGGGAGCACCTCTCGAACCAGGAGAAGCTCCTGCTCGGGGCGGGCCCGTACCGAACGCTCGATCAGGCCATCGCCGATGTCTCGCTTGCGGTGGCCGACCGCGTGATCCGCAGGCATGCCCCCGACGGACTCGTCTGGAGCGCCGCTGCGTTCGAAGCGATCGCCGACGACTACTCGCGCGCGCTGATCGACGAGATCTACCGAGCCATCGCCCTGACCGCACGGGTGCTCGATGGGGCCAGGCTCGCGCGCAAGGCGATCGACGGCGCGAAGTCGATCCAGGTGCTCGGGCAGGTCGCCGGGGCGGCCGCTCAGGTGGATGCGCTCGTGTTCGACGGTTTCGTCTCGCGCACCGGGCTCACGCAGCTCGAGCGCCTCCCCGTCTATCTCGAAGCGGTCGTGCTGCGCATGCAGGGCCTCACCGAGAACGCGGGGCGCGACCGGGCCTGGCAGAACGACGTCGACCGCGTCTCCGCTGCATATGCCGAGGCCGGTGGAGTGCTGCCCCTGCCGGTCGACGCTCCGGAACGCATGGAGCGGGTGCGCTGGATGATCGAGGAATTGCGCGTCAGTCTCTTCGCGCAGCGGCTGCGCACTTCGGAACCGGTATCCGCTCAACGGATTCTGAAGGTGCTGCGGGACGGATAGGCCGCGCAGGGCCGTTCGCTCGGCCCGACCATGCTTCGAGCGGTTCGATATCGATCCGACGGTCGCCCTTGCGCCGTGCGACACCCGGAAGAGACGCCCGGCGATCCGTTCGCGGCGCAACGATGCGAAGGTCCATCCCTCGTGCAGCAGGCGCTCCGTCGATCTGAGCTCCGCCCGGGTCTCGGCGAGATGATTGCGAGGTTTCATGGCAGCAGCGTCCCAGCGTCGAACGGTACTGGCCGTTCGTCCACAGGCTGTCGCGCGCTGAGGCGTCAGATCCCGCTTGAACACTCGGTGTGAACGGTAAACCCGCCCTTCCCTGTCGGACTTCGAGGAAAGGCCGGACTCTCGAAGAAGGGTGCGGCTCTCGAGAGGGCCCTCGGCTCAGCCGGTTCTGCCCGGGCTCCCGCCAGCGCCACCGCGCCTCGAAAGCAACACCGCTCCTCGACAGTCCCCACAGACTGCCCGACACCCGCCCGCACCCGCGTCCGACACCCCTCCGAACCGGGCTAAGCTGTTCTGCATGCAGCAGGCCCCAGCGATCGGCATCGACATCGGCGGCACCGGCATCAAGGGCGCCGCGATCGACACGGCCACCGGCGAGATGCTGACCGGTCGCCACCGCGTCCCCACCCCCGAGGGCGGGCATCCGGGCGACATCGCGGCGGCCGTCGCGGTCATGGTCTCCGGGATCCGCGACGAGCTCGCCGAGAACGGTTCGCTCCCCCGCGAGACGGCGCCCGCGGTCGGCATCACGCTGCCCGTGGTCGTGCAGCACGGCATCGCGCGCACCGCCGCCAACATCGACAAGAGCTGGATCGGCACCGACGCCGTCCGCCTCTTCTCGGACGCGACCGGCCTCCCCTGCCTCGTGGTCAACGACGCGGATGCGGCGGGCATCGCCGAGACCGCGTTCGGTGCGGCGCACGACGTCGACGGCGTGACCATGGTGCTGACCTTCGGCACCGGCATCGGCGTGGCGCTGATCCACGACGGCTGCCTCGTGCCGAACTTCGAGCTGGGCCACATCGAGCTCGACGGGCATCACCCCTACGAGCGCTTCGCGTCCCCCAAGACGATCGAGCGCGAGGGCATCACGATCCAGGAGTGGGCGAAGCGCGCGGAGCGTCTGCTCGAGCACCTCGAGTTCATCACCCGCCCGGACCGCTTCGTGATCGGCGGCAGCATCTCCAAGTCGTCCGACGAGTACCTGCCGTTCGCGAAGGTGAACGTCCCCGTCGTGCCTGCGCACTTCCGCAACAACGCGGGCATCGTCGGCGCTGCCGGGCTCGCCGCTCAGGCCCACTGAATCGGCATCTCGGGCGCGTCGCCCCTGGCGCCGCCCCCTCCCCCCACCACTAGAATCTGCTGGTGGGCATCTATCGTGATCTGAGTCGCAGCCCCGGAGTCTTCCGCATCCTCATGGCGCAGCTGACCGCTCGCTTCCCGTTCGGGATGCTGTCGATCACCATGCTGCTGCATATTCAACTGGGCTACGGCAATTACACGTCGGCCGGCGTCATCCTCGCCGCCGAGAGCGTCGGGCAGGCCGTCTCCGGCCCGCTGACGAGCCGTCTCATGGGTCGCTGGGGCATGCGCCCGGTGCTCACCGTCACGACGCTCGCCTGCGCGACGTTCCTCACGGTGATCGCGCTGACCCACATGCCGCTCGGCGTGGTCACCGTGCTGTCGCTCCTCGTCGGCCTCACCACGCCCCCGGTGACCCCCGCTGTCCGCACCATCTACCCGAAGATGGTGCCGGGCAAGCAGCTGACCGCGCTGTTCTCGCTCGACGCATCGGCACAGGAGATCATCTGGATCATCGGCCCGGTGGTCGCCGTGTTCGTGTCGACGCAGCTGAACACCACGCTCGGCCTGCTCACGGCCGCGGCGTTCATGCTCGGCGGCGGCCTCTGGTTCATCATGAGCCCGGAGGTCGGCCGCGTGCGGATCCCGCGTGCACGACGACGCTTCGGCGCGATCCTGTTCCGCCCGACCGTGATCGTGGCGACCGTCACCGGGTTCTTCTTCGTCGCGTCGTTCGCCGCGATCGAGGCCGGGATCGTGGCCGCGTTCGGGCACGAGGGCGTCGAGGCCGGCGTGCTGCTCGCGATCTTCTCTGCCGGATCGATCGTCGGCGGCCTGCTCATCGGTCATCGCAGCATCTCGAAGTGGTCGCTGTTCTGGCGTGTGCTGATCGTGGCGCTCGGCACCGCGCTCTGCCTCGTCGCCCTGAATCCGTGGTGGCTCGCCGCGGTGCTCTTCGTCGGCGGCCTCGGCACGGCACCGACGTTCACCGCGATCTTCTCGATCGTGAGTTCGACCGTGAAGTTCTCGGAGTCTGCGGAGGCCTACGGCTGGGTCGGCACCGGGCAGCTCGTCGGCGTCGCCCTCGGTTCCGCGTTCGCGGGCATCGCGATTGACCAGGCGGGGCCGAACGGCGCGATCCTCGTGTCGGCGATCCTGCTGATGCTGACCGCCGTCACCGCGGCGATCAGCGTGCCCTGGATCCCCGATCTGCGCGGTCGCGACGCGAGCCCGCTGCCCGACACCGAGCCGGTGCAGCTTCCCGACGCGAGCTGATCGCCGCTCGGTGCCCGGCAGGAGCCGGGTACCGAGCGATACGCGCCGAGTACCGGGCCCCGGACCGGGTCAGTTCGATCCGCTCCACGCGGCCGGGATCAGGGCCCACAGCACCTCCGCGCCGTCGGCGCCGGTGGTCCAGGTGTGCGGCGAGCGCCCGGGGAACGTCAGCGTGTCGCCCGCGACGAGCCGTTCTTCGCGGTCAGACAGCCGCAGGTGCAGCGAACCCGCGACGACGTGCAGCACCTCGAGGTCGCAGTTGACGGTGTAGAGGGCCTCGCCCCCGCTGGCGTTCGGCGCGAGCGAGGAGCGGATCAGCTGCACTCGCGATTCCGAGCGGGGCGTGACCTGCCGCTCGAGCGCGCCCTGCCCGCCCATGTTGATGCGCGGGGCGTCGTCGAGGGCGATCCGCTGCACCTCCGGCGGCTCGAACAGGCTGCCGATCGAGATCGAGAGCGCCTCGCAGATCTGCAGCAGCGTGGCGAGGCTCGGCGAGGTGGCATCGCGCTCCAGCCGGCTGAGGAACCCTCGGGTGACGCCGGTCGCCTCGGCGAGCTGTTCGAGCGTGAGGTTCTGGGCGAGCCGGCAGGCGCGCAGCTGGGCTCCGATCCTGATGTCGCCGGACCCGGCTTCGGGATTCACCGCTCGCATGGCGCCTCGTTTCGTGTCTCGCTCGCAATCGACTCGCGTTGACCGTTCGCCGGTCGCGGACCTATAGTCGAGGTGGAGTTCACCTCCACGCTTCACATGTTTACCACAGGTAAACATAGAAACCTAGATTTCACGAAAGGACCCGACGTGACCGATCACACGCCGCAGGGTCCCGTCGACGCGAGCCTCACGCCTCGCTACGCCGGGATCGCCACCTTCGCCAAGCTCCCCCGCATCGAGGACGTGCCCTCGGCCGACATCGCAGTGGTCGGCGTGCCCTTCGACACCGGCGTCAGCTTCCGCCCGGGCGCCCGCTTCGGCCCCTCGCACGTGCGCGAGGCCTCGCGGCTGCTCCGCCCCTACAACCCGGCTCAGGACGTGTCGCCGTTCGCGCTCAAGCAGGTCGTCGACGCCGGCGACATCGTCGCGAACCCGTTCAACCTGACCGAGGCCGTGGACCAGGTCGAGGCCGCCGCGACCGAGCTCGGCGAGAAGGTCGACAAGATCGTCACCATCGGCGGCGACCACACCATCGCGCTGCCGCTGCTGCGCGCCATCAACAAGAAGCACGGCCCCGTCGCCGTGCTGCACTTCGATGCGCACCTCGACACCTGGGACACCTACTTCGGTGCCCCCACCACGCACGGCACCCCCTTCCGCCGCGCGTCCGAGGAGGGCCTCATCGACATGACGGCCTCCATGCACGGCGGCACCCGCGGCCCCCTGTACGGCAAGCAGGACCTGGCTGACGACGCCATGCTCGGCTTCCAGATCGTCACCTCCGAGTTCATCGAGGAGAACGGCGTCCCCGCCGCGCTCGAGCGGATCCGCACCCGCGTCGGCGACAAGCCCCTCTACATCTCGATCGACATCGACGTGCTGGATCCGGCTCACGCGCCCGGCACCGGCACCCCCGAAGCCGGCGGCCTCACCAGCCGCGAGATGCTCCGCCTGATCCGCGGTCTCGCCGATCTCAACATCGTCGGCGCCGACGTGGTCGAGGTCGCTCCGGCCTACGATCACGCGCAGATCACCGCGGTCGCCGCGAGCCATGTGATCTACGAGCTCGTCAGCGCGATGGCGGGCCGCGAGGCCTGATCCCCGACCGCCGGTCCCGCTTCGGCGGGGCCGGCGGTTCCACTTCCCCTCCCTCCGCACCGCAGCAGCTCCCGCAGCACCCGTTCATAGGAGAACCGATATGCCCACTCCCACCGAAGCGGCCGTGCTCGACGCCGCAGACGCCATCATCGACGCGTTCGCGGCGACCGACACCACCGCCTACTTCGCGGGCTTCTCCGCCGACGCGAGCTTCATCTTCCACCCCGAGCCCGCGCGCCTGAACTCGCGCGCCGAGTACGAGGCGCTGTGGGCCGGTTGGGTCGAGAGCGGCTGGAAGGTCACTTCCTGCAGCTCGACCGACCGCCTCGTGCAGGTGTTCGACGGCGGCGCGGTCTTCAGCCACACCGTCGCCACGAGCATCGACTCCGCCGACGGCCCCGACTCCTACGTCGAGCGCGAGAGCATCATCTTCCGCGCCGAGGCCGACGGCGGCCTCGTCGCGATCCACGAGCACCTCTCGACCGTGCCCGAGACGAGCGCCGACGCATGAGCAGCCCGGAGACGATGGCCGTCAACCTCGACGGCCAGGACGAATCCGCGGGCCCGGTCCGCGGCACCCAGGGCGTGCTCCGGATCGGCATGATCTGGCTGGCCGCCAACCTGGTGGTCACGACCCTCCTCACGGGCACCCTGTTCGTCCCCGCGGTGTCGTTCGGCACTGCGAGCGCGATGATCCTCGTCGGCACCCTGCTCGGCGTGATCGTGCTCGTGCTCGTCGGCAACATGGGCACGCGCACCGGGCTCCCCACCATGGCGCTGACCCGCGGCTCGTTCGGGATCCGCGGCAGCATCATCCCCGCCGCCGCGAACCTCATCATCCTGATGGGGTGGAGCTGGGTGCAGGCGATGCTGGCCGGTGTCACCGTCAACTACCTCGTGCACGAGGCCACCGGATTCTCGAACCCGGCGCTGTTCTCGGCCATCTGCCAGGGCATCGTCGTGGTGCTGGCCATCTTCGGCCACACGGGCATCTCGCGGGTCGAGCCCTGGCTGGCCCTCCTGATCCTGATCGTGATGGGCTTCGTGTTCGCCGCGGCCTTCGGCGCGTTCAGCCCCTCCGAGTTCGCCGCGCTCCCCGTCGACACGAGCCTGGGCGGCACCCCGTTCATCACGCTCGACATGGTGCTCGCGACCGCCATCTCGTGGACCGTCCTCTCGGCCGACATGAACCGCCACGCGAAGAGCAGCACCGCCGGCATCGTCGGATCCGGCATCGGCTACACCCTGTCCACCTGCATCGCGATGCTGCTCGGCCTCGTGGCGTTCAGCACCGTGCTGCTGCGCGGCGGGGACGCCACCGCGTTCGACCCCGCGGTCATCGTGGGCGAGTTCGGCTGGCCGCTCGGGATCGCGATCTTCCTGTCGGTCATGGCGACCAACACGATGGTCGTCTTCGGCATGGTGACCTCGGTGGTCAACGCTCAGTCGCGCTGGCACCTGCGCTTCCTGCCGACCGCGATCGTGCTCGGCATCGTCTCGATCATCGGCTCCACGTTCCTCGGCCTGCTGAACCAGTTCACCGACTTCCTCTTCGTCATCAGCGCCTTCTTCGTGCCGGTGTTCGCGATCATGATCGCCGACTACTACCTGCTCAAGCGACGCGGCTATTCCCGCCAGATCCTGCACGAGCGGCGCGAGAGCCGGTACTGGTACTCGGGCGGTGTCAACTGGGTCGCCGTGATCGTCTGGGTGATCGGCGCAGCGGCGTCGTACCTCATGTCGTACGTGCTCCCGAGCCCGATCGGCGCGAACATCCCGGCCTTCATCCTGAGCTTCCTGCTCTACCTCGGCCTCATGTACGGCCTCGGCGGCGTGCGCGGCCTGGGGCTGCGCGACCCGCGCGACGCGGAGCCGACCGGGCACCTGCTCGACGGCGCGGACACCACGAGCGCGCTGCGCCTCGAGCACCCCAGCGCGACGCGCGCCCCGCGCCCGGAGTGACGCGATGCTCGTCGATCTGAGCCACCCGCTCGAGACCGGGATGCCGGTGTTCCCCGGCGATCCCGAGGTGCGGATCGAACCGGCCCTCGCGGTGCCCGAGGACGGCGTCGCGGTCGCGCGGCTCGACCTCGGTTCGCACGCCGGCACCCACATCGACGCGCCGTCGCACTCGGTCGTCGGCGGAGCGACGGTCGACGAGCTGCCGCTGGAATGGCTGGTCGGTGACGCGCGGGTGCTGCGCGTCACCGATCCCCGCCCCGACACCGCGTACGGGATCGACGATCTCGCGGAGCCCCTCCCCGAGCGCCTGCCCCCGGCGGTCCTGATCGCCACCGGATGGGACACGCGCTTCGGCTCCGATGCCGCCTTCGCCCATCCGTTCGTCGATGCGGACCTCGCGGAGCGGCTCTGGGGCGCCGGGGCCCGCGTGCTCGGCGTCGACACGCTGAGCCCGGACTCGACGCCGCGCGCCGTCTCCGGCGCAGGGCTGCCCGTGCACGAGCAGTGGCTGGGACGCGGCGGCGCCATCGTCGAGAATCTGCGCGGACTCGGTCAGCTCCCAGCGAACGTGCGGATTTCGCTGCTGCCGCTCCGGATCTTCGGCGGCGACGGTTCACCGATCCGCGCAATCGCAGAAACGACGGTTTCCGAAGCCGTCCAGCCCCCGGACCCCCGGGATCCGTAGCCAGAACCGGTGACCCGCGCGGGAATCCGGAGCTAGTGCTCCCCGTCCGGGTGTGCCAAACTGGCTGCAACCACGCTAACGACGAAGTTCACAAGGAGTGTGTCATCCATGGGCAAGTACGCCGTCATCAATCCCGCGACCGGTGAGACCGTCAAGGAGTACCCCGACGCCACCGCGGCGGAGATCGAGAGCGCGCTCGAGAGCACGCAGCGCACCTACCAGGAGTGGTCGCGCACCACCACGGTCGCCGAGCGCGCCGCCCTGGCACACCGCGCAGCCGAGCTCTTCGAAGAGCGCAAGGACGAGCTGGGCGCCATCATCCACCGCGAGATGGGCAAGCCGCTCGACCAGTCGATCGGCGAGGCCGAGTTCTCGGGCGCGATCACCGAGGCGTTCGCCAAGAACGCCGAGAAGTGGCTCGCCGACGAGGAGCTCGAGGTCGAGGACGGCCTGAAGAGCTTCTTCCGCTTCCAGGGCATCGGCGTGATCCTCGGCATCATGCCGTGGAACTACCCGTACTACCAGGTCGCCCGCTTCGCGGTCCCGAACCTGATCCTCGGCAACACCGTGATCCTGAAGCACGCCGAGCAGTGCCCCGAATCGGCACTCGCGCTCGAGCAGATCTTCCTCGACGCGGGCTTCCCCAAGGGCGCCTACGTCAACGTCTTCGCGACGCACGAGCAGATCTCGACCATCATCGCCGATGACCGCACCCAGGGCGTTTCGCTCACCGGTTCGGAGCGCGCGGGTTCGATCGTCGCCGAGCAGGCCGGCAAGCACCTCAAGAAGTGCGTGCTCGAGCTCGGCGGCTCGGACGTCTTCATCGTGCTCGACACCGCTGACATCGACCACGCGGTCGAGCACGCGGTCGGCGGCCGCATGGAGAACACCGGTCAGGCCTGCAACGGCTCGAAGCGCATCGTCGTGCTCGACACGGTCTACGACGAGTTCTCGAAGAAGTTCGAGGAGGCCATCGCCGGCCAGTCGCTCGAGGCGGGCAACTACGGCCCCCTGTCGTCCGAGAAGGCCACCGAGACCCTCAAGGCTCAGGTGCAGGGCGCGATCGACCAGGGCGCGGAGGTGCTCGTGGGCAACAACGCTCCCGAGGGCAACTTCTACACCCCGACCGTCATCGGCGGCGTGACCCCCGAGATGGACGTCTACCGTCAGGAGCTCTTCGGCCCCGTCGCGCAGCTCTACAAGGTGTCCAGCGATGAAGAGGCGATCCGCCTCGCCAACTCGTCGCCGTACGGCCTCGGCTCCGTGGTCATCGCCGACGATCTCGAGCGCGCCGAGCGCGTGGGCAACCAGCTCGACGTGGGCATGGTGTTCATCGGCGGCGCCGGCCTCGAGGGCGCTGACGTGCCCTTCGGCGGCGTGAAGAAGTCGGGCTACGGCCGCGAGCTCGGCAAGGGCGGCATGCTGGAGTTCGCCAACAAGAAGCTCTTCCGCTTCGCCGAGTAATCCACTCGCACGCAGAGGGCCCGGGATCCGTCAGGATCCCGGGCCCTCTGCGTGTTCCGGTCGGGGCCTGCCGAGCGTCAGACCCCCGGCACGTGGCGCTCGTCGACGCCGTCGTACGCCGACAGCGGGCGGATCAGCGCGTTCGACGCCGCCTGTTCCATGACGTGCGCGGTCCATCCCGTCACGCGGGCAGCGATGAAGAGCGGCGTGAAGATCTCGGTGTCGAAGCCGAGCAGACGGTAAGCGGGGCCCGACGGGTAGTCGAGGTTCGGGTAGATGCCCTTGCGCGCCACGAACTCCCGCTCGAGCGTCTCGTAGAGCCCGGCGAGCCCGGTATCCCCCGATTCGTCGAGCAGCACCCTGAGGGCGCGGTCCATGGTCGGCACGCGGGAATCGCCGTGCTTGTAGACCCGATGACCGAACCCCATGATCTTGCGCTTCTCGGCGAGCGCGCGGTCGAGCCAGGCGCCGACCGCGTCGGCGGATCCGATCTCGTCGAAGATGTGCATGACCGCTTCGTTGGCGCCGCCGTGCAGCGGCCCCTTCAGAGCCCCGATCGCGCCGACCACGGCCGAGTAGAGATCGGAGGTCGTCGAGGCGATCACTCGTGCAGTGAAGGTCGAGGCGTTGAAGGAGTGCTCGGCGTAGAGCACCATCGAGACTCGGAAGACGTCGACCGCCGCGTCGGACGGCAGCTCGCCGAAGGTCATCCAGAGGAAGTTGCGGGCGTAGTCGAGGTCGTCGCGCGGCGGGATCGGTTCCTGCCCGCGTCGACGGCGCTGCACCGCGGCGACGATGGTCGGCAGCTGCGCGAAGAGGTACGCGGAGCGTCCGAGGTCGAGTTCGCGATCGGTCCAGCCGCCGGGCCGGTGAAGCGTCTCGTCGAAGGTACCGAGCTGGCTCACGACCGTTCGCACGATGTCCATCGGGTGCGCGTCGCTCGGGATCGCGTCGAGCAGCGCGAACGTTCGTGGGTCGAGCGGTCGCAGCGAGCGCTCCATCGCCTCGAACGACGCCAACTGAGCGGCGGTCGGCAGCTCGCCGTGCCAGAGCAGGTACGCGACCGCCTCGAACGGCTGGCTCGCGGCGAGCTCCTGCACCGGGTATCCGCGGTAGAGCAGGCTGTTGCTCTCGGGGTTGACCTTCGAGATCGCGGTCGTGTCGACCACGACCCCCGCGAGGCCCTTCTTGATCTCCGTATCGGTCATCTTCGACTCCTTCGTCGCGTCTCGGCTCGTCCTGCGCAGTCGCAGGATCTCATGCGGTGCTCGGGGGATCCTGCGACTCCGGCGATGCAGCGGAGCCGCAGGATCGACTCAGCGCTCGACCTCGAAGTTGAACACCCCGGAATCGAATCGGTTGTAGGCCTCGTAGTCGACCAGGTCGTAGAGGTCCGCCCGGTGCTGCATCTCGTCCAGACGACCCCGCAGGTGCCCCTCGTCGTTCAGCGCGTCGAGAGCGCGACCGGTCGCGCCCATCGCGATGCGCAGCATCGACACGGGCCAGATCACGATGTTCATGCCGATGTCGGCGAGCTGCTGCGCGCTGAACAGCTCGCTCTTGCCGAACTCGGTCATGTTGGCGAGCAGCGGCACGTCGACCGCGCCCCGCATCGTCTCGAACTCCTCGAGCGTGCGCATGGCCTCCGGGAAGATCGCGTCGGCGCCCGCGTCGACGAGCGCCTTCGCGCGATCGACGGCGATATCGAGTCCCATCGGCCCGTCGGCGGTCGCCCGGATGTCGGTGCGCGCCATGATCAGGAAGTTCGGGTCCCGACGCGCATCGACCGCCGCGCGGATCCGCTTCGCCGCGGTGTCGACATCGACGACGGCCTTGCCGTCGAGGTGACCGCACCGCTTGGGGTTGATCTGATCCTCGATGTGGCAACCCGCGATCCCGGCGTTCTCGAGGCTCTGGATCGTGCGGGCGACGTTCATCGGCTCGCCGAAGCCCGTGTCGGCGTCGATGATCGCCGGCAGCTCGGTCATGCGGGCGATCTGCTCCCCGCGGCCGGCGACCTCGCTCAGCGTCGTGAGCCCGATGTCGGGCAGCCCCAGGTCGGCGGCGAGCACCGCTCCCGAGATGTAGACGCCGTCGAATCCCTTGCGTTCGATGAGCCGGGCGGAGAGCGGATTGAACGCACCCGGGAAGCGGAGCAGCTCACCGCTCGCGAGGCGTTCGCGCAGCGCCAGCCGCTTCTGCTCGGCGGTGGTCTTCGAGTACAGCATCAGAAGAGTCCCTTCGGGGCGGCGGAGAGGTCGATGACGCCCGGCGCGGCGACGATGTTGAGCTCGCGCACCTCGTCGACGGTCAGCTCGGGCAGCCGCTGCACGAGCTCGAGGAACCGCTCGATCTCCGCCGGTTCGAGCACGGGCTCGGCGAGGATCCGGAACTTCGCGATGTAGTTCTCGCGGGCGAAGGGGCGCGCACCGAGCGGGTGGGCGTCGGCGACGGCGATCTGGTCGACGATGGTCGTGCCGTCGGCCAGCGCGATCTCGACGCGACCGCCGAAGGCCTTCTCATCGGGATCCTCGGAGTGGTAGCGACGGGTCCACTCGGGATCCTCCGCAGTGGTGATCCTGTGCCACAGCTCGACCGTGTCGGGGCGCCCCGCCCGCTCGGGCGCGTAGGAGTCGACGTGGTGCCAGCCGCCGTCCTGCAGCGCGACCGCGAAGATGTACGGGATCGAGTGGTCGAGCGTCTCGCGCGAGGCCTTCGGATCGTACTTCTGCGGATCGTTCGCCCCCGAGCCGATCACGTAGTGCGTGTGGTGGCTGGTGTGCAGCACGATCGACGCGACGTTCGCGGGGTCGGCCAGCTCGGGGTGCGCGCCGTGCAGCTTGCGCGCGAGGTCGATCCAGGCCTGCGCCTGGTATTCGGCCGAGTGCTCCTTGGTGTAGCTGTCGAGGATCGCGCGCTTCGCTTCCCCCGGGGCCGGCAGCGGCACGTCGTACGACGCGTTCGGACCGTCGAGCATCCAGGCGATGACGCCGTCCTCGCCCTCGTAGATCGGCGCGGGAGCGGTCTGCCCGCGCATGGCGCGGTCGACGGCCTCGACCGCCATCTTGCCCGCGAACGCCGGCGCATGCGCCTTCCAAGTCGAGATCTCGCCCTTCCGGCTCTGCCGCGTCGCGGTGGTGGTGTGGAGCGCCTGCGCGACCGCCTGCGCGATCACCGGGGTCTCGAGGCCGAGCAGGGTGCCGATGCCCGCGGCGGCGGACGGGCCGAGGTGCGCGACGTGGTCGATCTTGTGCCGGTGCAGGCAGATCGCACGCACCAGGTCCATCTGGATCTCGTACCCGGTCGCGATCGCACGCACCACCGCGGCGCCATCGCTGCCGACGTGCTGGGCGACCGCGAGGATCGGCGGGATGTTGTCACCCGGGTGCGAGTACTCCGCGGCGAGGAAGGTGTCGTGGTAGTCGAGCTCGCGCACCGCGACCCCGTTCGCCCATGCCGCCCACTCGGGGCTCGACAGCGCGGCGTCCGCACCCGTGCTCGGCAGGCCGAAGATCGAGGCGCCGGCACCGCCGGTCGATACCGGGTGATCGAGAGCCTGCGCGCGTGCGGCGATGATGGGACCGCGGTTCAGCGATGCTGCGGCGACCGAGGCGTTGTCGATCACGCGATTGATGATCATGTCGACGACGTCGGCATCGACCGGGACGGGGTCCGTCGCGACCTCCGCGATCTTCCAGGCCAGCTGTCCCTCGCGGGGCAGCTCCTCTTCGCTCGTGTGAACGCGGACGTGGTGGATGACGGTCATGGCGTGCCTTCCGTGTGGGTCGGGGACGAGCCCGCGATGGAGCTCAGGATCGAGATGAGCGCGTTGTGCAGGTGCACATGGGTGGCGTGCGCGGCGAGCGCGGCGTCGCCCTCGGCGATCGCACCGGCGATCAGCGCGTGCTCGCCGGCCGAGACGACGAGACGCTCCGGGTTGTCCTTCGCGAGCTGTCGGACCCGGACGAGATGGGTGTGCACGGTGCGCAGCGCGGAGGCGAGATAGTCGTTGCGGATCGCGTCGCCGACCGCCGCGTCGTAGGCGGAGATGAGCGCGTAGTAGCCCGCATGCTCCGCCGGGTCGGCGAGCCCCGGATTCGCGGTCGCGGCAGCGCTGAAGGACTCGGCAAGCGCGGTGAACACGGCCGCATCGCCCCGTTCCGCAGCGGCCCGGACGGCGAGCTCCTCGAGTCCGCGCCGCAGCTCGAAGAGACTGCGGATGTCGTTCTCGTCGATTCCGGCGACCACGGTGACCCGCGGCGACTGCTGCACGACGAAGCCCTCCGACCCGAGACGGACGAGCGCCTCCCGCAGGGGCGTGCGACTGATGCCCAGCCGCGCCGACTGCTCGACCTCGGCGAGCACCGCCCCGGCCGGGAGCGCGCCGGTCTGGATCTCGTCGAGCAGCACGGCGTAGGCGCGCTCGACCGCGGTCGTGCGTCCCCCGATGTTCATCGCCATGCTCTATGTATACACTCAGACCCCTCGAAGCGCAATGGATCCCCTGCGTTCTGCCGTATGCATGCAGAATGCCGATTCGAACGCCGTGGAACGGACCGCGTGTCGGCGCTCCCCGCTAGACTTCGCCCATGTCGCAGTTCGCTTCCGTCGCCCCCGCAGCACCCACCGTCTCCGCGGCGCTCGCGGGTGCGCTCGCCCGCCACACCGCGCAGGGCTTCGCCCGCATCGCCCGGGTCAACGCCACACTGGTCACCGACCTCGAGCAGCACGGCATCGGCGTCACCATGGTGGGGCACGAGGTCGCCACGATCGCCTCTGCGGACGCCTTCGCGCGCGCGACCGGCACCCTCGCGGTGGCCGTCACCACCACGGGCCCCGGATTCACGAACGCGCTCACCGCGCTCGCCGAGACCACCCGGGCACGCGTGCCGCTCATCGTGCTCGCGGCCGACGCCCCGACCACGGGCAACCGCCCGTGGGACGTCGACCAGGAGATGCTGGCGGCTGCGCTCGGGGTCCGCACCCTCACCGTCACCCCCGACAACATCGACGCGATCGTCGACCGCGCGGTCGATTCCGCGCTGCGCACCCGGCGCCCGGTCGTACTGTCGGTCGCCATCGACGTCATCGGCGCGCCCGCGTCGCTCACCGATTCGCGCGGCATCGACCTCTCCGACCCGGCGGTCATCCGATCGTTGAGCGCGGCGACGCTGCCCTCGGCCGCCGCGGTCCCCGCGGCGATCCCGCACCCGCCGACGGGCGTCAATCCGGTCGAGCGCACCTCGGCGGTGCAGGCGCTGACGGTCGCCATGCGCCCCGTCATCATCGCCGGGCGCGGGGCCTGGCTCTCGGGCGCGGCGACCGAGCTGGGCCTCATGGCCGACGCACTGGGAGCGATCACCGCCACCACCGCACTCGCCCGTGGAATCTTCCCCGCCCAGCACTTCGACGTGGGCGTCGTCGGCGGACTCGGTCAGGATGCGGCGATGCGGCTCATCTCGGAGGCCGACGCGGTGCTCGTTGTGGGCGCGAGCCTCAACTCCTTCACCACGGCGGGCGGCACGCTGTTCGGGCCGCACACTACTGTGGTGCGCATCGACGTGGACGACGTCCCCGCTCCGGAGGCCGATCACGAGATCGTGCAGCACCGGCTCCGCGGCGACGCCTCCGCCGTGCTGCGCGAACTGCGCGAGACCCTCGCCCTCTCCCGTCCCGCTCCGAGCGGCTGGCGCGAGCGGGTGCCCGGGCTCGAGCCCGGCGGCGCCCTCAGAGTGCGCGACACCGGTTTCGTCGAGCACCCCACCGGAATCTGCGCCGACGGACTGCTCGATCCGCGTTCCGTCGCGACGAGGCTCGCAGAACTCCTCCCGCTCGACCGATACGTCGCCACCGACGGCGGGTCGGCGATCGCCTGGTCGGGCCGCTACTGGTCGGTGGCCTCCCCGGCCCGCTCAATCATGGTGGGTTCGGCGTTCCGTGCCATCGGGCTCGGCTGCGCATCCATCGCGGGCGTCGCGGCCGCCGCCCCGGGGTCCACCGCCGTCCTCTCCACAGGAAGCGACCCGGGCCTGCAGGCGCTCGACGACGTCGAGACCGCGATCCGCACCGCGCAGCGCTGCGTGATCGTCGTCTGGAACGACGGGTCCTCGGCTGCCGACTTCGCCGCACTCGCGAACGCGCTCGGTGCGCAGGGGGTCTCGGTCACCGAGCTCGCCCACCTCGATGCGCTGGCCGCTTGGAGCGCGGCCGGCGGGACGGGCACGATCCTGCTGGACTGCCGAGTATCGCCGACCGTGCCGAGCTACGTTCCGCGCACTCACTAACTCGGAGCACCTGCTGCGAGTCTGCCGTGTCCGGCAGCGAAGCAGGACACGGCAGACTCACCTCACGTGCAGGAGCATCGGCTTCGGCTCTTCCACCCTGGCCACTGCGATCTTCACCTCGACGATGTCTGCAGCAAGCTGACGAAACTCACCGCGGAGCTGACCGATTTCGGAGCGCATCTCGGAACGCATCTCGGAACGCATCTCGACGAACTGCGCGTCGACCTGTTCGAAGCGTCGATCGATGCGTGCTTCCATGCGGTGCAGCATCGCGGCGAGACCGCCGAAGAGCGTCGCGGTCGTGCCGAGCGCGGTCACGATCGTGGCGATCACGTCCGGGGTCATGCTCGCACCTGCTTTCGGGGTGTTCTGCGTTGCGTTCAGGGGACACGGTACGCGGGTTCGGTCGGAGAGATGCGGGAACAGCACGATCTGTGGATAACTCGTCCCTCTACCGTTCGAGCAGCACTCCGGCGAAGTAGTCGGCGATCAGCTCGGGTGCATCGAGCGGCAGCACCGCCGCGACGTAGTGATCGGGACGCACGACGACCACGGCACCCGCGCGGTCGATGCCCCGCTGCTCGAAGATGTCCTCCCCGGGCAGCGCGGCGTAGACCTTCTCGTAGTCAGTGAGCCCGAACGGACCGCTCGCCGGCAGGAACAGCTTCGGCACCGAGGGCAGCCCGACCCGATCGTGCGGCTGCTGGTAGACGGCCTTCACGTCGAGCAGCGCGTCGATGTCGGCTCCCTCCGGCGTGTAGCGCCGGACCGGCGATGCCGGATCCTCGAGCATCCAGGCGGCCCACTCGGCCAACCGCTCCCCCGTCGCATCAGCGAAGGCGTAGACCCTGAACCGCCCGTCGGCCCGGTGATGGTGCCCGAGGTGCACGGGCACGGCATCGGCGACCCGCGTCGTCATCACCGATTTGAAGCGTTTGCCCAGAGGGAAGCCCGTCGCCAGCGACTGGTGCGCGTCGCCGCCGGTGAGCATGGACTCCGTGTACTGGGTCATGAAGCCCGCGGGGAACTCGGCGGTGGCGACGTAGAAGTCCTCGAGCTCGGACGGGGAATCGAACTCCTCGGGCTTCTTCGCCATGAGCGTCGACCACTCCCGATCGAAATCGATGAGGTTCTTCGACGTGACCCAGCGCTCGTCGGAGTAGGTCTTCAGCAGCGACTCGGGGCTGCGGCCCTCGAGCACGTACCCGAGCTTCCAGCCGAGGTTCCAGCCGTCCTGCATCGACACGTTCATGCCCTGCCCGGCCTTCGCGCTGTGCGTATGGCACGCGTCGCCCATCAGGAACACGCGGCCCTTGCCGTCGGGCAAGCTGGCGGCATCGTCGAAGCGGTCGGTCAGGCGATGGGCGACCTCGTACACGCTGTGCCACGGAACATCGCGCACGTCGAGCGTGTAGGGGTGCAGGATCGCGTTCGCCCGCGCGATGACCTCGTCGAGCGGAGTGTGCCGAACCTGCCCGCCGTCGTTCTCGTCGGTCTCGCCGAGATCCACGTAGATGCGCGCCAGGTGATTGCCCTCGCGCGGGATGTGCAGGATCGATCCCGCCTCGGAGTGGATGATGCACTTCTTGCGGAAGTCGGGGAAATCGGTGACCGCGAGCACGTCCATGACGCCCCAGGCGTGCAGGGAGGTGGATCCGGCGAGCGAGCCGCCGATGGAGCGGCGTACGGAGGACCGGGCGCCGTCGGCCCCGATGACGTACTTCGCGCGGACCGTGACCGTCTCCTCGGCCGCACCGTCCTCCGCCTTCTCAGCGTTGATCCCTGCCCCGCTGAAACCCGAGACCTTCCGGAGCGTCACCAGGACCGGGTACTCCCCTTCGCCCGTGACCTCGAGATCGACGAATTCGTAGCCGTAGTCGATGTCTCCGCGGGCCGGCGCGCGCCGCGCGTAGTCGGCGAAGTAGTCGATGACTCGGGCCTGGTTGACGATGAGGTGCGGGAACTCGCTGATCCCCTGCGGATCGTCCGGGGTGGTGGAGCTGTGGACGATGTTCGCGGGCCGGGCGGGGTCCGGGGTCCAGAAGCTCGTCTCAGTGATCTGGTAGGCCTCCTGGATGATCTGCTGCGCGAAGCCGAACGCCTGGAAGGTCTCGACGCTGCGCGCCTGGATGCCGTCGGCCTGGCCCAGCACCAGTCGGCCGTCGCGGCGCTCGACCACCCGGGTCACCACGTTCGGGAACTGCGCGAGCTGCGCTGCGGCGACGATCCCCGCGGGGCCGGATCCGACGATGAGCACGTCGATCTCGCTCGGGAGCTCGGCCGGTCGGTCGAGACCGACGCCCGCGGCGGGTGCGATCCTCGGATCGCCCGACACGTAGCCGTGGTGGTGGAACTGCATGGCTTCTCCTTCACTGCGCTGTGACGCCGGGCCGAGTTGCGGGAGGCCCACCCCGGGAAAGCTGTGTTCAATAAATGAACACCAAGTTTGAATACTGCACACACATCATATGTCGGAGGCGGCCCGGGCACAACGCGCCCGCGAGCCCGCGGTGCGACCCGCAGGACCCGTCCGGATCCGCCACAATGGTCGCATGGTTTCTCCCGCCGAGACGCCGGCGGGAACCGCCGGATCGCAGACGCTCGACCGCGGCCTCCGCGCCCTCGAAGCACTCGCCGACGCCGAGCGTCCGATGTCGATCAGCGAGCTCGCCGACGCCCTCGGCGTGCATCGCTCGAACGCCTACCGGATCCTGCGCACGCTCGAGGAGCACCGCTTCGTCCTGCGCGACGACGCTGGTCTCATCCGGCTCGGCCCGCGTCTCGCCGCGCTCGGCCGCGGTGCGGCGTCCACACTGCACTCCGCGGCGCTGCCCGAACTCACCGAGCTGGCCAACACGGTCGGCATGACCGCGTTCGTGACCGTGCTCGACGGCACCGAGGTCATCACTCTCGTCAGCGTCGAACCGCGCCGCAGCCACGCCACCGTGGCACAGCGCCCCGGCACCCGGCATCCGGCCACGGCAGGCGCCCCCGGCCATGCGATCGAGGCCTCCCTCTCACCTGCCGAGCGCGTCGCGGTCTTCGGCGATGTGCCGCTGAGCGAGGGCGCCGAGCAGTGCCAGATCGACGGCTACGCGCTGAGCCACGACGAGGTGATCCGGGGACTCACCTCGATCGCGGTCCCGCTGCGCCTCGAGGGCGAACCGCCCGCGGCACTCGCGGTGGTGCACATCGGCGTCCCCGACGACCTCGCGGAGCTCGGGCTCGAGATGCGGCGCGCGGCAGCCCGCATCGTGCGCGCCGCCGGCTGAGCGGCCGACCGCAGGTTCTCACCGCCGTCGGCCGCTCCCGACCGGGCTCAGGCAGCCTTCTCCCACACGAAGTGACCGCGCTGCTGCACGTCCTCGTGCTCGGGACCGAGCGGGATCCCGGTGCGGTCGCGCAGCAGCAGCGTCGCGACGAACGCGATGACCATGACGCCCGCGATGTAGAACGCAACGGACAGCGAGGTTCCGGTCTCGGCGACGAGCCAGGCCGAGATCATCGGAGCGAACGCGCCGCCGAGGATCGCGCCGATCGCGTAGGCGATCGAGACGCCCGAGTACCGGATCGACGCCGGGAACAGCTCCGCGAAGTAGGCTGCCTGAGGCCCGTAGGTGAGTCCGTTGCCGATCGCGAAGAGCGACAGCCCGAGGAACAGCAACCAGACGTTGCCCGTGTTGACGAGCGGGAACAGCACGAAGATGACGGCGAGGAACGCGATCCACCCGGCGATGTAGGTGTTGCGACGGCCGATGCGGTCCGAGATCGCCCCGGCGAAGAAGGTGATCGCGAGCCAGACCAGCGAGGCGGCCGCAACCGCGAGCAGCACCGGCGTGCGCTCCATCCCGACGAGCCCGCCGTCGGCGATCGGCGTCGTCGCGTAGTTCTGGATGTAGCCGCCGGTCGTCATGTATCCCGCCGCGTTGTTGCCCGCGAAGGTGAGGGCGGCGAGGAGCACGAGCAGCCAGTGCTTCCGGAAGAGCTGCACGATCGGGATCCGGGTCCGCTCCTTGCGCTCCGAGATCTCGGCGAAGACCGGGCTCTCCTCGACCGCGCGGCGCACGAAGATGCCGACCACCACGAGCACGAAGCTCAACAGGAACGGGATGCGCCAGCCCCACTCGAGGAACGCGGCTCCGGGCGAGACGACCCCGGTCATGAGCGCGAGCACGCCCGAGGCGAGGAGCAGGCCGATCGGGACCCCGATCTGCGGGTACGCCCCCATGAGGCCGCGCCGGTTGCTCGGGGCGTGCTCGACCGCCATCAGCACGGCACCGCCCCACTCGCCGCCGGTCGAGAGGCCCTGCAGGATGCGCAGCAGCATGAGGAGCACGGGCGCGAGCATGCCGACCTGCGAGTAGGTGGGCAGCACGCCGATGAGCGTGGTCGCCGCCCCCATCAGGATGAGCGTGATGACGAGCATCGCCTTGCGGCCCACCCGATCGCCGAAGTGGCCGGCGAGGAACGCGCCGAGCGGCCGGAACAGGAAGCTCACGCCGACGGTCGCGAACGAGATGATCGTCGCGGCCTGCGAACCGGCGGGCTTGAAGAAGAGCTCGCCGAAGACCAGGCCCGCCGCGCTCGCGTACAGGAAGAAGTCGTACCACTCGATAGTGGTTCCGATGACGGTCGCGGCGGCGACTCGGCGCAGCTCTCGCGGAGAGGACGCGGTGGCGGGTGCGGAAGACATGGCTATGGGGACTCCTTTGTCGGCGGCCAACTAGTGAACGCGATGTGCGTTATCTGAACACCAATTCGAGATGTTCACCCTAACAGGAGTTCGCCTGCGCTGTCGCGCCCCTCACCGGATCAGATGCACGACGTGCCGCACCTCCGAGACGTCCCGCCGCCCGTCCGCCACGAAGAACCCGCGCTGCAGCTCCGCGAGTTCCGGCTCAGCGGTCTCGAATCGCAGCTGCACCCGGAAGTACGGTGCCTCGCCCTCCGCAGCGGCCGCCCGGATCCCGATGGCCCGGATCCCGATGAGCCCGCCACCGCTGATTCTCGCGGAGTAGCCCGCGTCGATCTCGACAGCGTCATCGGAGCGCAGCAGCTGCCGGTCCCCGCCGCCGGGAAGGATCTCCGCCCGCAGACGTCCGATCCCCAGGCGCTCGGCGTCCTCGCCCGGCAGCCCGCGCAGCTCACCGCCCAGCACGGGCGTGAATCTGCGGCGACCGTCCCGCGTCTCACCGAAATCGAGCGGCTCGCCGAGTCGGACCCGGATCTCGGCGACCGGGACCGCTTCGAGCCGGGGTCCGCTCCGCACCGATCCTCCGGGCTTCATGCCGCGCCGGAATCGCGCAGCGATGCGGCCGGTGCATCGGCCGGCCGGCGCACGCCGAGGGACGGCCGCGCGGCGAGCTCGGACGGATGGAACCCGGCCGCCCGCTTGTACTCAGCCGCGATCCCCTCGAGCTCCGCCGCCGAGATCGCATCGTGCACGTCGGAGAACCCCTCCGGCGCGCGCTCGAACGCCAGTTGCATGACGCGCTCGGGTCCCGTCTGACGCGTCAGCTCGAGCAGCCGAGCGGTCGCGGGCCGACGGTCCGCCTCGTACGCGGCGAGCGCCGCCGGAACACCCGCCGCGGTTCCGCCGAGCGCCACGTGGTACGCGAGCGTCCGCGCATCGAGCGTGGCCTGCGAGCCACCGTTCGAACCGTTCGGATACATGGCGTGCGCCGCGTCACCGAGCAGGGTCGTACGCCCGAAGGTCCATTGCGGGATCGCATTGCGGTCCACCATCGGGTACTCCAGCAGCTCCTCGGCACCGGCGATCGTCGCGGGGACGTCGAGCCAGTCGAAGCGCCAGTCCGCAAACAGCTCGGCGATCGGCGCCCGCTCGACCTGACGATTCCAGTCCGCGCCGGAGACGCCGCCTCCCCGACGCTCCGCGATGAAATTGACCCGGATCCTGCCGTCCTCGAGCGGCACTCCCAGCGGGTAGGCGACGAACTTCTGCTCGGCATCGCCCGCCATGATCATGGTGCGCCCGTCCAGGAACGGCTCGACCAGCGCGGTGCCGCGCCAGAGGGTGAGCCCGCCCCACCGCGGTCCCCCCTCTTCGGGGTATCGCAGCGAGCGTGCCACGGAGTGGATCCCGTCCGCCGCGACGACGAGGTCTCCGGCCAGTTCGACGCGTTCGCCGCCGGCGACCTCGAAGGTCGCGACGGCACGCCGTTCGGCGTCGCCGGGTTCGAGCGCGACGAGCGAGTGGCCCAGGCGGATGACGTCACCGAGACGCTCCTCGACGAGGTCGCGGAGGAGGATCTGCAGGCGGCCGCGATGCACCGAGAGCTGCGGCCAGGCATAGCCCGCGTCCCGTCCGCGCGGCTCGCTCCAGATCGCCTGCCCGTGCCGGTTGAAGTACGCGAGCGTGCCCGGTTCGACGCCGAGTTCCGCGATCCGATCGGCCACCCCGAGCTCGGTGAGCTCTCGGACGGCGTGCGGCAGCAGGTTGAGCCCGACACCGAGACCGCGGATCTCGCGACTGCGTTCAGCGACCACGATGTCGCGGAAGCCCGCGGCCTCCAGGCTGAGGGCGGTGATGAGGCCTCCGATGCCGGCCCCGACGATGACGATCTGCATGCGTGTTCTCCTTCGGTCGCGTGCGCAGAGAGCGTAACCGCCGGGAAACTCAGATGTCAACGCCATTGACATGACCATTGACGAATGCATCGCTCGTCGGTGGTACGATTTCGTCGTCCATCAGCGACCGGTCGGCGGATCCGACCGGGGCATCGCAGAAGGCGTTCGAAAAAGGGGCGCTGAACCGGCAACGGCGAGACATACAGCTTCCTCGTACATCGACGTCTCGGAGCTCAGCATGTCTCAGCACGCGCCCGCCTACCCTGTTTCCCCCTCCGCCGGAACCGACCACGGCCGGTCGGACTCTCCGCGATCCGAAGGATCTCAGCACCCCGCCACCGTCTCGACGGCGCTCGCGACCGCGCTCGCCCAGCGGGCCACCCACGCGTTCGCCCTGATGGGCAACGGCAATGCGCATCTGATGGAGGGCCTGCGCGAAGCCGGGCTGCCCATCACCACGGTCCGCCACGAAGCGGCGACCGTCGCCTCGGCCGACGCCTACCATCGGGTCGGCGGCGGTCTCGCGATCGCGAGCACCACCTACGGCGCCGGGTTCACGAACACCCTCACCGCGCTCGCCGAGTCCGCGCAGGCCCGGATCCCGATGCTCGTCGTGGTCGGCGACGCTCCCACCGGCGGCCCCCGCCCCTGGGACGTCGACCAGGAGCTGCTCGCCGCGGCCATCGGCGTGCGCACGCTGACCGTCGGCACGACCGGGATCGACGCGCTGGTCGAGCGAGCCGCCGATTCGGCCACGCGCACACGACGTCCCGTCGTGCTCGCGATCCCGTACGACATGCCCACCGCTCCGGTCACGGCCGGATCGACCGCCGGCTCGGCGGCCGTCGACTCCGCCGCGCTGCCGTCGGCCGCCGCGCTCGCTCCGACGGCGCCCTCCGAGCAGCCGGCCCCCGCCGTCGACACGCCCCCGCTCGACGCCCGAGAGCTCGATCTCGCCGTCGCAGCGCTCGCGCGGGCGGAGCGCCCCCTGATCCTCGCCGGTCGCGGCGCGTGGATCTCGGGAGCCGCCGCCGAGCTCGGCGCCCTCGCCGACGCCCTCGGCGCCGTCACGTCCTCCACCGCGCTCGGCCGCGGCATCTTCCCCGAGCAGCGCTTCGACCTCGGCGTCACCGGCGGCTTCGGCCAGGAGGCCGCGATGGATCTCGTCGCGACCGCAGACGTCGTCCTCGCCGTGGGCGCGAGCCTCAACCAGTTCACGATGCGGTTCGGCGATCTGCTCGGCGCGGGCACGGTGCTGATCCGCGTCGACGTCGACCGCGTCGCTCCCCCGAAGTCCGCGCACCCGATCGAGCAGACCCTGCTGCAGGGCGACGCCCGCACCGTGCTCGGCGCGCTCCGGGGCGCACTCGGGGACGCGCGCCCCGAGCCCAGCGGATGGCGCGAGCGGGTCGCCGGCCTCGAGCCGGGTGGCGCCCTGCGAGTGCGCGACACCGGCCTCGCCGAGCACCCCGACGGAATCTGCCCCGACGGACGTCTCGATCCCCGAGCGGTGGGCTCCCGTCTCGCGGAGCTGCTGCCCGAGGACCGCCACGTCACCACCGACGGCGGGCACTTCATCGGCTGGACCAACATGTTCTGGCCGGTGGCCTCGCCCGAGCGCATGGCGATGGTCGGCACCGCCTACCAGACCATCGGCCTCGGATTCTCGACCGTCGCGGGCGTCGCCGCGGCCGCGCCCGATTCCACCGTCGTGCTCTCGACGGGCGACGGCGGCGGCCTCATGGCGCTCGCCGACCTCGAGACCGCGATCCGCACCGCGCCGCGCTGCGTGATCGTCGTCTGGAACGACGCCGCGTACGGGGCCGAGGTGCACCTCTACGGACGCATGGGTCTGGATCAGACCCCCATGCGGATCCCCGACGCCAACTTCGCGGGCCTCGCCTCGGCGCTCGGCGCCACCGGCGTCCGCGTCGAGCGGCTCTCGGATCTCGATGCCCTCGCCGAGTGGAACGCCGCCGGCGGTACCGGCACGATCCTGCTCGACTGCCGGATCTCGTCGAGCGTGGTCGCTCCGTACCAGGTCGAGATCCAGCGGGTCAACGGCGTGGCCTGAGCGGCCGGTTCTGCCGCATCGACGGATGGACGCCGCACCGACGGATGGACGCCGCACCGACGGGTGGACGCCGCACCGACGAGCGGATGCCCCATCGGCGACCAACTCGCCGTCCATTCGTCGTCGAGGCATCCAACGGTGCCGCACGCGCTGCGCATTCCGCATAAACACCGCCCGCAGAACGACGATGCGCCGCTCCCCTCCTCGGGGAACGGCGCATCGTTCAGTACGGCTCGATCAGGAGCCGCGGACTACCAGCGGGGCTTGCGCTTGCCGTCGGAGCGGTTCTCGCCCGAATCGCGACGGTCGCCGCGATCCCACGAGCGTCCCCCGCGGTCGCCACCGCGATCGTTGCCCCGGTCACGGTCGCCGTAGGAACGCCCACCGCGGTCGCCACCGCGGTCACGGTCACCGTACGAGCGTCCCCCGCGGTCACCGCCGCGATCGTTGCCGCGGTCACGGTCGCCGTAGGAACGGCCACCGCGATCGCCACCCCGATCGCCGCCGCGGTCACGGTCGCCGTAGGAACGACCGCCGCGGTCGCCGCCGCGGTCACGGTCACCGTACGAACGACCACCGCGATCGCCACCGCGGTCACGGTCACCATAGGAGCGGCCGCCGCGATCGCCACCGCGCTGCGGTCCGTTGTCGACCGCGATGTTGATCGGAGTCCCGCCGATGCGGGTCTGGCTCAGCGCCTCGAGGGTCTCACGCGAGAGATCCTTCGGCAGCTCGACCAGGGAGAAATCGTCGAACACCTTGATACGGCCGAAGTCGTCGCGGGTCAGGTTGCCCTCGTTCGCGAGCGCGCCCACGATCTGGCCGGGCTGCACGCGCTGGCGGCGTCCCACCTCGATGCGGTACTGCTGCAGGTCGTCGCGCGTCTGGCGCGGGCCGCGATCCTCGCGGTCGCGCCCGGGGCGCTCGCGCTCCGGGCGATCTTCGAGGAAGGTCTTGGCGGTGCGGCGGTCGCGCTCGAACTGACGGTCATCGGCTTCGGTGAGCAGCAGGGGTGTGTCGCCCTGTGCCACGACCGCAAGCGCGGCGGCGACGTCGGTCTCGGGCACGTCGTGGTGACGCACGTAGTGGGCGATGATGTCGCGGAACGCGTCGACGCGTTTGGTCTCGCCGAGCGCCGAGGTGATCGCATCGTCGAAGCGCGAGAGACGGGTCGCGTTGACCTCGTCGACCTGCGGCAGCTGCATCTGCGTGAGCGGCTGCTTGGTGGTCTTCTCGATCGCCTTGAGCAGGCGGCGCTCGCGCGGGGTGACGAAGCTGATCGCGTCGCCCGAGCGGCCGGCACGGCCGGTGCGGCCGATGCGGTGCACGTACGACTCGGTGTCGATCGGCAGGTCGTAGTTGATGACGTGGCTGATGCGCTCGACGTCGAGGCCGCGCGCCGCGACGTCGGTGGCGACGAGGATGTCGAGCTTGCCGTCCTTCAGCGCCTGCACGGTGCGCTCGCGCTGCGCCTGCTGGATGTCGCCGTTGATCGCGGCGGCCGAGTAGCCGCGTGCGCGGAGCTTCTCGGCGACCTGCTCGGAATCGCCGCGGGTGCGGGTGAAGACGATCAGGCCGTCGAATTCTTCGACCTCGAGGATGCGCGTGAGGGCGTCGAGCTTCTGCTGGTACGAGCAGACCACGTAGCGCTGGGTGATGTTCGAGCTCGTCTGGGTCTTGCCCGCGATCTTGATCTCTTCGGGATCGTTCAGGTACTGCTGCGAGATGCGACGGATCTGCGCCGGCATGGTCGCCGAGAACAGGGCGACCTGCTTCTCGTCGGGGGTGTCGGCGAGGATCGTCTCGACGTCCTCGGCGAAGCCCATCTTGAGCATCTCGTCGGCCTCGTCGAGCACGAGGTACTTGATCTGCGAGAGATCGAGCGAGCCGCGCTTCATGTGGTCCATGATGCGGCCGGGGGTGCCCACGACGATGTCGACGCCGCGGCGCAGCGCCGAGAGCTGCTGGGTGTACGACTGCCCTCCGTAGACCGGGAGCAGGTGCACCTCGGGCAGGTGGGCCGCGTAGCTCTCGAACGCTTCGCAGACCTGCAGCGCGAGCTCGCGCGTCGGTGCGAGCACGAGCGCCTGCGGGACGCCCTGGCCCGGATCGATGCGGGACAGGACCGGAAGCGCGAACGCCGCGGTCTTGCCGGTGCCGGTCTGCGCCAGACCGACGACGTCGCGGCCCTCGAGCAGGACGGGGATGGTGGCGGCCTGAATCGCCGACGGGGTCTCGTAGCCGACGTCGGTGATCGCGCGGAGGACGTCGTCGGCGAGACCGAGGTCGGCGAACGTCACCCGCTGTTCCGGTTCTTCGGCGGGGGTGGTGGGTTCGTTCTCGGCCTCGCTCGTGACGGGGCTCTCGTTTTCGCGCATCATGCTATTCTACGCGATCCTGGTGACGCGCGGGGAACGTCGATCCGCACCCCGGTTTTCCACCGGCTCGCTCGGCTAGACTCCGGCGCATGGAACCCGCGATCGAAGCCGTCGGGCTCTCGCGCAGCTTCGGCGAGATCCCGGTCGTGCACAACGCCACACTCTCGGTCGCGCCCGGCGAGATCACCGCGCTGGTCGGCCCGAACGGCAGCGGCAAGACGACGCTCATGCTGATGCTCGCGACGCTGCTGCGCCCCGACCGCGGCACCGTGCGGATCGCCGGCCGCGACGCGATCGAGGATCCGTTGGCGGCCCGGACCGCGCTCGGCTGGATGCCGGACGCGCTCGGCGTCTGGCCGACGCTGACCGTGCGCGAGACGCTGCTGGCCGTGTGCGGCATGTACGGGCTCCGCGGCGCTGCGGCGGCCGGCCGCACCGATGAACTGCTCGCCCAGACCGAGCTCGTCGAACTCGCGGGGCAGCGCAGCAACACCCTGTCCCGGGGGCAGAAGCAGCGGCTCAGTCTGGCGCGGGCGCTCGTGCACCGACCGCGCGTGCTCCTGCTCGACGAGCCGGCGTCCGGCCTCGACCCGGAGGCCCGGCTGACGCAGCGACGCATGCTCACCGAGCTCGCCGCCGAAGGGGTCGCGATCCTCGTCACCAGCCACGTGCTCGACGAGCTCGACGAGATCTCGACCGGGGTGGTGTTCCTCCGCAAGGGCCTGACGACCGCGCCGGAGGCCGTCGACGCCGCGCTCCAGCGCGGCAGCCGCTGGCGCGTCCGCTCGCTCGACGAGCGCGCGCTCGAGACCGAGCTCGCCCGGCTGGGGATCCCGGCTACGAGCCGGGCGTCGCTCAGCGGCACCGTGCATCTGATCGACGCCGCGGACGAGAAGGCCGCCACGGCCGCGCTCTCGGCGCTCGTCTCGGCCGGCGTCCCGGTGGTCGAGTTCGCCCCCGCCTCGAGCACGCTCGAGCAGGCCTTCGTACGGCTCTCGCACCCGGGCGCCGAGATCGCCGCCGACCCGGAGGCCACGCGATGACCGGCACGGTGCCCGCGATCCCGCCCGCGTTCGAGGTCCGCCCGCCGGGCTTCTGGCGGGGCATGCGGCACATCGCCGCGCTCGAGCTCCGGCAGCGCCTGCGTTCGCGCACACTGCTCGTCCTCGCGATCGTGTGGTTCTGCCTGATCGGCGTGGTCACGGGCGCGATGTGGCTCTGGCTCTCGGCCATGAGCGGCGCGTACGGGCAGGGTTTCGACTCATACCCCCTGTTCTCGGTCATCGTCTACTTCGTACTGCTGTTCGGCACGCTGGTGGCGCCGGCGATCTCCGCCGGTTCGATCAGCTCCGAACGCTCGGGCGGCACCCTCGCGACCACCCAGGTCACGCTCATCGGCACCTGGTCGCTGCTGCTCGGCAAGGCCCTCGCGGCCTGGATCACGGGTTTCGCGTTCCTGGTGGTCGCGGCCCCCTTCGTGGTGATCAGCCTGCTGCTCTCGCGCACCGATCCCCTGCAGCTCCTCGTGGCGGTGCTCGCGCTGGCCCTGCAGATCGGGGTCTTCACGGTGTTCGGCGTCGCGCTCTCGGCGATGATCTCCTCGCAGGTCTTCGCGATCGTCACCGCCTATCTGCTGGTCGCGCTGCTGTCGATCGGCACCCTGATCGCGTTCGCGCTGTCGGTCGGGGTCAGCACGCGCTACGTCGACATCAGCTACCAGACGTTCTCGCCGGGCTACTGGAACGCCGTCAACGCGTGCTCGGCCGATACGAACGACGAAGACGCCATCGCCAAGTGCACGGAGGCCGTGCCGGTCGAGTGCGTGACCGAGGCGACCACCGTCCCCGTCTCCCCGACGTCCGGCATCTGGTGGGTCCTCACCCCGAATCCCTACGTCGTCGTCGCCGACATGGTCGCGCCGCGCGCCGGCAGCGCCCACGCCTCCGACGACCTGTTCTCGGGGATCTCGACGCTGGTCAGGGGCATGCAGGACGACCGCGCCAAGCCTCAGGACTGGAACGACTGCCCGGCGCCCCGCAGCGAGTCGTCGGCGTCGGCGCCGTCCGAGACCGGCGCCCCGGTGTGGTGGATCGGCGCGACGGTGCAGCTGGTGCTCGCGGCCGGCCTCCTGTGGGCCGGGCACCGCCGCCTGCGCACCCCGGCGGCCAAGCTGCCGCGCGGCGCCCGCGTCGCCTAGGCCCGCGGCTGCGCGGCCGCCGCGCCCACGAGGTCGCGCGCCGCGCCGAACAGGTCGCGCTCGCTCCCCCGCCAGACCGCGGCCAGTGGCCGGGTGATCGGTTCGCCGAGCATCTCGACCGCGCGCATCCGGCCGAGCCGCAGATCGTCGGCGACCGTCAGATCGCTGAGCACGGCGGGCCCGAGTCCGCCCGCCACGGCGGAACGCACCGCTGCCTCGGTCGAGAGCACGACCGCCGGTGCCGCGGGCGCGCGTCCGAGG
>NZ_LAYO01000106.1 GCF_000980875.1 Leucobacter sp. Ag1 | reverse complement strand
GTCTCTGGCTTCAGCGGGGATGGCCCGTACTGGCCGATGACTGTCGTGTTCGTGAGCGGCACGGCGTTTGTTCTGGCTCTTCTAGCGAAGGAGGGGGTTGGGGTCGCACATAAGTTCTCCGCGAGTCCGCAATCGCAGAGCTGACGGACCCACAGACAGAGCGGCCGTACTTGTGATCATCATGAGTGCGGCCGCTCTGTCTGTGTCATGATCGAATTCCACCGTTGCGACGACCACTGGAATCCGCCTCGCGCGGAGGGGCCCATCCGTGTTTTCGGGGGGGGGGGGGACAGCCTCCGGCGCGAGGCCCACCGTTCCTCGTCCGTCGCACCGACCGTCGAGAGCGGACCCGATCCTCGCCGAGAACGCAGGCCTTCGTGCGGCGTCGGGGTCGCTCGCTCGCGAACACGACCGCCCGAGCAGGGGCGCGAACGCCCGGTCACGAGCACGACCGTCCGGGCACGAAAAAGGCCCGGGGCGGATCGGCCCCGGGCATGAAAGAACCGGACCGCAGAAACGCCTCTCGGCGGAAGGCCGCTCGAAGCGGCTGAATTTGGAGCCCGGGGTTACTGCGGCCCGGCAGGAACATTCTAACGCGGCACCGCTGAGCGCAAGAGTCGCTGCGCAGCCCGGGCGCGCTCGGTCAGTCGAGACTGCCGTCGCGCCAGCGGCGAGCGCCGGCGTGCAGCTCTTCGGCGAGGGTCGCGTAGCGGAGCGAGCGCCTGGTGAGGTGCTCGGCGTGGGCGTCGTCGTGGGGGTCGCGGGAGTCGGCAAGGTCGGCGGAGCCGAGCGAGAGGATCCGGCAGTAGGCGGCGGCCCGGTCGAGCGCGACGGCGAGGTCACCGGCGAATACGCCCCGCAGGATCGTGTCGCACAGCGCCGCGATCGATTCTGGCGTGACCGGCTCGGCGGCGCCCGCGACGACGGGGTCGATCGTGACGGCGGCCGCGGCACCCCGCCGGAACAGGTCGGCGGTGCCCTCGGGGTCGCCGGCCGCGATGCGACGGATCAGGTACAGGCGCCAGAGCACGCCCGCGAGCGAGTGGGAGCCCGCGTGCGACCAGAGTTCGGCGACGTCCTCGAGTCCGCGCCCGTTCGCGAGCTGCACGACGCGCTCGACGATCTCGGGGTCGGCGACGCTGCGCACGCGATCGAGCAGGGCCCACGAGGTCTCCTGCGCGAGGCGGTGCGTGGTCGCGGGGTCGTCGGCACCGATGATCCAGTCGAACGTGGCGCTCGGCTGCAGCATCGGCTTCTGGAATTCGCGCGTCATGCGCCTCCTCTGGGTCGGGATTCCGTCGCGCACGGGTGCGCGACGCGGAGAGTCTACGCCGGGTTCCAACGCGTCGCCCGGGCGTCGCATTCCGGGCGGGCCGCATGCCCCGGGCCGCGCGGTCAGCCGCACGCACCGGCGGGCAGCGCGAGATCGACGCGGTGCACGGTCGGGTCGTCGCCGACGGTGATCTCGAGCGGCAGGCAGGCGGAGTCGCGTCCCGACAGCAGGAAGCCGCCGACCCACCAGACGCCCACCGGGGCTGGCGCGTCGTCCCCGGTGATCCGCGGGTCGCCGGGCGCGCACGCTGCGTAGGAGACGGAGGAGTATCCGCCGTCGCTCCCCTGCTCGGTGCGGATCCCGGCGTACGCGCGGGCCGGGTCGCCGATCGCGACGGTGGCGCTCGCGCCGAGCGCGAGCCGGGTGCCGATCTTGTAGAACACGATGCCGTCGGGCCCGGGGGCGGCGGGCCGCCCGTCCGCGGTTCGGATCCCCTCGGCGGCCGCGCCGTAGCTCAGCGGGCCGATGATCAGGTCGGCGATCCCGGTCGGCTCGGGATCGGGCCGCGCGGCGTCGCATCCGACGGACGCGCTTCCCGAGGGGCTCGGCGCGACCGGGCCCGGTTCCGCGGACGCCGACCGCACCGGCGCCTCCGGAGCCTGCGCGCACCCGGTCACCGCGAGGACCGCGAGCACCGCGAGGCCGGTCGCCGCGAACCGCACGGGTCCCGTGCTCCGCCGCCGCACTGCGCCTCGTGCACCCGCTGCTCCGGCCATGATCCGCTCCGATCGGTGGCCTCCACGGTACCCCGCGGGCCCGGGAACCGCGAGGACTCCACATCCCCGTATGGAAACCGTAGACGCCGCGCCCCGGCCCGTATGGATTCCGTGAGGACGCCCGCCGGAGCCCGTCGACGGGTGTTGCATGAGCTTCGCACCGGTCGCAGGCCTCCTGCCGCGGACCGGTGCGCGGACCCCGCCCCGGGGCCGCGATCCTCACCAACTGGGAGTCTCTCGTGCTTGATGTCGTCACCGTGCTCGGTGCGATCGCGATCTTCGCGCTCGTCGGTCTGATCGGGAAGGCGGTGGAGAAGCTGTGATGGTCTTCGAGATCGTCGGCGCGGTCCTCGGCATCGCGGTGCTCGTGATGCTCGTGGTCGCGCTCGTGAAGCCGGAGCGTTTCTGATGGCCTGGTGGTTCGCGCTCCTCTCGTTCGCCACGGTCGCGCTCGTCGTCGGCGCGCTCGTGCGCCCCCTGGGCGACTATCTCGCCTGGGTCTACACCTCGAAGAAGGACTGGCGCGTCGAGCGCGGGGCCTACCGGCTGCTCGGGGTCGATTCCCGTTCCGAGCAGACCTGGCAGGCGTACCTGCGCAGCGTGCTGCTGTTCTCGCTCGTCGGCCTGCTGCTGCTCTACGGCATGCAGCGGCTGCAGCCGCTGCTCCCGCAGGCGCTCGGCCTGCCGGCGCCGTCCGAGCACCTGGCGTTCAACACGGCGGCCTCGTTCGTGGGCAACACGAACTGGCAGTCGTACGCCCCGGAGAGCACGCTCGGCTACGCCGTGCAGATGGCCGGCCTGGCCGTGCAGAACTTCACCTCGGCGGCCGTCGGCATGGCGGTCGCGATCGCCCTGGTGCGCGGCCTCGCGGCCCGCCGCAGCGGCACGATCGGCAACTTCTGGGTCGACCTGGTGCGCGGCCTCGTGCGCGTGCTGCTGCCCATCGCCTTCGTCGCGGCCCTCGTGCTGCTCGTCGGCGGCGTGATCCAGAACTTCGCGGGCTTCACCGAGGTGCGCACGCTCGCCGGTGCGACGCAGAGCATCCCGGGCGGTCCGGTCGCGTCGCAGGAGGCGATCAAGCTGCTCGGCACCAACGGCGGCGGCTTCTTCAACGCGAACTCGGCGCACCCGTTCGAGAACCCGACCGGGTGGACCAACCTGTTCGAGATCGTGCTCATGCTGATGATCCCGTTCGCGCTGACCCGCACCTTCGGCCGCATGGTGGGCGACACCCGCCAGGGCAACGCGGTGCTCGCCGTCATGGCGCTCCTCTTCACGGCGTCCTTCGCGATCCTGCTGATGCTCGAGGCCGGCGGCAACGGCCCCGCCCCGCAGCTCGCGGGCGGCGCGATGGAGGGCAAGGAGCAGCGCTTCGGGATCATCGGGTCCACGCTGTTCGCCACGACGAGCACGGGCACCTCGACGGGCGCGGTGAACTCGATGCACGACTCGTACACGGCGCTCGGCGGCATGCTGCCGATGCTGAACATGATGCTCGGCGAGGTCTCCCCCGGCGGCGTCGGGTCGGGCCTCTACGGGATCCTGGTGCTCGCGATCATCGCGGTGTTCGTGGCCGGTCTGCTGATCGGCCGCACGCCCGAGTACCTCGGCAAGAAGATCGGACCGCGCGAGATCAAGCTCGCGAGCCTCTACATCCTCATCTCGCCGACGCTCGTGCTCGCGGGCACCGCGCTGAGCTTCGCGATCCCCGGGGTGCGCGACAGCGTCACCGGCACGTCGATCCTGAACCACGGCGTGCACGGCACGTCCGAGGTGCTCTACGCCTTCACGTCCGCCGCGAACAACAACGGCTCGGCGTTCGCGGGGCTCACCGCGAGCACGCCGTGGCTCGACTGGGCGCTCGGCACCGCGATCCTGCTCGGCCGGTTCATCCCGATCGCGCTCGTGCTCGCGCTCGCCGGCTCCTTCGCCGCGCAGGATCGGATCCCGGCCACCGCCGGAACGCTGCCGACCCACCGCCCGCTGTTCGTCGGCATGCTCGCCTCCGTCACCGTGCTCGTCACGGCACTCACGTTCTTCCCCGTTCTCACGCTGGGTCCCCTGGCAGAAGGGCTTCGATAGCCATGTCCGTTTCCACGCAGCACGCTCCGGAAGCCGTCGCCGTCCGGCGCACGCGCACCGGGCTCTCACCCGCGCAGTTCCGCACGGCGCTCCCCGGCGCGGTGCGCAAGCTGGATCCGCGCCAGCAGTGGCGCAATCCCGTCATGTTCGTGGTCTGGCTGGGGGCGGCGCTCACCACGGTGCTCGCCATCGCCGAGCCGTTCCTCGGCGGGCCCGCCGCCTCGGGCGGCAGCGCGGTGCCCGCACCGTTCACCTGGGCGATCGCGATCTGGCTGTGGCTGACCGTGCTGTTCGCGAACCTCGCCGAGTCGATCGCCGAGGGCCGCGGCAAGGCCCAGGCCGAGACCCTGCGCCGCACGCGCACCAGCACGGTCGCGCACCGCGTCGAGTCGTACGACGCCGACGCCGATCCCGGCGCCGAGCGCGCGGCGACGGCGGAGGTCCCCTCCTCCGAGCTGCGGCTCGGCGACGCGGTGATCGTGACCGCGGGCGAGCTGATCCCGGGCGACGGCGATGTGATCCACGGCATCGCGTCGGTCGACGAGTCGGCGATCACCGGCGAGTCGGCCCCCGTGATCCGGGAGTCCGGCGGCGATCGCAGCGCGGTCACGGGCGGCACCCGGGTGCTCTCCGACCGGATCGTGGTGCGCGTCACCTCGAAGCCGGGCGAGACCTTCGTCGACCGGATGATCGCCCTCGTCGAGGGGGCCGCCCGGCAGCGCACCCCCAACGAGATCGCGCTGTCGATCCTGCTCGCGGCGCTGTCGATCATCTTCGTGGTGGTCGTGCTGACGCTGAACCCGATCGCCTCCTACGCGGCGAGCCCCGTGAGCCTGACCGTGCTCGTCGCCCTGCTGGTCTGCCTGATCCCGACGACCATCGGCGCACTGCTCTCGGCGATCGGCATCGCTGGCATGGACCGCCTGGTGCAGCGCAACGTGCTCGCCATGTCGGGCCGGGCCGTCGAGGCCGCGGGCGACGTGACGACGCTGCTGCTCGACAAGACCGGCACCATCACGTACGGCAACCGTCGCGCGTCGGCGTTCGTGCCGCTGAGCGGTGTCGACGAGCGGGAGCTCGTCCGGGCCGCGGCCCTGTCGTCGCTCGCGGATCCCACCCCGGAGGGGCAGTCGATCGTCGAGCTCGCGGAGCGGTCGGGCGAACGGCCCGACGCGGCCGGCGTCGGCGAGGTCGTGCCGTTCACCGCGCAGACGCGCATGTCGGGGCTCGACCTGCCCGACGGCGGCATGATCCGGAAGGGCGCGGGCAGCGCGGTCGCGGCCTGGCTCGAGGCCGAGGGGTCGCCCGCGGCCGGCAAGCTGCGCGCCGAGCTCGACGGGATCGTCGAGGGGATCTCCCGCAGCGGCGGCACCCCGCTCGTCGTGGCGGTGCGCGACGCGGGCGGCTCCAGCCGTCTGCTCGGCGTGATCCATCTGAAGGACGTGGTGAAGGAGGGGCTCACCGAGCGCTTCGGCGAGCTCCGCGCGATGGGCATCCGCACGGTCATGGTGACGGGCGACAATCCGCTCACCGCCGCGGCCATCGCCAGCGAGGCCGGGGTCGACGACTTCATCGCCGAGGCCACTCCCGAGGACAAGCTGGCGTACATCCGGAAGGAGCAGGCCGGCGGCCGCATGGTGGCGATGACGGGCGACGGCACCAACGACGCCCCCGCGCTCGCGCAGGCGGACGTGGGCGTGGCGATGAACTCGGGCACCTCGGCCGCGAAGGAGGCCGGCAACATGGTCGACCTCGACTCCGATCCGACCAAGCTCATCGACATCGTCCGCATCGGCAAGCAGCTGCTCATCACCCGCGGCGCGCTCACCACCTTCTCGATCGCCAACGACGTCGCGAAGTACTTCGCGATCGTGCCCGCGATGTTCACGGGGGTGTTCCCGGGCCTCTCCGCGCTGAACATCATGGGCCTGCACTCCCCCGCCTCGGCGGTGCTCTCGGCGATCGTGTTCAACGCGATCGTGATCGTGCTGCTCGTACCGCTCGCGCTCCGCGGCGTGCGCTACCGGCCGCTGAGCGCCTCGCAGACGCTCGGCCGCAACCTGCTGATCTACGGTCTCGGCGGCGTGGTCGCGCCCTTCATCGGGATCTGGCTGATCGACCTCGTCGTCCGCCTGATCCCCGGATTCTGATCCCCGACCCCCTCGACCTAGGAGCCATCGAATGAACGTCTCATCCCGCACCACCGGCCGCACGGCCTGGGTCGCGATCCGGGCCATGCTGGTCTGCACGATCGTGCTCGGCATCGCCTACCCGCTCGTCGTCACCGGCATCGGCCAGATCGCGCTGCCCGCGCAGGCGAACGGCTCGCTCGTGCGCGACGCCGGCGGCCGGGTCGTCGGCTCGGCGCTCGTCGCGCAGTCCTTCTCGGACGCGAAGGGCGCGCCGCTGCCGCAGTACTTCCAGCCCCGCCCCTCGGCCGCGGGCGACGGCTACGACGGCCGGGCGTCGTCGGGTTCGAACCTCGGCCCGTCGAACCCGGACCTCGTCACCGCGATCCGTGAGCGCAAGGCGCAGGTCGCCGCGTTCAACGGGGTCGCCGAGAGCGCGGTGCCGGCCGATGCCGTCACGGCCTCCGCATCCGGCCTCGATCCGCAGATCAGCCCCGCGTACGCCGCGATCCAGGTGGATCGCGTCGCCCGCGAGCGCGGTCTCTCTCCCGAGCGCGTGCGCACGCTCGTGGCCGCGCACACCAAGGACCGCGCGCTCGGCTTCATCGGCGAGCCTGTGGTCGACGTGCTCGCGCTGAACCTAGCGTTGGATTCGGCGAAGGGATAGCAGCATGACCGGACGGGGACGGCTCCGCGTGCTCCTCGGCGCCGCCCCCGGCGTCGGCAAGACGTACGCCATGCTCGAGGAGGGCGTCAGGCTCTCGGCGGAGGGCCGCGACGTCGTGATCGCCGTGGTCGAGACCCACGGTCGCGCGGCGACGGCTCGCATGACAGCGGGGCTGCCCCGCGTACCGCTGCGCCAGGTCGAGCACCGCGGGGTCTCCCTGTCCGAGATGGACCTCGACGCCGTGATCGAGCGCCGGCCCGACGTCGCGCTCGTCGATGAGCTCGCGCACACGAACGCCCCCGGGTCCCGCAACGCGAAGCGGTGGGGGGACGTCGCCGAACTGCTCGACGCGGGCATCGACGTGATCTCGACGGTCAACATCCAGCACATCGCCTCCCTCACCGACGTGGTCGAGCAGATCACCGGAGCGGCGCAGCGCGAGACGATCCCCGACGAGATCCTGCGCGGCGCCCACCAGGTCGAAGTGGTCGACCTCGCCCCGCAGGCCCTGCGCGACCGGCTCTCGGGCGGCCTCGTGTACCCGGCGGAGCGCATCGACGCAGCCCTGTCGAACTACTTCCGTCTCGGCAACCTCACCGCGCTGCGCGAGCTCGCGCTGCTCTGGCTCGCCGACGAGGTGGATCAGGCCCTGCGCGACTACCGCGCCCAGCACGGGATCGAGCGCACCTGGGAGACCCGCGAACGCGTGGTCGTCACGCTCACCGGCGGGCCGGAGGGCGAGACGCTGCTGCGGCGCGGCGCCCGGATCGCGGCGCGATCCTCGGGCGGCGAGCTGATCGCCGTGCACGTCACGGCGCAGGACGGCCTCGCGGGGTCGCAGCCGGGCGAGCTCGTGCAGCTGCGCGCCCTCGCCGAGCAACTGGGCGGTACCTACCACCAGGTCGTCGGCGACGACGTGCCGACGGCGCTCGTCGACTTCGCCCGCTCGGTCGACGCGACGCAGCTCGTGCTCGGGGTCAGCCGCCGAGGCCGCCTCGCCGCGGCGCTCACCGGGCCGGGGATCGGTGCGACCGTGATCCGCGAGTCGGGCGACATCGACGTGCACATCGTCACGCACTCCGCGGCGGGCCGCCGCCGCACGCTCCCCCGCAGGGGCGGGGCGCTCACCGCGAAACGGCGGATCACCGGCCTCGTCGTCGCGCTCACCGGAGGACCGCTGCTCACCTGGGCGCTGAGCCTCACCCGCAGCCCCGAGTCGATCACGAGCGACGTGCTCAGCTACCAGCTGCTCGTCGTCGTGGTCGCGATCGTCGGCGGCATCTGGCCGGCGCTGTTCGCCGCCGTGCTGTCGGGGCTCACGCTCGACTACTTCTTCATCCAGCCGCTCTACACGGTCTCCATCGCCGACCCGCTGCACATGCTCGCCCTGCTGCTCTACGTGATCATCGCGGTGCTCGTCAGCATCGTCGTCGATCGTGCCGCACGGCGCAGCCGGGCCGCGCGCCGATCCGCCGCCGAATCCGAACTGATCCAGACCGTCGCGGGCAGCGTGATCCGCGGGCAGGACGCGGTGCAGGCGATCGTGGATCGCGCGCGCGAGGCGTTCGCCCGAACGGGTGCACAGCTGCGCGACGGAGACGTGCTCATCGCCTCCTCCGGGATCCCGGTCGCCGGCCCCGCGACCGTCAGCCTGCCCGTCGGACCGACTGCGCGCTTCGAGCTCGACGGTCCCGAGCCCGCCGCCTCGGAGCATCGGCTTCTGACCGTGCTCGCCGCGCAGCTCGAGGCCGCGCTCGAGGTGCGCGAGCTCACCGAGGTCGCGAGCGAGATCGTCCCGATCGCCGCCTCCGACCGCGTGCGCGGCGCCCTGCTCTCGGCGCTCAGCCACGACCTGCGCCGCCCGCTGGCGGCGGCGACGGCCGCCGTCGGCGGGCTCCGCGCAGCGGGATCGGCACTGAGCCCCGAGGATCGCGCCGAACTGCTCGAGACCGCCGACGAGAGCCTCGGATCGCTCGCCGCGCTCGTGACCGACCTGCTCGACGTCAGCCGGCTGCAGGCCGGGGTGCTCGCCATCGCGCCGATCCCCGTCGACCCGGTCGACGTGATCGCGCCCGCGCTCGACGAGCTCGGTCTCGGCCCGTCGGACGTCGAGCTCGACCTTGATCCGGACGCGCCGCAGGTGCTCGCGGATCCCGTGCTGCTGCAACGCGTCGTCGTGAACCTGCTCGCGAACGCCGCGCGCTACGCCCCCGCCCGCACCCCGGTGCGGGTGACCACCAGCAGCTTCGCCGATACGGTGGAGATCCGGATCGTCGACCAGGGGCCAGGGATTCCGGAAGAGCGCCGCGACGACGTCTTCGTGCCGTTCCAGCGTCTGGGCGACACCGACAACTCGACGGGGCTCGGGCTCGGGCTCGCGCTGTCCAAGGGGTTCACCGAGGGTATGGGCGGCACGCTGGAACCCGAGGACACCCCGGGCGGCGGACTCACCATGGTGGTCTCGCTGCCCCGCCTGACCGACCAGCCGACCGAGGAGGCCCGATGAGGATCCTGATCGCCGACGACGACCCGCAGATCCTCCGCGCGCTGCGGATCACGCTGACCGCCAAGGGCTACGACGTCGCCGTCGCCGCCGACGGCGCGGAGGCGATCGGGGCCGCGGTCGATCACCGGCCCGACCTCGTGCTGCTCGACCTCGGCATGCCGAACCTCGACGGGGTCGAGGTGATCCAGGCGATCCGCGGCTGGTCGGAGGTGCCGATCCTCGTCGTCTCGGGGCGCACCGACGCCGGCGACAAGGTCGAGGCGCTCGACGCCGGGGCCGACGACTACGTGACGAAACCGTTCTCGATCGACGAGCTGCTCGCTCGGGTGCGCGCGCTCACCCGGCGCCGCGCGCAGCCCGAGCAGACCCCGGTGGTCTCGTTCGGCGACACGACGGTGGACCTCGCCGCGCGCACCGTGACCCGTGCCGTCGACGGCGCGGCGCAGACGGTCCGGCTCACCCCGACCGAGTGGCAGGTGCTCGAGCTCCTCGTGCGCAACGAGGGCCGTCTGGTGACCCGGCACCTGCTGCTCACGAGCATCTGGGGCTCGGAGCACGTCACCGACACCGGCTATCTGCGGCTCTACCTCTCGCAGCTGCGCAAGAAGCTCGAGCCGGATCCCGCCCGTCCGCGCTACCTGCTCACCGAGGCCGGCATGGGGTACCGGCTGCGGCTCGACGGGGGCGGCACCGCCGCGTAGGGGCGTCCGCGTCGGAGCACCGACATAGTCCATAATGAGAATCATTATGGACAAGCACGCGCACGGCCACGGACGACCGCCGACGGGTCTCGAGCACTCCCGCACCGCCGTCCGGGTCGCGCTCCCGCTGCTGCTCGCGGTGGCGCTCCTCACCGGCCTCGGACTCGCGCTGCTCTGGCCGAACGCGGGCGAAGCGGCCAAGGTGATCGAGCGGGTGCCGTTCGCGGGGCCGGGCACCATCTTCGTCGAGGGCGAGGTCGTCAGCGTCGACACCGGCTGCGGCGACGGGACGCAGCCGCGGACCGGTGCCGCGACATCCGGGGCCGATCCCGACCGCTCCTGCCTCACGATCGGGATCGGCATCACCTCCGGGCCGGACACCGGCCGGGTGATCGACGTCCCGGCCCGCGGCTCGCTCGCATCGTCGGGGCTCCAACCGCGCGACACCGTCGAGCTGCTCGGGGCGCCGCGCGCGGAACCGCCCGCGGGTGACCCGCGCGCCTCCGACGGAGCGGCGTCCGAGCGTTACAGCTACAGCATCTCGGGGATCCATCGCGGACTCGCCCTCGTCGTGCTCTCGGCACTGTTCCTCGTGGTGCTGCTCGCCGTCGGGCGCCTGCGCGGCCTGCTCGCCCTCGGGGCGCTCGCGCTCAGCGGGGGCGTGATCCTCGCCTTCGTCCTGCCCGCCATCGTGACCGGTGCACCCGGTGCGCTGGTGGGCATCGTCGGCTCCTTCGCGATCGTGTTCATCATCCTCTACCCGGTGCACGGCCCCAACCTGCGCACCACGGCCGCGCTCGTCGGGACGCTGTGCGGGATCCTCATCACCGCGGGGATCTCGACCCTCGCGGTGCACGCGACGCGGCTCAGCGGGCTCGGCGACGAGGCCGCGGCGCGGCTCTCGGGCGTCGCCGGGAGCATCGACTTCCGGGGCATGCTGACCTGCGCGATCATCATCGCCGGGCTCGGGGTGCTGAACGACGTCACCATCACCCAGGCCTCCGCGGTCTGGGAGCTGCGCGCGGCGGCCCCGCACCTCGGACGCGGCGAGATCGCGAAGCGGGCGATGCGCATCGGCCGCGACCACATCGCCTCGACCGTCTACACGATCGTGTTCGCCTACGCCGGCGCATCCCTCGGGGTCCTGATCCTGCTCGCCCTGACCGACCGGCCGCTGCTCTCGACGCTGACCGGCGATGACCTGGTGACCGAGATCGTGCGCACCCTCTGCGGCAGCATCGGCCTCGTGCTCGCGATGCCGATCACCACCTGGATCGCGGCGGCGTTCCTGCCGCCGGTCGAGACCGGAACTGAGACGGCGGCTCAGCTCGAATAGGGCGAGTACGGCGACGCCGGAGCACCCCGGACGATGAGGTCCGTGTCGACCCCGATCTGGATGCCGTCGCGATCCGCGTCGACCCCGACCGAGACGAACCCGCCGCCGAGGAGATCCAGATCGGACCGTCCGATCGCGTAGAGGTCCAGATCGGTCCCGTTGCTCGTGAGATCCACGAAGTCGGGCTTGTCATCTCCGTCGGTATTGCGGATCGACACGAACTCGGGCTTCAGCACTCCGGAATCGGGGGCGGTCTCGAGCGCATCCAGCAGCCCGTTCGCACCGAACGCCTGGCCCGCGTCGAACACGCCGTTGCGATCGGCGTCGAACGCATCGATCTGCGCCCGCGTGAACGGACGCCCCTCCATCAGGTCGAGGATCCCGTCGTTGTCGGAGTCGAGATCGAAGGTGGCGGACACGCCGTCGCCGAGCACCGGCGTCACCAGGATGTCGCCCTCGGTATCGTCGTCGAGGAACTTGCCGTTGCGGTCGAGGTCCTCCTCGCTATCGAGGATCCCGTCGTTGTCGGAGTCGAGGTCGCAGGCGTCGACGACGCCGTCACCGTCGGTATCGGCCGTCGCGGACTTGTCATTGATCGCCGTGCAGCCCTGCGCAGCCTGGGCCGCGCGCAGCAGCGCCGTCGCAAGGTTGTTCGTCGCCGGGCGCTCGCCACCGCCCGTACCCTTCGTGATGAAGAGATCGGCCGATCCGGACGCGCCTGCGGCACCCTTCGGTACCCGGATCCCGATGGCCACGGAGACCGAGTCTCCGGGCTCGAGGACCGCGCCGATGCGCAGTTCGAACGGGTTGGTCGCGGTGCCGGTGCCGGTCACCGAGACCGTCGGATTGCTCACGGTGATCGTGCTGCCGTCGACGGTCGCGCTGGTCGTCGCATGATCGAACACGAGCGCGAACGGAGACATGGGGGCGAGCGCGATGGTCGCATCGATCGGCGCCGTCGTGGCCGCGGCTCCCGCGTTGCGCACCGTGTACACGATCGACCCCTCGGATCCGACCGCCAGCTCCCCCTTCGGGAACACGGTGGAAGCCGCGAGGTCGGGGAACTTCTTCGTCGGGGTCGGGGCCGGGGGCGGCGTCGGCTTGGGATCCGGGTCGATCGGCGTGGTCGGCGTCGGCTTCGCACAGGAATCCGAACCGCTCGCGGCCTGCGCGGGGTCGGCCGGCATTCCCAGGGCCCCGACGAGGAGCGCGCCGACCGCGAGCGTCGCGAGCGCGGCGCGGGTGCGCTTCGAGACCGCGAGCAGCACGATGGCGCCCACCACGAGCAGGAGTGCGGCGATCAGCAGGATCGGCCCGAGCGGGAGGCTGGTTCCGGTCGCGGCGAGAACGCAGTCGTTCGAGTTCATGTGCGGGCTCCGAGGGGGGATGCGTGCGCCTTCGGCGGGCGCGGGTCGGGAGATGCTCACACGATCCTAACTGAGGTCAGGAAATCGCTGCTCTCCCGAGTGCTCAGGCGAGATCGCGCGCGACGCGGGCGCCGATCGCACCCGCGAGCATGATCGCCGGGTGGACCGCGGCCAGATAGAGCCCGTCGATCCCGTCGGCGAAACCGAGCAGCCGACCGCCCGCAGGGATCGGTCGATCCGCGATGACCGCCTCGATCAGCTCGACCCGGTCCCCGCCGCGCAGTTCCTCGCGGATCGTGCGCAGCGTCGGCTCGGCGAGTTCGCGCGGGTCGCCGTCGAACCCGGGTGGCACGTCCTCGGCGGCGATCAGCGTCGTGTCGTCGAGCTGCCGGATCTCGAAGTCCGGGGTCGAGAGGATCCCGCGCACCAGCGGCTCCGGAGTCCGGAACCGGATCAGCGCGCACGGGGAGCTCTCGACCTCGGCACGCACGCCGGCGGTCGCGGCGAGCGCCGGGATCGCGGTTCCGGCGGCCAGCACGACCGTCGAGCCGCGCACCTCGCCAGCGTCGGTCTCGACGCCGACGACGCGTCCCTCCTCGACGAGGACGGATCGGACGGGCTCCTCGAGCCGGATCTCCGCGCAGTGCGATTCGGCATCGCGGAGCATGGCTCGGGTGAGGGCGACGGGGTCGACCCCTCCGTCGTCCGGTGCGCAGGCCACGACGTCCGGCGCCCAGCGCAGCGCGGGCTCCCGTTCGAGCGCGGCCGCAGCGCTCAGCAGCTCGACCGCGTGCCCGCGGGCGCGGTGGGCCGCGACGAAGGCTCGGGTCTGCGCGACCGTGTCCTCCCAGGTGATCGCCCCCGACCGTCGCAGGCCGACGGGTTCGGGCAGGTCCTGCACGAGGCGCTCGAACTCCTCGGCCCCGAGCTGCCGCAGCGGATCCGCGAAGACGTCGGCGCGGTTCTTCGCGAGCCCGACCCACGCGAACGAGTCGCGGGTCGCGCCGCTGCCCGGTCGAGCACCGTCGAGCACGACGACGGGACGGTCCTCGCGGGCCAGGTGGCTCGCGATCGCGGCGCCCACGATCCCGGCTCCGACGACGATGATCGGTCGCGACTGTCGTCTCCGCTCCGGTGCCATGCCCCCGATCGTATCGGCGGCTCGGCCTACACCGGAACCCGTCGCGCGCCGGTGCCGGTCTCGCCGAGCTCGTCGTCGGGGTTCAGCAGATTGCAGGCCTTCATCGACAGGCAGCCGCAACCGATGCAGCCGGTCAGCTCCTGCTCGAGCCGCTCGATCCCCCGTCGGCGCTGCTCGAGCGTCTTCTTCCACTGGCGCGAGGCCCGCTGCCAGTCCTCGTGGCTCGGCATGGTCGAGAGCGGCACGTCCGCGAAGGCGTCGCGCACGTCGTCGAGCGGGATCCCGAGCCGCTTCGCCACCGAGATGAGCGCGACGCGGCGCAGCATGTGGCGCGGATACCGGCGCTGGTTGCCCGCGGTGCGCTGCGAGGCGATCAGACCGAGCCCCTCGTAGTAGTGCAGCGAGGAGACCGGCACGCCGGTGCGCCGGCTCATCTCGCCGACGCTCAGCAGCTCCTCGGGACTGTGCATGCGCTCCGCGACCATCGCCCACCCCTTCGATTTGACCTCAAGCCGACTTGAGGTTTTAGCCTAGCGGAGCGGGGCCGATTCCGGGACCCGATGCCGAACGAAGGAGGTGCGCGTGACCTACGTGATCGCGCTGCCGTGCGTGGATCTCAAGGACCGCGCCTGCGTCGACGAGTGCCCCGTCGACTGCATCTACGAGGGGGATCGGATGCTGTACATCCACCCCGACGAGTGCGTCGACTGCGGCGCCTGCGAGCCCGTCTGCCCCGTCGAGGCGATCTACTACGAGGACGACCTGCCCGAGGTCTGGTCCGACTACTACCGGGCCAACGTCGAGTTCTTCGACGAGATCGGCGCACCGGGCGGGGCGACCCGCACCGGCCCGATCCCGGGCGATCACCCGATCGTGGCCGCGCTGCCCCCGCAGGAGACCCTGGTATGACGAGCACCTCCCCCGATCCGGCGGCGCCGGGCGTCGCCGTCGCCGTCGCCGTCGTCGGCGCCGGCCCGGCCGGCGTCTACGCCGCCGACCTGATCCTCGCCCGCGACCCCGGGGCGCGCATCGACCTGTTCGAGAAGCTCCCCGCCCCCTACGGCCTCGTGCGCTACGGGGTCTCGCCCGACCATCCCCGGATCAAGAAGATCCAGGACGCGCTGCATCGCGTGCTCGAGCATCCCGGCATCCGGCTGCACGGCAACGTCGAGATCGGCGCGGACCTCACGATCGACGAGCTCCGCGACGCGTACGACGCGGTCGTGCTCGCCACCGGCGCCGACCGCGACGCCGATCTCGGGATCCCCGGCGCCGAGCTGCCCGGATCCTTCGGCGGCGCCGACTTCGTCGCCTGGTACGACGGCCATCCCGACGCGGCGCCCGAGTGGCCGCTCGACGCCGAGTCGGTCGCGGTGATCGGTGCCGGCAACGTGGCGCTCGACGTCGCTCGCATGCTCATCACCCACGCCGAGCACCTGGCGCACACCGACATCCCCGACCACGTCGAGACCGCCTTCGCGCAGAACCCGCTCCGCGATCTGCACCTGCTGATCCGGCGCGGCCCCGCCGACGTGCGGTTCTCGCCGCTGGAGCTGCGCGAGCTCGGCACCCGGCACGACGTCGACGTGATCGTGGATCCCGCCGAGGTCGGACCCGACGAGCACACCGAGCGCATGATCGCGCAGTTCACGCAGCGGCGCCTGATCGTCGAGACGCTCCGGGAATGGGCCGCGATCGATCCCGCCGACCGCTCCGCCTCGCGGCGGGTGCACCTGCACTTCGGGCAGCAGCCCGCGCGGCTCATCGGGCCGGATCGGGTCACCGCCGTGGAGACGGAGCGCACGCGGCCCGACGCGCTCGGCCGCTACTCAGGAACGGGCGAGACCGTCCGCCTCGAGGTCGGCGCGGTCTACCGCACCATCGGCTACCGCTCCTCGCCGGTCCCCGGCGTCCCGTTCGACGAAGCGCTCGGCCGGATCCCCGAGTCCGACGGACGCGTGCTGGATCCGAGCGGCGCTCCGATCCCCGGGCTGTACGCCACCGGCTGGATCCGCCGCGGCCCGGTCGGCCTCATCGGCTCGACCAAGTCGGACGCCGCGGAGACCGTCGCGAGCCTGTTCGCCGACCTCGAGTCCGGCGGTTCCCGCCCCGCGCCCGGCATCGGAGGCGTGCTCGAGGCCGACCGCGAGGCGCTCCTCTCGCGCCTCGACGCCCGAATCGATTGGGCGGGATGGCTGCGGATCGACGCCGCCGAACGGACCCTGGGCGCGATCCGCGAACGCGAGCGCACCAAGATCGCCGACCGGACCGAGCTGCTCCGTTGCGCGGCGGCGTCCGGCCCGGCGCCCGACGAGAACCCCTCGACCCCTGACCCCGCAGCAGCACTGGAGAACGCCCGATGACCCGCACCGCAACCGACCTCGCGACCGACTTCAAGGCCGCCTTCCGCGAGCATCCGGCCGGTATCGCCCTCATCACCGCGGCGACCCCGGACGGGCCGGTCGGGCTCACCGCCTCCAGCGTCGCCTCCGTCGCCGTCGATCCCGCGGCCCTCGTCTTCTCGGTCACGCGCACCACCGGCAGCGCCGGGCGGATCCTCTCGGCGGAGTCGTTCCTGGTCCATCTCCTCGACGCCCGGCACGCGTCGCTCGCCCGGGAGTTCGCGGTGACCGGCGGCGAGCGTTTCACCGCCGCGCAGGGCTGGCGCACGCTCGACACCGGCGAACCCCACCTCGGGAGCGCCCGGGTCGCGCTCCGCAGCCGCAGCCTCCAGCAGGTCCCGGTCGGTTCCTCGATGCTCGTCGTCGCGGAGGTGGTCGAGATCCTCACCGGGGATCCGGTACCGGTGACCGAGCCGATGATCTATCTCGATCGCACCTTCCGAAACGCCGGATCGGTGCTCTGACCCGCGCGTCCGACGCGCACCCCGACCCACCGCGGCCACCTGTCGCGGTCGACAGAAAAGGAATCGCAATGCCCGAATACACCCTCCCCGACCTGCCCTACGACTACAGCGCCCTCGAGCCGCACATCTCGGCGCGGATCATGGAACTGCACCACTCCAAGCACCACCAGGCCTACGTGACCGGCGCGAACACCGCGCTCGCGCAGCTCGCCGACGCCCGCGAGAGCGGCGACCTGGCGAACGTCAACAAGCTCGAGAAGGACCTCGCGTTCAACCTCGGCGGGCACCTCAACCACAGCATCTTCTGGGAGAACCTGTCGCCGAACGGCGGCGGCGATCCCGAGGGCGCCCTCGCCGAGGCGCTCGGCGAGCACTTCGGATCGATCGAGCGGTTCCGTGCTCATTTCACGGCGACCGCGCTCGGCGTGCAGGGATCCGGCTGGTCGGTGCTCGCGTGGGACGAGCTCGGCAAGCGGCCGGTGATCTTCCAGCTCTTCGACCAGCAGGGCAACGCCCCCATGGGCGTCACGCCGCTGCTGCAGCTCGACGTCTGGGAGCACGCCTACTACCTCGACTACGCGAACGTGCGGGCCGACTACGTGAACGCGTTCTGGAACATCGTCAACTGGGAGGACGTGCAGCGCCGCTTCGCCGCGGTGCAGGGATAGTCTCAGCGCCCCAGCCGCTGCCGCGCCGTACTCGTCCCCGGTCCGACCGGGGCGTGCGCGGTCGCGGCGGCGAGCCCGAAGAGCGGCATGTCGCTGTAGACGGTCTCGCTGTCGCGGGCCGGCACCTGGTAGGTCTCGTGCCAGACGCCGACGTCTCCGCTGCCGCTGAAGTTCTTCTGGAAGTCCCGCCAGGGCTGCAGGTGCGGCGCGTCACGATCGGCCGCGAAGCGCTGCAGGTGCTCGGGGCTGCGCCAGTACGACACCAGGATCGTGGTGCGGCCGAGCCACTGCTGGAACCCGAGCAGCCCCGCGTCGGGATGCGTCGACAGGTGGCTCAGCATCGGCGGCATGCGGCGGGCGACCCGCAGCACCCGCCCGATCCGCCACCAGCGGTTGGCCCGCATGCCGATGAGGAACACGGTGACGGTCTCGCCGTCGACGACCGCAGTGTAGCGCCCGGGAAAGACTGCGTTGCTCATGATCGACCCTCCGTAACGGTGTTATATAACAATGTAACGCTAGGATTGGAGCATGTCCAGACCCACCAGCTACGACGAGGCCACGCGCGCACGACTGCTGGCCGCCACCGCCGATTCGGTCGCCGCCGACGGCCCGGATCGCGTCTCGCTGCGCGAGGTCGCACGAACCGCGGGCACGTCGACCTCGGCGGTGTACGCGCTCTTCGGCGGCAAGGACGAGCTGCTGGGCGCGGTCATCGCCGACGGCTTCGCGTCGTTCGCGTCCGCGCAGCGGGCAGCCGAACCCGGCGGGCTGCACGCGCTCGGCCTGGCCTACCGCGCCTGGGCGCACGAGCACCCTTCGCTCTACCGCCTCATGTTCGGCGGCGCACTCGCCTCCTACGAGGGCGAGGGCGCGATGGACGCTCTCGATCCGCTGATCGCCGCCCTCGCCGCGCGCGGAGCCGAGGACCCGCTCGCCGCCGCCCTCACGGTGTGGGCGCACGTGCACGGAGCGGTCAGCCTCGAGTTCGCCTGCGTCGCTCCGCCCGCAGTGGACCCCGACGCCGTCTACGCCGACGTGCTCGACGCGGTCGAGCGCCTGTGGCCGGAACGCGACTGAATCCGCAGCCCGAACCACAGCAGCCAGAGCACCCCGATCGAGGTCGCGACGAACTCGAGAAGGCCACCGATGTCGGTGCGGAACCGCAGCAGCGAGAAGATCCCCCCGGTCGCGGCGATCACCGCCACCGAGCCGGCGGCCGCCAGCGATCCGTGTCGCAGGGACCGGTCCGCGTCGCTGCCCGCGACGGCGTGCATCGCCTGCGCCGCGGCCCCGAAGGCGACCACCGCCGAGGACGTGTGCACGAGATCCTGCCAGCGGATCTCGTCCGCGAACGGGATCGGGCACCCGGAAGTGCAGGGCTCCTGGGAGGCGACGAAGAAGCAGGCGGAGGATATCGCGAGTAGCGCCGCCGGCCGCAGGAGCATCGCGTCCCATCGCCGCAGGCGGACGCCCCTCGCCGACCAGGCGACGACCAGACCCCCGAACACGATCAGCAGCAGGGCGTACTTGAACCACCGGGCAGTCGGCTCCTCCGCCCCCAGCTCGCTGACGTAGACGGGTCGCTCGATGAGGAGCCGCCCCGCCCAGATGATCGCCAGCGCAGCGGCGAGGGCGAGCGCAGCGGCGGCGGTCAGCGCTCGGCGCGCTCGGGTCGTTCGGGTCGAAGGGATCTGCACGGTCACCCTTCGACGCTAGGGGCGAATCTGATCTCGCGGATCGGCCCCGAGTACCGGATCACCGGCACCGCGGGCCCTATCGGGCGAACTGGAGCAGGAGCGCCGCCCCGACTCCGAACCCGCCCATGATGGTGCCGAGGATCCCGAGGATCAGCGGCGCCGGATTCTTCGCCCCCGCGTTCATCTCCTTGATCGAGAGCACGATGGCCGAGATGCCGACGATGAAACCGATCGTGCCGAGGATCGCCGGGAAGAGGAAGAGCGAGACGCCGCCCGTGATGATCGAGATGACGCCCTGGCGCATCGCCGTGATGGCCTTCTTCTGGGGAGCCCGCGGCGGCTGGTAGGGCTGCTGCGGGAGCGGCGCCTGGGCCGGCTGCTGGGCCTGGGGCTGGCTCGGATCGACGGGCTGCTGCGGATACGACATAGCGGATACCAATTCGTTCGATGATGGGGGGTGCGCCGCGAGCGTCGGGCGCCAGTCGATCATATGCTGACAGGGGTCTGGAAATGACATCTCGAGGCTGCCTCCCCGCCGCTGGCGCGCCGAGGGCCCGTCACGCCTCGACCGTGACCTCCACGATCGCGCCGGCGGAGTCGAACCGGACCGCCGGCCAGTAGCCCGGGGCGAAGTGCTCCTCGCAGGAATCCTCGAGGTGCAGCACCACGTCGCCGTCCGGCCACGCCTCGACGGCCTGCAGCAGGAGGTCCTCGGCGGCCTCGGCGAGCTCCTCCGCGGTGGGATCCTCCTCGCTGAACTCGGTCACGACGGCGTCCGTCGCCCGCCGCACGGTCTCCGGGCGCCCCAGCAACGCGGCGATCCGCGGAACCAGCGCGGCGACCGCCCCCGGCTCCGTCGTGCGCACCATGATCTCGGGCGCACCCGATCCGCCGTCTGCGGAGCTCGGATCCGGCTTCGAGGTGACCCAGTCGTGCAGCAGCACCTCGCCGGTGGTGAGCATCGTCGACGCGCGGATGAGGTCGCCCCAGGGCGACGGAACGGCGATGGAGTCGGTCATGCTGCCGAGTGTAGGGGTGGACCGGGAAGGGCCGCATCACCCGCCTCCCGCCACTCCCTCACCCGATATGACTCGGCGGCCCCGACCGGGTAAGTTGGTTCCGGGCCTGTAGCTCAGTTGGCAGAGCATCGGACTTTTAATCCGCGGGTCGCGGGTTCGAGCCCCGCCGGGCCCACTCCTCATGAGGGCCAGAGACCCCCGCTTCGGCGGGGGTTTTCTGCTGTACCGGGTTTGTCATCGGGGCCGCCGATTCGATCGGCCAACGCGTCACGCAGTTCGAGGAACGCCCCACTGAAGTCGGCTTGCGATCGGCGCGACACCGTCGACCACGATGAATGAAATAATGAGGCGCTCCTTGCTCTCGAACGCAAGGCGCGACGGGGTCATCCATCTGGGGAGAATGGACGAACCCACCGCCCGGTGCGACAAGTCGGTCCTGCCAGAGGTCGCTCCGACGAGTACCTCTGCTGGGTGCCGCTGCCTGCGGCGGGTCGCATGATGCTCGTCAGCATGCGGCCAACTCTTTCTCTTGAAAATCTGTTCCTGGAGGGGCGTGTCGTATGGACTGTGTACTGGCGGAGACGGGGAGCGAACCGAATCTCCTTCTTCTGATCGCGGGGGCTGCGGCCCTCGTGCTCGGCACGGCATTGGTGTTGCGCAGAAGGGCACCGCGCGCCGTTCAGGGAGCTCTCGCACTGACCGCGATTCTGGTCGGCGCGGCGACCTTGACGGGCCTTGCCGCCCAGCCGGCGGTTGCGGCTTCCCCCTGTCCCCCGGCAAAGGTTCAGACAGCAGCACCGACGCCTGCACCGACGCCCGCGCCGACGCCGGAGCCGACGCCCACCCCCACTCCGACGCCCACCCCGGAGCCGACTCCGACGCCGACGCCGAAGCCGACCGTGCTCGACGGCGAGGTGGCGGCGGACCTGACCAATTCGGTTGACGACCTCGGCGTGCAGTCGATCACGTACACCGGATCATTCGGCCCGAGCGCCGCTTCGACCGCCGCCGTGCCTGCGGGGTCGGTCGTCGAGTTCACGATCAAGAACAACGTGTACGGGGGCGGCGTGGGAACCGCGACCTGGACGGTGGACCCCCGTCTCACCTGCGATCCGTCGCCGCTGCCCACGACGCTGAACACGGGGGGAGCCTTCACGGAGACCCTCGTGGTGACCTGTCGGACCAACCAGGCGCTCAAGCCCGGCGACGCCCCCGCGACGATTGCCGCAGACATCGATCCCAGCTACAGCGGAAGCATCACCTCCACCATCTTGGATCTGCCCGGCGATGTCGATGCGACGAACAACACCCGGAGTGCAGAGCTCGTCGGCGCCTGACACGGAGACGTGCTCTGCGGCGGGCGCCCCGTCGGTCCCGGGCAGACCCGAGCCCGCCCAGATCGAAACCTCCCCGAAACCGTCGCGAAACCGCCCCCGAACGTTGCTCTGGTCAACTGGGCGCATGAGTTCTCCGGTCACGGTCATGGTGCGCAGGGAAACCGCGGAAACACGCGTCGACGAAGTCCTCGCCTGGTTGGATCAGGGCCTCCTGCTCGCCCGCGACTTCGAGGGATATCTCGGAGGCGGTGTTCTGCGAGATGCCTCCCGCAAGAACGTGCTGATCACGGTCTACGCCTTCGCCGACCGGCGCTCGCTCGAGCGGTGGAACCACTCGGAGCAGTGGCACGGGTGGACGCGGGACGGTGCTCCCCTGGCCCGCGTCGCCGACGTCCAAAAGCGCACCGGCCTCGAGGGATGGTTCGCCGAGATCCATGACGTCCCCGGGCGCGACCCGAATCGAGGGCGCCCGGGGAGCGCTATCGCGTCGGCGACGCCACCCCGCTGGAAGCAGGCCGCTGCGATCTGGTGCGGCATGCTGCCGCTCAACATCGGCGTGACCTCCGTGGCGACGCAGCTGCCGTGGTGGGGGCACCTCCCGATCGCCGTGCGCTCCCTCCTCCTGGTGTCCTCGCTCGTCCCCCTCATGACGTTCGTCGTGATGCCCGCGGTGACCCGCGTCCTCCGCCCCTGGCTGAGACGCGACCCCGCGCTCGCGAGGAACGAGCAGCTCCTGCGCGATGCGCTCGATTCCCTGGGCAGTGCGGGATCGCCCCGCGGCGGCGAGCGAGGCTAGGCGGCATCGCTCCCAGGATCGCCCGCAGGATCGCCCGAACGGGCGGCGCGGGCCGGATCGAGGCGGAGCACCTCGTCGAAGCGTTCCAGGGTTTCCGTGCGGTGGGAAGCGGCCAGTACTGTTCCGGGGAATCGGGCGATGACGTCGGAGATCACGCGCTCCGACTCGGGGTCGAGGCTGGCGGTGATCTCGTCGACGATCAGCACGCGGGGGCGCTGGAGCAGCGCGCGAGCCAGCCGCAACCTCGCGTGCTGTCCACCGGATAGCCGGACCCCCTGCTCGCCGAGCTCGTCGTCCAGCGAGATCCAGTCATCGGCACCGACCTCGGCGAGCGCATCGCGCAGGACCTCATCGCCGCACTCGTCGGTGCCCGCGCCGCGGAGCAGATTATCCCGGACCGTCCCGGGGAAGAGGTGCCCGTCCTGCTCCACGAAACCGATGGCCCGGCGGAGTTCCGCATCGGGGATGGAGTCGAGCGCGTACCCGCGTCCGGTGCCGTCGACGAGCTCGACCGAGCCCGAGTCCGGATCCCACAGCCGGCCGGCGAGGGCGAGCAGGGTGCTCTTCCCCGATCCTGAGGCGCCCGCGAGACCGACGTGGGCGCCGGGACGGACCGTCGCGGACCAGCCCGAAAGCACGGCGCTCCGTCCGCCGTAGGTGAACCCCACCGATCTGAATCGGATCCCGAGCGGGCCGTCGGGAAGCGGTGCTCCGTCCCGCGTCCGCCCGACGACCGCCGGTCGGTCGAGCCCTGCTGCGACGTTCCGCGCGCTCGCGACCAGGGGGCCGAGCTGCCCGAGGGTGGCCGTGGCATCGCTCAGCGCGGCGACACCGGCGACCGCGATCGCGATCAGTGCGGGCAGGGTCGCCGTCGTGTCGGCCGGCACCGGATCGCCGCCGAGGAGCCCGGAGGCCGCAGCTCCGGCGAGGACGACCCCGATGACGACGACCGCGACGGCGAGCTCGCGGATCCCGGAGACGGCCTGCGCGAGCATTTCGGTGCGGGCCGAGGCCCGCGCCGACCGCCGGGTCGCCGCCTCGGCACCGGCGACCACCCGGAGTTCCAGACCGGCCGAGAGCACCTCCCGCAGCGCTCCCAGCGCGTCGACGATGCTCGTCGTCAGCTGCTCCCGCTCGCGCTGCTCGCGGACGCCGAGCGCCCGCGCCGTCCGGGCGCCGAGCACGATCGACCCGAGCACGAGCGCCCCACCGAGCAGCACGACCAGGGCCGCGGCGGGCAGCAGCACCGCGGACGCGAGCGCGGAGAGCACGAACACGAGCACCGAGGTCGCGAGCTGCGCGACCGTGTGCGCATAGAAGAACTCCAGTTTCTCGATGTCGCCCAGCGCGGCTGCAGCTCCCTTCGCGGAGTGCTCCCGCCGACGGGCCGGCGCACTGCGTGCGTAGGAGTCGAACAGCGCCGCCCGGAGGCGGGCCAGCACCCGGTACGCGAGCGCGTGGGAGAAGTCCATCTCGTGCCAGGTGAGGACTGCACGGATGAGTACCAGCGCGAGGACCACGGCGGTCCACCAGACCGGCGGCCACGCTCCCGTCACGAGCGCCCCGCCGACGCCGCCGGCGATGAGCGCCGAGAGCACGGCGAGTCCCACCGCGCTCGCGGCGCCGGTGGCGAATCCCCGCACCATGCCGGCGCGCTCGGGCCGCAGGGCCCCCAGGAGCCGGGCATAGGCGTGCAGGGCCTCCGTCGTCTTCATGCGATGCCTTCCTGCGACCGGAGCCGGCCGGCGTCGAGCAGGTGGATGTCCGAGACACCGCGGAGCGTCTCGATCCGGTGGGTGATCATGAGCACGATCCGGTCCCGAGCGACCTCGTGGAGCGACCGCATCACGATCTCCGCGCTCGCCGGATCGAGCGCGCTGGTCGGCTCGTCGACGAGGAGGATCGGGCGGTCGGCGAGGAGTGCCCGGGCGAGGGCGATCCGCTGCCGCTGCCCGCCGGAGAAGCTCGAGCCCGCCTCGGTCACCTCGGTACGGAAGCCATCGGGCAGGGCGCGGATCTCCGGCAGGATTCCGGCGCGAGCGCAGGCGTCGACGAGCGCCTCCTGCGATGCGCTCCCGTGCGGGTCGAGGTTCTCGCGCAGCGTGCCCGCGAAGAGCACGGGCCGTTGGGAGAGCACGGCGGTATCGCCGGGCAGGAGCGGCCGTCCGTCGAGTTCGATCCGGCCGGAGTCGGGAGTCAGAAAGCCGAGCACCAGATCGAACAGCGTCGATTTGCCGGCGCCCGAGGGCCCGACGACGGCGTGCAGGCGGCCGCGCTCCACGACGAGCTCGGCGTCGTGCACCACGTCCTGTTCCGCCGACGGGTAGCGGAACGACACCCGGTCGAGCCGGAGGACCTCTCCTCGCGGGGAGGCGACGGGGTCTTCCCCGGGGCGAGGAAGCCCCCGACCGCGATCCCGACGCGGATCTTCAGTGGAGAAGGCGCACAGCTCGCGCAGACTGGGCACCGCGGTCAGGCCGAGGAACCCGGCGTGCCAGTGCCGGGAGAGATCGCGGACCGGCCGGAACGCCTCCGACGAGAGCATGAGCACGGCGTAGATCGCGAACGGCGCCGGGGAGCCGGAGACCGCGCTCCCGACCGAGACGATCGCGGCGGCGACGAGCCCGCCCTGCACCGCGAAGTCGGTCACCGCAGTGCCCGCGAGAGACGCCCGCATGGTTCGTTCCGTCGCCCGGCGGAGCGCGTCGGAACGGCGTGCGATGCGCTCCCGCGTGCGATCCACATCGCCGAGCAGGCGGAGCGTCGACATGCCCCGCAGCGAGTGGAGCACTTCGCCGCTCAGGGATTCGTACTCGCCCCACTGCCCGTCGCCCCGTCGCGCGAGTGCTCGCTTCCAGAGCAGCGGGCCGAGCACCGCGAGCAGGACGCCGAGGGCGACGCATCCGGCCGCGAGCGGAGAGATGGAGCAGAGCACCAGGAGCACGATCGGGGTGCCGACGACGAGCTGCACGGTCGCCGGAATGTACTTCGACACGTACGCGTCGGTTCCTTCGATTCCGTCGACGATCGCGGCAGCAGCGGCACCGTCGCCCGCTGCCGCGTCGTGCAGCCGTTCGGGGCGCAGCACCGAGATCAGCGCCCGGCGGCGCAGCGAGCTCCGGACGCACCCGCCGAGACGCGCGGACGCGGCCGCCTGCCCCAGCGCGAGCAGGATCCTGAGCGCTGCGCCGACGAGGATCGCCCCTGCGCAGGCGATCACCTGTGCGGCGTCGCCGCGGAAGAACCCCGACAGCGCCCACGCGATGGCGGCCGCCTGCAGCACGTGCGTGGCGAGGACGGCGAGCTGCAGCACCGCGGAGAGGAGGAACGGCAGAGGGAATCTCAGGGCCTCGCGCCAGAGAACGGGGACCAGCATCATCGGTCGGACTCCTTCGAACGGGCGAGCAGGGCAGAGGCGTGCAGGATCCAGGTACCGGGTTCCGGCGAGAAGCCGGACACCGGGCGAACGCCGTACGCGCCCGAGCGCAGCACCGAAGTGAGCAGTTCGGCGGCCTCGAGATGCGCACGCCAGAGCTCTCGGAGCAGCAGGTCGGCCGGCGGATCGGCGGGCACGGACCAGACGCGCACCGCCGAGGCTCCCCGGACCCACGATTGCCCCGAAGCGAGCGCGACGCGTTCGACCCCGGGACTCGGCGGATTTCCCTCGGCCCGGGCGAGATACTCCGAGTGTTCCGGGCTCCGCCGCTCGCGCAGCAGATCCCGATGCGCTTCGAGCACCGCGGGGTCGTCGGCGATCTCCATCATCGCGAGCGGGAGCAGCGGCGCGAGCCCGAGCCGGAGCCAGGCATCGTCGTCGTACGCGGCGGGGAAGGCCAACAGTGCGCGGAGGTCCGCGTCGGGGCCGAGCCGAACGCGGCGGGAGCCGGCCAGCACGAAGCGCGCCGCCTGCAGCGCATACGCCGTGTCCGCGATCCACAGCGGCCAGGCCCGATGCCGATATCGGCCGAAGCTCCGTCCCGGCTGGACCGCGAGCACCAGGCGACTTCCTCGGGGACGGACCCCGGAGGGCCATCCGGCAGCGCGCTCCCGCGCCGGGCTGCGTCGCCACCAGCGGGCGGCATCGGGGTCGTACACGAGACGTCCGCCGTCGGGACCCACCAGGTGGAGCTGCACCGGGTACGCGCCCCCGGCCGAGGGGATCGGACGACGAGGGATCGAGGTCGGCTCGCCCGATGCGGTGCGGTGCGGCTCCCCCGCCCGCAGCAGCGCGTCGGCGAGCGCCTGGACCCCAGGTGCGACCTCCGCAGGTTCGGCGCCCGCGTTCCACCAGGGGTTCCCGCGCGGGCCGGGAGGCACCGGAGGGCCCGGGTGCGCGCCGGAGAATGCACGCCGGAGGCGTTCCGGGATCGGGGGCGCCGCGACGGGCGAGGGAAGGATGCGCGGTTCCATCGTGCGTCTCACATGTGCGGGGGCGGGACGAGGGTGAACTCGTCCGGGCCCCCGGTCCAGCGATCACGCCAGCCGCGTTCGAGCGCTGCCTCGCCGAAGCGCGGCATCCCGAGGTAGGCGAAGGCGGCCGGAGCGTTGGGTACGAGCCCGGTGATCACGGTGCGCACGACGCGCAGCGCGGTGCGGCGCACGTCGGGGCTGGTGAGATCCCTCGTGAGCACGCGGTGGCCGCGCCGTTCCAATTCCGCGTAGACCTGCGGCATGGTCGTCGGCACGAGCGCATCGATCGAGCGGACGCCGAGCGCCGGCTCGGTGAACCGACGGGCTTCACGGTGCACCTCGGGATCGAGCCAGACCTGCACGTGCGCACCGAGATCGATCACCCGTTCGAACCGGGGGCCGGCGATCGCGGCGTAGTCGGCGTTCGCACGGTGCTCAAGATGCAGGCCCGAGGCCATGAGCCCCCGGTCGATCGCGCGGAACACCCAGCCGTCGGCCGCCGTGCACCCCTGCGTGTAGACCCAGGTGTGCACCGCTTCGAGCACCGCCTTGCGCGCGGCCCGCACCGGATCGAGGTGCGCGGAGAACCCCGCGGCGTAGAGTCCGCGCCGTTCGTCGTGCACGAGCGCCGCGACCGCCGGGGCGAACTCCGACGGCATGGCCACGAGGTGCACGCTCAGGTCGCCGCCGTCCAGGTCGTCGAGCAGGCCGGGAACCGTCGCCGGGTCGATGCCGAAGGTCGGGCCGTCGAGATGCCACCAGGTTTCGAGCGCGTCCCGCTCGATCACCTCGAGCACACCGCGGTCGGCCGCGTCCTCGATCCCCGTTCCCGTGGCGATCCCGGCGTAGTTCAGGTGATGGGTCCGCGGCAGCCCGCGGAACCGGCGCTGACGCCAGTTCAGGTGCGTCAGCGCCGCGGGGAGCCAGTGGGCTCGCCCCGTACGATCCGAGCAGCGGGCCCACAGCGTGGGGGTGTCCTCGCGGAGGGCCCGGTAGGGGAAGTCCGCCCGATCGAGCTGCCAGGGGGCGAAGGATGGGAGCTCGGTCGGGGGCACGACCGACTCGCCGTCGGCGCGCAATTGCTCGGCGGTGCCGACGCGCAGGTCCTCGGGAAGCGGATCCGCCGGGATCCAGTTGCCGCAGTAGCGCTCGATCCCCTCGCCGATCGCGGCGATGCGCGCCGCGGCCGGATCGCCAAACGAGGTGCCGAGGGAAACACGGTCCGCTGGCCACTCGCCGAGGCGGCGCGCATCCGATACCGACGCGGTGAGGGCGAGGTACGCCGGCGGGGCACCGGGCGGCGGCTCCACCCGGGCGATCGATCGGATGATCCCGCATTCCGCATCGACCAGGGCCTCGACGGGAAGCGGCTCGGTCAGGTGGGACGAGTGCATGGGGATCCTCTCATGGCGCCAGGCGCCGTCTGCGGGGTCGAACACGGAGCGGGTGGCCGGGCCGTCGGGAAGGACGAGGGGTCTGCTGGGCGACGGAACCGGCAGACCCTCGCGGGCGAGCCAGCCGTCGATGACGATGCCGAGACCGCCGGCGGCCCCGAGCGCCGCCGCCGACGTCGGATCGAGGTCGGCGGCGAGCCGGTGACCCCACGGGCCGTCGACGAGGTGGGTGCGGCCGGGCCAGACCTCGGCGAGCCGTCCGGCATCGGCGTGGAAGAAGTCGGCGTCTCCGCGGATCATGAGCAGCGGTTCCGTCCGCTCCGAAGTGCAGCCGACGAAGTCCCGTGGCTTGGCGTCCCAGAGGTTTCGCCAGCGTTCGAGAACGTCCGCGGGCCACCCCCAGGTCTCGGCGGCACGCAGGGGTCCGTGCTGGTGGGCGTGCAGCGTCCGGTCCGACAGCTCATCCTCGGGCAGGGGCGGTGCGGAGCGCGGACCACGACCGTGCTCGTGCCACCATCCGATGCGGGATCGATACTGGGGCGTGCCGTCGGCGGAGCGGGCGGTCTCGGCGAGCCCGAGCGCCGGGACGAGCAGCAGCACTCCCGACGGTGTTCCGTCCCAGGCGCGGGCGGCTTCGAGCGCGGTGTGCGCCGCGTACGATGCCCCGTAGAGCAGGAGCGGGGTCCCGGGGAACTCGCGATCGACAGCACGGAGGGTGTCGGCGCCATCTTCCGCTTCGCGCCGGTAGGGGTCCCACTCGCCGTCGGAGGCGTACCGGCCGCGCACGTCCTGCACGATGCAGCGGTATCCGCGCCGGTTCCAGGAGCGGGCGATCGGGCCGTGCGCCCCCGCGTCGTAGGGGGTGCGGATCAGGACGGTGCCGCGCGGGTTCCGCGGGGCCCAGAGCAGCCCCCGTAGCTCGACGCCGTCCCGCGCCGAGCAGCGGTGCGGTGCGGGCACGGGTTCAGCGGATCGCACGCTCGGGCGTCTCCGGGTACGGGAGCAACGGGTGCAGCCCGATCGAGCCGGTCGGCACCACGAGTTTCCAGAGCGTACGACGGAGGGCCTCGAGGGTCGCTTCGGCTCGCGCCCAGGCGGTCGCGAGCTCGAGCACCCGGGCGACAAGGAGCGTTCGAGCCGCCGCGTCGAGCGGGTACGGCGGCTCCGCCGCCGTAGCGATCCAGATCTCGAGCTCGTCCGGCGCCGAGCTTGCGGCCACGCGACGACCGATGACCTGTTCCGCGGTCGGGTCGTCCGCCTCGACTGCGATGGGGTCCACGAACACGGTGTCCCCTTCTCGATACGCCCGGATGCGGGCGGTGCCATCGATTGCGCGGGATTCCCAGGCCGGCCAGGCGCCCCGCGAGCGCGCATCTTCGGCGTAGAGGACGGCGAGTCCGGGCCCGGACCCCGAGACGGGGTCGGAGTCCGACCCCGGATCCGCCCGGCGCACGTCGGCCCCCCAGGCCCCCAGGGCGGCCTCGAATGCATCGAGCACGTCTCCGGCCGGGCCGATCAGCAGCACCTCGCGGCGGTGCCCGGGCCAGCGCTCAGCCCGGGCCGCAGCCTCCTCGGACCGGATCTCCTCGACCAGTCGCCGGAGGTACTCGGCGTCGAGATCGGCTGCGGTGCTGAGGCCTCCCGCGCCGAGCAGCGATTCGAGGTCGTCAGGACGGTCCTGGATCCGGACCAGCCGTCCGGATGCCAGGTGCACGACGTCCCGGGCGGGGGCGGCGGCGACGAGCTGGGCTCGGGTGTCCGGGATCGGGAGCGCCTGCTTCTGCTGTTCCATGTGGTTCCTCAGTGTGGTTCTCGGGGGGGGGGGGGGGGAGCCCGGTCGGGCGACGAATCGCCCGACCGGGCCGGATGCGGGCCGAGGGAGGCCCCGTTCTCAGTCGAAGGGGTTCTCGACCAGAGCGTTCGAGTGGGTTGCCGAGTGATGCGCGAGCTGCTCGGTCTCTTCGATCTCGGCGATGATTCGCTTCTCCATTGCGGTGCGTCCTTTCGTGTGTGCACCGTCCGAGGGTTCTCGGACGGACTCGCCGGGCGAGTGATCACACCCTAGATGAAAATGATTCTCAATATCTACTAGACTCGCCGACATGCCTGATTCATCGCCCCCTCCGCGGACGCGGATCGCCGACTCGCTCGACACCGCCCTCAGAGGCTGGGAAGCGCACGAGCGCCCCGGTCTCCCCGTCGACGGTTTCGTGCTCGGCCGCCGCCCGATGAGGCCCCGAACCGGGCTCTACCGCGTCGAAGGCACCACCGTCATCGAGCCGGACGGCCACCTGCTCCGCATCACTCCGTCGCCGGATCGGCGCCGGATCGCGGTGGAGTGGGCGTGCCGCGCCGATGAGAACGCCGTGCTCGGGATCGTCGACGTCGAGCGCAAGGAGCTCCGTCTCCACGAGCGCATCGGCGTGCGCTACGACCCGGTGCTCTGGAGCGCCGATTCCTCTCGCCTCGAGGTCGCCGCGAGCCGGGAACGCGCGATCGTCGAGCTGGACGTCGCATCGGGCCGGATCGCGAGAACGCCCGTTGCCGGCGCGGAACGCGTCCGACTGCTGCCCGGAGGCGCGAAGGGCCTGCTCGCCCGGCGTCCGGACGGCGGACCGACCGAACTGATCGACCGGAGCACCGGTGCATCGGTCGGCCGCTACGGCGCGGTGCACCGGACGGCGATCTGCGCCGAGGGGTTCGTCGTCTGGCACGACCGGGGCATCGACCGCTTCTCCTGCCGCGGCGCGCACCGGTGGAGCTGGCACGAACCGGGGCTCCGGATCACCGACCTCGCCTCCTCCGGCGACGGGATCCTCGCGCTCGGGGTCCGCGACGGTCGCAGTGTCATCGTGAGCCTGTCCGACGGAGCGTTCCGCGAGGTCCGCGAAGTCGTCGCCGGCCACGGTCCCGTTGCCGCGACGGGGATCGCGATGACCGACGAAGGAGCGGTCGTCCGCGTCGAGGCCCCGCTCCTTCCGCCCCGCGTGATCCCGCTGGCCGAGGCGACCGCCCCGATCACGAACGCCGAGCTCGCGCCGGTCTCCGAGGACGGGTCCCGCACCTCGACGCTGACCGTGCGCGCAGATGACGGGGCCGAGATCACGGTGATCCTCGCCCTCCCGCGCGACCGCACCGATCCGATCCCCGTGATCCTCACCTGCTACGGCGGCTTCGGCGTGCCGGCCCTCCCCGCGTTCGAGCCGACGATCCCCGCCTGGGTCGCCCACGGGGGCGGCTACGCGATCGCGCAGATCCGGGGCGGTGGCGAGCGCGGGAACGAGTGGTGGTGGGCGGGAAGCGGGGCGCGGAAGCAGCGCGCCGTCGACGATCTCGCCGCTGCGGCCGCGGGGCTCTGCGCGGCCGGCATCACCCGCCCCGAGCTGCTGGTGCTGGCGGGCGCGTCCCACGGCGGATGCATCGCGGCAGCCTGCGGGCTCGAACATCCCGGAAGCTTCGCGGGGATCGCGACGACCGCAGCGCCGCTGGACCTGCTCGCCCTCGACGCCCACCCGCTCGGGCACCTGTGGCGCGACGAGTTCGGCGACGACGGGACCGACGAGAGCCGCGAACGGCTACGACGCCTCTCGCCGCTCGAACGCGCGAGGAGCCTGCGACCCGGTCAGCCCGTCCCGGCGTTCCTCGGTATCGTGCTCGCGGAGGACACCCGAGTGGCGCCAGACGACACCCGGCGCGTCATCGGCGCCCTGCGCGATCGCGGCGGTCGGGCGGAGCTCTGGGAAGCAGGGGACGCCGGTCACGGGATCAACCACTTGGATGCTCTGCACGCCATCGGGTCCCGGATCCTCTCGTTCGCGGCGCGCACGACCGGGATGGCCGGCGCATGACCGCCGGCCGCCGGACCGGCGCGTTCCGCCGGGTCGCACTGCTGAGCGCACTGGCCTGCGGGATCCTCGTCGTCCTCGTGGTCTCGGGTTCGACCGGCACGGTGCAGGTCGGGCTCGCCGACGCTGCACGGCTCGTGATCGGGCACCTCATCCCGGGGATGCCGTGGATGACCGACGGGTCGCTGACCCCGCTTCAGGATCAGGCGGTCTGGCAGTTCCGGTTGCCCCGTGCCCTGCTCGCGGGCATCTCGGGGGCGGGCCTCGCACTCGCCGGCGCGATCATGCAGGTGGTGGTCCGCAATCCGCTCGCAGAGCCCTACATCCTCGGCGTCTCCTCCGGAGCGAGCGTCGGCGCCGTGCTCGTCATCATCGGTGGAAGCGCCGCGGCCGCGGGGCTCGGGCTCAGCGGCGCCGCCTTCCTCGGCGCGATGCTGGCCGGGATCCTCGTGGTCTTCCTCGCCCGCCGTCGGGGCGAACTCTCCCCCACCCGGATGATCCTCGCCGGCGTCGCGCTCGGGTCCCTCCTCAGCGCCGTCACGAGCTACCTCACGCTCACGACGGACGCGCAGAACGTCGTGAGCATCATGTTCTTCCTCCTCGGCAGCGTCTCGGCCGCGACCATGTCGTCGTTGCCGATCCCCGCCGTCGCCCTCCTGGTGTCCTGCGCAGCGGCACTGGCGCTCGCCCGACCGATGAACGCGCTGCTCTCGGGCGACGAATCCGCGCTGGCCGTCGGGGTGCGCACCACCCGGCTCCGGGCGCTCCTGCTCGTCATCGCCTCCCTGCTCACCGGAGTGGTGGTCGCGGTGAGCGGCGGCATCGGCTTCGTCGGGCTCGTCGTCCCCCATGCCGCGCGCATGCTCGTCGGTTCCGACCACCGCAGGATGCTGCCGGTGACCGTGCTCGCCGGAGCACTGTTCCTGATGATCGCCGACCTGCTCGCCCGTACCGTCGCCGTGCCGACCGAGATCCCCCTCGGGATCCTCACGGCCTTCGTCGGCGCCCCCTTCTTCCTGTGGCTGATGCGCCGCGGCGGCGAACGAGCGGGGTTCGACCGATGAGCATCGAGTTCCACGGCCTCCGCGTCGACCTCGGCGGACGCCCCGTCCTGACGGGCGTCGACCTGCGGATCCGACCCGGCCGGGTCACCGCACTGATCGGACCGAACGGCAGCGGGAAGTCGACGCTGCTGCGCACCGTCTTCGGCGCCCGCCGGCCCACGCGGGGCCGCGTCACCATCGACGGCGCCGACGTCGTGAGGATCCCGCCCCGGCAGCTCGCCAGGACGGTCGCCGTCATGCTCCAGGACGCGCCGTCCGAGTTCGACCTGACCGTGCGCGAAACCGTCATGGTCGGTCGCGCACCGCACCAGGCGGCGTTCGCACCGGACCGCGCGATCGATCGGCTCGCCGTCGATCGCGCGCTGCGAACCGTCGGCCTCGAAGCGCACGCGGAGCGGCTGCTCCGGCAACTGTCCGGCGGTCAACGCCAGCGGGCGATGCTCGCGCGAGCACTCGCGCAGGACGGACGGATCCTCGTGCTCGACGAACCGACCAACCACCTCGACATCACCCACCAGCTCGAGATCATGCGACTCGTCGGCGGACTCGGCATCACCGTCGTCGCCGCACTGCACGACCTCGCGCTCGCCGCCGACTTCTGCGACGACGTCGCCGTGCTCCACGAGGGCCGAGTGCGCGCGTTCGGCTCCCCGGGCGATGTCCTCAGCGCACCCCTCGTCCGTGAGGTCTTCGGGGTCGATCCGCGCCCGTCGACGGAGGATGCCTCCGGCCACCGCTTCCTGAGGTTCCGGCCGCTCGCCGAACCCGCCCCCACCCGCGCACCCGCGCACGAATAATCAAGGAGAACCATGCACCAGCGCATCACCACCCCGCGATCACGAGCGGTCCGAGCCCGGATCCCGCTCGCGGTATCGGCATCGGTGCTCGCCCTCGCTCTCGTCGGCTGCGGCACCGCGGTGGCGAACGACAAGCCGCAGGCCCGGACGAACACGGGCCCGGTCTCGCTCGAGAACTGCGGTCGGGACCTCACCGTGCCGAGCACGCCGAAGGCCGTGGTCGGCCTCCACCCGTCGCAGACGGAACTGCTGCTCCGCCTCGGCGTCGCCGACCGCATGGTCGGCCAGGCGCAGACCACCTCGCTCGCCCTCCCCGGCGACGTCGCGAAGCTCGCGACGGAGATCCCCGTGATCGGCGAGGCGTCCCCGCCGAGCCGCGAAGATCTGCTCGCAGTAGCGCCGGACTTCGTCTACTCGCCGACCACCTACGAGTTCACCGCGGAGAAAGGATTCGCCAGCATCGACCAGCTGACCGCCGCCGGCGCCACGGCCTACGTCGCCACCGGAGGGTGCTTCGACCGCCGCATGACCGGAACCGTCGACGACCTCTTCGTCGACCTGCAGAACCTGGGCCGGATCTTCCGGGCCGAGGATGCAGCGGCTCGCCTCACCGACCGGGCGAAACAGGATCTCGCCGAGGTACGTCGGACCATCGACGGCGAGCCGAAGCCGAAGGCGGCGCAGGTCTACGTCGACGGGACCTCGCTGTCCGCGATCGGAGCCGGCGTCGAGCACGACATCATGCGCCTCGCCGGCGCCGAGAACCTCTACGGCCCGAAGGATCCCGCATTCGCCGACTTCTTCGCCGCCCAGATCACCCCGGAGGCGCTCGCGGCCAAGCGCCCGGACGCGCTCGTGTTCGCGGTGACGGACGACGCGCACGAGCGCGCGACGCGGGAGTACCTGCGGAAGACCTTCCCCGACATGCCCGCGGTGAAGAACGACCGCCTCATCTCGATCCCGTTCAGCGACACGTTCCCCGGCACGCTGGGCAACATCGATGCGGTGCAGCGGATCGCGGCCGGGCTCTACCCGCAGAAGTTCAGCGGCCGGTAGATCGAGGGGATCCGCGCCGGGAGGGACGTCTCGAGGCGTCCCTCCCGATCAGCCGGCCAGGAACAGCGGAAGGACCGCTGCGGCGGTTACGAGCGGCGCCGCGATCACTCCCCAGCGCACGTACTGCGCCCAGGAGAATACGACGCCGTCGGCGATGAGCCGTTGATGCCACAGCAGCGTCGCCAACGAGGCCCACGGAGTGATGAGGGGCCCGACGTTGACTCCGATGAGGAGGGCCGCGAGGGAGGAGCGGTTCGATGCCGCCGGCTCCAAGAGGAGGTAGGCCGGAAGATTGTTGATCGCGTTCGCCCCGATGACACCGGTGCCGGCGAACCCCCAGACGTTCCCCGGACCTGAGCCGAGCGCAGGACCGAGCCAGGCCAGCGCACCGGAGGCTTCGATCACTCCGGCCATCAGGAACAGCCCGGAGGCGAAGACGAGCAACGGCCAGGGGACCAGACCCGGGCGAAGCGCAGCCGGCCTGCGAATCCGGAACAGCAGGACGAGAGCGGACGCCGCGCACAGGGCGGGCACCCAGGGTGCGGGAGCGAGCACGAGGAAGGGGATCAGCACGACGACGATCGCGCTGCTCAGCAGCAGCAGCGGACGGTCGACGACGCGACGCGTTCGAGGAACCGAGTATCGGCCGCGCAGGCCGCCGCGGTTGAGCGTCCAGAGCAGGACCGCGGTGGCGGCGATCGCGCACAGTGCGGGCAAGCCCAGCAGCCCGACGAAGTCGCCGCTCCCGTGGAGATCGAGCCGACCGGCCGCCAGGAGGTTGGTCAGGTTCGACACGGGCAATGCCAAAGACGCGGTGTTCGCGAGCCAGACCGTGGTGATCGCGAAGGGCAGCGGCGCGATGCCCAGGGTTCTCGCCAACGACAGCACCACGGGCGTGAGGAGAACTGCGGTGGTGTCGAGCGAGAGAAAAGCCGTGCAGACGACCGCGAGCAGCACGACGAGCAGCCAGAGAGCGAGCACGCTCCCTCGCGCGGCGGCTCCGAGCCGCGCGGCTGCGGCTTCGAAGACCCCGGCCGCGGCGGCGAGCTCGGCCACCACCGTGATCGCGATGACGAACACCAGAACCGGCCAGGCACGTTCCACCGTATCGGCGACGATGGGACCGGAGACGACACCGGTCGCCCAGGCGACCGCCCCCGCGAGCACCAGGAGGCCGCCGATCCAGAGCATCTTCACCAGACCATCGTGCACCCTCATCCCGTGATGAGCTGCGCCTCCCGCCGGAACGTCGACGACCGGAACCGCACGGCAGTCGTCCGCTCGAGCCGAACGGCCCGAAGATGCGCCGGGGTGCAGACGGTGTGCGAGAGCGTTCGGCCTGCGGGCCCGATCATTGCGGAACGGATCGTCGAGGCGACCGATCAGTTCTCGGTCGAGGTCCGCGGCTCCAGTCCGGCCGCAGCCGGGAACCCCGGATCCAGGTACCCCTCGACCCAGGCGATGCGGCCGAAGTCGAGCTTCGAGCTCACGGCGATGCCGACCGACGCGTACTTCTTGCGCACTCGGTCGAGGTACTGCTTGGCGGTCTCCCGCCCAATGTTCATGGCCTCGCCCACCTGGTCGACCGTGAGTCCCGAGGCGTAGAGCACGAGGGCGCGTTCCTCCTGCACGCTGAGGCTCGGCCGTTCGGGGTCGCCGGCGATCACCGACGCCAGCTCGGGCGTCATCCACTCGTCGCCGCGCAGCACCGCCCGGATCGCGGCGAGGATGTCGGCCTCGCTGTCGCGCTTGCCGACGATGCCCGAGACTCCGGCGCGCACGATGCCGCGCACGAGCGGCGGCGAGGCGAGCGCCGACAGCACGACGATCCGGAGGCCTGCGGCGAGCAGTGACGCGACGAGTTCGACGTCGACGCTCGGCTCCCGATCCACCATCAGGTCGAGCACCAGCAGGTGGGGGCGCCGCTCGCGGGGCACGGATCGGGCCCAGGCCACGAAGTCCGGCGCGGTCGTGCCGCTGAACACCACCTCGAATTCGCCGTCCCGGCCGAGCAGTTCTTCGGTGCGGGCCCGCTGCAGCGCGTGGTCCTCGACGATCGCGACGCGGCACACCGCGGATCCCGTCGACGTCATGATTCCTCCGTTCTCCCCGCGGCGACGGTGTCGCGCGCGTAGCTCAGTTCCAGCAGTTCGAGGTCCCCGACCCGTTCGTGGCGCTCCCCCGGCCCGAGCGGCCGCTGCGGCGCGATCCCCGGGCCGATCAGCGTGAGCTGCAGCGCTGCGCCGACGGGGAAGAGGGATGCCGACAGCGCGGACCCCCGCGGCGCGGTGCGCAGGCCGCCGAGCACGGTGCCGGCGATGTCGCGCGCGGCCTCCTCGTCGCCCGTGTCGGTCGCGCCGATCCGCAGCGAGAAGTCGACCGCCCGCTCGCGTGCGAGCCGGATGGCCGACACGAGGGATCGGCTCAGGTGCACGAGCTCGGGGCTGAGCTGCACGAGCTGCCGCAGGTAGCGTTCCTCCGCCGCGCACGCGAGCCGAAGCGCGGGATCGGATGGCTCGCGTTCCCCCGCGGCGATGGCGCGCAGCAGCTCGACCGAGGCGTCGAGCCCGGCGTCGGTCCAGCGCCGGTGGTCGGCCTGCGCCGCGGCGTCGAGCTCGGCACGCAGCTCGGCCTCGAGCACCCGCTGCCGGGCCCGTTCGGCCTGCTCGGCGAGCCGTCCGACCCGGGCGCGGAACGTCTCCCAGACCACGACGAATCCGAGTCCGACGAGCGCCGCGATCACGGTGATCTGCGCCGCCGTCGGCGAGATCCGCCAGGCGATCACCGCGGTTCCGCAGGCGAGGAGGATCCAGGCGGCCGCGCCGAGGAACCGGGCCGTGCGACCCGCGTCGAGCGAGAGCAGCAGCACGAACGCGCCGGTCGGAGCGAGCGCCTGCCAATTGACCGCGCCCGCCGATCCGAAGGCCGTCGCCGCAGCGGACAGGAAGAACACCGCGCAGGTGCAGGCGATCAGGATCGCGCTCAGCACGGCGGGTGCCCGTCTGAGCACGGCCGACCGCGACACCGCCCAGGCGAGCAGCATGACACCGAGCATCGGGAAGAGCGCGAGGAATCGGTTGGTTCCGCCGCCGAGGGTCAGCACGACGCTGATCGCGGTGACGCCGAGCGCCCAGAGATCCCCGGCGCGACCGTGCAGCGCCGAGACGGACGCGTCGACGTCGTTCCCGCTCCACGCCGGAGCTCCGATCCCCCGCTCCAGCTCGGGACCCTGCCCGGCAGCCGCCGAGCGGATCGGAACGCGCAGCTCGACCGCGGTGCCCGCACCGGGTCGGCTCGTCACCGCGGCCGAGAAACCCGCCGCGTCCGCCCGCGCGAGGATCGACGACGCGATCCCCCGTCCCTCCGGGACCGCGCCGTCGAACCCGCGGCCCGAGTCCCGCACGACGACGCGCAACTGCCCGGCGTCCTCGGCCAGCAGGATCTCGACCCGATCCGCGCCGGAGTGCTTGGCCGCGTTCGTCGCCGCCTCCCGCGCGCACGCGACGACGGCGCGCACCCGCTCCGGGCCGAGCCGTCCCTCGATCCGTTCGAGGTCCTCGTCGTCGAGCCCGGCACGATGCACGGGCAAGGCGACGTGGTCGAAGAGCATGCGCAACCGCACCGGTCCGCTCGGCGCCCGCTCGCCGCGCAGCGCCCGCAGCAGGTCGATGTCGCGAGCGCACTGCGCACGCACCCGCTCGGGATCCGCGACGCCCGCGCCGCCGTTGGCCACCGCGCCGAGGGTGTTGATCGCCGTGTCGTGCAGGGTGCGCGACTCCTCCGCGAGCCGCGCGCTCGTGCGGCGGATCGTCTCGATGCGCAGCGATGCGGTCTCGGCCCGCGCGGTGACGGCGTCGGTCTCGGCCGCGAGCCGGAGCAGCCACGGCAGCCCCGCCCGCATCGCGAGGATGATCGAGCTCTGGGTCACGATGATCGCGACGGGCAGCTGCGCGCCCCAGGCGGGCAGGGCCAGCAGCACCGTCGCGGTCGTCGCCACGGCGGGGACCACGACGAGGGCGATCGAGATCCGGTGCAGCACCAGCAGTCCCATGAGGCAGCTGGCGAAGTCGATCTCCCAGCACGCGGCGAACACCAGCGCGGAATCGAGGTCGCCGCTGGCCAGGTAGCTCCAGAGCCCGATGCCCATCATGCCGAGCGGGATCAGGAAGGCGGGGATCCGCCGTTTCAGGGCGATCAGCGCGGTCGCGGCCAGCACGAGCTGCGCGAGCACGAGCGGCCAGGCCGCGGGCCCGAGCGTGGCGACCGAGGCGAGCAGCATCACGAGCTGCCACCCGGCTGCGACGAGCAGCGCGACGCGGCGGATCGACCGCAGCACGGAGGTCATCGCCCATCCGTCTCCGCGGACCAGCGCCCGATGGTCGCCGAAGAGGTCGTCGATCACCGACCGCAGCGCGCGAACCACCATGTATCCCCCTGCATCGGCGCGTCCCCACGCGCACCAGTGCCCCGCTTGGACAGTACCGCAGCGGGGCTTCGTTCCGGGAGCACGGCGCCCCCGAAGAGATGAACGGTCGACCGCTCCGGCGGGTGCCGGATCGGTCGACCGTTCGTGGCCGTGCTGCGCAGAGGGGGTGCCTGACACGGCCGAGTCGCCGCCGGTCCCGTCTCGGGGACGGTCCCGGCGATCGATCCGGTGGATCGGCGCGGACGTGGGCCCGCGCCGATCCACCGGAGTTCTAGGCGTCCGCGCGCCGGCGCAGCGCCAGCAGCAGGGCGCCGCCGCCCAGCACGGCGAACAGTCCCAGCCCTGCGATCAGTGCCGGCGGGATCAGAGCGCCGGTGACCGCGAGGTCATCGCTGCCCGACGCCACCGGCTTCGGGGCGGTCGTTCCGCCCGCGGTCGGGGTCGTGGGCTGCGACGGAGTCGGCCCGGTCGAGGGCGTCGGCGTCGCGGGAGTCGTCGGGGTCGTCGGCACCGTGGGGGTCGGCGTGGTCGTCGGACCGGGGGTGGTGGTCGGCGTCGAGGACGCGGTCCACTGGGCGGTCGCCGAGGCGGACGTGCGGGTGCCGGAACCGGCGACCAGCACGAGCGACTGCGCATGATCCTCGGAGTTCGGGGTCCCGTCCGCCGTGTTCGGCACCGAGATCACGCTTCCGGTGAATCCGGAGCCGGCGATGGACGCCGTCAGGGTCGCCGAACCCGAGGTGGTCGAAGCACGCAGATCCAGGTAGATCCGCTGCCCGTCGGTCACCGCGTTCGCGTCGATGGCGTTGCCGGCGGCGTCGGTCAGCGCGAGAGCGGGATCCACCGTCACCTGAGCGGGCGCCCGGTCGGTGTGGACCGTGAAGGGACCCACGAGCTCGCCGGGCTTCGCCGAGCCGGTCGGCCCGGTCACTGAGACGGTCCCGGCGAAGTCGGCGGGGGTCATCCCAGCGCTCGCGTTCGCGCCGTTCACGAGGTACCAGTAGGCGTTCTTCGAGTCCTCGCTCTCCCAGGCCCAGGCCGCGTCGAAGTCGAGGTCGGTGTAGCGCCAGATCGCGTACTGCATCGCTTCGATCGCGTCGTTGCGCGAGATGCCGGGCGTGCCCGCCGCCGCGCCGAAGTCGGCGAGGCTCAGCGCCGGGTAACCGTGGGCCAGCACCCAGAGCACGCGCCCCCGCACGACCGGGTCGGAGAAGTGGTTGCTGCCGAGGTAGCTCGCAGCGTCACCGATGATCGCCGGAGTCCGGGTCTTCGCGTGCACGTCGTGCTCGATGCAGTAGGCCCAGAAATCGGGGTCGCCCGGGTTCGCGGGATCCTCCGGCGTGCTGGAGTAGATCGGGAAGACGCCGGTGCCGCCGTATCCCTGCTTTCCGCCGACCCACACCGGGGTGTTCGCCGCGGCGGCAGGATCCGCTTCCGCGGCCGCCGGGCTCGCGAGGGCCGGGGCGAGCAGCGCGGCGGCAGCGAGCAGGGCGACCGCCCAACGACGCTTTCCCCGCGCGGGGGACGAGAGTGTTCCGCGTGCCATGAGTGATCTCCGATTCCGTGCAACAGCCGAGGTCGCTGATGAAACTAATCGGGGACGGCGCCGATCGCATCGGCTCGGAGGCGAATGACCCCCGAACGGGGGACGCGCCCGCGGGTTGCATCCTCCGCCTCGGACTTGACCTCAACTTCACTTGAGGTTTTACCGTGGTCCCCATGGACGCTCCCTCCCGCACGATCCCGATCGCCGAACCCCGAATCAGCTCCAGCGGCAGCTGGCGCGAGCTCTTCAGCGGAGCCCACCTCGCAGCCGCCCTCGTGCTCGCCGGCGGCGTCGCGATGTACGCGATGAACACCTTCCTCACCGCCGCGCTGCTCCCCTCGACGATCGCCGAGGTCGGCGGATCCGAGTACTTCGCCTGGGTCGTCACCGCGTTCCTCATCGCCTCCGTGCTCGCATCGATGCTCGTGACGCGCCTGCTCGGTCGCTTCGGCGCCGCACGTGGCTACCTCCTCGCGTTCGCGGTGTTCGGCGCAGGAACGCTCGGCGCCGCCCTCGCTCCGAACATGGAGTTCTTCCTCGCGATGCGCGTCGCCCAGGGACTCGGCGGCGGGCTCCTCGCCGGTCTCGGCTACGCCGTGATCCGGCAGGCGCTGCCCGAGCACCTCTGGACCCGCGCGACCGGACTCATCTCGGCGATGTGGGGCGTCGGAACGCTCATCGGTCCCGCGCTCGGCGGGCTCTTCGCGCAGCTCGGGATCTGGCGCTGGGCGTTCGCGCTGCTCGCCGCCGTCTCGTTCCTCCTCGGCGCGCTCGCGCTGCGCGCCCTGCCCGCCGGCCGCGGGCCCGCGCACCCGAGCGGCCGATTCCCCGTCGCCTCGCTGCTCGCGCTCGTGCTCGCGGCCTCCGCCTTCAGCGTCGCCTCGATCGTGCCGCCCGGCCCCGCGACCGCCGTCGCGATCCTCGCGGGCGCCGCCCTGATCCTCGGATTCGTGCTGCTCGACCGCCGCGCCTCCTCATCCGTGCTGCCCGCGTTCACCTACCGCCGCGGCAACCCGCTGAAGTGGATCTACCTCACCCTCGGTATCGCCAGCGCGGGCGCGATGCTCGAGGTGTACCTGCCCCGATTCGGGCAGGAGATCGCGGCCCTGCCGGAACTGCCCGCGGGCCTCCTCGGCGCGACCGTCTCGGTCGGCTGGAGCTTCGTCCAGATCTTCAGCGTGAGCATCGAATCGGATCGGGGCCGCCGCCGAGCCATGGTGCTCGGTCCCATGCTCATGGTGCTCGGCTTCGGCGGATACGCACTGCTGCAGCTCGCCGGCGCGAGCGCCGGCACGGTCTGGGGGTGGGCTGCGGCACTCGTCCTCGCCGGATCCGGCATCGGCCTCGCGTTCCCGCACCTCAGCGTCGCCGCGCTGCGCAGTGCGGCCTCGCCCGAGGAGAGCGCGAAGGCCGCCGCCGGCGTGAGCACGGCCCAGCTCATCTCGAACGCGGTGTTCTCGGCACTCATCGGCGTGCTCGTCTCGCTCGGATCCGCCCTCGGAACCGCTGCCCCCGCCGCGACTGCGGCGAGCGCGGCCGCGACCTCCGCCGCGGCGATGGGGGCCGGAGTCGCCGTGCTCGCGCTCATCGGGGTGGGCACGGCGTTGCGAGCGACCCGTTCGCTGCGTCCGGGGAGTACGCTGTCGCCAGCGTAGCCGCGCGGCTCCGCCCAATGACGTGCAGGAGCAGCCCGTGGCCTCTTCTTCGAATCGGACGACCGTCGATGTCTTCGCCGAGCCCACCCGTCGGGTGAGCGGCGGATGGGTGGCCGCGTTCGCGCTCGCCTGGTTCGGGGTGTGGATGGCGCAGCTGACCCCCGTGCAGCTGCTGCTGCCGGCGCAGATCCAGGCGGAGCTGCGCACGACCGACTGGGTGCAGAACGTGCTCGCCTTCGGCGTGATCTCCGGCATCTCGGCGCTGTGCGCCATCGTCGCGTTCCCCGTCACGGGTGCGCTCTCGGACCGGACGACGAGCCGCTTCGGCCGACGCCGTCCGTGGATCGCGGCCGGGGCGCTGCTGTTCGCGCTCTCGCTCCTGCTGCTCGGGGCCCAGCACACCCTGGTCGGTATCGGAGTGTTCTGGTCGCTCGCGATCATCGGCTTCTGCGTGTTGACGGCGGCGCTCACCGCCACCATCAGCGACCAGGTGCCCGTCGGGCAGCGCGGCACCGTGTCGGGGTGGCTCTCCGCTCCGCAGGCGATCGGCATCATCGCGGGGATCCTGCTCGTGACCATGCTGTCGCTCGGCACGTTCCTCGGGTACGCGGTGGTCGCGATCCTGCTGCTCGTGCTCGTGGTGCCGTTCCTGCTGCGCCCCGATGCCGTGCTGCGGCCGGACCAGCGGGAGCCCTGGACCCTGCGCGGCATGCTCGATTCGCTGTGGATCAGCCCGCGGCAGTACCCCGATTTCGGGTGGACGCTGCTCAGCCGGGTGCTCGTGAACTTCGGCAACGCGTTCGGCACGAGCCTGCTGCTCTACTTCCTGGAGTTCGGGCTCGGTGACAAGAACGCCGAGGACGACCTCGTGATCGCGGTGCTCGTGTACATGGTGTTCGTGATCATCGCCGCGCTCACCCTCGGCCGGCTCTCCGATGCGCTGGGACGGCGCAAGTCGTTCGTCTTCCTCTCGTCGACGCTGCAGGCGGTCGCGGCACTGCTCCTCGCCTTCGTGCCGACGTTCGCGACGACGCTCGTGGCGGCCGGGCTGCTCGGCCTCGGCTACGGCTGCTTCCTCGCCGTCGACCAGGCGCTCGCCACGCAGGTGCTGCCCGATCCCGAGACCCGCGGCAAAGACCTCGGAATCATGAACATCGCGACCGCGGTGCCGCAGGCGGCCGCTCCCCTGCTCGGCGCGCTCATGGTGTTCGTCGCCGGCTTCACGGGGCTGTTCCTCATGGCGGGGGTGTTCGCGTTCGCGGGCGCGCTCGCGGTCGCGAAGGTCCGCTCGGTGCGGTGAGAGCCGGGGAGGGATACGGGCCAGCCCGGAGACGAGCACGTCCTCTCCCGCTCCCCCGCCATTCGCGTCCCTTCGACCGGACCCAAATGAACCGTTCCGGTCTCGGAACGGTTCATTTGGGTCCGGTCGACAGACCACGATACGGCCCGAGCGGGCGCGATCCGTAGAACGTTCCTCGAGAGGGCGTCTGGGCAGCGCCTAGCGACCCGTTCTCTTGGCACAACCCCCAGAGCCCCGGGAAAGTCATGGACGAACCAGAGTCAAGGGTGTTCAGTCGTCTCCCAATGGCCAATAATTCATCCTATGGATGCGCACGGTCATGATGAACTCATAGAGAAAACTAGAGTCAATTTCAACGCTCACGGCCATCACTGGTTAGACCTCTTCTCTGAGGCACTTGCTAAGGCCGAGATCGACATCCGGTTACAGCACCTCGAGCGCCAGTCCACCTTCGAAGGAACGATCATCCGACTGATGCTGGAGGGCGAACCCCTTGATGACACGTTCATAAAAGTCCTCTCTTCGGGCACCTCCACGGAATTTTGGCTGACTCGTTCCACACTAGAGAATGAGCAAACTTCTCTAGTTCTAAAGCAGGCGATCTCATTCGCCAGCCAGAAGGCCGGTCGATCCACACAGCATTTTAAGTGGTCAACAATACTCATCCAGGTGCCGCAGGTCTGGCATCACTCCAGTCGATTGACTTCAAAGATCCAGATTGGCGAACTGACCCTCGAACCGGAGGAGCTAGTTTTTACGGACGTGCTCTATCCTGGAATGACATTCGACGGTACTTACCGCATCCACCAATCTCACCCAATACGGGTGCGAGGACAAACGCAGGCAACATCCTGGGAGTCTGCATTACGCGAAGCCGAACGCACGCTCAGGAAACTTTGCGGACTACTTGCCCTCAATTGGGATCCTCCATATGAGGTTGCAGCCTCAATTGTGAATCGCCTCCACGGCGAACCTTCAGCACGAACGACACGTGCCGGAATCCAGCTCACCGACAGCCACACAGAACACTCAGTCGCCTGGGAGGACCACCCTTCTCCAAAATACACCGACGAAGCCTGGGTAAAATTAAACTCGTCGGACGCCCTCAAGAATGCCGTCGATGCCTACCTGGAAGCTCGCTATGTCGAGGAAAAGCATCAAGCACTCGCATTGGTCGCTTATGTGTCTTCAATCGAAGCGATCGCGAACATCCTATTTGTGCGTCCTCGAGATAAAGACGTCACAAAAGCATTCAAAGCAGCCCTTCGAGTCATCCTACCCGAGGAGGAGGCCGAAGCGCTAGGTCGGGTATATTCATGGCGATCTACTACGGTTCATCAGGGAATAATACACGGAGGTGAAGAAAAGACTACACATCTCCTAACTGACATATTCTCAAATGACATGTTCTCGAATCTGCGCAGCCTTCTTCCCAAGCTCCGCAGCGCGGCAAAAATGCTCCTCGTCAAAGCACTCCTCGGGCAGCTTCCCCCCAGGCAAGAGCTAGCCAATGGGTGAGTGCCATGACAAGTAGGGGCGTCAGCCTCCAAAGACTCCGCTGTTCCCCATGATGAGCAGTAGCGTGATGGCATGAGTTCCAACTATCGGATGTCTGCAACGCCAAAGCTCAATGCGTACGCGACCATGCTTGAGCGCGAGGTTCTCGCGCGTGTTGGCGCGGCACGAGCGCTGCTCACACATCCTGGTGCGAAAGGGCAGCTCGTGGAGTCAGCTTTCCGAGACGCGCTAGTAAGCGTTCTTGGCGGGCGCTTTTCAATCGGGACTGGCCAGGTCATCGACACGCGGGGACGGATGAGCGGGCAAATGGATCTTGTGATCTACAACGAGGATCAGATTCTCCCGCCCAGGAACGTCATGGATCCTGCCCTCTTCCTCGTTGACGCGGTTGATTCCGTGGTGGAGGTCAAGACGAGCCTGGGCCTGAACCACATCGACAAGATCAGAGATAACGCAGTCGCCAATTCTGGCCCAAAACATGTCAAGAGATCATTTGGGTACGGTGACACCATTCCCCGGTTCGTGACGTCATCTGCGTTCGCCCGCTTCTACATGACGCCCGCTTTCGGGCTCATCGCAGCGGATACGACCGCGACGCCGCAAGCGCTCATCGAGAGACTGTCATCGCTTGATACAACGGTCACCAGCGTAGAGGGTAGGGTCGACTATCATCTGCCCCCCGCTTGACGCAGTCTTCGTGTTGGGTATGGGAGAATTTCGTAACACCTACCACTTTGAGAATGGCGGATCTGCGTCAGTGATCCACCGTCCACGTCCAGACTTGCGTGAAGGAAACTGGGAGTACTTCAGCAGCGGCGACAGGTCGAGGTCGTTCACTAGCACGCTGCTGGCTGCCGCCGCCTGGTTGCATGGAGTCTCCCCAAGAATCCAAAGACGATTCTCTCCGGCACTGCACTATTTTGCGGAACCTGGCGGTAACTCCGGTGATCTGAGCGAAGTCGATGTGCGCGCTTTTGTTGCCAACAGTCCGGACCTTGTCCAGCTTTCGCCGCATGTCCACCCGTCGGTGTGACAGTACAGTTTTGGGACGTCATCATATCGAGCGACAGAGGCTCATACAGGGGCGACAGATTGGCAGACCGGATCCACGGCCGTCCACCTCACTGATGGCCTAGCGACCGATGAGTTACTGACCCGGGATTCTTTCGCCCAGCTGATCAGTCTCCTGTTCGACCAGCAGGTCTGGTAGTCATTGTCTGCAGAAGGCCTCGGCAGCGGCGCGTTGAGACGCTAAATGGCGCCTTTGTCAATCGTTGGCGACGGACCCCGCGAACTGCGCATACTTCCGCAGCGTTCCCCTGGCCGCTCACGGATCGAGGATGGTCTCGTACCCACGGTTCCCCGTTGTGATTGACCTCAGCGAGTCACATCCATCTCTGCGCGGCAAAGCAACATGCCCCATGTCTTGCTCGCGGATATATTCGAGGGACCTCTTCAGCACGATCGGGATCCTGCTCGATGTGGCGATCGCCTGATCGGGACGGTGCGGACCGGAACCGCAGCACCTACTCGTGCGACTGAGGACCCGCGTGGGCGTCGAGGATCTCGTCGAGCAGCCGCTCGGCATCGTCGGTGCCCAGCAAGCCGGCGAGCCAGCTTTGGCTGATGCCCTCGACCGCGGCGATCAGCGCGAGAGCGATCCGCCGAGGCTCGGTATCGTTCGGTATCGAGCCCTCCACCATGCACTGGAGCATTCCAATAGTGAGTGACCTGGTCATACCAGTTGACCATCACTCGTTCCGCTACCTCGTGTATCTGCAGGCGGTCGTCGTCGTAGCCAAGCACAAGTCGGGGTTCTTGCCTGGCAGTACTTCGACGCCCACGGCCAACGCCTGTGCGCCCGGGTCCAGGGTGCTACGTTCTCGACACCTTGAAGTCCCCGCTCGCGCCGGGTCTCCGATTTGACGAGCGGGGCTCAGAATGCCGGGTTGATGCCCTCCGCATCGGGGGCGCGCAGGTGCTGGGCGTACAGGTCGTGCGGCCAGCTCGCCGGCGGCGCCTTCTCGGGGTGCGCGGCCGCCTGGGCCACGACCGCGTCGGCGAGCACGATCTCGATGTCGCGGCGCGGATAGTCGGCCTCCAGGCGGGCGCGGGCATCGGGCGCTCCGGCGATCGTGTCGTCGCCGAAGTCCGCGAGCACGCCGAGCCTGAGCGCTCGCGTGAGGCCGCCGCGGGCCTCGGCGATGTGCGGCGAGGTGTGCAGCGCGATCGCATCCCAGACGTCCTGCGTCTCTCGCGCGTCCCGTTCGGAGTGCTGCTGCAGGAACGCGGCGGCGGCGTGCCCGCCGACCACCTCGAAGCGCTCGGGTGAATCCGCGCCGATCGCGGTATGGCGGGGGTGTTCGCGGGCGCGCTCGCAGTCGCGGTCGCGAAGGTCCGCTCGGTGCGGTGAGAGCCGGGGAGGGATACGGGCCAGCCCGGAGACGAGCACGTCCTCTCCCGCTCCCCCGCCATTCGCGTCCCTTCGACCGGACCCAAATGAACCGTTCCGGTCTCGGAACGGTTCATTTGGGTCCGGTCGACAGGGCATGATGCGGCCCGAGCGGGCGCGAAATGCACACACCGCGTCGCCCGCGCGGGGGTCGCGGCGCTGGTCGGCGCGGGGATCCGGTGCCACACTGTTCCCATGACCATCCACCTCACCGACGATCCCGCAGCCGACACCCTGCTCAGCGACGAGCCGACGGCGCTCCTCATCGGCATGCTGCTCGACCAGCAGGTCGCCATGGAGGTCGCATTCTCGGGCCCGCTCAAGATCAAGCAGCGGCTCGGATCCATCGATGCCGCCGCCCTCGCGGGAGCCGACCCCGACACGGTGCTCGAAGCGTTCCGCGAGTCCCCCGCGGTGCACCGCTTCCCCGGCTCCATGGCGGGACGCGTGCAGACGCTCTGCCGGGTCCTGGTCGACGACTGGGGCGGCCGCGCCGAGACCCTCTGGACCGAGGGCGATCCCGACGGCGCGACCGTGCTGAAGCGTCTCAAGTCGCTGCCCGGCTTCGGCGAGCAGAAGGCGCGGATCTTCCTCGCGCTGCTCGGCAAGCAGTGCGGTTTCGACGGTGCGGGCTGGCGCGAAGCGTCGGCGCCCTACGGCGAGGAGGGGTCGATGCGCAGCGTCGCCGACATCGTCTCCCCCGAGACCCTCGCGCGCGTGCGCGAGGCGAAACGCGCCGCCAAGGCCGCCGCCAAGAAGGCCTGATGTGAGCGGCGAATCTCCCACCGCCGAGCGGGGATCCTTCGGCCTCACCCGCATGCGTCCGCGGGATCCGGCGCAGGTCTTCCGCGCCGCAAGCCCGCTCGAGCTGTTCTTCGACCTCATCTTCGTGGTCGCCGTGTCGTTCAGCTCGGCGCAGTTGCACGAGCTCGAGGCCGAAGGGCACCTCTGGTCGGGCGTGCTCGCCTACGTGCTGACCTTCTTCGGCATCTGGTGGGCGTGGATGAACTTCACGTGGTTCGCCAGCGCCTTCGACGTCGACGACTGGCTCTACCGCATACTCACGCTGACCCAGATGGCGGGCGTGCTCGTGCTCGCGACGGGCATCAAGGCCGCGATGGCCGACGGCGACTACCGGATCCTGATCCTCGGCTACGTGATCATGCGCCTCGCGCTCGTCACCCAGTGGCTGCGCGCCTCGCGCAGCCACCCCGAGCTGCGCCGAACCGCCCTGCGATACGCCGTCGGCGTCGTCATCTGCCAGATCCTCTGGATCGGCTTCCCCTGGATCTCGCCGAGCCTGCAGATCCCGGTGTTCCTGGTGCTCGTCGCCTGCGAGCTCGCGGTACCCGTGTGGGCCGAATCGGCACGCAAGACCCCGTGGCACTCCGCGCACATCGCCGATCGCTACGGCTCCTTCACCCTGATCGTGCTCGGCGAGTCCGTGCTGGCGTCGACCACGGCAGTGGTGAACGCCGCGAACGATTCCCACCACCTCGGCCAGCTCGTCGTCACCGGCTTCGCGGGCCTCGTGCTCGCCGCCGGCATGTGGTGGCTCTACTTCGCCACCGAGGTCACCGAGCGCCTCGACGAGATCCGCACCGCGCTCCCCTTCGGCTACGGGCACTACGCCGTGTTCGCCGCGGCCGGCGCGTTCTCCGCCGGCATCACGGTGCTGCTCTCGTCCCAGATGGACAGGAGCGACCTCAGCCCCGTCGCCGCGGCCGCGACCCTCACGATCCCGATCGGCATCTTCGTGCTGGGCGTCTGGTTCCTGATCCTCCGGCACAACCTCGAGGGCGTCACGCGCATCATCGTCCCCGTCGGCGCATTCGTGATCGCCGCCTGCGCGTTCCTGCCCGGCGCGATCATCTTCGCCGCTCTCGTCATGGCCGGACTCGTGGTGCTCGTCGAGCGCCATCGCGTCTCGCACTGAGCCACGGAGTCCCGTGGAGAACGCTCCCGTCACACTGCTCGTCGTCCCGCTCATCGCGGTGGTCGCGCCGCTGCTCGCGCGCCTCGTGTCACGAGCGCTCGTCGTCCCGCTCGTCGTCTTCGAGGTCGCGCTCGGCATGCTCGTCGGCCCGAGCGGCCTCGGCTGGGTGGCCGACGGTCCGCTGCTCGACGCGCTCTCGCAGCTCGGTCTCGCGATGCTCTTCTTCATGGCCGGGAACGAGATCGAGCCGGCCTCCCTGCTCGGTCGTCGCGGCAAGCGCGCCCTCGCCGGGTGGGCCGTCTCGGCCGTCCTCGCGCTCGGCGCGGGCTTCCTCATCGCGCCGGAGCCCGGCGCCGCGCTGCTCATCGGGATCGCGCTGACCGGCACCGCGCTCGGCACCATCATGCCCATGCTGCGCGATTCGGGGATCCTGCGCACCCCGCTCGGATCGGCGCTCTCCTCGGCGGGAGCCATCGGCGAGTTCGCGCCCCTCGTCGCGATCTCGATCTTCTTCAGCGGTCGCCAGCCCGTCGCCGGCCTGCTCACCCTGCTGGTCTTCGCGGGCGTCGCGGGGCTCGCATTCCGCCTCGCGTCGCGCGGCAGCCGCGACTGGCTGCACCGGGTGGTCTCGGCGACGCTCCGCACGAGCGGCCAGTTCGCGGTGCGGCTCGTGATCGCGATCCTCGCGGTGCTCGTCGTGCTCGCTCTCCTGCTCGGCGTCGACTTCCTGCTCGGCGCGTTCACCGCCGGTCTGCTCGCCCGCGTCGTGCTGCGCGGCGGGGATCCCGAGCACCTGGAGGTCGTCGAGGCGAAGCTCGAATCGATCGCCTTCGGATTCTTCGTGCCGATCTTCTTCGTCGCGACCGGTGTCTCGTTCCCGCTCGCCTCGCTGCTGCGGGATCAGCGCGCGCTGCTCCTGATCCCGGTGTTCCTCGTCGCGATGCTGCTCGTGCGCGGACTGCCCGCGCTGTGGACGGTCGATCCGGGATCCTCCGCGGCCGACCGACGCAGCAGCGCGTTCTTCACCGCGACCACGCTGCCGCTCGTGATCGCGGTCACGGGGATCGGCACCAAGACCGGCGTGCTCGACGCCGGGACCGCCGCCGCGATGGTCGGCGCGGCGATGCTCACGGTGTTCCTGTTCCCGGTGATCGCGCTCATCGGTCGCGGGCGGCCGGGCACCGGGCCCGGCGCGGATCCCGGCGCGGATCCCGAACTGCTGGCCCCCGCGCACGAGTAGACGCGCGTTCGCCCCGGACCCGCGTCGATGCGCGGGGCCGGGGCGAACGGTGCGGTCGTCGGATCAGACGGCCGGAAGCGCCTCGCGCTCGAGCCGCAGGTAGCTCGTCTCCATGCCGTCGACCATGCCGGTCGCGAGGATCATCTCGCGGGTCGCGGTGTCGGGGTAGGTGATGAGCAGCGTGAGCAGCGTGCCGCCCTCGACCGGGGTGAGCGTCAGCTCGTTGCGGGTCACGGGGCTCTGCGCGCCCTCGGGATCCTGGGGCGTCACCATGGCCTCGGTGGTCACGGCCCGCACCGGACGCTCGCCCTCGACGAACTCGCCGGTGAAGCCGAAGCTCTCGCCGCTCTCGAGGTTGCGCCACTCCTGGCGGTACCGCTGGCCCGGCTCGCTCGCGACCTCGCAGACCGGCATCTCCCAGCCGTCGGGGCCGAGCATCCAGCGGCGCATCAGCTCGGCCTCATGGTGGGCTCGCCACACCTGATCCGCGGTGCCGCGGATCACGCGCGAGACGCGCGCCTGGGTGTCGCCGACCAGTTGCAGCTGCGTCGGGAGGTCCACGGCGTAGGACGCGAGGTCCTCGACCACCGCGTCGATCTGGCCCATCGCCGAGCGGGTGCCCTGCTCCATGCCCATCGCCTGCAGCTGCTCGAGCGATTCGAGCGAGTCGAAGTAGCTGGTCGTGGTGAGGCGGGACCCCAGGGCCGTCTGCTGGAACTCGAACACCATGCGCATGTCGGGCATCTCGGTGTTCGGGGTGCCGTCCTCGAGCGCGAAGCCGTCGCGCACCTCGAACGAGCGGCCTTCGTCGACCGAGACCCACTTCCAGTAGCCGCCGTGCGACTCGCCCTCGGGGCTCGTCAGCCGGTACAGGCTCAGCCCGCCCGGCGCGAAGTCGTGCCGGCGGAAGGTCGCCGGAAACTCCGGCGGACCCCAGAAGCGCTCGATCTGGCGCGGGTCGGCGTAGGCGTCCCAGAGCCTGCGCACCGGGACGGTGAAGTCGGCGACGACGGTGATCGTCAGCGCCTCGGGATCGGTGGTGAATGCGGTGACCGGCATGATGCTGGACCTTTCGTTCGAGATGTTCGGGTGGTTCGTGTGTCGCGCGGCTCGGGTGTGCCCGGCGCGGGATCAGTCCTGCGGGGAGTCCTCGGCGAAGAGCGCGTCGAGTCGGTCGATGCGCCCGCGCCACAACTGCTCGAAATAGCCCAGCAGCTCCTGGGCCCGTCGGATGGTCTCGGGGTTGCCTCGGATGATGCGCTCCCTTCCTCTGGGGATCTTCGCGACGAGATCGGCGGCCTCGAGCACGGCCACGTGCTTCTGCACTGCGGCGAAGCTCATGTCGTAGTCGCGGGCGAGCTCGGAGACCGAGGCCTCACCGGTGAGCGTGCGGCGGACGATATCGCGTCGCGTGGCATCGGCGAGCGCCCGGAAGATCCGGTCGATCTGTGCGTCGGAGAGTTCTTGTACAACCATTTGGTTGTACATTACGACGCGAACGTGCGCGCGTCAACCCCCTGGGTGGGACTCTTCCGACGTCGAGGTGCCCCGTGTCGGGGGTATGGGATTCCATACCCCCGACACGGGGCACCTCGATGAAGGCGGCGGCCTACTCGGCGGACGCGCCCTCGGGCGAGCGGCGCTTCCGCCGCCACGAGTTGAAGGCGCGGATCGCCTCGATGAGGATCGGGATGCCCGGCAGCAGCACGAGCACGATGATGAACACCTCGGAGTACTGGTGCACGAACGGGATCTGGCCGAGGAAGAAGCCGATCAGCGTGACGCCGACGCCCCAGAGCAGCGCGCCGATCGCGTTGTACGCGACGAAGTGGCGGTACTCCATCTTGCCGACGCCGGCCGCCGCCGGAACGAAGGCGCGGAACACCGGCAGGAAGCGGGCGATGATGATCGCCTTCGGGCCGTGCTTCTCGAAGAACGCGTGCGTGCGCTGCACATTCTCGGGATTGAAGAGCTTGCTCTTCTCGCGGCTGAACACCGCGGGGCCGAGCTTGCGCCCGATCATGAACCCCACCTGATCGCCGGCGAACGCGAAGATGAAGAGCAGGATGCAGGTGATCCAGATGGGCACGTCGATGATGCCGGTCGCCGTGAACAGCCCGACCGTGAACAGCAGCGAGTCGCCGGGCAGGAACGCGAGCACCAGCACGCCGGTCTCGAGGAACACGAACGCGCAGGCGAGCACCAGCGCGACCCAGCCGCCCGCCTTCAGCAGCGTCTCGGGATCGAGCCAGTCGATGCCGAGCAGGGCCGGCGTGATGAAGCCTGCGAGCGAGGCGAGCGCGGAGTGGAGCACCGGGGTCCGACTTTCAGTTCACGGGAGTGGGCTGGCGACCGGGATCTCGGCACCGCAGTCCAGTATGCACTGCGGTTCTGGCACCGGCCTGGCACCCGGCGGGCACGCCCGCACGCACAGCGAAGCGCCGCGGGCCCGTCGGAACGGACCCGCGGCGCTTCGGCACCGGATCAGCGGCTCAGTCGCGAGGGCAGGAGCAGCGGTCGGCCTGGGCCACGCCCTCCAGCGCCTCCTCGATGTGCAGGCCGCACCCGGCCCAGGTGGTCTTGCCGCAGTCGGCGCAGCGCACGGGTGAGCACATGTGGTTCTCCTCGGTCGGTGTGGTGTCGTGAGCGGACGGATCAGGCCGCGGCGTCGGCCGCGCGCTCCGCCATCTCGACCACGTTCTTCAGCAGCAGGGCGCGAGTCATGGGGCCCACGCCGCCGGGGTTCGGCGAGATCCAGGCGGCGACCTCGGCCACGGCCGGGTCGACGTCGCCGACGACGCGGCTCTTGCCGGTCTCGGGATCGACCTTGCGCGAGACGCCCACGTCGAGCACGATCGCTCCCGGCTTGACGTCCTCGGCGCGCACGATGCCCTCGACGCCCGCGGCCGCGACGATCACGTCGGCCCGGCGCAGCTCGGCAGCCAGGTCCGCCGTGCCCGTGTGCGTGAGCGTGACGGTCGCGTTGAACTCGCGGCGGGTGAGCAGCGGCCCGATCGGACGGCCGACGGTCACGCCGCGGCCCACGACCACGACGTTCTTGCCCGCCCATGACAGGCCGTTGCGCTCGACCAGCTCGATCACGCCGCGCGGCGTGCACGGCAGCGGCGAGGTGATCTCGGTGTTGGCGTTCAGCACGAGGCGCCCGAGGTTGGTCGGGTGCAGCCCGTCGGCGTCCTTATCCGGGTCGATCTTCTCGAGGATCCGGTCGGTGTCGATGTGCTTCGGCAGCGGCAGCTGCACGATGTAGCCGGTGCAGGCCGGGTCGGCGTTGAGCGCGTCGAGCACCGCCTCCAGCTCCGCCTGCGTGACCGTGTCGGGCAGCTCGCGCTGGATCGACGCGATGCCGACCTCGGCGCAGTCGCGGTGCTTGCCCGCGACGTACCACTTCGAGCCGGGATCCTCGCCGACCAGCACGGTGGCGAGACCGGGGGTGACGCCGCGCTCGCGGAGCGCTGCGACGCGCCCCGCGAGCTCCTGCTTGATCGAAGCCGCAGCGGCGGTCCCGTCGAGCTTCTCAGCGGTCAAGGATCACCACTCCTCGAGGCCGGGGTACAGCGGGAACGCGTCGGCGAGCGCCGTCACGCGCGCCTTGAGCGCCTCGACGTCACCCGTCTGCTGCAGGGTGAGGGCGATGATGTCGGCCACCTCGGCGAACTCGACGTCGCCGAAGCCGCGGGTCGCGAGGGCGGGCGTGCCGATACGGAGGCCGCTGGTGACCATCGGCGGGCGCGGGTCGAAGGGTACCGCGTTGCGGTTGACGGTGATGCCGACGGCGTGCAGCGCGTCCTCCGCCTGCTGGCCGTCGAGCTCCGAGTTGCGCAGGTCGGCGAGCACGAGGTGCACGTCGGTGCCGCCGGTGAGCACGTCGACGCCCGCGGCCTTCGAGGCCTCGCTGGTGAGCGCGTCCGCGACGAGCTTCGCGCCCGAGAGGGTGCGCACCTGGCGCTCCTTGAACTCATCGGTCGCCGCGAGCTTGAACGCGGTCGCCTTCGCGGCGATCACGTGCATGAGCGGGCCGCCCTGCTGGCCGGGGAACACGTTCGAGTTGAGCTTCTTGAAGAGCTCGAGGTCGTTCGTGAGGATGAAGCCGGAGCGGGGACCGCCGATGGTCTTGTGCACGGTCGACGACACGACGTGCGCGTGCGGCACCGGGCTCGGGTAGAGGCCCGCGGCGACGAGGCCCGCGAAGTGAGCCATGTCGACCCAGAGGGTCGCGCCGACCTCGTCCGCGATCTCGCGGAACTTCGCGAAGTCGAGGGTGCGGGGGTACGCCGACCAGCCGGCGATGATGACCTTGGGCTTGTGCTCGAGCGCCTTCTCGCGCACGACGTCCATGTCGATGAGGAATGTCTCGGGGTCGACGCCGTAGTGCACGACGTTGTAGAGCTTGCCCGAGAAGTTCAGTTTCATGCCGTGGGTGAGGTGTCCGCCGTGGGACAGCTCGAGGCCGAGGATCGTGTCGCCCGGCTCCGCGATGGCCGACAGCACCGCGGCGTTGGCCGATGCGCCCGAGTGGGGCTGCACGTTCGCGTACTTCGCTCCGAACAGGCTCTTGGCGCGCTCGCGCGCGAGCTCCTCGGCGACGTCGACGAACTCGCAGCCGCCGTAGTAGCGGCGGCCCGGGTAGCCCTCGGCGTACTTGTTGGTGAGCACGGAGCCCTGGGACTCGAGCACCGCGCGGGGAACGAAGTTCTCGCTCGCGATCATCTCGAGCGTGCCGCGCTGGCGGCCGAGCTCGTTCTTCAGGACCTCCGCGATCTCGGGGTCGACGACCTCGAGCGGCTCGTTGAAGAAGGCTGACTGGTTCGACATCCGGTGTACTCCTCGGTGTTCTCGTTCCGCGCGCGCGGAAGACATCGGTTCGGTTTTTCGACCCAGGCGAGCGGCCGTTCCGAGAGGGGGTGTCGTTTCCCGATGGTGTCCCATCTGCACGCCAGTCACGACGTTCGACAGTGTAGCAATCCGGGCTCGGAACGGAACGCCGCCGGTCACACGCGGTCACCGGTGGAGCGCGGCCCGCGGACGGGTCCGCGGATCCAGTACCCTTGGACCCCGTGAACACGATCGCGACGGACTCCTCCGGCACCCAGTGGGTGCTCACCCTCAGCTGCATCGACGGACCGGGAATCGTGCACGCGATCAGCGGCGCGATCGTCGCGGCGGGCGGCAACATCGCTGAGAGCCAGCAGTTCGCGAGCCACGACACCGGTCGCTTCTTCATGCGCCTGCAGGTGGAGGCCGTGGCCCAGCCCGAGACCTTCGAGGCGCGCTTCGAGCAGGCGCTCGCGCCCGTGACCGAGCGCTACCACATGACCTGGCGCCTCGACGTGGTCGGGCGCCCCGTGCGCACCCTGATCCTCGCGTCGACCGCGACCCACTGCGTCAACGATCTGCTCTACCGCCAGCGCGGCGGCCAGCTGCCCATCGAGGTGCCGCTGATCCTGTCGAACCACGAGACCGTGCGAGACATCGCCGATTTCTACGGGGTGCCGTTCGAGCACCGCCCGGTCGCCGGCGCCGACGATAAGGCGGCGTTCGAGCGCCGCGTGCTCGAGGTCGTCGAGGAGCAGGACATCGAGCTCGTCGTGCTCGCCCGCTACATGCAGATCCTGTCGCCCGAGCTGTGCGAGGCGCTCGCGGGCCGCGCGATCAACATCCACCACTCGTTCCTGCCCGGCTTCAAGGGCGCGAACCCCTACCGTCAGGCGCACCAGCGCGGCGTGAAGCTGATCGGCGCGACCGCGCACTTCGTCACGACCGATCTCGACGAGGGCCCGATCATCGAGCAGGATGTCACCCGCGTCGACCACGCGTACTCCCCGCAGGAGCTCATGCAGCTCGGCCAGGACGGCGAGGCGCGCACGCTGCGCCGCGCGGTGACGTGGTTCGCCGAGAACCGGATCCTCGCCGACGGCGACCGCACCATCATCTTCCGCTAGGCGGGATCAGGCGTCGGCGCCGTCGCCTCGCAGCGACTCGAACTCCGCGCGGAAGCCGGTGAGCATGGCCCGCAGGCCGAACTCGAAGGAGGCGTCGGCCGTGCTCTGCCGCTTCGCGGCGAGCATCGCGGCACGGGCCCGGTAGACCGAGGTGAAGACCGGCACGTCCTCACGGGGGCCGGGATCGAGCATCTGCTCGTCGGCACCGAGGTCGAGCGCGGATCCCAGGATGAACGATTCGAGCGCGACGAGCAGGATCAGCACCCGCTCCTCGGGCCAACCGGCCCGCACGAGCGCACGGATCACGCCGTCGTACATGAGCGTCGTCGAGGATTCCTCGGCGAGCGGCAGCACGGCGAGCAGCGCGACGGTCGACGGATGCGCCGCGAACGTGTCGCGGTAGTGCCCCGACCACTCGACGAGCGCCTCGTCCCACGGGCTGCGATCAAACATGTCGAGCGGGATCCGGTCACTGATGAGCTCGCGCATCCCGGCGACCAGGTCGGGATACCCGTCGACGTGGTTGTAGAGCGCGGAGGGCTGCACGCCGAGCTCCTTCGCGACCGCCCGGATCCCGGCGGCCTCCGCTCCGCCGCGATCCACGAGGCGCAGCGCGGTCTCGAAGATGAGCCGACGCGAGAGGATCCCCTGCGCGGGACGACCCGCGCGACGGCGCGACGGCCCCGTACGCCCACCGGTGCCGGCGCGGTCGCCCTCGTCCGCGGTCGTCGTCATCTTCGCCTCCCCGGGTTCATCCTGGCCCTGGTCGAGCCGGATCGCAAAACTCATTCGCATCCGCACGGCATTCGTACTATTCTCTTGCCCAGCACTCAAACGAACCCTGTTCATTTTGGCACTACCGCTCGCGGCCCGCACCGCGCGTGCACCTCGAGCGGCCGGATCACCCCTCAGCAGCAAGGACGCAGCAGATGACGACCGTTTTCACCGGTGGCACCGTGATCATCGACCCGGCGCCAGCGACCGAACCTGCCGAGACGAGCGACGCGCTCGCCGTGCGCGACGGCCGCGTGGTCGCCCACGGAGCCGAGGCGCGCGCGCTCGCTCAGGAGCCCGGCACCGAGGTCGTCGACCTCGCCGGCGGCACCCTGGCCCCCGCGCTCGGCGACGGGCACGCCCACCCCGTGCTCGGCGGCCTCGAAGCGGCCGGGCCGGCCGTGCGCGCGGCGAGCGATCTCGACGGGATCCTCCGCGCCGTCGCCGAGTGGAAGGCCGAGAACCCCGAGGCCGAGTGGATCGTCGGCGCGAGCTACGACGCCACCTTCGCCCCCGGCGGCCGCTTCGATGCCCGCTGGCTCGACGAGGTCACGGGCGACACCCCGACCGTGCTGCGCGCTTGGGACTACCACACCGCCTGGGTGAACACCGCGGCCCTCGCGGCCGGCGGCATCACCGCCGACACTCCGGATCCGCACCTCGGCCGCATCGTGCGCCGCGAGGACGGGAGCCCGCTCGGCACCCTGCAGGAGGCGGCGGCCAACGACTTCCTCGCGAACGTGGTGCCCGGGTTCTCGCTCGAGGCCCGGGTCGACGCGATCGAGGCCGCGACCCGCTCCTACGCCGAGCAGGGCACCACGTGGATCCAGGACGCCTGGGTCGACGCGGGAGATGTCGAGACCTACCGCGCCGCAGTGCGCGAGGACCGCCTGCACACCCGGGTCAACCTGGCGCTGCGCGCCGACCCGATGCACTGGCGCGAGCAGCTCGACGAGTTCGCCGCGATCCGCGACGAGATCCGCGCACTCGCGCACCCGCGGCTGAGCGCCGAGACGATCAAGGTCTTCGTCGACGGTGTGATCGAGAACCACACGGCGGCGCTGACCGACCCCTACGCCGACCGCCCCGACGACCGCGGCCTGCCCAACTGGGATGAGGCCGAGCTGCGGGCGGCCACCGCCGCGTTCGACGCGCTCGGGTTCCAGCTGCACCTGCACGCGATCGGCGACGCCGCGGTGCGATCGGCGCTCGACGCGCTCGAGGCCGCGCAGGCGCGGGATCCGGCGCGCGAACGGCACCACGTGATCGCGCACGTCGCGATGCTCGCCCCCGGCGACGCCGAGCGCTTCGCCGCGATCGGGATCATCGCGAACTTCGAGCCCTACTGGGCGCAGTGCGACGCCGTGATGGAGTCGCTCACGATCCCGCACATCGGGCACGACCGCGAGGGCTGGCAGTACCTCATCGGCTCGGTGCTGCGCGGCGGCGCGACCGTCTCGTTCGGCAGCGACTGGCCCGTCACCACGAAGGACTGGCGCCCCGCGATCTCGACCGCGATCACCCGGCACAGCCACCTCGAACCCGACGCGGAATCGTGGCTGCCCGAGGAGCGCGTCTCCGCCGGGGAGGCGTACGCCGCCTACACCCGAGGGATCGCCCGCCAGGCGCTCGCGACCGACCGCGGCACCCTCGACGTCGGCATGACCGCCGACCTCGTCTGGCTCTCGGAGAACCCGCTCGCGGTCGACCCGAACCGGATCCCCGAGATCACGATCCGCGGCACGTGGCTCGCGGGTCGTGCGACCTTCGTGGGATCATCCTCCTAGGGCGCCCAGGCACCCCATCCGGACCTTTTCAAAGGAGAAAACCCGTGTCCGATCCAGCAACCGTGTCCACCAGCACAACGGGCGGCCCGCACCTCAAGCGCGCCCTCGGCCTGACCGGCCTCACGCTCTTCGGCGTGACCTACATGACGGTCATCACGGTGTTCACCACCTACGGCATCGTGAACCAGGTGACCGACGGCCACCTGCCCGCGGCCTACGTGGTCGCCGTCGTCACCATGCTCTTCACCGCGGCGAGCTACGGCGCCATGGTGCGCCGCTACCCGGTCGCGGGATCCGCGTACACCTACACCCAGCAGTCCTTCGGCGGGGCCATCGGCTTCCTCACCGGCTGGGTCATGCTGCTCGACTACCTCTTCATCCCGATGATCAACTTCATGCTCATCGGCATCTACCTGAACACGCAGTTCCCCGCGGTTCCGGTGTGGGTCTTCACCCTCGCGTCGCTGCTGCTCGTGCTGCTGTTCAACATCCTGGGCATCAACCTCGTCAACAAGGTGAACTTCGTGATCATCGCGCTGTCGGTGGTGCTCGTGGTCGTGTTCATGGCGCTCGCGTTCAAGGAGTACCTGGGCGGCGACCAGTCGGTCGGGCTCATCGATCCCTTCACCTTCGGCGAGGGCGGCATCGGCGCCATCGCGTCCGGCGCCGCGGTGCTCGCGCTCTCGTTCCTCGGCTTCGACGCGGTCTCGACCCTGTCCGAGGAAGCGAAGCGCCCCCGCAAGGACATCCCGCGCGCGATCCTGCTCTCGACCCTGGTCGGCGGCTTCTTCTTCATCCTCGTCTCGTGGTCGGGCGCGCTCGCCTTCAACCCGGACTGGTCGACCCTCAACAAGGAGCAGATCGACGCCGCCGGCACCACGGTCATGGACAGCTTCGGCGTCAGCTGGTTCACCGCGTTCTTCGTGGCGATCTACGTGGTCGGCGCGTTCGGCTCCGGCATGACCGGCCAGGTCTCCGTCTCGCGCATCCTCTACGCGATGGGCCGCGACGGCATGCTGCCGAAGCCGCTCGCGCGACTGCACCGCCGCTTCGGCACCCCGATCGTCGCCGCGTGCGTGGTCTCGATCTTCGCCCTGTCGGCACTGTTCCTGTCGCTCGACACCGTCGCGTTCATGATCAGCTTCGGCGCGCTGGCCGCGTTCGCCCTCGTGAACCTCTCGGTGATCCGCACCTACGTGTTCCCCAAGGGCGGCCGCCGCGAGCAGTTCGGATTCTGGAAGTGGATCCGCTACCTCGTGATGCCCGTGATCGGCTTCGTGCTGACCATCTGGCTGTGGACCTCGCTGCAGGCCCTCACCTGGCTCGTGGGCGCCATCTGGCTCGTGGTCGGCGTGATCATCATCGCGATCGTGACCGGCGGCTTCCGCAAGCCCGTGCCGAAGATGGACTTCTCGGAGGGAGAGCCGACCACCGAGCAGATCGACCAGCTCGGCGACGAGTTCCCGCTGGAGCCGAACCGCTAGGCGGTTCCGGACCCGTCATCCTGCGCGAATCGCACCTCCGTCATCCTGCGCGAGCTTGCGAGTCGCAGGATCCTGCGACTCCTCCGTCGCGCAGGATGACGGGATCCGCTGATCGAGCGAACGCGCCCGACCGGCGGGCGCGGTCGATCTACCGCAGGTGCTCCACGTCGCCAGCCGACACGACGAGTTCGCCGCCGGTCGGCAGATCGACCACGAGCGAGCCGTCATCCGACAGGGTGCGGGCTCGGCCGTCGATCACCCGATCGGCCAGGTGCACCCGCACCTCCGAACCGAGCGTGAGCGAGTGCCGCAGCACGCGCGCCCGCACGGCGCCGGGATCCTGCGAGGCACGTTCGACGAGGCGCAGCAGCCCGCCCGTCACCGCGGCGAGAATCTCGTCGGCGAGCTGCCGACCGGCGTCGCTGTCGAGCGATTCGGCGCCGCCCACGTCGGCGCCGGCCGCCAGCAGCGATGACGCCCGGTCGGTGGGCAGCTCCCACTCGGGGATCAGCAGGTTGAGTCCGGTGCCGACGATCACCGATCCGTCGGGCAGCATCTCGCAGAGGATCCCGCACAGCTTGCGTCCCGGGCGCCCCGCGATCGCGTCCTCCTCGTCGCGCACGTGCACGTCGTTCGGCCACTTCACGCCGACGCGCAGCCCCGAGTCCGCGGCGAAGCGGGCCTGCAGCGCGTCCGTCACCGCGGATCCGGCGATGAGCGGCGTCCAGCCCGGCCCGAGCGCGGCCGAGACCTCGCGGATCCCCGGGCCGCGCAGCAGCAGCGACGCCGCGATCGACGTGCCGGGCGGCGTGACCCAGCCGCGACCGAGACGCCCCCGCCCCGCCGTCTGATCGGTGGTCGCGAGCAACGTGCCGTTCGGGAGCCCCGGCTCGCTCGCCACGAGCTCGCGCAGTTCGGCGTTGGTCGAGGGCGACGACTCGCGCCACTCGACGCGGGGCAGCAGGGCGCGGGTGCGGGGCAGGTCCATGCGAACGAGCGTAGCGGCGCGGCCTCCTCACCGCCCGATGGAGGAATCCTCCAGCGGAATCGCCGGTTCCTTGAGAGCGCTCCTCCAACCTGCGGCATGGGTCGCGCGCTAGGCTGACACCCGTGACTGCAGAGAACGCCACCGAGACCACCGAGCCCTCGGCCGCCACGACCGCCTCGCGCATCGCGGACCACCGGCGCAAGTACCAGGAGGCCGTGGGCGACCGCGACGCCGCCGCAGCTGCGAAGCAGCACCCCCGCGGCAAGATGACGGCGCGCGAGCGCATCGCCGCGCTGCTCGATCCGGGCAGCTTCGTCGAGTTCGACAAGTACGTCAAGCACCGCACGCAGGGCTTCGGAATGGAGAACAGCCGCCCGTTCGGCGACTCCGTCGTCACCGGCGCGGGCACCATCCACGGCCGCCAGGTCGTCGTCTACTCGCAGGACTTCACGACCTTCGGCGGATCGCTCGGCGAGGTCGCCGGCGAGAAGATCGTCAAGGCGATGGAGTTCGCCCTCAAGACCGGCGCCCCCGTGCTCGGCATCCTCGACTCGGGCGGGGCCCGCATCCAGGAGGGCGTGGTCGCCCTCTCGAAGTACGCGAACATCTTCCGCCTGAACACCATGTGCTCGGGCGTCATCCCGCAGATCTCGATCGTCATGGGCCCGTCGGCCGGCGGCGCGGTCTACTCCCCCGCCCTCACCGACTTCGTGATCATGGTCGACCAGACCAGCCACATGTTCGTCACCGGCCCCGACGTCATCAAGACCGTCACGGGCGAGGAGGTCGGATTCGAGGAGCTGGGCGGCGCGCTCACGCACAACAAGACGAGCGGCGTCTCGCACTACCTCGCGAGCGACGAGCACGACGCGCTCGACTACGCGCGGTCGCTCATCAGCTACCTGCCCGACAACAACCTGGCCGAGGCCCCGGTCTACGACAGCGACACCGCGTTCGAGATCACCGACGTCGACCGCCGCCTCAACACGATCATCCCGGACAGCCCGAACCAGCCCTACGACATGAAGGTCGTCATCGAGGCGATCCTCGACTCGGGCGAGTTCCTCGAGGTGCAGCCGCTGTTCGCCCCCAACATGCTGATCGGCTTCGGCCGCGTCGAGGGCCGCACCGTCGGCATCGTCGCGAACCAGCCGGCGCAGATGGCAGGCACGCTCAACATCGACGCGAGCGAGAAGGCCGCCCGCTTCGTGCGGTTCTGCGACGCGTTCTCGATCCCGATCCTCACCCTCGTGGACGTGCCCGGCTACCTGCCCGGCACCGACCAGGAGCTGCAGGGCGTGATCCGCCGTGGGGCGAAGCTGCTCTACGCCTACGCCGAGGCGACCGTTCCCCTCGTCACGATCATCACGCGCAAGGCCTACGGCGGTGCGTACATCGTGATGGGCTCGAAGCAGATGGGCGCCGACTTCAACATCGCGTGGCCCACCGCCGAGATCGCCGTCATGGGCGGATCCGGCGCCGTCAACATCCTCTACCGCAAGGAGCTGGCCGCGGCCGCCGAGCGCGGCGAGGACGTCGAGGCGCTGCGTACCGAGCTGACCGCGAAGTACACGGCCGACGTGACGAGCCCGTTCCTCGCCGCCGAGCGCGGCGAGCTCGATAACGTGCTCGAGCCCGCGGGCACCCGCCTGGCGGTCATCAAGTCGCTCCGCGGACTGCGCGGCAAGCGCACCGAGCAGCCCGCCAAGAAGCACGGCAACATCCCGCTCTAGACCGAAGGACGACGTGAACGACGAACTGCTGCCGCCAGACGCTGCTGCCCGCGACGCCGCCAAGCGCGAGGAGATCGGCGCGCCCGATCCGACCCTGCACGGCGACGATTTCCGCTTCGTGACCCGCGACGTGCGCGATCACGAGCGCGCCGCGGTGATCGCGGTGCTGACCGAGTCGCGTGCCGAGGAGACCGCCCAGGTGAAGCGGGTCGCCCGCCGCGACCGCGAGCCCTGGGCCCGTTCCCAGCGGGTCCCCGAGGGGATCAGCGAGCTGCTGCACGAGGGCTGATCGAGACCGTGCCGAGCACCCCGGAGGACGCGCGAGCCGAGCTCGAGCGCGCCCTCGCGTCCGAGCTCGACATCTCGATCACCCCGCAAGCCCTCGAATCGGGACGGCCCGCGCGGCGATCGGCGGTCCTGATCCTGTTCGGCACCCTCGACGACGTGCCCTGCCGGGTGCCCGACCCCGCGGTGCCGCCGACCCTGGACGTGCTGCTGACGCGTCGCGCCGACGGCATGCGGCATCACGCGGGCCAGATCGCCTTCCCGGGCGGCGGAGTGGAGCCCGGCGACGCCGACCGCGCCGCGACGGCCCTGCGAGAGGCGTGGGAGGAGACCGGCCTCGACCCCGCGGGCGTCGACGTGCTCGGGACGCTCCCCGAGATCTGGGTACCGGTCAGCAGCAATCTCGTGACCCCGGTGGTCGGCTGGTGGCGTCTGCCGAGCGCGGTGGCGGCCGACCGCACGGAATCGGTCGAGGTGTTCCGCGTGCCCGTCGCCGAGCTGCTCGACCCGGCGGCCCGCGGCACCTCGGTGCTGCGCCGTGCGGGCGACGAGTTCCGCGGCGAGGCGTTCCGGCTCGACGAACGCTTCGGCGGCCGCGTGGTCTGGGGCTTCACCGGAATGCTGCTCGCCCGGCTCTTCGCCGAGGTCGGCTGGGGCGGCGACTGGGATCGCGGTCGCGAGTTCCCCGTCCTCCCGTAGTCGCGCAATCCCCGTGTTGACAACGCGGTCCAGTGGTCTTACCGTTGCCTAACGAAGGTTAGTTAGGTGGTTCGAAGATGACCCGATCCCAGATCATCGCAGCCGCGCGCGAGCGATTCGCCCGAGCCGGCTATGCGGAGACCTCCCTCAAGGAGATCGCCGCCGACGTCGGGATCAAGGCCCCGTCGATCTACGCGCACTTCTCCGGCAAGGAGGAGCTCTACGTGGAGGTCTACACCCGGTCCATCGCCGAGCACCGCGACTACTTCACCCGACTGCTCGCCGAATCGCGCGAGCTCGACCCGCTCGAACGGCTCCACAAGATCCTGACGGGGGTTCCCGCGTTCTACCAGGAACGCCCCGAACTCGTGGACTTCCATCTCCGGTCCATCACCGGCGGCATCCCCGCCGGCACCGATCCCTCCGGCGTCTTCCGCCGCTGGGACGAGGAGCTCGCCGAAGCCATCCGCGCCACCTACATCGAGGGACGCGATGCGGGCAGGTTCGCGCGCGTCGATCCCGACGCCTTCACCGCGCACTTCACCTGCCTGATGGACGGCCTGTTCCTGCAGCTCAAGCACTACGAACCCGTGCTCTACGCGGAGCACCTCACGCGCACCTGGGACCTGCTGGCCACCGCACTCGGCTTCGGGATCCCGGTTCAGGAGAACCGACCATGACTACTCCCCCGTCCACCGCACCAGAAGCGCCGCAGAGCAGCGGCCGCTCCGACTACGAGCAGGGCGTCGTCCCCGCCGAGGAGCGCAAGGGCTGGCTGCCCATCGCCGGCATCTGGATCGCCATCGGCATCGACCTCTCGGGCACCATCATGGGCGTCCAGCTCGGCGCCGGTCTCCCCTTCGGCGAGGCCCTCGCCGCGACGATCATCGGTTCGATCCTGCTGGGCGTACTGGCCATGGCCTGCACCTACGTGGGCGCGGCCACGGGCTTCACCAGCTCGGTCATCGCCCGCACCGTCTTCGGACGGGCCGGCGGTCGCGTGATCTCGATCGCGATGGCGATCTCGTCGCTCGGCTGGTTCGGCGTGCAGACCGGATTCTTCGCCGACAACGCCCGCATCGCGGTCGACGAGCTCCTGCACGTCGACGTCCCCGTGCAGGTGTTCACCGTGATCGGCGGCGCGCTCATGGTGCTGACCGCGCTCTGGGGCTACCGCTCGATCGAGCGCCTCAGCTCGTGGGCCGTCCCGCTGCTCATCGCACTGCTCGGCCTCGCCGTGGTGCTCGCCTTCGTGCAGTTCGGCAGCGGCCAGCTCTTCGCCGAGGTGACCCCGCAGTTCACCTTCGGCGGCGCGGTCTCGCTGGTCATGGGCATCTTCGTCTTCGGCGTCGTCATCTCGCCCGATATCGCGCGCTGGGCGCGCACCCCGAAGCACGCGATGGCGGCCGGGTTCATCGGCTTCTTCATCGGCAACTCGCTCATCGTGATCGTCGCCCTCGTGCTGTCGCGCGTGATGGGCGCCCAGGACCTCATGCGCATGTTCTTCATGCTCGGCCTCGGCGTGATCGCCGTCGTCGTGCTCACGCTCGCGCAGTGGACCACGAACACCAACAACCTCTACTCGGCGGCCCTCAACCTGTCGACGATCTTCACCCGGATGAGCCGCCGCACGCTGACCGTGATCGGCGGGATCGTGGCGATCGCCGCGGCCCTGTTCGGCATCTACGACGCGTTCATCCCGTTCATCTCGGTCATGGGCACGTTCATCGCCCCCTACGGCGGCGTGTACCTCGCCGAGTTCTTCGCCCGCCGTTCGAGCCGACTGCGTGCGGGCAGCGCGGCCGTGCCCGCCGTCGATCCGTGGGCCTTCGTCTCCTGGGCGATCGGCGGCCTCGTGGGCGTCTGCACCACGCAGCCGGGCAACGGGCTCGGCCTCGGGCTCTTCAGCCTGACCACGATCCCGGCGCTCGATGCGATCCTCGCGGCGTTCGTCGCGCACGCCCTCATCGGGCTCGTGCGGCGCGACCGCGGCACCGCCGCCGCGGACGACGCGGGCGACGCGGGCGACGCGGAGGCGCGCACCGCGAAGACCACCGGAATCACCGAGGCGACCGCGCCGGACCTGCACGCGGCCGCCGAGATCGCGAAGGGGATCGATCGATGACCGCGGCCCGCACCGGAACCGCCCTGACCCGCATCACCGAGGAGGACATCGACGCGATCGCGATCGGCGCCGCCGTGCTCGGCACGGGCGGCGGCGGCGACCCGCACGTCGGCGCGCTGCACGCGAAGCGCGCGATCCGCGAGCACGGCCCCGTGCCGGTCATCGCCGTCACCGACCTGGACGACGACGGGATCGTCGCGCCCGTCGGCATGATCGGCGCGCCCTCGGTCTCGATCGAGAAGATCGCCGCGGCCGAGGAGCTCGTCGCCGCCATCGACCTGCTCGAGCAGGGCACGGGGCAGCGCGTCGCGGCGATCATGCCGATCGAGATCGGCGGGGGCAACTCGCTGATCCCGATCGCGGCCGCCGCCGAGCGCGGACTGCCGATCGTCGACGGCGACGCCATGGGCCGCGCCTTCCCCGAGGCGCAGATGGTCACCTACCACCTCGCCGGCCTCGGCCCGGGCGCCACAGTGCTCGTCGACGCGCAGGGCAACGCCGTGCTCTCGCGACCGGTGAACTGCGCCTGGTCCGAGCGGCTCGCGCGCGTGCTGTCGTTCGAGATGGGCGGATCCGCCACCATGATCGACTACGCGTACCCGGGCTCCGTGGTGCGCGACGTCGCGATCCCCGGAACGCTGAGCACCGCGCGCCGCATCGGCGAGCTGCTGCTCGGCTCCGAGCTGCGCGACGAGGAGCGCATCGGCCGCATGCTCGACGAGCTCGGCGGCACCCGCCTGTTCGACGGCAAGGTGAGCGAGATCGAGCGCGCCGTCTCGGGCGGCTTCACCCGGGGCCGTGCGATCCTCGCCGGGACCGGGGACGATCGAGGCGCGGGCTTCGAGCTCGATTTCCAGAACGAGATGCTGCTCGGCCGCCGCGACGGCGTGCTCGCCGCGGTCACCCCCGACCTCATCGCAGTGCTCGATCAGTCGACCGGGCACCCCATCACTACCGAGACGCTGCGCTACGGCGCCCGCGTCACCGTCGTGGCGTTCCCGTGCCACCCGCAGTGGCGCACCGAGATCGGGCTCGCGACCGCGGGTCCGCAGTACTTCGGCTACGACGTCGCGTACGAGCCGATCGAGGAGCTCGCGCTGCGGGCCGAGGAGGCCCGCGCATGAGCTACCGGATCGGGATCGACGTCGGCGGCACCAACACCGACGCCGTCGTGCTGGACGAGCGGCTGGAGGTCGTCGCCTCGATCAAGTCGCCGACCGAGGCCGACTCGGGCGACGGCGTCGCCCGAGCGATCGACCGCGTGCTGGAGGCTTCGGGGATCCCGGCGTCCGAGGTGCGTGCGGCGATGCTCGGCACCACCCACTGCACCAACGCGATCGTCGAGCGTCGCGGACTCGGCCGGGTCGGGGTCCTCCGCATCGGCGGCCCCGCGACCACGGCCGTGCCGCCGTTCGAGGGCTGGCCTCGGGAACTGCGCGACGCCGTCGCGGGCCCGGCCTTCGTGATCGCCGGCGGCAACGAGTTCGACGGACGGGAGATCAGCGCGCTCGACGAGGCCGCCGTGCGGGCCGCCTGCGCCGAGATGCGCGGGGCCGTCGACGCGGTCGCCGTGGTCGGCGTCTTCTCCCCCGTCGCCGACGCGCACGAACTGCGCGCGGCCGAGATCGCCGAGGAGGAGCTCGGGCTGCCCGTCTCCCGTTCGGCCGAGATCGGATCCATCGGGCTCCTGGAGCGCGAGAACGCCACGATCCTGAACGCGGCGCTCGTGCGTACGCTCGGCCGCATGGCCGACGGATTCCGCGAGTCGCTCGATGCGCACGGGATCGACGCCGACATCTACTTCGGCCAGAACGACGGCACGCTCATGCGACTCGACTTCGCGCTGCGGTTCCCCGTGCTGACCATCGGCTGCGGGCCGACCAACTCGATCCGCGGTGCCGCGCACCTCAGCGGAGTGGGCGACGCGCTCGTGGTCGACATCGGCGGCACCACGACCGACATCGGCGTGCTCGTCGGCGGCTTCCCCCGCCAGTCGGCGCACGCGGCCGAGATCGGCGGGATCCGCACCAACTTCCGCATGCCCGACGTGCTCTCGGTCGGGCTCGGCGGCGGAACCGTCGTGCGCGGCACCGGTGGGACCGGGGCCTCCGGCACGGACCCCATCGTGCTCGGTCCCGACAGCGTCGGCTTCCGCATCACGAGCGAGGCGCTCGTGTTCGGCGGGGGCACGCTGACCACGACCGACATCGCGGTCGCGGGCGGGCGCCTCGAGATCACCGGCGGACGTCCGGTCTCCGTCGAGCCGCGGCTGCGCGAGGCGAGTGAGGCCGCGATCCGCGCGCTGCTCGAGGAGTCGATCGACCGCATGAAGCCGAGCGCGGCCCCCGTGCCCATCGTGCTCGTCGGCGGCGGATCCGTGATCTCCCCCGATGGCCTCGCAGGCGTCTCCGCGGTGATCCGGCCCGACCACGCGGGCGCGGCGAACGCCGTGGGCGCGGCCCTCGGCGACGTCGCCGGACAGGCGGAACGGGTGTTCTCGCTGCGCGAGACCTCCCGCCAGGAGGCCGTGGACGCCGTCCGCGCCGAGGCGGTCGAGCGCGCCGTCGCGGCCGGGGCGGCCGCCGAGACGGTCGAGGTGCTCGCGCTGGAGGAGCTGCCCGTCGCCTACATGGAGGACACCGTGATCGTCCGCGCCCGCGCGGCCGGGCGGCTCGTCTGATCCCGAGCCGTCATCCAGCGCGGCAAGCCCCGTCATCCTGCGCGGCAAGCCCCGCCATCCTGCGCGGCAAGCCCCGTCATCCTGCGCGACGAAGGAGTCGCAGGATCTCGATCCTGCGACTCGCAGGCTCGCGCAGGATGACGGGGTCGATCCGACTCAGCCGGCGGGACGCTCCGCCGGGGCCCGGAACGCCTCGCGCATGTGGTCGCTCGTGAGGAAGTCGGCGATCCCGATCATGATGAGGCTGAAGACGATCTGCTCGGTGACCATCCAGGTCGGGTAGAGTCCGGGGATCGCCGCCATCACGAGCGTGATCACGGGGAAGATCTGCGCGAACAGCCGCAGGCGCTGATACGCCCAGCGCCAGCCGAGCGATGCGCGCCAGGCGAAGTAGAAGAGCGTCGCGGTCATGCCGAGCACCACGAGCGTGCGCATCCAGACGGCGAACGGCACCTGCTCGCCGTTGCCCGCCAGCAGCAGCGCGACGACGACCGCGCCGACGCCGATCAGGAGCTCGACGGCGAGCAGCCAACCGATCCATCGGAATGCGCGCCGCGTGCGCGGGTGCGCGGACATCTGCTCGGGGATCAGCTCGCCGGACTTCCGGCCTCCGGCGAGGCGGTCGAGGCGACGGAACAGTGATTCGAGGGGCACGTTCGAAGCGTACTCCGACTCGTTTCACCAGTGTTCATCCGGCGGCGAAGTCGCGAACCGCCGAGTTCGCCCGGCCCGCTCGACGGATCCCCCGCGACGCGTCGTTCGGGCCGTGATCCGGGGTTTTCCCCACCGGGCCGACAGGTGGACGGGCGGGCGGCACCCGAGCCGACGCGCGTCGGCGGTGAACCCGCGGTTGCCCCGCGCGGAAGCGCGAGTGGCCGCCTGGCGTGTCGCTGCGCGTGCACCGGCGGCTTCCCAGACTGGTGTGCGGCCGCGCACCTCCCCCCTCGCCCGGCCAGCCGAACTCCCCCACCCGATCCCCCACTCTTTGGAGAGAACCACTGTGAGGAAACACGCGGTCGCGGCCTCAGCCGCCGCAGTCCTGCTCGGAATCACCGGCGTGAGCGCCGGAACCGCCGCCAGCGCGACCCCCACCGATCCCCCGGCGCAGACCGCTGCGCCGCGCACCCCGAAGACGCTGGTGATCGGCGTCGACGGCGCCTCCTACGACGTCCTGGCGCAGGCCGAGACGCCCGCGATCCACGCGCTGCAGCAGGGCGGCCTCACCGCGACGAGCAACCTGCCGGCGTCCCCGATGGCCCCCACCGTCTCGGGCGCGGGCTGGTCGACCATCGCGACCGGCGTCTGGCCCGACAAGCACCGGGTGACCGACAACAACTTCACGAACCCCAACTACGCGCAGTTCCCCGACTACCTCACGCGGATCGAACGGGCCGCGCCGCAACGCAGCACCCTGGTCGTCGGCACCTGGGGCCCGATCTCGACCACCGTCTTCGGGTCCGCCGTCGACGAGCGGATCCAGGGCAAGGACGACGCCGACACCACCGCGAAGACCATCGATCGGCTGTCGAAGGGCAACCCCGACGACGTGTTCGTGCACCTCGACGAGGTCGACGGCGCCGGGCACAGCACGGGATCCTCCTCCGCCGCCTACCGGACCGCGCTGCAGACCGCGGACCAGCAGATCGCCAAGATCGTCGGCGCCGTCGAGCAGCGCCCCGGGTACGCGAACGAGGACTGGCTGATCGTCGTCACCGCCGACCACGGGCACACCCCGACCGGCGGCCACGGCGGGGCTTCGCGCCTCGAGCGCAAGACCTTCGTGATCGCGAAGGGGTCGGAGTTCCCCGCCGGCACCGTCCGCGACGACGTCAAGATCGCCGACATCGCACCGACCGTTCTCGCGCACGACGGCATCGCCCGGGACTCCACCTGGGAGCTCGACGGCGAGGCCGTGACCGACATCGTTCCCGACGCTTTCGACGCGCTCCGCCCGAAGCTGCGGGGCGCCGTCGACGAGAAGGGTCTCGTCGGGATCACCGGCTGGACGAACGAGGCGCCCGAGGGGTGGACCGTCGACAACTCGAAGATGCCCACCGGCGGATCGACCGAGTTCCGCGGCTGGACGTTCATGACCGACGACTTCTTCTCGAACGCGGAGCTCGGGCAGCACCGCGAGAACAACGTGCGCTCGCGGAACGTGTTCGCCGTCGCCGACTCCGACGAGTGGGACGACGTGAGCCCGAAGAGCAGCCGCAACTTCGACTCCACGCTCGTCACCCCCGAGTACCCGCTCAACGGCGCGGCCACGGTCGATATCTCCTTCGTATCGGACTACGCGGTCGATGATCCCCAGGGCGCCGGCGTGCGCGTGAGCTTCGACGAGGCCTCCGGCCTGCAGCCGCAGAAGCTCGTCGACTACCCCGCCAACGGCACCCGCGCGAACCCGGTGAACCAGGTCGAGCACTTCAGCTACGAGCTGCCCCGCGACGCGAAGGGGCAGCTGCCGAAGAGCATCCGCCTGAACTTCTCGTACAGCGGCATCAACAGCGCGTTCTGGGTCATCGACCAGGTGCGCGTCTCGCAGCCCGACGCTCCGACTCCCGACCCCGCCGCGATCTCGGTCTCGGCCCCCTCGGTCGTCGCCGGAGGCACCGCGACCGTGTCCGGTACCGGTTTCGAGGCGGGCGAGCGGCTCGCACTCGAGCTGCACTCCACCCCCGTCCCGCTCGGCACCGTGACCGCGGGAACCGACGGTTCCTTCTCGCAGGCCGTCACGATTCCCGCCGGGACCGCCGCGGGCCAGCACGCGCTCGTCGCGAAGCGGGCCGACGGATCCGAGGTGTCGATCCCGCTCTCCGTCACCGCGGCGCCGAGCACCGGCTCGGACGGCACCGGGTCCAGCACCGCAGGGTCCGGCGCGAACGGCGGCAGCACCGCCTCCGGCAACGGCACCACCGCGGGCGGCACGAGCGCAGCCTCGGGCGCGAGCACCGCCTCCGGCAACGGCACCGCCGCGGGCACGGGAACCGCCGGCGCGGGCGCGAACGGTTCGGGCGCGGGCGCGAACGGCGGCACCGGCGCGACGGGCGACGGTCTCGCCGTCACCGGCGCCGAGGATCCCTCCGCGGCCGCGATCCTCGCCGGCTCGCTCCTCGCGCTCGCGGGTGCGGGCGTCGCCCTCGGCGCTCGCAGCGTGCGCCGAGCACGCCGCACCGCCGCATAGGCCGAGGCCCCGAGGTCTCTCCTTCATCGAGAGGGCCCGTTTCCACCGCTCGAATACTCGTACGGGTGGAAACGGGCCCTCTCGATGACGACAACCGGTGCGGAAGCTCAGGCGTGATGAATATCGGCGAGCGCCTCGGGCGGGAACACCGTGTCGGTGTCGCCCAGCTGCAGCGCCAGGATGCTCGCCTTCGCGGCATCCTCGAGGTTGAGGGCGCGCCGGTAGGCCATGCGCACCGACTCGGCGACGACGGAGCAGCCGTGATGGCGCATCACCACGCAGTCGTGCTCGCGCAGCTGCTCGGCGGCGGTATCGGCGAGCTCGTCGGATCCGTTGTGGAAGAAGGGCGTCACGCCGACCGAGCGCACGTAGAAGGCGTGGTCGAGGGTGAGCAGCCGGATCGGCTTGCCGAGGCTCGCGAGCACCACCGCGTGCTGCGGATGCAGGTGGATCGTGCACTCGGCGTCGGGACGCGCGAGATAGGCCCGCTGGTGCAGTTTCCACTCGCTCGACGGAGTCGGGTTGCCGCCGCGCACCTCGCCGTCGAGGCCGACGACGCTGAAGTCCGCGGGGCTCAGCCGATCGAGCCAGGTGCCCGAGGCGGTCACCACGAACGCGTCGTCGTCGAGCCTGGCCGAGAGATTTCCGCCGCTCGCGAGCACCAGGCCGCGCGACACCGCGTCGGCGCCCACCTCGATCAGCTCCGCGACACGCGCGTCCAGGTCCCGTCCCATGCTCTTCCTCCCGCTTCGTCCGACCCACTCAGACTATCCGTGCGGCGCGGGACGCCCGTTCGGCCGGACATCCGTGCTCGGCCGGACGAATGCAGTGAATCCGTCCGGCCGAGCACAGAAATCCGGGCGCAGGAGTCGCGAAGCGGCGAGGATGGAAGCATCCGACCCCGAAGGAGCATCGTGAACGATCTGATCGGCATCGTCTGGAACCCCACCAAGATCGAGGAGGAGGAACTGCGCGCGGCCATCGACGCGGCCTCCGAACCCGGCGCGTCCCAGCCGGAGTTCCGACTCTTCGAGACCAGCGCGGAGGATCCCGGCCGCGGCGCGACCGAAGCCGCGATCGAGGCCGGCTGCACCGTCGTGGTCGCCGCAGGCGGGGACGGCACCGTGCGCGAGGTGGCCGAGGTGCTCGCCGGGCGCGGCGACGCCCCGGATCTCGGGATCCTGCCCCTCGGCACGGGAAACCTGCTCGCCCGCAACCTCGGGATCCCGCTCGGCGACCACTCCGCCGCGCTGACACGGGTCGCCACCGGCGAAGGATCGCCGCTCGACCTCGGGATCGTCGAGCTGCGACGCCCGGACGGCGGCACCGAACGGCACGGCTTCGCCGTGATGGTGGGCTTCGGGATCGACGCCCAGATGATCGCCGAGACCGACGACGATCTCAAGGATCGCGCGGGCTGGCTCGCCTATGTGGAGTCGCTCGGCCGCGCGGTGTCCGGGTCCGAGGTGCGGGAGTTCACCGCCGCGCTCGACTCCGGCGATGCGGAGCCGCACCGCGGCCACACCCTGCTCGTCGCCAACTGCGGCACGATCCAGGGCGGGATCACCTTGCTCCCGGACGCGGATCCCGCCGACGGACGGCTCGACCTGCTGTTGCTCAGCGCGGACGGCGTGGGAGCCTGGCTCGACACCGTGCGCAACCTGGTGTGGGACAACGGACTGAAGCGCTTGATCACCGGAGCCGATTCGGCGGAGAGCAGCGCGACTGCCGGGCACCGTCAGGCGCAGAGCATCGCCGTCGACCTCGACGCACCCGTGGTCTTCGAGATCGACGGTGAGGAGGTCGGCGAAGTCTCGGGCTTCGAGGTCTCGATCCTGCCGTCCGCACTGCGGGTGCGCTAAGCGGAGCTCCGCACGACCGCACGAACGAGAGCGGGCGGCGCGCGTCCGATGACGCGCCGCCCGCTCTCGTGGTGTCGGGATCAGGCGGGGGGATTCACCTCGTCACCGGATCCGACGGTTTCCGTCTCGGACGCCTCGGCACCGGCGTTCTTGCGACGGCGGGCCGCGGCGAAGGCGAGCACGATCGCGCCGAGCAGGATCACTGCGCCACCCGCGATGAGGATCGGCGTCAGCGCTGCGCCGCCCGTCGTCGGCAGGCCGGTCCCGTCAGCTCCGGAGGTGCCGTTCGCGTTGGCGTTCGAGCCGGCGCTCGCGGTCGAGCTTCCGCTCGCTGCTGCGCTCGCGTTCGCCCCGGTGTTCGATCCGCCCGCTGCGCTGGTCCCATCGGAGCCCGCGGTCGCGGCGCTGTCGCCGGCCTTCTGCACCTCGATCGGGGCCCAGCCGATCAGCACACCCGTGTCGCTCGTGATCGCGAGCTTGTGGGCGCGCACCTCGGCGTCGGCGGGGATCGTCAGCTCGATCGATCCGTCGCTCACGGTCGGAGAACCGAGATCCGTCGGGTCGGAGAAGAGCGTGCCGGTGACGGGCTCGGCGTTGTAGTCGCCGGTGCCCAGCTGCACGGTGATGGTCTCGCCCTGCTTCGCGGTCGCCGGAGCCTCGATGCCGCCCCGGTTCTCGTCGGTCAGATCCGCCTCGGTGAGCTTCGGCAGCGCCTGCGTCGTGTGGGTCACCGTGCACGCGGTGCAGGTGAAGCCGAGCGAGTCGGACTTCGCGGTGACCGGGATGCTCACGCCGTGCGCGCTCGTCTTCAGCGTGCCGGTGAACTCGACGGTCGCGTCGGCCCCCGCGGCGGTTTCGGGAACGGTCCAGGTGAGGGTCGTGCCCGAGAGCGCGAGCCCGGCGGGCAGCGCGGCCTCATCGATGGTGCCGCGCTTCAGCAGGGCGGCGACGTCGACCGTCACGCTGCGGCCGGCGAGCGCGACCTTGCCGGTGTTCTTCGCGGTCAGCGTGTAGGTGACCGAGTCGCCCGCCGCGATCTGCCCGGCTGCCGGATCGCTCGTCAGTGCGAGACTCCAGGCCGACGGCCAGGCCGGCTTATCCGCGTCGAAGATCCAGTCCTGGAAGAAGGCGTCGAGGTCCTTGCCCGAGACCTCCTCGGCGAGCGCGTGGAAATCTTCCGTGGTCTTGCTGGTACCGGTGTTGCGAGCGTTCCACTGCTTCAGCAGCTCGGCGAAGACGGGCGGGGTGATGGTCTGCTTCAGCGCTTCGTAGGTCATCGATCCCCGGTTGTAGACCTGGTCCCCGAAGAGGTCGGCCGGGTCCTCCATGGCCCCCGGAGGGATCTGCCAGAACGCATTGCCCGCGGCGATCCGGTTCCATTCCGCAAAGGTCGAGTCGAGCGTGCTGTCCCCTCCGTTGTGCTCGTCCCACATGTACTCGGAGTAGCTGGCCATGCCCTCGCTCAGCCAGATGCTGTTCCAGTCGGCGGGGCTGATCGCGTCGCCGAACCACTGGTGCGCGAGCTCGTGCACCAGCGTGCTCTCGTTGATCCCGCGCTCGAAGTACGGACGGTCCTGCGTCTCGAGCGCGTAGCCGAGGGTCGTCACATCGACGACGACACCGGTGCTGCCACCCGGGTAGGGTCCGTACTTCGATTCGAGGAAGTTCAGGATCGCGGGGATCTTCGCGCGGAGGGTCTGGATCGTCGCCTGCCGCGGCGCGGTGACCGTCGGGTCCACGAAGCTCCACTCGGGGATCGTCCGCCCGCTGTCCAGCGTGACCTGGGATTCGTAGGACAGGTACTTGCCGATCGAGACCATGGTGGCCATGGTCGACATCGGCCGCTCCTGCTTCCAGGTCCACGTCGTCTCGGCGCCGCCGTTGACCGGGGTCTTCGAGACGAGCTCGCCGTTGCTGACCGCCGCGGCGTCGACGCCGCCGATCTGCGTGGGGATCGTGAACGCGAAGTCGTAGGTGGCCTTGTCGGCCGGGGTGTTGTTGCTCGGGATCCAGGCCATCGTGCCGACCGGCTGGCCGAGGGCGGTCGCGCCGTCGGCGGTCTTGACCCACCCTTCCTTCGACCCGTCGGGATCGGTGTGGGTCGAGGGCGTCCCGGAGTAGGCGATGGCCACGGTGAAGTCGCCGGCGGGCAGCGGACCCTGGGGGCTGATCTGCAGCTTGTACGAGGTCCGGCTCGGATCCGAACTGCGGGCGTAGCTCGCGTCGGCGCCGTTCACCTTCACGGAGTCGATGTTCAGCCCCTCGAAGTCGAGGGTGAACGTCTTCAGCGGCACGGCCGCCGTCGCGGTGATCGTCGTGGTCGCCGAGATCGTGTTGTCGAGCTGGTACCGCAGCTTCACGTCGTAGTGCTTGACGTCGTAGCCGCCGTTGCCGATGCCCGCGAACAGCGAGTCGCCGATGCTCGGGGCGCCGTCGATCGGCGCCGCGTCGGCCTGCGCCGCCGGGAGTCCGATCGGTGAGGAGACCGCGAGCGCTGCGAGTGCGGCCGCCGCAACGCCCGCGAGGGCGGTGCGGCGAGCGCGCGTGGGTATGGTGAGCTTCATTGATCGCGCCTTTCCATCGTCCCCGCGGGCAGCATTGCCCAGGCGCGGATCGACGAAGTCGAGGTGTGTCGAGAGTAAAAGGGCTCCCCCGGAGCCACGTGTCTCACCGTACTTGACAGCGGATTCCCAGACAAGGGTTGCGCAAGGAACCGGCTCAGGCGATCGCGGGCCCCGCTCCCGTCATCGAATCGTGCGTCGCGGCCGCCTGCTGGTCGGTGAACGACGAGACGTAGTCGAGCACGGCGCGCGAGCGTCCCTGCCGCCGCAGACCGGCGTCGCTCGTGTCGCCCGTCAGCAGCTCGGGTCGCTGCGCCCGCAGTTCGAACAGGCTCTCGGTCGACTCGTCGACCCACTCGATGAGCCGGCGCGGCGCGCGATCGGCGATCTCGCGGTCGTCGAGCCACTCGTCGAAGCCGAGCACCAGGTCGGACACGACCCGCCCCATGCCGCGCTGCGCGAGCGCGTGCTCCGGTCGTTCGAGCACGAAGCGCTGGTGCACGAACTTGAGGATCGCGACCTCGTGCCAGGCGGCCTGTTCGAGCCTGATGTGGCCGCCGCGCAGGTGCGGGAACTCCTCGACGACGATGGAGCTCCGCAGGTGCTCGATCCAGCGCCGCGTGAAGCGGGAGACGGCGCGCTCGCTCTCGATGCCCCCGTCGTAAGGTGCCGCGAGCAGCTCGTCGCGGAGCTCGCCGCCGACCCGCACCACCGCATCGCGGAACGTCTCGCGCTCCGCGATCCAGTCGTCCTTGCGGGTGAGGCGCCGCCAGAGCAGCTCGAGCGAATTGCCCGGCCGACGCCACTCGGCTCGCAGCTCGGCGCTCGACACCCGCGCCAGATCTGCGGACTCGGCGAGCCAGGCGCGGAACTCGCCCGAGACCGCCGCCTGCTGCAGCACTCCGGCGCGGGCGAAGTCGTCGAGGTCGTGGATCGCGTAGGCGATGTCGTCGGCGAGATCCATCACACTGCACTCGACCGTCTGGAGCCCGGGCGCGATGGCGGGGAATGCGGCGAGCGCCGCCTCCATCTCGGGCGCGTCCATACCGTATGCCGAGAACTTCTCGGCTCCGTTCACGGGATCCCCGCCGACTCCACGGGGACGCTCGTCGAGGGGCAGTTCCTCGGCGGTGACCCCGACCCAGCGGGAACGGGTCCAGGGGTACTTGAGCACCGCCGCGCGCACGGCCGCGGTGAGGTTGAGCCCCGAGAAGTCCCGGCCGAGCGTGTCGAGGCGGGTGAGGATCCGGAAGGTCTGGGCGTTGCCCTCGAAGCCCTCGGGCAGGCCGAGTCGTTCGCGGGCGACGCGATCGAGCACGCGCTCCCCGAGGTGCCCGAAGGGCGGATGCCCGAGGTCGTGGGCGTGGGCGGCGGCCTGCGCGACGATCGTGTCGCAGCCGCCGAGGCGGGCGATGATCGCGCCCGTCGGGTCGTCGGCGACGGCGGCGCCCGCCGTGTACGCCTCGTGCCGGGCCTGCTGCCCGGCGAGACGGCCGGCGATGACGCGGGCGACCGCGCTCACCTTGAGCGAGTGGGTGAGCCGGTTGTGCATCACGGGCCCGACCCCGCTCTGGGGCACGACCTGCGTGACCGCGGAGAGCCTCGCGAAGTAGGAGGAGAAGCGGATCCGTTCGAGATCGACGCGGAACTCGACGGGCTCGGGGCGCAGAGCGAGCACCGGTTCCGCCTCCGCCTCGGCGGCCGCATCGCTGGATGACCCGGCGTCGCTGCGGGATTCGGGGCGATGCTGCGAGGTCTCGATCTCGGGGTGCTCGCGCGCCTCGCGGGCGGCCTCCCCGTTGCTCGCACTCGCCCCGTTCGGGGCGGATACCGGATCGACCTCGACTGCTTCGTTCATGCCCGTATTCAAGCACGGGAGGGGGCCGAACCGACGAACGGCTCGGCCCCCTCCCGTGGAAGGCGGTCGCGGGTCAGCGACCGTTCAGCACCGAGAAATCGGGCTGGCCGTCGGGTCCCATGGGGAGCGGACGGCCATCGGGGAACGTCGGCCAGGGCAGCAGACCCTGCGCGTTCGGCTGCGGCGCGACCGGGGCGGCCGGGGCGGCGGGCGGCACCGGGAGCGCTCCGGGCTGGCCCGCGAACGGCTGCGCCTGCGCCTGCATCGCCTGCTGAGCCTGAGCGGCCGCGTAGGCCTCGGCCTGGGCGGCGCGCGCCACGCGCGCCGCTTCGCGGTCGCCCGCCGAGTAGGACCAGCGGAGCAGCAGCGTGATGGCGAGCCCGAGCGCGGTGAGGATCAGGGTCGCGACCGCGATCTTCCAGTACAGCTCGGGCACGACCACGCCGAAGGAATCGATCGCGATCGGCGCGGTGAAGAGGATGCCCGAGAGCACGGCGAACACGCTCGTGATGAAGGCGAAGCGGTTGAGCGTCTCGGGGCGTCCGCGCCCGAGGCCCAGCAGCAGCTGGCAGCAGCCGAGCACCGCGCGCGTGACGCCGATGACCACGACCGACTTCCAGAAGATGTCCCAGACGAGCCAGTAGCGGTCGTAGTCCGAGATCCAGATGACGATGAGGAGCAGCCCGAGGATGTACGCGTTGGCGATGAGCGCGACGGGCGCGTACCAGTCGGACTTCAGGTCGCGTCGGGTGTCGAGCGCGGTGAGGCCCACGAACACCGCGAAGAGCACGAAGGTCGAGAACACGCGCTCGAACCGGCCCTCGAAGTCGCCGATGAAGAGCAGCCCGATGGAGGCGACCGACAGCACGGCGAGCAGGATGATGCTGACCTTCAGGAAGGTCGACAGCTTGCGGGCGGGGCGTCCGGCGGCCTGACCGTGCGGAACGGCCGCGTGCGCTTCTGCGGTCGGCTGGGGCGCTTGCGGCGCCTGGCCGTTGGGCTGGTTCTGCGGAGTGGGGGTGCTCATGCCCCCCAGTCTCCCCCGAGATGCATGCGAGCGCCAACATGCGAGTGCTCCGGGCCGCGTAGACTGGGATCGGCCTCCGGCTCGCCGAGCCGCCCGGTCCTCCGCGCCCGGGCCCCGCCATCGACCCTTCGGAGCACACGAGCGTGACCGACACCACCGCAGCCTCGATCCCCGCGCCCGACACCGTCGCGGACGCGATCGCGACCCCCGACAAGGAGCAGCCGTTCGAGGCGCTCGGGCTCAAGGCCGACGAGTACGAGCAGATCCGCAAGATCCTCGGCCGCCGCCCCACCTCGGGCGAGCTCGCCATGTACTCGGTCATGTGGTCCGAGCACTGCTCCTACAAGTCCTCGAAGATCTATCTGCGCCAGTTCGGCAAGAAGGTCAACGACAAGATGAAGGAGCGCCTGCTCGTCGGCATGGGCGAGAACGCCGGCGTCATCGACATCGGCGAGGGCTGGGCCGTCACTTTCAAGGTCGAGAGCCACAACCACCCCTCCTACATCGAGCCGTTCCAGGGCGCCGCGACCGGCGTCGGCGGCATCATCCGCGACATCATCTCGATGGGCGCGCGCCCCGTCGCCGTCATGGATCAGCTCCGCTTCGGCGCCATCGACGATCCCGACACCGCCCGCGTCGTGCACGGCGTCGTCTCGGGCATCTCGTCCTACGCGAACTGCCTCGGGCTCCCGAACCTCGGCGGCGAGACCGTCTTCGACGGCGTCTACCAGGCCAACCCGCTCGTCAACGCACTCGGTGTGGGCGTGCTCCGCCACGAGGACCTGCACCTCGCGAACGCGTCGGGCACGGGCAACAAGGTCGTGCTGTTCGGCGCCCGCACGGGCGGCGACGGCATCGGCGGCGCCTCGATCCTCGCGTCCGACAGCTTCAGCGAGGGCGGCCCCACCAAGCGCCCCGCCGTGCAGGTCGGCGACCCCTTCGCCGAGAAGGTGCTCATCGAGTGCTGCCTCGAGCTGTTCCGCGGCGAACTCGTCGAGGGCATCCAGGATCTCGGCGCGGCCGGCATCTCCTGCGCCACCTCGGAGCTCGCGGCCAACGGCGACGGCGGCATGTTCATCGAGCTCGACAGCGTGCTGCTGCGCGATCCCTCGCTCACCGCTGAAGAGATCCTCATGTCGGAGAGCCAGGAGCGCATGATGGCGGTCGTGCACCCCGACAAGCTCGACGCGTTCCTCGAGGTCACGAAGAAGTGGGACGTCGAGACGAGCGTGCTCGGCGAGGTCACCGACACCGGCCGCCTCGTCATCAACTGGCGCGGCGAGGAGATCGTCAACGTGGATCCCTCGACCGTCGCGGTCGACGGCCCCGTCTACGAGCGGCCCGTCGCCTACCCGACCTGGATCGACGCGCTGCAGGCCGACTCGGTCAACGCGGCGGGCCTCGCGCGTTCGGCGGCGGGCGACGACCTGCGCGCCCAGATGGTCGCGATCGCCGGATCCCCCAACCAGGCCTCGGTCGACTGGATCACCAACCAGTACGACAAGTACGTGCTCGGCAACACCGCGCTCTCGTTCCCCGACGGCGCCGGCATGATCCGCGTCGACGAGGAGAGCGGCCTCGGCGTCGCCATCGCGACCGACGCGAACGGCCGCTACTGCCAGCTCGACCCCTACGTGGGATCGCAGCTCGCCCTCGCCGAGGCGTACCGCAACGTCGCCACCTCGGGCGCCGTACCCACGGCCGTCACCGACTGCCTGAACTTCGGCAGCCCCGAGAACCCCGAGGTCATGTGGCAGTTCTCGCGCTCGGTCGAGGGACTGTCGGACGCGTGCCTCGCGCTCGAGGTCCCCGTCACCGGCGGCAACGTCTCGCTCTACAACCAGACGGGCGACACCCCGATCCACCCGACCCCCGTGGTCGGTGTGCTCGGCATCATCGACGACGTCGCCCGCCGCATCCCGAGCGGCTGGCAGGATCAGGGCGAGCACCTCTACCTGCTCGGCACCACCCGCGACGAGCTCGACGGCTCGGCCTGGGCCGAGACCGTGCACCAGCACCTCGGCGGTCGTCCGCCGGTCGCGGTGCTCGACGACGAGCGAGCCCTCGCCGAGCTGCTGCACGCGGCGGCCCAGGGCGGCCTGCTGTCGGCCGCGGTCGATCTGTCCGAGGGCGGCCTCGCCCAGGCGCTCACCGACGGCGCGCTGCGCTTCGGTGTCGGCGCCCGCGTCTGGATCGACGAGATCGTCTCGCGCGACGGTGTCGACGCGACCGCGGCGCTCTTCTCGGAGTCGCAGGCGCGCGTGCTCGTCGCCGTGCCGCACGAGGAAGAGGTCAAGTTCCGCGGGCTCTGCGAAGGCCGCGGCTTCCCCGTGCTCCGCATCGGCGTGACCGATCGCGCGGGCGATGAGGCCTCGATCGAGGTCCAGGACCGCTTCGAGCTGCCGCTCGCCGAGCTGCGCGCCGCATCGCAGGCGACGCTGCCCGAGCGCTTCGGCCCGGTCGTCGGCGAGTAACCGCCGCGCATCAGCGAAACGGGCGCCGGCACGGGATTCCGTGCCGGCGCCCTTCGCGTGCACGGGGTGGGTGCGCTCGGGTCTCGCTACCCGCGCATCGCGACGCCGCGGCGCCAGTAGCCCATGAACGCGACCCGGGAACGATCGACGCCGCACTCGCGCACCAGGTGCCGGCGCAGCGTCGTCACGACGCCGCTCTCGCCCGCGATCCAGTAGCGGCACTCGCGCGCACGCAGGATCCGGGCGTCGGAGGAGCGAACGCACTCGGCGCAGGATCCGATGATGCAGGCCTGCGAGGTGGGCGAGTGCGTCGGCCGGTACCCGGCCTCCTCGAGGTTCGAGTAGGTGGGCGTCTCCCACACGGGCGCCTCGGTATCGGCGTCGGCACCGGCACCGGCAGGCCCGTCGAGCCCCACGTGCGCGAGCAGCGCGGGGATCAGCGCTGCACCGTGAGCCGCGTCGCCGCGCACGAGCCAGCGCACCTCGACGCCGGCGGGCGCCGCGATCGGCAGCCGGTCCTCGGCGTGCGGGACCTCGATCCACGCCGTGCCGACGGTGCCCGGCGCGACGTCCTCGAGGATCCGGGCGATGGCCGGCGCGGCCGTCTCGTCGCCCGCGAGCAGCACGGGCCCGTCGACCGCGTCGTCGAACTCGATCCCACCCCAGTCGAGCCCGCCGCGTCGCGGCCCGACGAGCAGGAGCTCGTCCCCCGGCTTCGCCGCGGCCGCCCAGGAGGATGCGGGACCGGTCGCACCGGGCTGCAGGTGCAGCACGAAATCGACGACGACCCGGGTGCCGCCCGGTTCCACCCGAAGCTCGCGGATCGAGTAGGTCCGCATCGAACCGCGTTCGTCCTCGGGCAGGTCGAGCCATCCGCGGTACCAGTCGTCGGTCTCCGAGAGATCGGGAACGCGACCGCTCGCGCCCGGGAAGATCAGTTTGATGCGCTGATCCAGCACGCGCCCCGGGGTGCCGAAGGCCTCGAGCTCGGCGCCGGTGAAGGTGATCCGGGCGAAGGTGGGCGAGACGAGGTCGATCCGATCCACCGCGGCCCGCGCGATCACGAACCCGGGCGGCTCGGGCACCTCGGCTCGCATGGTCTCGGAGGTCTCGCACCAGGTGGACTCAGCGGACATGATGCCTCCCGATGGGCGAGACGATGGGAGCTCCCGACACGGGGTCGGCGAGCACGTGGCTTTCGAGCCCGAACACCTCGCGCACGAGGTCGGGCGTGACGATCTCGGCGGGCGCTCCGGCCGCGTGGACTCCGCCGTCGCTCATCGCGACGAGCAGGTCGGAGTAGCGGGCGGCGAGCCCCAGATCGTGCAGCACCATGACGATCGTGGTGCCGCGCCTGCGATTGAGGTCGGTGAGCAGATCGAGCACCTCGATCTGGTGGGCGACGTCGAGGAACGTGGTGGGCTCGTCGAGCAGCAGGATGTCGGTCTGTTGCGCGAGCGCCATCGCGATCCACACCCGCTGCCGCTGTCCGCCCGACAGCTCGTCGACCGCGCGGTCGGCGAGCTCGGTGGTGCCGGTGGCGTCGAGCGCCTCGGCGACGGCCTCGGTGTCGGCGGTGCTCCAGCGCGCGAGCGCGCCCTGGTGCGGGTGGCGTCCGCGGCCGACGAGGTCGGAGACCGCGATCCCCTCGGGCGCGATGGGGCTCTGCGGCAGCAGGCCGAGCAGTCGCGCCAGCTCCTTCGAAGGGCGCCGGTGGATCTCGGTCCCGTCGAGCAGCACGGATCCCGAGCGGGGTTTCAGCAGGCGCGCGAAGGCGCGGAGCAGCGTCGATTTGCCGCTGCCGTTCGCGCCCACGATCGAGGTGATCCGGCCGGGCTCGATCTCGAGGTCGAGCCCGTCGAGGATCACGCGGTCGTCGTAGCCGAGGCGCAGCCCTTCGGCGGCGAGGCGGTGGTCGATGGTCACAGGGAGCCTCCTGAGCGGTTCATCCTGATGAGCAGGAGGACGAGGTAGGGCGCGCCGAGCACACCCGTGACGACGCCGACGGGGTATCGGTTGTCGAACAGGTTCTGTCCGATGAGGTCGGCGCCGAGCACGAGACACGCCCCGACGAGCCCGGCGGGGACGGTGAGGCGGGATCCCGGCCCCACGAGCCGGGCCGCGATGGGGCCGGCCATGAACGCGACGAAGGCGATGGGCCCGCTGCCGGCTGTGGCGAAGGCGAGCAGCCCGACGGCGGCGATGACCGCGAGGATCCGCACACGCCCGACGCGCACGCCGAGCGCGATCGCCGCGTCGTCGCCGAGGCGCAGCAGGTCGAGCCCGCGTCCGTTCGCGAGCAGCAGCGGAGCGCAGACGAGGACGGCGCCGGCGAGCGGCAGGATCTTCTCCCAGCTCGCTCCGTTGAGGCTGCCGGTCATCCACTGCATCGCCGTCTGCAGGTCCCACTCCCCGGCCTTCGAGATGAGGTAGGAGATGGCGCTCTGCAGCAGCGCGGCGACGCCGATCCCGATGAGGACGAGGCGCATGGTCGAGAAGCCGCGCTTCTGCGCGAGCAGGGCGATGACGAGGGTCGTGAGGATCGCGCCGACGAGGGCGAACGCCGAGAGCACGAGCCCGCTCACCGAGAGCACGACGATCCCGAACACCGCGGCGGCGCTCGCGCCCGCGCTGATCCCGATGATGTCGGGCGACGCGAGCGGGTTGCGCAGCATGGTCTGGAAGGTCACGCCGGCCGCGCCGAACGCGAAGCCGGCGAGCAGCCCGAGGGTCGCGCGCGGCAGGCGGAGCTCGCCGACGGTGAAGGAGACGCCGGGCACGGTCTCCCCGGCGAGCACGCGGAGCACCTCGCCCGGGGTCGCCCAGGCATCGCCGATCATGAGCGTGAACGCATACAGCGCGAACGCGAGCAGCGCCAGCGTCGCCGAGACCGCGACGCGACGCCCGCGACGGGTGCGGCGCCCGCGACCGATCGCGGCTGCGGCCGCGGCGGTTCCGACGCTCATCGTGCGCGCCCGCTTCCGCTCATGCCGCGCCCCGTGGCACCGCGACGCACGATCCAGATGAACACCGGCGCTCCGATCACGGCGGTGACGATGCCGACCTCGACCTCCGCGGGGCGGGCGATGAGCCGCCCGACCACGTCGGAGGCGACGAGCAGTGCCGACCCGGCGATCGCGCTCGCCGGCAGCAGCCACCGGTGGTCCGACCCGAAGAGCAGACGGCAGAGGTGCGGTACGACGAGCCCGACGAAGCCGATGGGACCGGCGACCGCGGTCGCCGCGCCGCACAGGATCACGGAGCCCAGCCCCGCCAGCAGGCGGGTGCGGAGCACGTTGATGCCGAGACCGGTCGCGAGTTCGTCGCCGAGCGCGAGCCCGTTCATACCCCGCGCGGTCGCGAAGCAGATCAGCGCCCCGACGACGAGGCCGGGGGCGACCAGCGCGATGCGTCCCCAGTCGGCGCCTCCGACGCCGCCGATCTGCCAGAAGCGGAACTGCGCCATCACATCCACGCGCGGCAGCAGGATCGCGCTGACGAGCGAGAGCAGCGCGGCCGAGGTCGCCGCCCCGGCGAGCGCGAGCTTGAGCGGAGTCGCGCCCCCGCCGCCGAGCGAGCCCACTGCGTAGACGAAGACCGCGGCGACCGCGGCACCGGCCATCGCGATGAACAGGGTGCTGACTGGCGCGGAGAGGCCGAAGAAGGCGAGCCCGATCACCACGGCGAGCGAGGCTCCTCCCGAGATGCCGAGGAGCCCGGGGTCCGCGAGCGGGTTGCGGGTGACGGCCTGCATGGCGGTACCCGCGATCGCGAGCGCCGCCCCGACGAGCAGCGCGAGCACGGTACGCGGGATCCGGGCCGCGACCGCGGCCTCGGACACCGTCGCGGTGCGTCCGCCCAGAGCCGCGAGGATGTCGCCGAACGAGACGCCTCGGACGCCGAACGCGAGCGATGCCGCGCTCAGCAGCACGAGGAGTGCGAGGCCGGCGAGGATCCAGGTCAGGCGCAGCGGCAGGCGCCCGGCGGCACGAGGATCCGCTGCCGTCGCCCGGGCCGCATCCGTCGACGCGGCGGTCGGAGCGGGCACGGATCCCCCGCGGGCGCCGCGCGTGGGCGCCGTTCCCGCTCCTTCTCCACTCACGGCGACGGACACTCTCCCGCTCACTTCTCGAGCGGCGCGGCGAGCGTGTCGAAGTAGCGGTCGATGCCCCAGCCGATCGACAGCGGCGAGGGGTTCGCCGAAGCCGCGAGCGGGGTCTGGTCCGGCAGCACCGCGATGCGGCCGGCCTTGATCGCGGGGATCTTGGAGAGCAGCGGGTCCGCCTGCAGACGCTTCACCAGTTCGCCCTTGGTATCGCCGTAGACGATCACGAGGTCCACGTCGGAGAACCGGTCCGCCGCCTCGGCGCTCACGGTGACGTAGAACTGATCCGTCTTCCTCGTCTCCTTCTCCACGACCTTCGGCACCGGCATGCCGAGGTCCTTGAGGAACCCGGGGCGCGTGTCGTGCGTGGTGTAGAAGCCGATCTTGCTGAAGTCCTTGGGGTCGATGTACGCGAAGAGCGCCTTGGCTTCCTTCAGCTTCGGGTGCTTCGCGAGGGCCGCATCGGTCTTCTGGTCGAGCTCGGTGATGAGCGCGTCGCCCTCGGCCTTCTTGCCGATCGCCTCGGAGTTCATGCGGATGACGTCCTGCAGGCTCGTGCCCCAGGGGACGCCCGGCTCCGCCACCACCGGCGCGATCTTCGACAGCGTCTCGTACTCCTCCTTCGTCAGGCCCGAGTAGGAGGCGAGGATCACATCGGGCTTCGTCGCGGCGACCGCCTCGAAGTCGATCCCGTCGGTCTCGTCGAACAGCGTCGGGGTCTCGGCCCCGAGCTGCTTCAGCCGATCCTCGACCCAGGGCAGCACCCCGTTGCCGTTGTCGTCGCCCCAGGTCGCCTTGCTCATGCCCACGGGTACGACGCCGAGCGCGAGCGGCACCTCGTGGTTCATCCACGCCACCGACGCGACGCGCTTCGGCTGCTGCTCGATGGTCGTCTTGCCGAAAGCATGCTCGATCGTGACCGGGAAGGCGCCCTTCGCGCTGCCGCCGCCTGCCGAGCCGGACTCTTCCGAGGATCCGCTCGGGGACGAGCACGCGCTCGCGGTGAGGGCGATCAGGGCCGCTGCGGCCAGGGCGAGGATGCGAGAAGGTCGCACGGGGTGTCCTTTCGTCGGAACGCGCGCCGATCGCGGTGCGCGGGTGCCCGGATGGGCGTCGGGTCGTTCTGGGAGGGGCTACTGCAGCGGCGCCGAGAGCGCGTCGAAGTAGCGGTCGACGCCCCAGCCGATCGAGAGCGGGGAGGGCGAGGCCGAGACGGCCAGCGGCGAGGCGTCGGGCAGGATCGCGACGCGCCCGTTCGCCACGGCGGGGATCTTGTTCAGCAGCGGATCCGCCTGCATGCGCTTCAGCAGGTCCGGGGTCCCGGCCGAGACGATCAGGTCGACATCCGAGAAGCGGTCGGCGGCTTCGGCGCTGACCGTTGCGAAGAAGGCATCGGTCTTCTTCGATTCCTCGGTCACGATCGCCGGCTCGGGCAGTCCGAGCTCCTTCAGGAACCGGGGCCGCGTGTCGTGCGAGGTGTAGATCGTGACCTGGCTGAGGTTCTTGGGGTCGATGTTCGCGATCAGCACCTTCGCGTTCGCGAGCTTCGGGTGCTTCGCGAGCGAGGCCGCGGACTCCTCGTGCAGGCGCTTCAGCAGCGCCTCCCCCTCGGCCTTCTTACCGATCGCCTCGGAGTCCATGCGCACGAGGTCGTCGAGACTGGTGCCCCACGCGGTGTGCGGGTAGGCCACGACCGGAGCGATCTTGGAGAGGGTCCGGTAGTCCTCCTTCGTGATCCCGGAGTACGCCGCGAGGATCACGTCGGGCTTCGTCGCCGCGACGGCCTCGAAGTCCACGCCGTCGGTCTCGTCATAGAGCTTCGGCGTCGGCGCCTTCAGCTCGGCGAGCTTGTCCTCGACCCAGGGCATCATGCCGTTGCCGTTGTCGTCGCCCCAGGTGATCTTCGCCATGCCGACCGGCGCGATGCCGAGCGCCAGCGGCACCTCCTGGCTGGTCCAGCCGACGGTCGCGATGCGCTTCGGCTGCTGTTCGATGATGGTCTTGCCGAACGCGTGCTCGATGGTGACGGGGAACGCACCCGTCGCGTCGTTCCCGGATCCCGATCCGCCGGCGTCGCCGGATCCGGACGGAGCCGCCGAGGAGCAGGCGGAGATCGAGACGGCCGCGATGACGGCCGCGGCGAGGCCGAGGAGGCGACGAGTGCGCACGAGGGTCCTTTCCAGGGGCCGACCGCCGCGCGGAGGACCCGCTTCGTCGAAGGTGCGAAGTTAGCCTACCCTTAACTACATCAGATGTGTATCGGATCGGTCAGAAACCGTTTCGTTCCAGACAGGGACTCCCTCCCCCACGGGCTCTCAACGTGTCGGGGATTTGTGGACACGGGCACTCTGGGGGGACACTGTCATGCACCCACCCGACAACGACGTCCGAAGGACTCACACGCATGACTTCGATGCCGCAGCAGCTTCTGCGCCGCAAGCCGATCCCACGCGAAGGGGACGAGACGCACGGCCCCAAACTCTCGCGCAGCATCGGCCTGTTCTCACTCACCATGATCGGCGTCGGCGGCACCGTCGGAACCGGTATCTTCTTCATCCTGTCCGAGGCCGTCCCCACCGCCGGGCCCGCGGTCATCATCTCCTTCCTCATCGCAGGCATCGTCGCCGGCCTCACCGCCCTCTGCTACGCGGAGCTCGCCGGCAGCGTCCCGGTCTCGGGATCCTCCTACTCCTACGCGTACACGACCCTCGGCGAGATGCCCGCAATGGGCGTCGCCGCCTGTCTGCTGCTCGAGTACGGCGTCTCGACGGCCGCGGTCGCGGTCGGCTGGTCGCAGTACGTGAACCAGCTGTTCCACAACCTCTTCGGCTTCGAGCTCCCCGCCGCGCTCTCCAACGCGCCCGAGGAAGGCGGGATCATCAACCTGCCCGCCGTGATCCTCATCGCGCTCTGCGCCCTGCTGCTGATCCGCGGGACGAAGGAATCGGTCATCACCAACACGATCATGGTGGTCATCAAGCTCGTCGTGCTCGTCTTCTTCGCGGCCATCGCCTTCACCGGCTGGAACGCCGACCACTTCGCGAACTTCGCCCCCTTCGGCTTCGCCGGCATCATGTCCGGCGCCGGCATCATCTTCTTCTCCTTCGTGGGCCTCGACGCCGTCTCGACCGCCGGCGAGGAGGCGAAGAACCCGAAGCGGAACCTGCCGCTGGCGCTGATCTTCGCTCTCGTCATCGTCACCGCGATCTACGTGCTCGTCGCCATGGCCGGCCTCGGCGCCCAGGCCCCCGAGCAGTTCAAGGACCAGAGCGCCGGACTCTCCGCGATCATCGAGAACCTCGTCGGCGCGTCCTGGCCGGGCACCCTCGTCGCCGCGGGCGCCGTGATCTCGATCTTCAGCGTCACCCTCGTGGTGCTCTACGGCCAGACCCGAATCCTCTTCGCCATGTCGAAGGACGGGATGATGCCGAAGGTGTTCCAGAAGGTCAACCCGCGCACCATGACCCCGATCCCCAACACGATCATCGTCGCGATCGCGACCGGCATCCTCGCGGGCGTCATCCCGATCAACTTCCTCGCCGAGATGACGAGCATCGGTACGCTCGCCGCGTTCATCGTCGTCTCGCTCGGCGTCATCATCCTGCGGCGACGCGAACCCGACCTGGAGCGCGGTTTCAAGGTTCCCGGCGGCTACGTGATCCCCGTCCTGTCGATCCTCGGCTGCCTCTGGATCATCACGAACCTGCAGCTGATCACGATCGCGGTGTTCGCGGTCTGGACCGCGCTCTTCCTCCTCTACTACTTCTTCTACGCTCGCAAGCGCTCGGTGCTCGCGCAGCCCGGCCCGTACTCCCAGGAGGTCGCATCGTGACCATCGTCGTCGGTATCGCCCCCGGCCACAGCTCCAGCTCGGCCGTGCACCTCGGCGCGCTCCTCGCGCGCAGCATGAAGCTCGAGCTCGTCATCGCCGCGGTCACCGCGACGGGCTGGCCGCTCGCGTTCAGCCGCGGCGACCAGGACTACCAGGACCGTCTCGTCGAGCAGGCGGAGGCCACTCTCGCCGAGGCGCTGAAGCAGGTCCCGGCGGACGTGTCCGCCCGCACGATGGTGCATCAGGATCCGTCCTCGGTGCGCCAGGGTCTCATCGACATCGTCGAGGCGGTCGGCGGGCAGCGGCTCGTCGTCGGGGCGGCGAAGTCGTCGCCGATCGGCCGCATCTCGCTCGGGTCGGTCGACTCCGGCCTCATGCAGACCTCGCCCGTGCCCGTCGCCATCGCGCCGCGCGGCTTCCGGCTGCGCGACGGCCAGGACATCGAGCAGATCACGGCCGCGTACCGCGGCACCGAGGCCGACAGCGATCTGATCCTCGGAGCCGCGACGATCGCCGCCGAGAGCGGCCTGCGCCTGCGCATCGCCTCCTTCGCCGTGCGACCGCGGCGCATGGCGTCGTCCGGCATCGGGCAGGACTACGAGACCGAGGTGTTCGCGGAGTGGCGTCAGACGCTGCTCACCGACGCGAACGCGGCGCTCGAGGCCACCGCGGCCCAGACCGAGCTGCCGAAGGCGGCCGAGGTGGTGCTGGGCGTCGGAGACGACTGGGACGAGGCGATGGCCGCGGTCGAGTGGGGCCAGGGCGATGTGCTCGTACTCGGCTCGAGCAGCAGCGGCCCGTTCTCGCGGGTCACGCTCGGTTCGCACGCCCGCAAGATCGTGCACCACGCGGTCGTCCCCGTGATCGTGGTGCCGCGCCGCGCCGCCGAGGAGTACGCGGCCGGCGGGGAGTTCTAGCCCTCCGAGGGCGGGACTCCGCCAGCACCGTACGCCAGAGGCCCGGATCGCTCGCCGATCCGGGCCTCTGGCGTGTGTTCGCCGTCGGCGGTGGCGCGGTCAGCGCCGGCGGTCTCGCAGCTGTTCGATGCGGGCGCGTGTCTCTCGGATGCTGGATTCGAGGCGTCGCTGCTCGGCGCGTTCACGCGTGATCGTGCGGAGCCCGTCGGCGAGGATCCAGGTGAAGAGCGCAGTGCCGAGCAGGCAGGCGAGGAGCATGGCGATCGAGAGGAGCAGTTCGCCGCCGTTCGGTCGGTCTGCCGAGTTGCTCGGGTTGCTCAAGGCGATTGCAGACACGATCAGGGCCACGGAGAGCGCGAGGAAGGCGAGGACGATCGCGCTGCTCAGCCCGATCCAGAGCCAGCGGCCGACGACGTTCTTCGGCATCCGGGGGTAGGGGACGACCATTCGCGCCCTCCTCTGCCGATCTGGTGCTCCTGCTGTTGCGGCGGGCCACCGTTGCGGCGCTTCCGCCGTTGCGGCGGGCCGCCGTTGCGGCCTTTCCGCCGCTACCGCGCGAGCAGCTCCTCGACGCGGGCGATGATCTCGCGGTGCAGCTCGTCGACGGGTCGGGAGGCGTCGAGCACGAGGAAACGTCCCGGCTCGGCGGCGGCGAGGTCGAGGAACCCGTTGCGGACCGCGGCGTGGAATGCGGCGGCTTCGGCTTCGAGCCGGTCCGCGGTCCCGCCGCGTGCGGCGCGGCGTTCGGCGGCGAGTTCGGGGCTCGCGTCGAGCAGGATGGTGAGCGCCGGCCACAGCCCGCCGCTGGCCCACTCGCTGATGCGGCGCACGTCGGAGGTGTCGAGCACGCGTCCGGCGCCCTGATAGGCGAGGGAGGAGTCGATGTAGCGATCCTGCACGACGACGATCCCCCGGTCGAGCGCGGGGCGCACGAGCTGGGAGATGTGCTGCGCTCGGTCCGCGGCGTAGAGCAGCGCTTCCGCGCGCGGGTCGACCGCGCCCAGCTCGTCGCCACCGTGCAGGAGGATCCCGCGCACTGCGGAGCCGAGCGGTGTTCCGCCCGGCTCACGCGTGCGCAGCGTTTCGAGCCCGCGTGCTTCGAGCCAGCTCGCGAGCATCTCGGCCTGGGTGGTCTTCCCCGCGCCGTCGCCGCCCTCGAGCGTGATGAACAGTCCGTCCATCACGCTCCGGCGGCGGCCTGCTCGGCGGCCTTCTTCGCGGCTCGGGTCGCCGCGGCCTTCTTCGCTGCTGCGGACCGGGCGGGATCGACCGTCTTCTTCGCGCCGGAAGCTGCCGTGGTCTTCTTCGCGGCGGCGGCCTTCTTGGCCAGAGCCTTCTTTGCGGGCGCCTTCTTTGCCGGGGCCTTGCGCTTTGCTGGGCCCTTGGCTCGCTTGATCGCGAGGAGCTCGACGGCGCGATCGAAGGTGATGTCTTCGACGCTGTCGCCGCGCGGGATCGTCGCGTTGGTCTCACCGTCGGTGACGTACGGCCCGAAGCGGCCGTCACGGACCTTGATGGGCTTGCCGCTGACCGGGTCGGCGTCGAACTCCTTCAGTGCGCTGGACGCCTTGCGTGCGCCGTACTTGGGCTGCGCGAACAGCTCCTGAGCTCCGGAGAGGTCGATCGAGAAGATCGCGTCCTCGCTCGGCAGCGTCCGGGTGTCGGTGCCCTTCTTGAGGTAGGGGCCGTATCGCCCGTTCTGCGCGGTGATCTCGGCGTTCGATTCGGGATCGACGCCGACGACGCGCGGCAGATCGAGCAGGGCGACCGCTGCATCGAGTTCGATGCTGGCGGGGTCCATGCTCTTGAAGAGCGAAGCGGTGCGCGGCTTCTGCCCCTTGGGCAGCTCTTCGCCGTCGTCGAGCAGTTCGGTGACGTAGGGGCCGAAGCGACCGTTCTTCGCCACGATGCGCTTGCCCGTCTGCGGGTGCAGGCCGACCACGCGGTCTTCGGCCGGCTCGGCGTCGGCCAGTTCGTGCGCCTTCGCGGGCGTGAGCTCGTCGGGGGCCATGCCGTCGGGGATGTTGACGCTGCGCGGCTTGAGCGTCCCGTCCTCGCCGACTTCGCTCTTGTCGTCGAAGACTTCGAGGTAGGGGCCGTACTTGCCGTTGCGCAGCGAGATCGAATCGTCGATCTTGATGGTGTTGATGGCTCGCGCGTCGATCTCGCCGAGGTTGTCGACGACGCCGCGCAGGCCGGGGTGCGCATCGCTGCCGAAGTAGAACTCGGTGAGCCAGCTGCTACGGTCGGCTTCGCCGGAGGCGATCCGGTCGAGGTCGTTCTCCATCTCGGCGGTGAAGTCGTAGTCCACGAGCGCCGCGAAGTGCTCCTCGAGCAGGCGGACCACCGAGAAGGCGATCCAGCTCGGCACGAGCGCCTGGCCCTTCTTGGCCACGTAGCCGCGATCCATGATCGTGCTGATGATCGCCGCGTAGGTCGAGGGTCGACCGATGCCGAGTTCTTCGAGCCGCTTGGTGAGGCTGGCCTCGGTGTAGCGCGGCGGCGGGCTGGTCTCGTGGCCCTTGGCCTCGGGCTCGGTCACGCCGAGCGCCTGCGATTCTGCCAGCTGCGGCAGCGCCACGTTCTGCTCGTTGTCACCGCGCTTCTCGTCGCGGCCCTCCTCGTACGCCAGCAGGAAGCCGGGGAAGGTGATGACGGTGCCGCTCGCCGTGAACTCGGTGTCGGTCGCTCGTGCTTCGCCGGGCTCCGACACCTCGACGCCGACGGTCACAGTGTCGGTCGAGCCCTTGGCATCGGCCATCTGGCTGGCGACGGTGCGCTTCCAGATCAGTTCGTAGAGGGCGTACTCCCCCTGGGTGAGCTTGCCCTTCAGCGCGCTGGGACGCTGGAAGGCGTCACCCGCGGGTCGGATGGCCTCGTGCGCCTCCTGGGCACCCTTGGCCTTGCCCGTGTAGACGCGCGGCTTCTCGGGGACCGTCTGCGAGCCGTAGAGCTCCGCGGCCTGAGTGCGCGCGGCGCGGATCGCCTGCCCCGACAGGGACGGCGAATCGGTTCGCATATAGGTGATGTAGCCGTTCTCGTAGAGCGACTGGGCGAACGACATGGTCTGGCGCGAGCTGTAGCGGAGCTTGCGAGAGGCTTCCTGCTGCAGGGTCGAGGTGGTGAACGGTGCGGCCGGGCGACGGGTGTGCGGTTTGGTCTCGACCGAGCGGACCCGTGCCGGCGCTCCGGCGGCGAGCGCGGACGCCAGTCGTTCGGCGCGCGCCTGTTCGAGGCCGACGACTCCGGCCTTCGCCGCGCGCGGGGTCAGGGTGCCGTCGTCGGCGAAGTCGCCGCCCGTGGCGAGGCGCTTGCCGTCGACGCGCACGAGTCGTGCGGCGAACGGCGTGGTGTCTTCGGAGCCAGCCTCCGGGGTGAAGGTCGCGGTGATGTCCCAGTACTCGGCGGAGACGAACGCGAGGCGCTCGCGCTCGCGATCGACTACGAGCCGGGTCGCGGCGGACTGCACGCGCCCTGCGGAGAGCTTGGGGGCGACCTTGCGCCAGAGCACGGGCGAGATGTCGTAGCCGTACAGCCGGTCGAGGATGCGGCGGGTCTCCTGAGCATCGACGAGCGCGATGTCGAGGTCGCGCGTGTTCGCCTTGGCCTGCTCGATGGCTTCCTTGGTGATCTCGTGGAACACCATGCGGCGCACGGGAACCTTGGGTTTGAGCACCTCGAGCAGGTGCCAGGCGATCGCCTCTCCCTCGCGGTCCTCATCAGTGGCGAGCCACAGCTCGTCCGCTCCCTTGAGCGCGCGCTTGAGCTCGCTGACCGTCTTCTTCTTGTTGTCGGCGACGACGTAGTACGGGGCGAACCCGTTGTCGACGTCGACGGCGAACTTGCCGAAGGGTCCCTTCTTCAGCTCGCTGGGCAGCTCCGACGGCTCCGCCAGGTCGCGCACGTGCCCGACCGAGGCGATCACTTCGTAGTCATCGCCGAGATATCCGCCGATGGTCTTCGCCTTGGTCGGCGACTCGACGATCACGAGTTTCTTCGCGGCCCCCACGGGCACTCCTTCTTCTGTGGCGTTCGTTCGCACCGTCTCGCGGTGCCGGTTCGCCGGGTGATCCGCGCTTCGCGCGGTTCTGGTCCAGCGCCCGCAAGTGCGCTGCGTATCGTGCGCACCCCTCTTCGGAGTTCCACCGTCGAGAGGTTCCTGCTTCGCAACGATACACAGCCCAGCATTCCGGGTTGCTTCGCGTCATGGTACCGGAGGTCCGCTGAGCAGTTCACGGTGACCCGATATAGAGGTAGGGGTCGAGGTCGGGATTCGTGTTGCGCGGAGCACTCGCCAGCGTGAAGTGCGAGTGGGGTCCGGAGGTGCATCCGCTGCGCCCGGCAGCACCGACGGGTTGGCCCGCCGAGACGGCGGTGCCGACCCCGATGCCCGCTCGCGCGGATGATCCCGCCACGAGATGGTTGTGCGAGCTGTACAACGTGCGCCCGAGGTATTCGTGCCGGATGAGGACGGTCTGGTTCGGACCGTGCCACCAGTCCGGACGGGCCCGGCACTCCGCCGGGATCCCGTGCCCATCGTCGCCGACGCGCACGACGATACCTCGATAGGGCGCGTACAGCACTCCGGAAGCATCGACGGCGAGATCGACCGCATGCCCGTCGTGCGGCCCCTGGGTGACCGCCCGGACGGCTGAGGGCCACGCCCATCCGTTCGCGCCGATCGGCCCGCTGCCGACCGGGGCCGCAGCGTTCGGCTGCGCACCGGCCCGAGCTCGACCCACGACGGACCCGAACGGTGCGGCGGTCTCGATGACGACCCGGACCTCGAATCCGTCCCGGTCGGTCTCGCATTCCGAGAGCCGGGCCTCGGCGGCTCTCGCCACCTGCTCCGCGGCCGCGCAGGGCTCGCCGTCGAGGAAACCGATGCTCGCGTCCGCTGCGGCGAGCGCGGCCGCGTCCGCCGTGCCGAGCGCACGATGGCCGGCTTCGGCACGCACTGCAGCGGTGATCACCGGTGCCCCGAGGGCGAGCACCGCAGCGACCACACCCATGGAAACGGGAACGCTCATCGACGGCGCCGGCCGGGGAGCGGACCCGATCGTGCAGCTGAGACCGGGCGCGCGGCCGGGCCCGGGTGCGCGGCCGAAGAGAGACCCGGTTCGTCGACCGAAGCAGCCCCGTGCGCCGGACCCGAAGCGTGCGCCGCCGCGCACGATCGCGCGGAGATCCCGAGGACCGAGAGGATGCCGCTGCCCGGCGCGGCTCGCAGGTTCACGCAGAGCAGCTGCCCGGAGCGTTCTCTCGAGACGTTCGTCCCTCGGGGCAACCGCCGCTCGCGTTCGGCGGCGAGCCCGATGTCGCCGCGGGCTTCAAGACGGGCGAGTTCGGCGGATGCGGACACGAGTTCGATGCGCCGACCGGCGAGCATGATGCCGCCGAGCACCAGCGCGAGCACGGCGAGAATCGCCGGCATCACGACCGCGAACTCCGCGGTGACGCTGCCCCGCTCATCGTGCCGAAGCGATCCGGCCCGTGTGGCGACGCTCATCCGGCGGACCCCAGGGCCTGCTGCACGAGGTCGACCAGCATCGTACGGACCTCTTCCGATCGGATGACTGCGATGAGCAGCCCCGCGAACGCCACTCCGGCCAGGATCACGACCGCGTATTCGGCGGTCACCGCTCCGCGCTCGTCGCGAAGAAGCCCCCTCGCGTCCGGAGCGGCGCGGGTCTCGGCGCGCTGCTCGTGCGCATCGAAATCGTTCGAGCGCGAGGAGGGGTGCGGTCGATGAGGGCGAGGGATCGGCACGCGGCGCGTACCGTTCTTGTCTGGTGCCCGTCCGGAAGCGGAGGACGCGGGATGGGCAGCGCGGGATCTGATCTCGGATCTGCTTCGGGCGGTGTCGATTCGGTTCGGCATGGGCCTCCTTCTGATGGAAAGGGTTCGAGGTTCAGCGGGGTGAAGTGGATCAAGTCTGGGCGCGGCGGCAGCCGCTCCCGAGGTTGTGCACAGGGCGGGTGCCACGAAGCCCGCTGTGGAGGGCAGCAGCTCATCGACCGCTCTCGAGCACGCCACCGAGCACGGCGATCAGCACGGGCACGACGCCGAGCAGCACGAAGGCCGGAAGCACGCAGGTCGCCAGCGGGACCAGGATCCGGACGCCGAGCCGCTCCGCGCTGCGTTCCAGGGCGGCGTGCGCCGATTCCCGCCGCTCGACGGCGAAGCGGAGCAGCGCGTCCCCGAATCCGACCCCGGTCTCCGACGCCGATTCGAGGGCCCGGCGCACCCTGCTGCCCCGGCGGAGATCGTCGAACCGCACCCACTCGGCTCCGTGCAGGTCGGCGCAGTCGACCGCTCGGCGAACACCCGCGCGCAGGTCGGCTCCTCCGTGCGCGGCGATGCGGAGCAGTTCGAGTTCGAGTCCAGCGACCCGCTCCGCTCCGAGCTCCCGGTCGGCCAATGCTCTCGCCCACACGACTCCGGCCCAGAGCAGTACCGCCCCCACCGCCGCGGACGCGCCCCCGACGGGACCGAGCAGCACCGGTAGCGGGTCGAATCCCAGGATGATCCCGAGCAGCAGCGAGAGGAGCGGCAGCACCGCGACCAGCCGCACGGTCGCGCGGGGACCCGAGAGGAGCACTCCTCGGCGATCCGCGAGCCGACGCAGCCCGTCGAGCGCCTCCGCCAGCCGGGTCAGTGCATCGGAGAGCGGCGCTCCGCTGAGCCCTGCAGCCTCCCACGCCGCCGCCAGATACCGCCAGTCCGGACCGTTCTCGGCCGCGATCGCCGCCGCCGGCCGCCGCCCGAGAGCGATTCGGTCGAAGATACGACCGGCGGCGGTCCCGACGTCGCCGGGATCCGTGTCGGCGAGAACCTCGATCGTGCGAGCGGCCAGCAGGCCCCCGCGCAGGAGCACCGCGCACCGGAGCGCGAACTCCCCGGCGGGCCAGGGCACGAAGTCCACCGACGGAGGGTCGCCGACCGAGGTCATGGGAGCGGGCCGATCTCGAGCCGATCACGCGCCAGGACCGGCCTCCCGATCGCTCCGACGCGCTGACGACCGTCGGGCCCGCGCTCGAGATGGACGAACGCCTGGAACGCCGCCACCGCCTGCCGCCCGAGCGCACCGGGGTTCAGACCGGCCAAGGCCCCCAACGCTTCCAACCGCGCCGGAAGATCCCCCAGCCGATTGGCGTGCACTGTTCCGGCGCTCCCGTCGTGGCCGGTGTTGAGCGCAGCGAGCAGCGTCGACACCTCGGCCCCTCGGCACTCGCCCAGCGCGATCCGGTCCGGCCGCATACGCAGCGATTCCCGCAGCAACCGATCGAGCGACACCGCACCGGAGCCCTCCGCGTTCGGGGTCCGTGCTTCGAGGGCCACCCAGTTCTCCCGCCGGAGCCGCAGCTCGGCGACATCCTCGATGGTGACCACGCGATCACCCGGAGGAGCCTCATCGAGCAGCGCGCCCAGCAGCGTCGTCTTCCCGCTGCCGGTTCCCCCGGAGATCAGGACGTTGCGGCGATCCGAGACGAGCGCGGTCAGTTCGTCGGCGATGCGTCCGGAACAGAGACCCGTCTCGATCAGCCGGTGCAACTGCGGTTGCGCCGCCGCAGGGAGGCGGATCGAGACCGCGGCTCCGGCCACGCAGATCGGAGGCAGTACGGCGTGCACCCGGACCCCCGCACCGATCGCGACATCGGCGCAGGGATGCAGCTCGTCGAGCTGACGGTTGCCGGCCGACACGAGATCCACCGCGATCCGCCGCACCCGCTCCGGGCTCGCCCGCCAACCGGGCAGGGCCTGCAACGCTCCGGCACGGTCCACCCAGGCACGACCGGTTCTCCCGGTGACCTGGATCAGTAGATCCCGCACTCCCGGAAGATCGAGGATCGGGAGCAGATCGCCGAAGGCGCGGCGAGCGCCGGGAGGGAGACGTGTCGAGAGCTTCGGAGGGTCGAAGTCGGGGCGATCGGGTTCGGGCATGCGGCCAGTGTGGTCGCGCACCAGCGCGGAACGAACCGTTTCCACCGACGCTCAGTTGCCGACCCACCGAATCGGTCACACACGCCGCTTGTGAAGGGAGATCGCCCCGCTCAGCACCGGATTCCCCCGGGAGCGGGAGTTATATATTACGCTGGCGGCAACCGGTCCGAGCAAGGATGCCTGACCGGAAGCGCACAGATTGGGAAGCAGCCGCAATGACTGACCAGCACGGCACCATCGACAGCCACCCGCTCGACACCGAGACCTATCCGCCGAGCGCGGAGTTCGCGGCGCAGGCGAGCCTCAACGACTCGTCGGTCTACTGGCGCGCTGCCGAAGACCCCGAGACCTACTGGGCGCAGGAAGCGCGCAAGCTGCAGTGGAGCCGTCCCTTCACCGAGACGCTCGACTGGAGCAATCCCCCGTTCGCGAAGTGGTTCGCGGACGGCACGCTGAACGTGGCCGCGAACTGCCTCGACCGGCACCTCGCCGCGGGGCTCGGCGACCGGGTCGCGATCCACTTCGAGGGCGAGCCCGGCGATACCCGCACGATCACCTACGCCGAGCTGACGCACGAGGTGAAGCGCGCTGCGAATATGCTGACCAGCCTCGGCGTGAAGCAGGGCGACCGCGTCGCCATCTACATGCCGATGATCCCCGAGGCCATCGTCTCGATGCTGGCGGTCGCCCGCCTCGGTGCGATCCACTCGGTCGTGTTCGGCGGGTTCAGTGCGGAGAGCCTGCGTGCGCGGATCGACGACGCTCAGGCGGAGCTCGTGATCACCGCCGACGGCGGCAACCGAAAGGGCCGCGTCTCGGCGCTCAAACCGACGGTCGACGATGCGCTGGCCCTGCAGAACGGGACCGACCTCAGCGTGAAGCGGGTGCTCGTCGTGCAGCGCACGGGCAACGACATCTCCATGCAGGAGGGCCGCGATCTGTGGTGGCACGAGGAGATCACCTCGTACGACGGCGAGCACACCGCCCAGGCGTTCCCCGCCGAGAACCCGCTCTTCATCCTCTACACGTCCGGCACCACCGGACGCCCCAAGGGGATCCTGCACACTTCGGGCGGCTACCTCACCCAGGCGTCGAGCACGCATCGCAACGTGTTCGATCTGAAGCCCGAGACCGACGTCTACTGGTGCACCGCCGATATCGGCTGGATCACCGGGCACAGCTACGTGGTCTACGGCCCGCTCGCCAACGGCGCGACCCAGGTCGTCTACGAGGGCACCCCCGAGACCCCGGACTGGAGCCGCTGGTGGCAGATCGTCGAGAAGTACGGCGTCACCATCCTCTACACCGCGCCGACCGCCATCCGGGCCTGCATGAAGGTCGGCCGCCAGGTCCCCGAGCAGCACGACCTCTCGAGCATCCGGGTGCTCGGCAGCGTGGGTGAGCCCATCAACCCGGAGGCGTGGCGCTGGTACCGCGACGTGATCGGCGCGGGCACCGCTCCGATCGTCGACACCTGGTGGCAGACCGAGACCGGCGCGATGATGATCTCGCCGCTGCCCGGACTCACCACGCTGAAGCCGGGCAGCGCCCAGGTGCCCCTGCCCGGGATCTCGATCGCGGTCGTCGACGACGAGGGGAACGCGGTGGATCGCGGCCAGGGCGGCCTGCTGGTCGTGCAGCGTCCCTGGCCGAGCATGGTCCGCACCATCTGGGGCGATCCCGATCGCTTCGTCGAGACCTACTGGGAGAAGTTCGGCGATCAGTACTTCGCGGGCGACGGCGCACGTCTCGACGAGGACGGGGACATCTGGCTGCTCGGCCGCGTCGATGACGTCATGAACGTGTCGGGGCACCGCCTCTCGACAACCGAGATCGAATCGGCGCTCGTCGGCCACCACGCGGTCGCGGAGGCCGCCGTGGTCGGCGCGAGCGACGAGACGACCGGCCAGGCCGTGGTCGCGTTCGTGATCCTGAAGAGCCAGCAGCACCTGCTCACACCGGAGGAGGCCGAGCAGGAGCTGCGCGGGCACGTCGCCCAGGCGATCGGCGCCATCGCGCGCCCTCGACAGGTCTTCGTGGTGAACGAGCTGCCCAAGACCCGTTCCGGCAAGATCATGCGACGGCTGCTCCGCGACGCCGCCGAGGGGCGCGAGATCGGCGACACCACGACCCTCGCCGACACCGCGGTGATGCAGACCATCTCGATCCGGATGCGTTCGGACCAGGGCGCGAAGTAGTCCGCCGGACACAGAAGGGGCGCGGGATCATCGTGATCCCGCGCCCCTTGCTCGTTCGAGCGAAGCCGTCAGTGGCTACTTCTCGACCTCGAAGGTGAACTCGATCTCGACCGGCGCGTCGAGCGGGAGCACCGCGACGCCGACCGCCGAGCGGACGTGGATCCCGATGTCTCCGAACACGCGGCCGAGGAACATCGAGGCTCCGTTGGCGACCGCGGGCTGCCCCGTGAACGAAGGATCGGAGGCCACGAACGCGGTGACCTTGACGACCTGGGTGATCTTGTCGAGCGAGCCGAGCACGCCGCGAGCAGCAGCGAGACCGTTCAGCGCGCAGATGCGGGCGAGCTCCTCGGCCTGCTCCGGGGAGACGAGGCCTTCGCCCTCGCCGACCTTGCCGGTAGCCGGCAGCGCACCGTTCACGAAGGGCAGCTGCCCGCTCGTGTACACGTGACGTCCCTGCCGCAGTGCGGGGACGTAGGCGGCGACGGGCGCCGCGACCTCGGGGATCTCGTAGCCGAGTTCGCGCAGGCGTTCTTCGATAACCGACATGTGTCAGGCCTTTCTCTTGAGGTACGCGACGTTACCGCCGGCCGGGCCCTCGATGATCTGCACGAGCTCCCAGCCCTGAGCGCCCCAGTTGTTGAGGATCTGGGCCTCGTTGTGGAGCAGCAGCGGGGTCACGAAATATTCCCAGCGTTGCGGCTCGGCGGGCACGGATGCGTTGTCCATACAGGGCTCCTCGCTCGATCGCAGCGCGCGCAGGAGCGCCGCGCGATCAGGATTGTCAGGCGTGTCGCGTACCCTTGATTGTATGACCCATCAGACCCCATCGTCTTCGCGCGCGAAATCTTCCGGCGTGCGTACGGTGAAGCCGCGGAGCGCGGGTGGCGCGCTCGCCGGCTTCTTCGGAGCCATCGCCATGAGCGTCGTGGCCGGCGTGCTGCTCACCGCAGCCATCACCCCCGTCGTCGCCGTCAGCGGTGCCGCTGCGACCTCGGCGATCAAGATCTTCGAGAACCTGCCGGATCACATCAACCCCGGTGAGCTCGCACAGCCCTCGACCCTGTACGCGAAGAAGGGCGGCAAGACCGTCCAGCTGGCGACCTTCTACGATCAGGATCGCAAAGAGGTCAAGTGGGACGACATCTCCCAGTTCGTGAAGGATGCCGCGGTCGCCGAGGAGGACCCGCGCTTCTATTCGCACGGCGGTGTCGACGTCATCGCGACCAGCCGCGCGATGCTGCAGAACGTCGCCGGGCAGAACCTCTCGGGCGCCTCGACCATCACCATGCAGTACGTGCGCAACGTGCTGATCCAGGAGTCGCAGGCGATCGTCAATGAGAAGGAGCGGGAGGCCGCCTACAAGGAGGCCACCCGCCAGGATGCCGATCGCAAGCTCAAGGAGATGAAGCTCGCGATCAGCATCGAGAAGAAGTACTCGAAGGACGAGATCCTCCTCGGCTACCTCAACATCGCACTGTTCGGCCGCCAGGTCTACGGCATCGAATCGGCCGCGCACTATTACTACGGCAAGACGGCGAAGGACCTCACGCTCTCCGAGGCCGCGAGCCTCGTCGCGATCGTGAACAACCCGGCGCAGCTGCAGCTCGACCTGCCGGAGAACCTCGAGCGCAACAAGCAGCGCCGCGACAAGATCCTGGGATCGATGCTCCGCACCGAGAAGATCACCAAGGCCCAGTACGACGAGGCCGTCGCAGCGCCGATCGTTCCGAAGATCACCCCGCGTGTGCCGGGCTGCTCGGTCGCCGAGGGCAACTACGGTCTCGGTCACTTCTGCGACTACGTCCAGCGGTACATCCGCAACGACCCGAGCTTCGGCGCGACCGCCGAGGAGCGCATGTTCCAGTTCCGCCGCGGCGGGTACCAGATCATGACCACCATTGATCTCGATCTGCAGAAGGCCGGCCTCGCTGCTATGCACGAGCGCGTCCCGCAGACCCCGGTCGACGGGATCGACGTCGGTGGCGCGAGCTCCTCGGTGCAGGTCGACACCGGCAAGGTGCTCGCCATGGTGCAGAGCCGTCCATTCAGCGACGACGGCACCTTCCTCAAGAAGAATCCGAACTACACGAGCATCAACTGGAACACCGACTTCGAGTACGGCGGATCCGGCGGCTTCCAGGTCGGTTCGACGTTCAAGCCGATCACGCTGACCCAGTGGCTCAAGAGCGGCCATTCGGTGAACGACATCGTCAACGTCAACGGCCGCACCGTGCAGCTGCAGTCCTTCCAGGCGTCCTGCATGCCCGACGGCGTCTACAGTTACGGCGATTGGACGTTCTCGAACGACAACACCGGCATCCGCGGCAACCAGTCCGTCAAGACCGCGATCGGCTTCTCGATCAACGGTGGCGTCGCCTCGATGGCGCAGAAGCTCGACCTGTGCGAGATCTTCCAGACCGCGAAGGACCTGGGCATCCACCGCGCCTCGGACCTCCCGAAGGATTCCGCGGACCCGAAGAAGCCGTTCGTCCCGACCATCTCCGGGAACTTCCGCGACCTTTCGATGGTGCCTTCCAACACCTTCGGCGGTGTCGACGAGATCGCTCCGATCACCATGGCCTCCGCCTACGCCGCGTTCGCCGGCGGCGGCAAGGTCTGCACTCCCGTGCCGATCGAGTCCATCACGGGCCCCGACGGCAAGCCCGTCGACTTCACCAAGAGCAAGTGCACCAACGCGATCTCCCCCGAGGTCGCCGCGGGCGTCGCCTACACCCTGCAGTACACCGCCGAGTCGGGTCTCGCCCGCGAAGCAGCCGCTCCGTACCAGGGCATCCCGCACCTGGCGAAGACCGGAACCACCGACGACGTGGTCGACAACTGGACCGTGGGCTCCAGCACCACCGTCGCGACCTCCACCTGGGTGGGCAACGTGACCGGCAAGCGTTCCACGCTCGGCTACGGCTTCCAGACCGCCGATTCGCAGATCTGGCGTGACACGATGCGAGCTGCTGACCTCAAGTACGGCGGCAAGGCGTTCCCCGAGCCCTCCAGCTCGGCGCTGCGGGTCACCACGCAGACCGTCCCGGATCTCACCGGTAAGTCGTACGACGAAGCGGTGAAGGCGCTCACCACGGCCGGCTTCACTCCGGTCGACGGCGGCAACACGGATTCCGCAGTGCCCAAGGGCATGGTCGCGAAGACCGACCCGGCCGGCGGCAGCTCGGCACCGGCCGGCGCCGACGTGAAGATCTTCCGCAGCAGCGGAAACCTCGCGAAGGTGCCCGACGGGCTGACCGGACGGACCGGTGCAGACGCTCAGAGCACGCTCACCGGTGCCGGCTTCACCAAGGTCGTGCTGCAGTGCGACACCGGAAGCGGCAAACCCGACCCGGGCAAGGACACGGTCAAGTCCGTCAGCCCCGGCAGCGGCAAAGAAGCCAAGCAGAGCTCCCAGATCACGCTGACCCTCAGCTGCGGGAACTAGGGATGGCACGACGCAAGAACGCCCGCGCGGCGGTCGCCCTCGGGGCGGCTGCCGCCGGCGTCGCGGTCTGGTCGACGCTCATCGAGCGTCGCCTCTTCACCGTGCGCCGGCATACCCTGCCGCTGCTCCCCCGGGGCTCGGCGCCGGTTCGAATCCTGCAGCTCTCCGACCTGCACCTCGCTCCCTGGCAGGAGGGCAAGATCGATTGGGTCCGTTCGCTCGCCGAACTGAACCCAGACCTGCTCGTGCTCACCGGCGACCTCATGGGGCACACCGACGCGCGACCCTCGCTCGTCCACGCGCTCCAGCCACTCGCCGCTCGGACTCGGGCCGGCGTCTTCGTCCACGGGTCGAACGACTACTACGGCCCCAGGTTCAAGAACCCGCTGAAGTACCTCAGCACGCCGAGCCGACTGAGTACTCGCGCGCAGGACATCGACAACGCCGCTCTCACCCGCTCGCTCACCGAGGATCTGGGCCTGACGGACCTCAACAACTCAGCCGAATGGCTCGAGCTGGCCGGCACCCGATTCGAGCTCCTCGGCTTGAACGATCCGCACATCCGCTACGACGATGCCGAGCGCATGCGCGCAGCGCGCACCGCAGAGCCCACTGAGGCGCGCGCATCGAAGCGAGCACCGCAGGCCGGCTCCCCCGTGCGTCTCGGCGTGGTCCACGCGCCGTACCAGGCCGCCCTCGGGGCGCTGCTCGACGAGGGATCCGAACTGATCCTCGCTGGTCACACCCACGGCGGCCAGGTGCGCGTCCCCGGCGTCGGCGCGCTCACCGCCAACTGCGACCTGCCCGTGCGCCAGGCGCGCGGCCTGAGCGTCTGGTACGACGCAGAACGCGCCGCCTACCTCAACGTCAGCGCGGGCCTCGGCAACTCCATCTACGCGCCCGTGCGCTTCTGCTGCAAGCCCGAAGTGACCCTGCTCACCCTCGAAGCCGCGCGGTAGCTCCCGCGCGACATCCGCAGACACGATTGGGCCCGGGCACCGTTTCGGTGCTCGGGCCCAATCGTGTCTGCGGGTGTTGTGCACGCTCCTCGACAGGTGGAGGCCTGTGCGGCGAGCGGACGCCTTCCCGACGATTGGACGCCCACTCGCCGCGCAGCGCGCCGTCCGATCGTCGATTCGGCGTCCAATCGTCGGCCTCGCTCCTGAGCGGCCGGTGAAGCGCCCGGAACGCGTTCGGCCCCGGCAC
>NZ_LAYO01000085.1 GCF_000980875.1 Leucobacter sp. Ag1 | reverse complement strand
AGGTGCCCCGTGCTGGGGTTCCGATCGCTCAGAACCCCAGCACGGGGCACCTCGGCGCCGGCGGGAACGGCCGGTGGCCGGGCCGCCCTAGCCCTTCGTCACGCTCCGGAAGCGGCGCAGCCGCAGGCTGTTGCCGACCACGAACACGCTCGAGAACGCCATCGCGGCGCCCGCGATCATGGGGGTCAGGAGGCCGAGCGCGGCGAGCGGGATCGCGGCCACGTTGTAGGCGAAGGCCCAGAACAGGTTGCCGTAGATGGTGCCGAGGGTGCGGCGCGACAGCCGGATCGCGTCGACCGCGCCCATCAGGTCGCCGCGCACGAGCGTGATGTCGGCCGCCGCGATCGCCGCGTCGGTGCCGGTGCCCATCGCGAGACCCAGGTCGGCCTGCGCGAGCGCCGCGGCGTCGTTGACGCCGTCGCCGACCATCGCGACCCGCTTGCCCTCGGCCTGTAGGCCGCGCACGACCTCGACCTTGTCGGCCGGCATGACGCCGGCGATGACGCGGTCGATGCCGACCTCGCGTGCCACCTCGCGTGCCACCGTCTCGTGGTCGCCGGTGAGCAGCACGGGCTCGAGCCCGAGCTCGCGCAGCTGCCGGATCGCCTCGGCGCTCGTCGGCTTCACCCGGTCGGAGACCGAGACGACGCCGCGCGCGACGCCGTCCCAGGCGACGAGCACCGCGGTGCGGCCCTTCGCCTCCTCGGCGGCCTTCGCCGTCGCGAGCTCCGCGGGGATCGTCACCGCCCAGTCGCCGAGCAGCGCCTCGCGCCCGACGAGCACGGCGCGGCCGTCGACGACGCCGCTCGCGCCCGTTCCCGGCGCGTTCCGGAACGACTCGACCTCGGGCAGAGCGGGATCCGACTCGCGCGCCCCGGCCGCGATGGCCTGCGCGATCGGATGCTCCGAACCCGCCTCGAGCGCTCCGGCGATCCGCAGCAGCTCGGCGCGATCCTCGCCCGCGGCGGGGATCGCCTCGGCGAGCGCCATGCGCCCGCTCGTCACGGTGCCGGTCTTGTCGAGCACGATCGTGTCGACCTTGCGCGTCGATTCGAGGATCTCGGGCCCCGAGATCAGGATCCCGAGCTGGGCGCCGCGACCGGTGCCGACCAGCAGCGCGGTCGGCGTCGCGAGGCCCAGGGCGCACGGGCAGGCGATGATCAGCACCGCGACGGCGGCGGTGAACGCGGCGGCGGGGGAGGCGCCGATCAGCAGCCAGGTGACGAGGGTGCCGATGGCGATGAGGATCACGATCGGCACGAAGACGCCCGAGATGCGGTCGGCGAGCCGCTGCGCGGCCGCCTTGCCCGACTGCGCGTCCTCGACGAGCCGCGCCATCTGCGCGAGCTGCGTGTCGGATCCGACGCGGCTGGCGCGAACCACGAGGCGCCCGCTGGCGTTGACGGTCGCTCCCGTGACGGGATCGCCCGGGGCGACCTCGACGGGCACCGACTCGCCCGTCAGCATCGAGGCGTCGACCGCGCTCGCGCCCGACTCCACGACGCCGTCGGTCGCGATCTTCTCGCCGGGGCGCACCACGAATCGGTCGCCGACGCGCAGCTCCCCGATGGGGATCCGCGCCTCGGTCGCGGGTGCGTCGCCCGAGGCGTCGCCGCGCAGCACCGTGACCTCCTTGGCCCCGAGCTCCATGAGCGCGCGGAGCGCGGCGCCCGACTGTTTCTTCGATCGCTTCTCGAAGTAGCGGCCCGCGAGGATGAACATGATCACGCCCGCGGCGACCTCGAGGTAGATGTTGCCCGCACCGTCGACGCTGCCCGGGTTCACGGTCAGCTCGAAGCCGTGGGTCATGCCCGGGTGCCCTGCGGTACCGAAGAACAGCGCGTAGAGCGACCAGAGGAACGCGGCGCCCGTGCCGACCGACACGAGGGTGTCCATGGTCGCGGCGCCGTGCTTGAAGTTGATCCAGGTGGCGCGGTGGAACGGCCAGGCAGCCCAGGTGATCACGGGGGCCGCGAGCGCGAGCGAGAGCCACTGCCAGTTGGTGAACTGCAGCGCAGGGATCATCGCCATGAGGATCACGGGGACCGAGAGGATCACGGACCCGATGAGGCGGTGCTTCAGATCGCGGAGCTCGGCGTCGTCGGCCTCCTTCGCGCCATCGGCGAACGAGAATCCGTGGTCGTGTCCGGCCATGTCGCCGCCCGAGTGGCCCGACATGTCGTGCTCGCTCATGTCGTGGCCGGCGTGCATCCCCCCGTGCTCGGAGGGGGTCTGCGCGTGCGCTTCGCGCGATGCGGCCCGCGTGCGCGCGGCGACCGACGGCCGCACCGTGGCCCGGTACCCGAGATCCTCGACGGTGCTCACGAACCGCGCGGGATCCGCGAGCAGTTCGGCGCTCGCCGCCGGGTCGGCGTCCGCCGCGGGGCGGATGGTCGCGCGCTCGGTGGCGTAGTTGACGGTGGCCTCGACACCGTCGATCTTGCCGAGCTTCTTCTCGATGCGGTTGGCGCACGAAGCGCAGGTCATTCCGCCGATGTCCAAGACCAGCGGGTCCGGGGTGGGGGTCATGATGCTGCTCGCTTTCTGCTCTGGTGCTGTGCCGGGATCGCGGGGCGTCGACTGCGGCGCCCCGCGACGATTCGTGTCGGTCAGGCCGTGGCGGCCGAGTATCCGGCCTCGTCGACCGCGGTCAGCACGGCCGCGGTATCGACGGGGCCCTGGGCGGTCACGGAGAGGCGACCGGTCTGAGCGCTGACCTCGACGTCCGTGACGCCGGGGATCCCGCTCACCTCGCGCGTGATCGCGCCCTCGCAGTGCCCGCAGCTCATGCCGGTGACGGCGAACTCGGCGCGGGTGGTGGTGTCGGCGGTGGTGCTCATCGGAGTGCTCCTCGGAGTGGATCGGCGCTGGGCCGGAATTCTGGCGACGGGACGGTCTCGGATCCGTGTTTCACGTGGAACCGACCGTGTCGACGCAATACCCAGTGGGGGTATCTGAACGCAACCATACCCCCGAGGGGTATCGTCCGCAACCCTGCGGACCGAAGTTTTTCGCGAGCAATCGGGGAGGAGGATCCTTCCCGGATCAACTACCTTGACAGTCACAGTACTTGGACGTACATTCTTCATGAACGGAAGGAGTGACCATGGCAACGGGCGCAGTCACCTCGGACCTCCTGCGAGGGCACGCGGACACGATGATCCTGCGGCAGCTCCTCGACGCCGACCGGTACGGCTACGAGATCGTCAAGATGATCGCCGAACGGTCGGGCGGGGAGTACGAGTTGAAGGAGGCGACCATGTACTCCAGCGTGCGCCGACTCGAGCAGGACGGCGACATCACCTGGTACTGGGGCGACGAGTCGCAGGGCGGCCGTCGCAAGTACTTCCGCATCACCGACCAGGGACGCGGCACCTACGAGCAGAACAAGAGCAACTGGCAGCACGCGAAGCGCGTGCTCGACCGGCTGCTGTGAACCGGACGGGAGCGGGAAACGCAATGAGCACCAACGACAAGATCACCGAGCACGTGAACAGCCTCTTCGCCGCCCACGAGGGCGCGAAGAGCATCGAAGAACTGAAATCCGACCTGCACGCGGACCTGCAGGACCGATTCCGCGAGCTCGTCGATTCGGGCAGGAGCGAGGCCGAGGCGCTCGAGGAGACCTTCGACAGCATCGGCGACATCGAGGAGACCGTGAAAGAGATGAGCGACATGACCATCACCCTGGAGCGCCAGATGGCGACCCGATTCACCGCGAGCGAACTGACCGGCAGCGACTTCGCCGGCGTGACCGTGCGCAAGGGATCCTTCTCGGCCAGCGCCATGAAGGACTCCGACTTCACCGGCGCCGATCTCACCGGCAGCGCCTTCCGCAGCAGTGACCTCGCCGGCGCGACCTTCGACCGCGCGAACCTGACCGATGCCGTGCTCACCACGAGCGACCTCGACGGCGTGAGTCTCGTCGGCGCGATCCTCGTCCGCACGAACTTCAGCACCTCTTCGCTGAAGCGGACGCGCTTCGGGGGATCGGAGCTGACCGACGTGAAGTTCAAGCGGGCCGACCTCACGGGCGTGGAGTTCGACGGCTGCAGCTTCGTGGGGGTCGACTTCAGCTATTCGGACGTCAGCGGCGTCGACTTCAGCGGCGCACGGTTCACGAGCGTGCGCTTCGACAACGCCGGCCTCGCGGGCGCCTCGTTCGCCGGGGCCACGCTGCGCGACGTCTCGTTCCGCGGCTGGAGCCGCAAGTACCGCACCGGCTTCCGCAAGGTCGACTTCTCGGGGGCGCGCATGGACAAGCTCACCTACGCGGGGCTCAAGGGCCTCGGCGCGGACCTCGCGGGCGTCGTCGTCGAATAGGGAACGTGTCTCATGCAGCGCGTGCCGGAGCAGTGCTCCGGCACGCGCTTCGTGTTTTCGGCCGGGATCTCTCGCGGGCCGAATGGCTGCGAGAAAAAGTTGGTACTCAGTGTTGCTATCTACCGGTACTCAGTGTTACTTTGTAGTGGTAGTCAACGACACAGAGTAGAGAGGGAGGCGAACGATGGCGAGTCAGATGACCGAGATGCTCAAGGGCACGCTCGAGGGGATCGTCCTGGCGATCCTGGCCGAGCGCTCGGCATACGGGTACGAGATCACGACACGGCTGCGCGAGCAGGGCTTCGCCGACATCGCGGAGGGCACGATCTACGCGCTCCTCGTGCGGATCGAGCAGCGGGGCTTCGTCGACGTCGAGAAGGTCCCGTCCGAGAAGGGGCCGCCGCGCAAGGTGTTCTCCCTCAACGCGCAGGGGCGGGCGCAGCTCGCCGACTTCTGGGAGACCTGGAGCTTCCTCACGGAGCGCATCGAGCAGCTCCACCGCAGCGACGCGACGGCACCCGCCGCCGCGCACCGAACCACCGACACGAACGAGAACGAAGGAGCCTGACATGGCCGCCAAATGGATCGAAGCCCTCACGGGCTCGCTCGAGCAGAAGAAGCAGTACAAGCAGGCGAAGGCGCGCATCGAAGCGCTGCCCGAGTCCTACCGCGTCGCCGCGAACGCCTGCCACCGGTACCTCATGTACTACGGGGGCGTCACCGACGGAGACACGCTGGTGCAGATGTTCGACGACCTCGCCGACCTCTGGGAGCGCGCGGCCGCCGACGGCACCCCCGTCCGCGACATCGTCGGGCAGGATCCCGTCGAGTTCGCCGAGACCTTCGCCCAGGCGTACGGCGGCACGCAGTGGATCGACAAGGAGCGGGCGCGCCTCGCGAAGTCGATCGACGAGGCCGCCGGGAAGGAGCGCTGATCATGACCACCACGGCCGCCCCCGCCATCAGCGTGCGAGGCGTCACGAAGGCCTACGGGGACCTGCAGGTCCTGCGCGGGGTCGACCTCGAGGTCGAGCGGGGCAGCATCTTCGCCCTGCTCGGCTCGAACGGAGCGGGCAAGACCACCCTGGTGCGGATCCTGTCCACCCTGCTGAAAGCCGATGGCGGATCCGCCACCGTCCACGGGGTCGACGTCGCGACGTCGCCCGGCGAGGTGCGCGAGGCGATCAGCCTCACGGGTCAGTTCGCCGCGGTCGACGAGATCCTCACCGGCCGGGAGAACCTGGTGCTCGTCGCGAAGCTCCGGCACCTGCCGAATCCGGGCGGGATCGCCGACGAGCTGCTCGAGCGGTTCTCGCTCACCGAGGCGGGCGGGCGCCGGGCCGGCACCTACTCCGGCGGCATGCGCCGCCGGCTCGACATCGCGATGAGCCTGATCGGCGACCCGCCGATCATCTTCCTCGACGAGCCCACCACCGGGCTCGACCCGCAGGCGCGCATCGAGGTCTGGCAGACCGTGCAGGCGCTCGCCGACGGCGGCACCACGGTGCTGCTCACCACGCAGTACCTCGACGAGGCCGAGCAGCTGGCCGACCGGATCGCGATCCTGCACGAGGGCACCATCATCCAGAACGGCACGCTCGCCGAGCTGAAGCGCCTGCTGCCGCAGGCGAAGGTCGAGTACGTCGAGAAGCAGCCGACGCTCGAGGAGGTCTTCCTCGCGCTGGTCGGCCCGTCGGTCGCATCCGCGACCGGCGCCGAGAAGACCGAGAAGGAGGGATCGAGATGACCGCTCACGTCCTCAGCGACACCCGCGTGCTCACCGGGCGCTCGCTGCGTCACATCCTGCGCAGTCCCGACACGATCATCACCACCGCGGTGACCCCGATCGCGCTCATGCTGCTGTTCGTCTACGTGCTCGGCGGCGCGATCCGCACCGGATCCTCCGAGTCGTACATCAACTACATGCTCCCCGGGATCCTGCTCATCACCATCGCGTCGGGCATCGCGTACACCTCGTACCGGCTGTTCCTCGACCTGCAGGGCGGCATCTTCGAACGCTTCCAGTCCATGCCGATCGCCCGATCGAGCGTGCTCTGGGCGCACGTGCTCACCTCGCTCGTCGCGAACATCGTCTCGGTCGCGATCGTCGTCGGTGTCGCGTTCGCGATGGGGTTCCGCACCGGAGCCTCCGTCGGGGCCTGGTTGGCGGTCGCCGGGATACTGGTGCTGTTCACCCTGTCGCTCACCTGGCTCGCGGTGATCGCCGGGCTCTCGGCCAAGACGGTCGACGGCGCGAGCGCGTTCAGCTACCCGCTGATCTTCCTGCCGTTCATCAGCTCGGCGTTCGTGCCGACCTCCTCGATGCCCGCGCCGGTCGCCTGGTTCGCCGAGAACCAGCCCGTCACCTCGATCGTGAACACGATCCGCGACCTGTTCGCCGGCCAACCGGTGGGCGGGAGCATCTGGATCGCGCTCGCCTGGATGGTGGGGATCCTCGTGCTGGCCTACGCCTTCGCGATCGTCATCTACCGCAAGAAGATCTCGTAGTGCGGGCGCCAGCCGGCCCGCGCGAGTGAACGCGTCGAACCCTCATCCGGATCGGATGGGGGCTCGATGCGTTCACTGGCGGTTCGGGGTCACCGGTTCCGCACCCAGTCCCGTGCGGGGCCGTCGAACAGCGCGGCGAACGGTTCGAGGTTCTCCTGCTCGGCACCGGCGCCGATCGCGGTGGCGGCCCAGTCTCGAGTCGCGTATTCGACCTCCCGCAGGATCGTCATCGCGGTGTCCGTGCTCAGATCGAACGCGTCCGCGACGTCGAGCAGTTCGTGGATCTCGCGTCGTCGGGTGGGCCCGGAGGGGACGATCGGAGTCGAATCGAAGCCCGACCCCCAGTGCGGGTTGACGTCGAACATGGGCGAGAGCCGCCAGCCCGTCTTCGTGCGCAGCAGACCGTGGTTCCGCATGTGGTCGTCGAGGTTGCCCACGAGCAGGGTGAACGCGACGCGGCGGAACAGCTCGTGCACGTCCTCCGTGCTCGCCGTCCGGCGCAGGGCGCCTGCGAGGTCCGTGTAGCTTCGACGGTCGATCTCATGATCGTCGAGCTGCAGCAGGGTGCGCGCGGAGCGGTACCCGATGCGTCGACCGTCCTCGCGATCGAAGCGCCGCAGCAGCAGGATCGAACGTCCTTCACCGACGCGCTCGAGGCGATGCGGCGGAACGCGGATCCCGGCGCGGGCCGCGAGGGTGAGGGTGACCTCCTCCCAGAGCGACACATCCCAGCGGTCCCCGTGGGCCGGGACCTTGGCGAGCCAGAGGCTCCCGCTGTCGTCGGTGACCTGCACCTTCGGCCGCGCGCCGCCGGGAGAAGCCGAACCGAACTGGAACAGGATCTCGAGCGCGGCGGCCACGTTGCGCCCGGCCTCGGCATCGGCGGCGGCCGCGAGCAACCGGGGCCAGTCCACGGTGTCCACGCGATCGGGGAGCGCGCTGCGGCCGAGCGGGGCGCCGTCGCTCCAGAATCGGACCGCCCCTTGGCGGGTGCTGTCGGACACGCGCAGGAGCGAATCGAGCGCGCTCAAGCGACCGTACGGCCGACCATCGTGTCTCGCGAGCAGGCGTTCTTCTTCCTGCAGCAGGTCCCGCCCCCAGCGATCGGGGCCGGCATCCTCGAACCCCAGGAACATCGGGCGATGCACCGGCGGCCGCTGCAACCCGGTGTCGAGGTGGAGCTCCGGCGAGAGCGCGTAGCTCCCCGGGGCCGCCAGGTACTCCGCGTGATAGCGAAAGGAGACGAAGGGCGCGCCTCCCGTCGGCGAGGGCTCCTCGCGGAGCACCCCCGCCGGGATCTCCGTTCCGGACGGAAGCTGCACGGAGACATCGACCGCGGTCACCGCGGGGCTCGTTTCCGTCGCATGCGGTCGGCACGGAGCAGCCCGAGCTCGGTGTTCAGCGGCTCGACCGCATCGAAGATCCGCTCCTGGATCCCGAGCACCCGGGCGACCGCGAGCACGGCACCGAAGCGAGCCCCGGTGCCGTCTCCCCGTTCGAGGGAGCGGAGCGTGTCGAGCGAGATGCCGGCGCGGTCCGCCACCACCCTCGCGGGGAGGTCGTGCACGAGTCTCCAGCGGCGGAGCGCATCGCCGATCTTCGCGGCGTCCTCCTGCGCGGTCGTCGGCAGTCCCACCTGAACCCCCTTGGCATAAGTGCGGTCAAAGCATGATTTATAGGCTATCAAATTATCCTTGACACGTACTTAACGGGCGCAACAATTCGAGCGCGCCCGCGGCCCGATACCCTCGGAGGGTGACCTCACGCCAGCCCGCGCTCCGCATCGCGTTCGTGATGCTGCACACCTCCCCCCTCGACGTCCCGGGTACGAAGGACGCCGGCGGCATGAACGTCGCCGTGCGCGCCCAGGCCGAGGCGCTGGCCGACGCCGGCCACGAGGTCCGGATCCTGACCCGGCGCGCCGACCCCGAGGTGCCCGCCCGCGTCGAGACGCGCGCGAACCTGACGGTCGTGCACCTCGACGCCGGGCCCGCGCGCCTGCTCGCCAAGGGCGACCACGAGGCCGTGATGGACGACTTCGGTCGGGCGCTCGCCGCCGAACTGGCCGAGCACCCCGCCGACCTGCTGCACGCCGAGCACTGGTTCTCGGGCATCGCCGCCCTGCCCGTGGCCCGTGCGACCGGCATCCCGCTCGTGCAGAGCTACCACTCCATCGCGGCGCCGCACGAGAGCCCGCTCGGCGACGGCGAACGGGCCGAATCGCCCGGCCGCGAGGCGGGGGAGCAGCGGCTCGCCCGCGAGGCGGACCTGCTGCTCGCCGTGAGCGAGGCCGAGCGGCGCACCATCGAGTGTCGCCTCGGCGGCGATCCCGAGCGCATCGCGGTCGTGCCGCTCGGCGTCGATACCGAGCGCTTCCACCCCTGCGAGACCGCGGAGTGCGCCGAGCAGCGCGACTGGATCGAGCGGGGCGGACGCCCCGAGGTGATCGTCGTCGGCCGGTTGCACCCGCTCAAGGGCTTCGACCTCGCCGTCGCCGCGATCTCGCTCATCGCGGCCGAGCGGCGCCCGGTGCTCCGGATCGTGGGCGCTCCGCCGCCCGACGGCGACGACTACGCGCGCGCTCTGCACGCCGCCGTCGTCGACGCGGGCATGGTCTCGACGACCGCGTTCGACGGTGCGCTGCGCCGCACCGAGCTGGCCGAGCGGATCCGGCAGGCCGACCTGATGCTCGTGCCTTCGCACACCGAGACCTTCGGGCTCGTGGCGCTCGAGGCCGCCGCGTCGGGGGTCCCCGTGATCGCCCGCGAGGTGGGCGGGCTGCGCGAGGCCGTGCGCGACGGCGTGACGGGCGTGCTGCTGCCCGACGGCGCGAGCGCCGAGGCCTGGGCCGACGAGATCGAGGTGCTGCTGCGGGATCGCGTGCGGCTGGAGCGGATGGGTGAGGAAGCGCGCCGATTCGCCCTCGCGCACGGCTGGGACCGCTCGGCCGAGCACCTGCTCGCCGCGTACCGCACCCTGCTCGACCGGACAAACTGTCCCTGACGTCACCTCGCGCGGATCCCGCTCCTGGTAAGCGATCCGCACCAGAGTGTTCGGCCACTCCGAAGCGGCCGGACACCGTGTCAGGAAGTCGGCGCGAAACCCCGTGAGACCGCCCCGCGCCCCCTGCGCGAGCGGGCCGACTGATCTACGCTCGAACTCGTCGGAGCTCGCGGTTCGCCCGCGACCCCACGATGCGCCGCGCCGGCCGCGCGACGCACGAACAGCCGCACCCAACGATGCACGCGAAGGAAGCACAGCGATGACCGAGACCACCGTGATCCCGCACTGGATCGATGGCGCACGCCGCCCCTCGACCAGCGGCCGCACCGCACCCGTCTACAACCCCGCCACCGGCCAGGTGCAGGCGCAGGTCGCCCTCGCCGACCAGGCCGAGATCGACGAGGCCATCGCCTCGGCGCAGCGCGGCTACGAGATCTGGAGCGAGTACTCCATCGCGAAGCGCCAGACCGTCCTCTTTAACTTCCGCGAGCTGCTCAACGCGCGCAAGCCCGAGCTGGCGAAGATCATCACCGCCGAGCACGGCAAGGTCGTCTCGGACGCCATGGGCGAGATCCTCCGCGGCCAGGAGGTCGTCGAGCTCGCCACCGGGTTCCCGCACCTCATCAAGGGCGCCTTCTCGGAGAACGCCTCGACCGGCATCGACGTCTACTCGATCAAGCAGCCCCTGGGTGTCGTCGGCATCATCTCGCCCTTCAACTTCCCCGCCATGGTGCCGATGTGGTTCTTCCCCATCGCGATCGCCGCGGGCAACTCGGTCGTCGTGAAGCCGAGCGAGAAGGATCCGTCGGCCGCGCTCTGGATGGCCGAGCTCTGGAAGGAGGCCGGTCTTCCCGACGGCGTCTTCACCGTGCTCAACGGCGACAAGCTCGCCGTCGACGGCCTGCTGAACGCCCCCGAGGTGCAGTCGATCTCGTTCGTCGGCTCGACCCCGATCGCGCAGTACATCTACGAGAACGCGTCGAAGAACGGCAAGCGCGTGCAGGCGCTCGGCGGTGCCAAGAACCACATGCTGGTTCTGCCCGACGCCGACCTCGACCTCGTCGCTGACCAGGCGATCAACGCGGGCTACGGCGCCGCGGGCGAGCGCTGCATGGCCATCTCGGTCGTGCTCGCGGTCGAGCCCGTCGCTGACGAGCTCATCGCGAAGATCGTCGAGCGCATCGGCAAGCTCAACATCGGCAACGGTGCGTCGAGCCCCGAGCCCGACATGGGCCCGGTCATCACCGACGTGCACCGCGACAAGATCACCGGCTACATCGACATCGCCGAGGCGGACGGCGCGACCATCGTGGTCGACGGTCGCGGCTTCGCGGTCGAGGGTCACGAGGAGGGCTTCTTCGTCGGCCCCACCCTGATCGACAACATCCCCACCACGTCGCGCGCCTACACCGAGGAGATCTTCGGCCCGGTGCTCGAGGTCGTGCGCGTGAAGTCCTTCGACGAGGGCGTCGAGCTCATCAACTCGGGCCAGTTCGGCAACGGCACCGCGATCTTCACGAACGACGGCGGGGCGGCCCGCCGCTTCCAGCGCGAGATCCAGGTCGGCATGATCGGCATCAACGTGCCGATCCCCGTGCCGGTCGCCTACCACTCCTTCGGCGGCTGGAAGGCCTCGCTGTTCGGCGATGCGAAGGCGTACGGCGTGCACGGCTTCGAGTTCTTCACCCGCGAGAAGGCGATCACCAGCCGCTGGCTCGATCCCGCCACCCACGGCGGCATCAACCTCGGCTTCCCGCAGAACGACTAGTCTGCGTCCGCCGGCTCCGCGCCGGTGAGCTCCGCGAACGGGCGGGCGGTCCTCGGACCGCCCGCCCGTTCGGCGTTTCCGGGGGAGCCGCGGAGGTGTCACAGGCTCCAGCGCGAGAAGTCCTCGGCGGTGCGGGCGTCGGCGGGACCGATCCAGATCCGCTTCGTGTCGCCGGGAGCCGTCGGGTCGAAGAGGACCGCGACGGTGTCGCCCATCTTCGGCAGCTCGTGGCGCTTCCACTGCCCGAGCCGCTGCACCCAGCGCTCCGTGCCTGCATCGTCGACGAAGCGCACGACCATCTCGCCGAGGAGTCCGCCGGATTCGGGGCTGATCTCGGGGATCGCGGTGATCTCGCCCGCGGTGATACGGCCGGTGGTGAGGACGCCGGCCAGGGTGCGCTGCCCGGCGCGCGTGCGGATCCTGCCGCGGGCCCCGGCGATGAGCGAGAGCACGGCCAGCACGGTGAGGCCGGCGGGGAGGAACCACCAGAGTCCGCCCGGGCGGGAACCGGAGGGCGCGGGCCAACCGAACCAGCCGAGCCAGCCGCCGATCGCGCCGCCGCCGAGCATGAGCGTGAGCGGGCCGACGAGCGGGTAGGCCAGCAGCCGCCCGGTGTACTTGCGTGCGAAGCCGGTGTGGACGAGCATGCCGATGATGATCGCGGGGAGCCCGATGACCATGCCGAGCCCGGGCCAGGGGAACGGGGCGGCCTCGGTGAACTCGTCCAGGGCGCCGAACGAGAGCAGCATGGCGGCGAGCACTCCCGCGCCGGCCGCGATCACCGCGCCGCTGATGACGAGCGCGACGGCGTACCGGGGCGCGCCGAGCTTCGCGGCCTCCCGGCGACGGCGTTCGGCGACGGGATCGGTGGTGCTCATCCGAGGATCCTTCCGTCGAGCCGGTCGGCCGAGCCTAGCGGGCGACGACCGTGGTCTCGAACGAGTAGAGGTCGGGGCGGTAGCAGTGGTGGCCGGCCTCGATCGCGCGGCCCGAGTGGTCGAACGCGACCCGGTCCATGGTGAGCAGCGGGCTGCCCTTCGCGATGTCGAGCAGCTCGGCCTCGTCGCCGTGCGTGCGGCGCGCGCCGATCGTCTGATTGGCGATGCGGATCGCGATGCCGCGGGCGCGCAGGATCTCGTAGAGCCCGCGCTCCGAGAGCTGTTCGGCGGTGAGGTCGGCGAACTCGGGCGGCAGGTAGTTCACGAGGACGGCCATGGGGGTGCCGTCGGCCCGGCGCAGGCGGCGGATCCGGGTCACCTCGGTGCCGGGTTCGACGCCGAGCTGCGCGGCGATCTCGTCGCTCGCGGGCTCGCGCGCGACCTCCAACACTTCGGTGGTGGGGGCGTGGCCGGTGCGGCTCAGGTCCTCGTTCAGGCTCGTGAGCTCGACGGGGCGGCTGACGCGGCCCTGCACGACCTGGGTGCCGATCCCGCGGCGGCGCACCAGCATGCCCTTGTCGACGAGCTCCTGGATCGCGCGGCGCACAGTCGGGCGCGAGAGTCCGAGGCGCTCGCCGATCGAGATCTCGTTCTCGAGGCGGGCGCCGGCGGGGATGCGGCCCGAGCGGATCGCCTCCTCCAGGCGGGACGACACCTGGTAGTAGAGGGGCACGGGGCCGTTGCGGTCGAGGTCGACGAACAGCTCTTCGGGCCACACCGGTTCTGCGCTCATCTCGCCCTCCTCCCCTTCCGCACTTTGTGCGGACAACCAGACGTGAGTCCACCCTACGCCGATTCGTGCGAGCCCCGCGGCGGATTCCGGCGGCTGCGCATCTGGACGGACCCCGAGAAAGTGATATTGTTAGGACAAACGTGACGGCAAAGATGCCCCGAGAGGAGGTCGGCGATGGCTGACCGGGATCCCGATGACGCGCTGGTGATGGGCCGCCTCGGCGTCGATGTGTATCCGCTGCAGGACGGCGTCGGGCTCGAGGAGGTCACGAGCTTCGGCAAGTACCTCGGCGGCTCCGCCGCCAACGTCGCCGTCGCCGCGGCGCGCTACGGGCACGCGAGCGCCCTCGTCTCGCGCGTCGGCGACGACCCCTTCGGCCGTTACCTCCTCGCGGAGCTCGCCCGCCTCGGCGTCGACCCGCGCGAGGTGCGCGTCGACCCGCGCTACGCCACACCCGTCACCTTCTGCGAGATCTTCCCGCCCGACGACTTCCCGCTCTACTTCTACCGCGAGCCCAAGGCGCCCGACCTCGAGATCGCCCCGCAGGATCTCGACCTCGACGCGATTCGCGCCGCCCGGATCCTCTGGCTCACCGTCACGGGACTGAGCCAGGAACCGAGCCGGTCCGCCCACCACGCGGCGCTCGAAGCGCGCAGCGCAGCGCCCGCGCCGACGGCGCAGCACACGGTGCTCGACCTCGACTACCGCCCGATGTTCTGGCCGGACCCCGCCGAGGCGAGCGCCCAGGTGGCCCGCGCCATCGCGCACGCGACCGTCGCCGTCGGCAACCGCGAGGAGTGCGAGGTCGCCGTCGGCGAGACCGAGCCGTTGCGCGCCGCCGACGCGCTGCTCGAACGCGGTGTGCGTCTCGCCATCGTGAAGCAGGGCCCCAAGGGCGTGCTCGCGAAGACCGCCGACGAGACCGTCGAGGTGCCGCCGCACTTCGTCGAGGTCGTGAACGGCCTCGGCTCGGGCGACGCGTTCGGCGGTGCCCTCTGCCACGGCCTGCTCGAGGGCTGGGGGCTCGAACGGATCCTGCAGTACGCGAACGCGGCCGGCGCGATCGTCGCCACCCGCCGCGAGTGCTCCACGGCCATGCCGAGCGCCGCCGAGGTCGAGGCCGTGCTCGCCGGTGGATCGGCGGACGCCGTGCGCGACGCCGAGGCGCGCGACACGGCCCGTCTCGCAGCGGAAGGCGCGGTCCGATGAACCTGCGACTGAGCGACGCGGACCTCGCCCGGCTCCGCGCCGTGCGCGCCGAACATCCCGAGGCGATCGGCGAGTACCTCGCCACCCGCGAACGGCGCGAGCTGCTCGCGGGCGACGGGCGCCTCTTCATCGTCGCCGCCGACCACCCCGCGCGCGGTGCGCTCGCCGCCGGCGGCGACGCCACCGCGATGGGCAACCGCGGCGAGCTCATCGACCGCCTGGCCCACGCGCTCAGCCGCCCCGGGGTCGACGGGGTGCTCGGCACCCCCGACGTGATCGACGACCTCGCGGCCCTCGGCCTGCTCGACGGCAAGATCGTCGTCGGATCCATGAACCGCGGGGGCCTGCGCGGCGCCTCCTTCGAGATGGACGACCGCTACACCGCCTACGACGTCCCCGCGATGGTCGCCCAGCGGCTCGACTTCGCGAAGACGCTGATCCGCGTCGACCTCGACGACCCGGGCACCGCCCCCACGCTCGAGGCCACGGCGCGCGCCGTCGACGCGGCCGCCGACGCGCGGCTCCCGATCATGCTCGAACCCTTCCTCTCGGGTCGCGACGCCGGCACGGGCCGCGTCGTCAACGATCTGAGCCCCGAGGCCGTGATCCTCTCGATCGCGATCGCAGCGGGTCTCGGCCGTTCCAGCGCCTACACCTGGATGAAGCTCCCCGTGGTCGACGAGATGGAGCGGGTGATGGAGGCGACGACCATGCCGACCCTGCTGCTCGGCGGCGAGGGCGGCGGGGATCCCGACGCCGCGTTCGCCGCGTGGGAGCGGGCGCTCGCGCTGCCCGGCGTGCGCGGCCTCACGGTCGGGCGCACGCTGCTCTACCCGCAGGACGGCGACGTGACCGCCGCGGTGGACACGGCCGCGCGACTGGTGCACGGTGATCTGACGACCACGGCGACGGAGGGGGCGGCATGACCGCGGAGGCGAACGGATCCGGCGAGCGCTGGTTCCATCGGCGGGGAGCGCTCGGCGCGGACGGTTGGGAGACCGTCGTCGACGAGCGGACGCCGGGTTGGGCGCACACGGGCCTCCGGGTCGCGCGGCTCGAGGCCGGCGAACGGATCGCGCTCGAGGGTGCGGGCGTCGAACGGCTCATCGTGCCGCTCTCGGGATCCTTCGCGGTGACGCGCACCGAACCGGGAGCCGCCGACGGCGCTGCGACGATCGAGCTCGCGGGCCGCGCGTCCGTGTTCGACGGTCCCACCGACGTGCTCTACCTCTCGGCCGCGGTCGACTCCGCCTCCGTCGAGGCGGTCGGCGGCCCCGGCCGGTTCGCCGTCGCGACCTCGCCCACCGACCGCGTGCTGCCGACCCGGCGCATCGGCGCCGACGAGGTGCCGGTCGAGCTGCGCGGCGGGGGCGCATCGAGCCGCCAGGTGCACAACTTCGGCACTCCGCAGGCGCTCGACGCCTCCCGCTTCATCGTCTGCGAGGTCATCACCCCGGCCGAGAACTGGTCGTCGTACCCGCCGCACAAGCACGACGAGCACGTGCCCGGGCACGAGTCGCGGCTCGAGGAGATCTACTACTTCGAGTCCGCCCCGGCGCGCGGCGCCGCCGTCGAGGCCAGCGAAGCGCACGCCTTCGGCATGTTCAGCACCTACTCGTCGCCCGCGGGCGACATCGAGATCGACGCGATGGTGCGCACGGGCGACGTCGCGCTGATCCCCTTCGGCTATCACGGTCCGGCAGTGGCGGCTCCGGGCTACGACCTCTACTACCTGAACGTCATGGCCGGCCCCGACCCCGAGCGGGTCTGGCTGATCAGCGACGATCCCGCGCACGGCTGGGTGCGCAGCACCTGGGACGGGCTCGGCATCGACGCCCGCCTGCCCTTCGCCCCCGACGCGCAGCCCGCGCCCGACACCGAGGAGACCGCACGATGACCGCGCGACGCATGACCGTCGGCCAGGCGCTGATCGAGTTCCTGGCGAACCAGTGGACCGTCGACCGGGACGCCTCCGGCGCCGAGATCCGCGAACGCACCGTGCCCGGCGTGTTCGGGATCTTCGGGCACGGCAACGTGGCCGGCGTCGGCCAGGCGCTGCAGCAGCTCAACGCGCAGGATCCCGCGCTGATGCCCTACTACCAGGCCCGCAACGAGCAGGCCATGGTGCACCAGGCCGTCGGCTACGCGCGCATGCACCGCCGGCGCGGCACCTTCGCGGCCGCCGCCTCCGTGGGGCCCGGCGCCACGAACCTGCTCACGGGCGCGGCGCTCGCCACGACGAACCGCCTGCCCGCCCTGCTGCTGCCGAGCGACACCTTCGCGACGCGCGTCGCCGATCCCGTGCTGCAGCAGCTCGAACAGCCGCACGACATCGGGCTGACCGTGAACGACGCCTTCCGGCCGCTTTCGCGCTTCTTCGACCGGGTGCAGCGGCCCGAGCAGCTGTTCTCGATCGCGCTCGGCGCGATGCGAGTGCTCACGGATCCGGCCGAGACCGGCGCCGTGACCATCTCGCTGCCCGAGGACGTGCAGGCCGAGGCGTTCGACGTGCCCGCCGAGTTCCTGCAGCCGCGCGAGTGGCGGATCCGGCGCCCGCGCCCCGAGCGCGATGCGCTCGCCGCCGCGGTCGCGGCGATCCGATCCGCGAAGCGCCCGTTCATCGTCGCCGGCGGCGGCGTCATCTACTCGGGTGCCGAGGACGCGCTGCGGGAGCTCGCCGAGGCGACGGGGATCCCGGTCGGCACGACGCAGGCCGGCGGCGGATCGCTGCCCTGGGATCACCCGCAGTACCTCGGCGGTGTCGGAGCCACGGGCACCACCGCCGCGAACCGGCTCGCGGCCGAGGCCGACCTCGTGATCGGCATCGGCACCCGGTACAGCGACTTCACGACGGCATCGCGCACCGCGTTCCAGGATCCGGGCGTGCGCTTCGTCAACATCAACGTCGCCGCGTTCGACGCGGTCAAGCACGGATCGCAGCTGCCCGTCGTGGCCGACGCCCGCGAGACGCTGCTCGAGCTCGCGCCGCTGCTCGCGGACTGGCGGCTCGGCGCCGATTCGGCCGAGCGCCTGGCCCGCGAGAAGGGCGAGTGGGACGGCGTCGTCGACGCGGCCCTCGCGCCGACCGGTGCGGAGCTGCCCGGACAGTCCGAGATCATCGGCGCGGTGCATGCGGCGAGCGACCCGCGCGACGTGATCGTGCAGGCCGCGGGATCCCTGCCGGGCGATCTGCACAAGCTGTGGCGCGTGCGCGATCCGCTCGGGTACCACGTCGAGTACGCGTACTCGTGCATGGGCTACGAGATCGCGGGCGGACTCGGCGCGAAGCGCGGGCTCGACGCGGCGGGCGACGACCGCGACGTGATCGTCATGGTCGGCGACGGCTCGTACCTGATGCTCAGCACCGAGCTCGCGACGGCCGTGGCCGAGGGGATCAAACTCGTCGTGGTGATCGTGCAGAATCACGGCTACGCCTCGATCGGGCACCTGTCGGAGACGGTCGGCTCGGAGCGCTTCGGCACGAAGTACCGGCGCTACGACGCCGAGGCCCGCAACTTCCAGGGCGACGAGGTGCTGCCCGTCGACCTCGCGATGAACGCGCGCAGCTACGGCGTCGACGTGGTCGAGATCCCGGTCGCGCCGGGTGCCGCCGAGGCGCTGCGCGAGGCCGTGGTCGCGGCGAAGGCGTCGCCGCGCTCGACCGTGATCCACATCAACAGCGACCCGCTCGTCTACGCGCCCGACGGCGAGGGCTGGTGGGACGTGCCGGTGGCCGAGGTCTCGGAGCTGGAATCGACGCAGCGCGCCCGCGCCGAGTACGAGGAGCACGTGCGCGCCCAGCGGCCGCTGCTGGGCTAACCGGGCAGGGCCGCCTTCGACCCGGCGAGCCGTTCGACGAGCGCGTCCGGGTGCGTCAGCTGCGGATGATGCCCGGCGCCCGGTACCGTCACGATCTCGACGTTCGGCCGCGCCGCGAGCGCCGCGGCGAGACGCGGATCGAGCGGGTCATCGCTTCCGGTGACGATGCGGACGGGTCCGTCGTACCGGCCGAGCGCCTCGCGGAGCTCGGCGCGCCAGCGCTCCGAGCCCGCCTGCGCGAGGTGCTCGGCCACGGCCCTGGCACGACCCCGCCGCAGGTCCTGGGCGCTGCTCGTGAGCCGGTCGGCGCTCGCCTCCGAACCGGTGAGGCGGCGCGACAGCGCGCTCGCGCTCGTGCGGCGCAGCACGCCGCGCACGAGCGGTCGCAGGCGAGTTCCGGCGCCCGCCCGCGGCTGCAGGAAGAACGGCGCGATCAATGTCAGCGCCCCTACCCGCTCGGGGAACCGGTCGGCGGCGATGACCGCCGCGGCCGCGCCGATCGAGTGGCCCACGAACTCGAGTGGCTGCTCGTCCAGGATCCCGGGCAGCCAGCGCCCCCAGTCGCGGATGCCCATGCCGCCGCTCAGCCCGAGCCCGGGCAGGTCGACCGCACGCGCCCCGATGCCCGCCGCGACATCGGCCCAGGTGTCGGCGTTGACCGGCAGCCCGGGCAGGATCAGTCGCCGTGCGTCGGAGGCGCCCAGCTCGAAGGTCCGCACGCCTCCGGCGTCGATGAACCGGCGGTCGCCGCCCTTCGCGGTGCCGAACCGGTGCGCGGCCATGTAATCGACCCACCGTTCGAGCGAGGTGCGCACGTCGGGCATGGTGACGCCGTGCCGCGCGGCGAGCGCGACGGCGGGACCGGTCGGGTAGCGGTCGGAGGAGAGGAAGCCGAGGGTCTCGGGGTCCGCCCCCGTGACCCACTGCGGGAGGCGCTTGATCACGCCGACGGGGATCCGGAGCTTCGGGACTTGCGCTCCGAGGTGCCGGCCGGCGTGCACGAGCAGCTCCGTGAGCGGCGGCGTCCGGTCGTCCAGGATCCAGTACGCCTGCCCCGCGGCGTCGGGATCGATCGCCGCCGCGGCCATGAACGACGTCATGTAATCGACGGTGAGCACGGGTACAAACGTGGAGCTCCCCGCGGGCAGCGCGGTGGCGGTGCCCGCCCACACCTGCTCGATCGTGCTCGCGATGCCGATGTGCTGGTCGGATTCCCCGGTGACGCTGTCGCCGATCACTGTGGCCGGGTTGATAATCGTCCAGGGGACGCCCCGCTCGGCGGCCCGGGCCTGGAAGATCGCGTCGGACTCCACCTTCGACGCCTCGTAGCCGCCGAGCTCCGCGTACACCGCCGCCCGGTGCTCGTCGGACCACGGCACCGCTGCGGGGTCCTGGCCGCCCACGCGGTAGCCGGAGATGTGCAGCAGACGCTGCAACCGGGGGAGTTCGGCGGCGAAGTCGACGACCTTCTCGACGATGCCGACGTTGGCGCGGCGCGCCTCCTCCGCCGGCATGCCGAATCGGAACGACCCGGCGCAGTTGTGGATCTCGGTGATGTGCGCGAAAGCCGCAGGTCCGCCCGGCAGGAGCTCGGGCGTCTCGAAGTCGACGAGCACGACGGAGATGCTCTGCGTCACGCCTCGTTCCTGCAACCAGCGCACGAGCCGGATACCCGACTCCACGCTGCGCACGGCGGCGGTGACGTCCGCTCTCGCCGCGACGAGGGAGCGGATGAGGGTGCGGCCGACGAGGCCAGAGGCCCCGAAGACCAGCGCGTTGCGGGTGGACAGCTCCGCGCTCATCGGGTGCCCCCGACCTGAGCGACGCGCCCCTCGATGAGCTCGGCCACGACGTCGGCGGCCGCGTGCAGGGGCTCGGTGCTCCGGGTGGCGCGGGACACGATGACCGCGCCCTCGATCATCGAGACGACGACGGTCGCGAGCGAGCGGGCCTCGGACTCGGCGAGTCCGCTGCCCACGAGCAACTCGGTGGTCGGGGTGATCCACGATGCGAAGGCGGCCGCGCAGGCCTGCCGCAGCCGCTCGCTCTCGGCGCCCATTTCGAGGGTGACGACGGAGACGGGGCAGCCCAGCCGGAAGTCGCTCTCGCCGACGATGGCGGCCAGGGCCTCGATCGCGGCTCGCGCGGCACCGGCCGCGCTGCCGGCGGCCTCGGCGGCCTCGGCGATCAGCGCCGCGAACTGGGCCTCAGCCAGCTCGACGGCTGCCACACCGAGGCCCTCCTTCCCGTCCGGGAAGTGGAAGTAGATGGATCCCTTGGGGGCGGCGGCGTGCTCGATGACGGCGTTCAGGCCGGTGCCGGCGTAGCCGCCGGTCTGGATGAGTTCAAGCATGGACGCCGCGAGCCGCGCTCGGGTCAGGTCACCTTTGGAAGTCATGCCCCAAATAATAGACCGGTCTACATATTTTGGACAAATGCTGTGGAGTGCGTTCGGGCGGCGACTGCCGCGGCGAGGCGGATCGGTGCGCGGCTCATGCGAGTCGTTCCCGGCCCGGGTGCACGGGCGTGATTCCGTACACCGCGGCGGCTTCGGCAAGGCGGATGTCGTAGGTCAGGATCGCGTCCAGCGCGTCGCCGAGGTTCTGCGCGGCGATCAGGTGGAGCGCATCGAGGCTGCGCAGAGGCGTCGGAGGCAGTGTGCCAGCGCGCTCGTAGTCGATCGAGTCCAGGCTGATGATCTCGCAACTGCGGAGCAGGTCGTGCGCGTCGATCGACAACCCGGGGTCGATGCGATGTACGGCGCGCATGAGCTCGACTCGAGCGAGATCCGAGGTGACGAGGATCGCTTCGACCTCCGTGTACCAGTCGACGAGCGCATCGGACTCGGGCTCTTCGACGATGAGCTTGGCGAGCGCGGAAGTGTCCGCGTAGACGAGCACGCTCAGATCCGATCCGCACGGAGGTCGTCGAGGACTTCCGCTGTCGATGAGGGTACCCCGGCTCCGATGGTGGGCTCGTGGGTGTTCCGCTCGCCTTCCGCCCGTCGCGCGAGATGCCCGGCCCGCCGGATCAGATACTCGTCGCGGTCGATCAGCGCCGGGCGGAGCTTGCCGCTGGCGAGGAGCATCTCGCGTTGCGTGCGACCGATCGGCACGAGGCGTGCGATCGGTCGGCCTCGCTCGGTGACGTCGAGCGACTCGCCGTCGGCCACGCGGTGAACGGTCGCGGAGGCGTTCTGCTGCAGTGCGCGGATTCCGATTTCCTTCATGTGCGGCAGTGTCGCACATGAAGACTCGAGCGTGTCAAGCTCGATCGGGCGGGTGTGGATGGCGAGCGCTCCCGAAATGCCCTATTGTCTTATCAAAGCCTCGGGCAAGGCTGCCCGAGCGATCGAACAGCGCGAGGAGGCGCACGCATGGACGCACGAGTCGCCGGTGCCCCGGTGAGCTTCGGAGTGTTCGAGCTCACCCCCGAGGGAGCCGACACCATCGCCCCCGATCAGATGCTCGAGATCCTCGACGAGACCGGCTACGCCGGCATCGACCTCGGCCCAGCCGGGTACCTCGGCGAGGGGGAAGCGCTGATCTCCCGCCTGCGCGCGCACGGCTTCGGCCTCGCCGGCGGCTGGGTCCAGCTGCCCATGAGCGACGACGACGCGTTCGCGGCCGCGCTGCCCGAGCTCGACGCGGCGCTCACGGTGTTCGCCGACGCGGCCGCCGCGCTCGGCGGGCCCGCCGCGTTCCGACCCAAGCCGACGCTCGCCGACTCCGGCTCCGAAGCGCGCCAGGCGCGACCCGGCCTCGCGGTCGATCCGCTCGACGCCGCCGGCTGGGACCGCCTCGCCGCGAACGCCGCCCGCGCGGCCGAGCGCGTTCGCGCGGCCGGGCTCGAGCCGACCTTCCACCACCACGCGGGCACGTTCGTCGAGTCGCCCGACGAGGTCGAGCGGTTCCTCGACCGGGTCGACGTCGGCCTCACCTTCGACACCGGGCACCTGCTGCTCGGCGGCGGCGACCCCGCCGCCGTGGTCGAGCGCTGGGCGCCCCGCATCAACCACCTCCACCTGAAGGACGTGGATCGCGCCGAGCTCGCCCGGGTCATCGACGCGGGCGGAGGCATGGTCGAGGTCTGGAGCTCGGGCGCCTTCGCGGCGTTCGGCGACGGCGACATCGACCTCGCGACCATCATGGACGCCATGGATCGGGCGGGCTACGCCGGGTGGATCGTCGTCGAGCAGGACGTGCTGCCCGAGGCCGGCATCGATCTCGCGACCTTCGCCGCACGGCGCCTGGCCGACCACCGCACCAACCGCGAGGCGCTCCGGCCCTGGGCCTGAGCGGACGCGCTCCCGAACCGCACCACGAGCAGAAGGAATCGAAGCAATGACGCAGAACCGAGTGCGCATGGGGCTCATCGGCACGGGCCGCATCGGCCTGGTGCACGCGACGAGCATCTCGGCGCATCCCGAGACGGAGCTCAGCTGGATCGCCGATCCGTTCGTCGACGGCGCGCACGCGCTCGCGGCGCGCTTCGGCGGTCGCGTGACCGATTCGAGCGACGAACTGCTCGACTCCGGCGAGGTGGATGCGATCCTGGTCGCCGCGCCGACGCCCACGCACGTGCCGCTCATCGAGGCGGCGGTGGATCGGGGGATCCCGGTGCTGTGCGAGAAGCCGATCGACCTCGACATCGCCCGCGTGGAGGCACTGCGGCCGAAGGTGGCGGCGTCGGGGGTGCCGGTGGCGCTCGGCTTCAACCGCCGCTTCGATCCCGCCTTCGCCGAGGTGCGCGCCCGCGTCGCGGCCGGCGAGATCGGGCCGCTCGAACAGCTGACCATCATCAGCCGGGATCCCGCGGCGCCGCCCGCGGCGTACATCGGGGTCTCGGGCGGGATCTTCCGCGACATGACGATCCACGACTTCGACATGGCTCGGTTCTTCCTGCCCGACATCGTGGAGGTGAGCGCGACGGGCAGCACCCTCTTCGACGAGGGCGCGCGCGAGCACGGCGATTTCGACACGGCCGTCGTGACCCTGAAATCCGCGTCGGGCGCGATCGTCACGATCGTCAATTCGCGGCACAGCGCTGTCGGCTACGACCAGCGGATCGAAGCCTTCGGAGCGCTCGGCTCCCTGCAGGCGAACAATCCGTCGCTCAGCCTGGTGAGTGCGTCGAATGCGACGGCGGTGGACGCGCGAGCGCCCTACGAACCGCAGTTCCTGCACCGCTACGCCGTGTCGTACTCGGCCGAGCTCGACGCGTTCCTGCGCCTTATGCGCGGCGAACCGTCCGACAGCCCCACCTTCGACGACGGCCGCGCCGCGCTGCTGTTCGCCGATGCCGCCCAGAGGTCCGCCGAGACCGGTAGCGTCGTTGCGATGCCGTTCAACTGAAGCTTTGCGCGGAGTTTGCAACAATCTGGTCTCAAATGCCCTAATGTCATGACAAATATCCCCGAATCGCTGGATCCTGATCCGGGGATGGAAGATACTGGCGAACAGGGCCGTTCACGTCCCACCTCGCAAAGCTCAATGAAGAGGAAAAGAGGCACCGTCATCATGGTGAAGAAGAAGCTCATCACCGCCGCAGTGGCCACCGCTGCGGCCCTGACCCTGGCGCTCGCCGGCTGCTCCGGCACCGGCGCGAAGGGCGGAGGCGGCAGCGCGAGCGCCGCCCCCGACAACAAGAACATCAAGATCTGCGTCTACACCCACGGCGACGGCGGCACCTTCTGGGCCGTCGCGCAGAAGGGCGCCGAAGACGCGGCGAAGACGCTCGGCGTCACCCTCGACTACCAGGGCTCGACCAACGACGCCGCCAAGCAGGCGTCCACCATCGAGGCCGGCGTCAAGGGCGGCTGCAGCGGCATCGCCGCCTCCGCACCCGACCCCGGCGCGATCCAGTCGGCCATGAAGTCCGCGAGCGACGCCAAGATCCCCACCGTCACCATCAACTCGGGATCCAGCGTCTACAAGGAGCTCGGCGCATTCACCCACGTCGGCCAGGACGAGATCGTCGCCGGCCGCCAGGCGGGCGAGAAGTTCAACGAGCTCGGCGTCAAGAAGATCCTCTGCCCGATCCAGGAAGCCGCCAACTCCGGCCTCACCGATCGCTGCAAGGGCGCCGCCGAGACCTTCAAGGGCAAGGTCCAGGAGTTCAACGCCGACGGCGCGCTCGCCGACCTGAACGGCGCGCAGGCGAAGATCCTCGCCGCCCTCCAGGCCGACTCGTCGATCGACGCCGTGTTCGCGCTGAACGCCGACGTCGCCACCGGCGCCGTCCTCCCCGCCGTCAAGACCGTCGGCCGCGACATCAAGGTCGGCACCGTCGACCTGTCGGCCGACGCGCTCAAGGCCATCGACGCGGGCACGCTCCAGTTCGGCATCGACCAGCAGCAGTACGCGCAGGGGTACATGGCCGTGCAGCTGCTCTACTTCGCGGTCAAGGACGCGATCGAGATCGGCGGCGGGCTCCCCGTCTACACCGGTCCCGCATTCGTGACCAAGGACAACGTGAAGGCCGTGCAGGAATCCGTGAAGGAAGGCCTGCGCTAACGCGGACGACGGGGTCGGCGGCGTACCGCCGGCCCCGTCCCTCGCAGGGAGAGACCATGACATTCCTCACCGAAACCAGCAACATCAAGCTCGACGAACGCGTGAGCACGACGCCGTGGTACCTCAAGGTGCTGCGCCGCCCCGAACTCGGCGCACTCATCGGCGCGATCGCCATCTTCCTGGTGTTCGCCTTCTCCGACACCACCGGCAACTTCGCGACGCTCGAGGGCGCCGCCGGCTGGACCGACTTCGCGGCCCCCGTCGGCATCGTCGCCGTGTTCGTGGCTCTCCTCATGATCGGCGGCGAGTTCGACCTCTCGACCGGCGTCATGGTCGGCACCTCCGGCCTGCTCGCGGGCCTCCTCATCACCGAGTGGGGCGTGAACGTCTGGCTCGCGATCCTCATCACCATCGTCTTCGCCGGCATCGTCGGCTTCATCAACGGCATGCTCGTCGTCAAGACCAAACTGCCGTCCTTCATCGTCACCCTCGGCACGTTCTTCGTGCTCAAGGGCGTCAACCTCGCCGTCACCAAGGGCATCACCGGCACCGTCCGCGTCTCCGGCGTCGACCAGGGCGACGGTTACGACTCGGCGCAGGCATTCTTCGCCAGCACCGTCTCGATCGGCGGCACCACCTTCCAGATCTCCGTGGTCTGGTGGATCCTGCTCACCATCATCGCGACGCTGCTGCTCACCCGCACCGTCTTCGGCAACTGGATCTTCGCCGTCGGCGGCGACGCCAACGCCGCGCGCAACGCGGGCGTGCCCGTCGACCGCACCAAGATCCTGCTGTTCATGATGACCGCGATGTCGGCCGCGCTCGTCGGCGTCATGTTCGTGCTGCGTCTCAAGGGCATGCAGGCCGGTCAGGGCGTCGGCCAGGAGTTCTACTACATCATCGCCGCGGCCGTCGGCGGCTGCCTCCTCACCGGCGGCGCCGGATCCGCGATCGGCGCCTCCATCGGCGCGCTCATCATGGGCTTCGCCGCGGTCGGCATCCCCTACGCCCTGTGGGATCAGGACTGGGTCTCGACGTTCCTCGGCGTGATCCTCTTCTCCGCAGTGCTCATCAACATCACCATCTCGCGTCGTGCACAGGGAGGTCGAAAGAAATGACCCAGGAATCAGCGACCCCGGCTCTCGAGCTCGAGAACGTCGGCAAGAGCTTCGGCAGCGTCATCGCGCTGCGCGACATCAGCCTCAAAGTCGACGCCGGATCCGTCACCTGCGTGCTCGGCGACAACGGCGCCGGCAAGTCCACGCTCATCAAGACCCTGTCGGGCGTGCACAAGCCGAGCTCCGGCGCCTTCCGCGTCGAGGGCGAGGCCGTCGAGTTCTCCTCGCCGCGCGACGCGCTCGCCCGCGGCATCGCGACCGTGTTCCAGGACCTCGCGACCGTGCCGCTCATGTCGATCTGGCGCAACTTCTTCCTCGGCAACGAACCCGTCAAGGGACCGAAGTTCTTCGGCTTCATGTCGGTCAAGAAGTCGCAGGACATCACCAAGCAGGCGCTCATGGAGATGGGCATCGACCTGCGCGACACCAACCAGCCCATCGGCACGCTCTCGGGCGGCGAGCGGCAGGCCGTCGCCATCGCCCGCGCCGTGCACTTCGGCGCCAAGGTCCTCATCCTCGACGAGCCCACCAGCGCGCTCGGCGTACGCCAGTCCGGCATCGTGCTGAAGTACATCCTCGCCGCACGCGAACGCGGCGTCGCCGTGGTCTTCATCACCCACAACCCGCACCACGCGTTCATGGTCGGCGACCGCTTCTACCTGCTCAACCGCGGCCGCATGATCGCCGACTTCGAGCGCGGCAAGGTCGAGCTCGAAGAACTGGTGCAGGCGATGGCCGGCGGCGCCGAGCTCGAATCGCTCGCCCACGAGATCTCTGCGACCCGGAAGTAGGAGGCGCATGCGCACGCTCGCGAACGGAACCACCGAGGTCGGGGTCGGCCTCATCAGCGTCGGCTGGATGGGGCAGCTCCACAGCCGCGCCTACCGCAACCTCGCCTACGCCTACCCCGACCTCGGGGTCCGTCCGCGGCTCGTGCACGCCGCCGACACCTCCGAGGACCGGCGCCGCGAAGCGGTCGACGTGCTCGGCTACGAGCGCGCCTCCGCCGACTACCGCGCCGTACTCGAAGACCCGGAGGTCGACGTCGTCTCGATCTGCGCCCCCAACTTCCTCCACGCCGAAATGGGGATCGCGGCCGCGAAAGCCGGCAAGCACTTCTGGATCGAGAAGCCCGTCGGACGCGGCGAGACCGAGACCGCGGCCGTCGCCGAAGCCGCCGACGCGGCCGGCGTCGTCACCTCCATCGGCTTCAACTACCGGCACGCGCCCGCCGTCGAGCACCTCCGCGAACTCATCGCCGCGGGCACCCTCGGTCGCATCACCAACGTGCGCGGCCACATGTTCGCCGACTACTCCGCCGACCCGCGCGGCGCCCGCTCCTGGCGCTTCGTGCGCGAACTCGCCGGATCCGGCGTGCTCGGCGACCTCATGGGTCACCTCGTCGACCTCGTCCACTACACGCTCGGGCCCGTCGCCGAAGTGAGCGCCCTCACCTCCACCGTCTACGCCGAACGACCCGAACTGCCCATGGGCACCGGCACCCACTTCGCCCTCATCGAAGGCGGACAGATGGAACCCGTCGAGAACGAGGACTACGCCGGCATGCTCGTGCGGCTCTCCGGCGACGCCGTCGCAGCCGACGCCGTCGGCACCCTCGAAGCCTCCCGCGTCGCCGTCGGCCCCCGCGCCAGCTACGGGATCGCCGTCTACGGCACGAACGGCTCCGCGATCTGGGACTTCGAACAGCTCAACTTCCTGCGCGTCTCCACCCCGCTCGGCACCGAGGACCCCGGCTACACCACCGTCATGGCGCACCCCGGCATGGGCGAATTCGGACGATTCCAACCCGGCGCCGGCACCTCCATGGGCTACGACGACCTCAAAGTCATCGAAGCCAAGAAGTTCCTCTCCGCCGTGCTCGGCCGCTCCTCCGACGCGTCGAACATCCACGACGCGCTCTCCGCAGCCCGAGTCGTCTCCGCCGCCGAACGCTCGGCCGCCGAACGCAGCTGGGAACGGATCCCCGCCGAACCCGGCACGACCGCGGCCCTCACCGCGCCCCAGGAGGCATGATGCAGCACCTCATGGCCGGCAGGATCCTGCTCGTCACCGGTGGCACCCAGGGCCTCGGCCTCGCCATCGCCCGCGCCGCCGCCCGCGAAGGAGCCGCCGGCATCGCCATCGTCGGACGCTCCGCCGAGAAGGCCGAACGCGCGCTCGTCGAGATCCACGAAGCGGCGCTCTGGAGCGACGACGGCCCCGCGAACGCCATCGCCATCGTCGCCGACCTCGCCACCCCCGGCGAAGCCGAACGCGCCGTCGCCGAGACCATCGCACGCTTCGGTCGCATCGACAGCCTCGTCAACGCCGCCGCCCTGCCCACCCGCGGCAGCCTCACCGACACCACGCGCGAACTGCTCGGCGAACACCTCGCCGTCAACCTCGTCGCACCATTCATGACCATGCAGGGCGCCGTCGCGGACCTGCAACGACGCGGCGCACCCGGCACCATCGTCAACATCATCACGATCTCCTCCCACGGCGGGCAGCCCTACCTCGCGCCCTACGTCGCCTCCAAAGCCGGGCTCGCCGGACTCACCAAGAACGCCGCGTTCGCGCACCGCTTCGACCGGATCCGCATCAACGGCCTCAACATCGGCTGGACCGCCACCCCCGGCGAGAACGCCACACAGCAGAAATTCCACGGCGCCGAAGACGGCTGGCTCGAACAAGCCTCCGCCGGGATGCCCATGGGCAAACTCGGCCAACCCGACGAGATCGCCGACGCCGTCGTCTTCCTCCTCAGCGACCGCAGCGGCGTCGTCACCGGATCCATCATCGACTGGGACCAGACCGTGATCGGGGCGTACGAGTAAGGGGTCGCTCTCGGGTGGGGCGTGCGCGGTGACCGGGATTGCCCTGCGGCTTAGGCGGGGATCCCCCGGCGATGTCGCTCCTCCGTCGCGCCACGCCAACCCCGATGCGCCGCCGGGCAATCCCGGTCACCGCGCACGCCTCACAGGCCGTTCGCTGGGCGCTTCCGCTGGTTGAGCGAGCGCTAGCGAGACGAAACCGAGGGCGCCAGCTGCTCCGCCAGGCGGAGCAGCGGCGTCTCCGTGCCCGCCCGTCCGATCAGCTGCACCCCGAACGGGAGCCCGCCCGCGTCGCGACGCATCGGGGCGACGACCGCCGGAAGGCCCGCCACGTTCACCATCGACGTCTGCGGCGCCCACTCGCACTGCAACCGGTAGTCGCCCTCCGGCCCGGCCGCGACGAACGCGCCGACCCGGGGCGCCGCGAACGCGAGCGCGGGCGTCAGGATCGCGTCGTACGCGCCCCACTGCCGCACGCAATCCGCGGCGAACTCGCGCAGCGTGCGCGCCGCACGCGCCAGCCGCTCGGGGGAGGCCCGCCGGGCGCGAGCGAGGAACGCCGCCGCCAGCTCGCCGAGCCGCTCCTCCGCGCCGGGACCGAAATCGATGCGGGCCAGACCCGCCGTCCAGACGTCCGTGAACGCCCCGGGATAGCGCGGATCCGGGATCCAGTCCGCCTCCTCGACGCGGTGACCCGCCTCGCCGAGCCGAGCGACGGCGGCGTCGAGCGCCGCGAGCGCGTCCGGCGAATACGAGACCGGCACCTCGCCCTCGAACGGCGAGCGGAGCGTCACTCCGATGCGCAGACCGCGCAGCTCGTGGGCCCGCCGCACCGCGGCGAGGCTCGGCTCCGCGGTCAGGCCGCGCATCGCGTCGAACAGCAGGGCGGCGTCGGCGGCCGTCCGGGCGATCGGCCCCGACACGGTGAGCCTCGGGGCGCCGATCTCGTCGACGAGTCCGCTCCCGCGATCCGCCGGCACCGCGCCGCGGCCCGGCTTCAGCCCGACGAGACCGCACGCCGCCGAGGGGATCCGGATCGAGCCGCCCCCGTCGCTGCCGACCCCGAGCGGGATCAGGCCCGCGGCGATCGCAGCCGCGGAGCCGCCCGAGGAACCCCCGGGAGTGCGGCTCGGATCGCGCGGGTTGCGGGCGGGCGGTGCGACCAGATTCTCCGAGTATCCGGCGATACCGAACTCGGGCACCTGCGTCTTGCCGAGCGATATCGCCCCAGCTGCGCGGACCGCCGCGGCGACCGGGGAATCGTGCCGCGCGGCGACATGCGGGACCGCGCGGCTGCCGTGGCTCGTCACCGCGCCGCGCACGTCGACCAGGTCCTTGTGCGCGGTCGGCAGGCCGAGCAGCGGCGGCAGGGATCCGCGCTCGTCGCGCGGCGTCGCGGCGATCCGCGCGTGGGCGTCGTGCGCCTCGGCGAGGGCCGCCTCGGGCTGTGCGCTGACGAAGGCGCCGAGCTCGTCTGCGGCGATCCGGTCGAGGGCGTCGTGCACGAGCTCCACCGCGGAGACCTCGCCGCGGCGCAGCGCGTCGCGCAGTTCGAGCGCGGTCGGGTGCGTCGCGGACGGTGCGTGCGTGTCGGCGTTCACGGAGCGAGTCTCTCAGATCGTGCTGCGCGCCGGAGCATCGGTCGAGCGGCTCAGACGGACGTCGAGGTGTCCTGCCCGCGCATCCACGCTTCCACCTCGGCGGGGTCGTCGACGATCCGGTAGTCGGATCGGAACCCGGAGGCGCCGTCGCCGGCCGACTCGAGCCGGAGCACGATGTAGCGGTTCCTGCCGTCGCTCCCGGTGAGGAGCGAGCTGCCCCGCACGGGGGAGTCGCCCGAGATCGATCCCCAACCGTGCGCTTCCGTCAGGAGCGCGCAGACGCCGCCGGAGTTCGTGCGCGCCGCGAAGAACCCGGATCCGCCCGGCAGATCCGCCAGGTGGGTGAGCGAATCGGCATCGATGCCCCCGTCGCACACGTTCGTCGGGTCGCTGGCGATCGCGGCCCGGATGATCTTCTCGCCGCCCGACGTCGGCTGGGTCCAGGCGCCGCCGACGTTGAACGGCAGCGCGAAGACGCCGCCGACGGCGAGCAGCAGTGCGAGGGTCATCGCGACCAGGGGGCCGACGCGGCGCCCGCGGCGCGGAGCCTCCGTCGGGGCGGGGCTCTCGGCGGGGTCCTCGCGCAGCTCCGGGGGCAGCTCGTTCTGCGGCTCGTGGGTCATCTCGGGCCCTTCGTCGTCGGGTGGCGGAGTCGGCCGCCGGATCCCTCCAGCCTACGACCCGCCCCGCCCCACCCCGCCCCGCCCTCCACCCACCCCACCATCCCGTCCGCCCACCCACCCCGGTCGAGTGAGCAGTTGTACACGTTATGCGGCCTCATAACGTGTACAACTGCTCACTCGACGAGCCCGGGAGCGGGGCGGCGCAGGGGTGCGGCGCAGGGGCGGCACGCGCGCACGGGGCGGGGACACAGAAGCAGGCTCACGCCCCGTTGTTGCGAACCGTTCTCAGAAGAGACTATGCTGAGATTCGTTCTCAACAAGCGGCGCGCACCGGCGCGACCCGAACTGGTCAGGAGACCCACTCGATGCGACACTCACGGACTCGCACCCTCGTCACCGCGACGCTCGCGGCCACCCTCGCGGCGGGACTCGCCGCCTCGCTCGTCGGCTGCTCGTCGCCGAGCGCCGAAGCGGGCGGGAGCAAGGCCCCCGACGGGGAGCGCCTCCGGGTCGTCGCGACCACCACGCAGCTCGCCGACTTCACGAAGGAGATCGGCGGCGACGACATCGAGCTCACCGGCCTGCTGAAGCCCGGCGCCTCGGCCCACCACTTCGATCCGAGCCCCGCCGACCTGCTCGCGCTCGGCCGCGCCGATGTGCTCGTGGTCAACGGCGCGGGCCTCGAGACCTTCGTCAGCAGCGCCGTCGAGGCCTCGGGCTTCCACGGCAAGACGGTCACCGCGGCCGACGGCCTCGATCAGGCGACGCTCAAGGCCATCACTGCGGAGGGCGCGGCCGAGGCCGGCGGCGCCGAGACGCACGACCACGCGCACGAGTCGACCGATGCCCACGACCACGCGAGCGCGACCGAGGAGGCCGCCCACGCGCACGCCGACGGCGATGACGACGATCACGATCACGGCGACCTGAACCCCCACATCTGGACCTCCCCCCGCAACGCCGAGGGCATGGTCTCCGAGGTGGCGAAGGGGCTCGCGCAGGCGGATCCCGCGCACAAGGCGGACTACCAGCGCCGCGCCGACGCCTACCTGCTCAAGCTCAAGGGTCTCGACGAGTGGATCACGACTCAGATGGATCGTGTGCCGAAGGCCGAGCGGATCATGGTCACGGGGCACGACTCGCTCCGCTACTACCTGCACGACTACGGGATCGCGTTCGCCGGGTCGATCCTGCCGAGCTTCGAGGACAACGCCGAGCCGAGCGCGGCCGATGTCGACCGCCTCGTCGCGACGATCAAGGAGCGCAAGGTCCGTGCGGTTTTCGTCGAATCGTCCATGAGCCCCGGCCTGGCGCGTACCATCGCCAAGGAGGCCGGCGTCAAGGTCGTCGACGCGGAGTCGCTCTACACCGACTCGCTCGGACCCGCCGGCAGCTCGAGCGCGCAGTACCTCGGCGCCACCGTCCACAACACGCAAACGATCCTCGAGGCCTGGGGCGAGAAGCCAGGCCCGCTCCCGGAGAACCTCAAGTGACCGAAGCCCCAGCAGGAGCGGCGCCCGCCGCGCACGACACCCCCGCGATCCTTCTTCGCGATGCCGCGTTCGGCTACGCCGGACGCACACGGGTGGCGCGCCTCTCCCTCACCGTCGAGCGCGGCTCGGCGGTGGCGCTGATCGGGCCCAACGGCTCGGGCAAGTCCACGCTGCTGCGCGGGATCCTGGGCCTCGCCGACCTCACGGCCGGCGAGGTCCGGGTGCTCGGCGAGGCGCCCGTGCGGGCGCGCCGCCGCATCGGATCGCTGCCGCAGGCCGACCAGCGCGACACCTCGCTGCCGGTCACGCTGCGGCAGGTCGTCGGCATGGGGCTGTACCGCGAGCTCGGCGCCTTCCGGCCGATCGGCCGCGAGGGCCGTCGCCGCATCGACGCCGTGCTCGACCGGGTGGGGCTCGCCCCGTTCGCGCAGCGCCGCTTCGGCGAACTGTCGGGCGGGCAGCAGCAGCGGGGGATCCTGGCCCGCGCGCTCGTCGCGGACCCCGAGATGATCCTGCTCGACGAGCCGTTCAACGGGCTCGACCGCGAGAACCGCGAGACGCTGCTCGCCCTCCTGCGCGAGGTGCGCGCCGAGGGCCGCACCATCATCGTCTCGACCCACGACCTCGAGATCGCGCGCGAGGCGTGCACGCACGCGCTGCTGCTCTCGAGCGGGCACCACCCCGAGGATCCCGGTCACCCGGCCGCCTACGGCACCCTCGACGATGCGCTGACGCTCGAGGCCGTGGCCCACGCGTTCCAGGACACCACCGTGGAGCTCGACCGCCACACCGTCACCACCACCCGCGAGACGGAGTAGCGGTGGACGCCGGACTCATCGAGATCTTCTCGCTGCCCTTCATGGGCCGCGCGCTCGCGACCCTCGCGGTGCTCGCCGTCGCCGCGGGCGTCGTCGGGATCGGGATCAGCTTCCGCGAGCTGGAGTTCGTGAGCGACGGCCTCGTGCACGCCGTGTTCCCCGGGCTCGTGGTCGGCGCCGCGATCGGCGGATCCGACTTCGTGCTGCCCGGCGCGATCATCGCCGCGCTCATCGCGGCCGTGCTGTTCACCCTGCTGGAGCGCGCGGGACGCGTCGGTTCGGACGCCGCCATCGCGGTCGTGCTCACGGGCCTCTTCAGCCTCGGAGTCGTGCTGGTCTCACGGCAGCAGGGGTACGTCTCGCAGCTGGAGGATCTGCTGTTCGGGCGCCTCCTCACCGTGACAGCGGCCCAGCTCTGGCAGGTGACGGTCGTCGCGGTGCTCGCCGTGATCGTGCTCGCCATCGGCTGGCGGGCGCAGCTGTTCCGCGCGTTCGATCCCGAGGGGTTCCGGGCGGCGGGCTTCCGCCCGCTCGTCACCGACCTCACCCTGTCGGTCGCGGTCGCGCTGCTCGTCGTCGCGGGCGTGCAGGCGCTGGGCGTGCTCATGGTGCTCGCGATCCTGACCGTGCCGATGGCCGCGGCGCGCCTCCTCACGGGGCGGCTCGGTCTGCTCGTCCCCATCGCGATCCTCGTGCCGCTGATCGCCGGCGTCGCGGGCCTGTGGCTCTCGTTCGTGTGGTCGGTCGGCGCGGGCGCCACCGTCTCGCCCGGCGCGACGGTCGTGCTCGTGCTCGTCGCGCTCTACGCGCTCGCCGTGGGCTGGCGCCTGCTGCGCGGACGCGCGCCGGGCGCCCGCGCGAAGCGCGCTTCCGATGCGGCGGATCAGGCGGATGCCCCGGCGCCGGTCGGCGCGACCGCCGGGGGCGATGCCGCATGAGCTACTTCGCCCTCGCCGCGATCGAGCTCGCCCTGCTCGGCGTGCTGTCCGGCATCGTCGGCACGCTCATCGTGATGCGCCGCCGCTCGTTCTTCGCGGTCTCGCTCAGCCACGCCACCTTCCCCGGCGGCGTGCTGTTCGCGGTGCTCGGTTGGAACCTGATCCTCGGCCAGGCGCTCTTCGCTCTGCTGCTCGTCGGCATCATGACGCTGCTCGCCCGCGTGCCCGGTCAGGGCCGCCAGGTCGCGAGCGGCATCGTGCTGTCGTTCGGCTTCGCGCTCGGCACGCTGCTCGCGAGCCTCAACACGGGCAACGGCGTCCCGGTCGAGGCGCTGCTCGTGGGGTCGCCGCTCAGCGTCACCGGCTCCGACCTCGTGCGCACCGGCGCCGTGCTCGCCGCGACCCTGCTGCTGCTCGCCGTGTTCGGGCGGCGGATCCTGTTCCACACCTTCGATCCCGTGGGCTTCGCCGCCGCGGGGTTCCGCGCATGGCCGGTCGAGGCGCTCGCGAGCGGGATCATCGCCGCCGGCGTGGTCGCCGCGATGCCCGCGGTCGGCGCGATCCTCGGCGTCGCCCTGCTCGTCGGCCCCGCGGCCGCCGCGCGGATCCTCGCGCCCCGATTCACCTGGATCCCCGGCATCGCCGCGGTGCTCGGCGTCGTCTCGGGCCTCGTCGGCCTGTGGATCTCGCGCGACTTCGGGATCGCCGCCGGCGGCTCCATCGGCCTCGTGGTGGCCGTCGTGTTCCTGCTCGCCGCTGCCGCCGGCCGGCTGCGCGACCGGCTCCGGCTCGGCGCGGAACGCGCGGCCGAGCGAGCGCTCCAGGCGCGCGAGCGCGCGGTCGTGATCCGCGAGGCCGAGACCGGAGCCCCGGACCCGGCGTGCGCGGAGGCCTCCGGGCGTGAGAGCCTGGAGGTGACGAAAGGCGGAGCCGCATGACCGCAGCACCCAAGCGCAACACTTGGCAGCGCGAGGCCGTCCGCGCCGCCCTCGCCGAGGCGCGCGGGTTCGTGAGCGCCCAGGAGCTGCACCAGACGCTGCGCGACCAGGGCTCGACGATCGGCCTCGCCACCGTGTACCGTGCGCTCGCCGGACTCGCGGAGGGCGGCGAGGCCGATTCGCTGCAGTCGCCCGACGGCGAGAACCGCTTCCGCTCCTGCAGCATGCAGGGGCACCATCACCACCTCGTGTGCCGTATCTGCGGCGAGACACGCGAGCTCGAGGCGCGCGTGGTCGAGGAGTGGGCCCAGCGGGTCGGCGCCGAGCACGGCTTCACCGAGATCGACCACGTCGTCGACCTCTACGGCGTCTGCGAGCGCTGCCGCGCCCGCGCCGCCTAGAGTGGCGGCATGATCACCCCGAGCGACGTCGACACCGCCGAGCGCAGCATGTGGCGCTACCGCGCCGCGCTGCCGGAGCTGGCCGGCGCCGCGCCGGTGAGTCTCGGCGAGGGGTGCACGCCGCTCGTCGCCCGCGACTGGGCCGGTGCGTGCCCGCGTTTCAAACTGGAGTGGTTCTCGCCGAGCGGCAGCTTCAAGGATCGCGGCGCGAGCGCGCTCGTCACCGCGCTGCGAGCGGCGGGTGCGACGGCGATCGTCGAGGACAGCTCGGGCAACGGCGGCGCGGCGGTCGCGACGTACGGGGCAGCCGCCGGCCTCGCGGTCACGGTGTTCGCCCCGGCCAGCACCTCGCCCGCGAAGCTCGTGCAGGCGCGCGCGGCGGGCGCCGCGATCGAGCTCGTCGACGGTCCGCGCGAGGCGTCGGAGGCGGCGGCGCTCGCCGCCGTGGCGCGCGGCGATGCGCACGACGCCGGGCACAACCGGCAGGCGGTGTTCCTGCAGGGCACGAAGACCCTCGCCTATGAGCTCTGGGAGGACCTCGGCTTCCGCGCGCCCGACGCGATCGTGCTGCCGGTCGGCGCGGGCAGCAGCCTGCTCGGCTGCGCCTTCGGTTTCGGCGAACTGCTCGAGGCCGGCGCGATCGATCGCCTGCCGCGCCTCTACGCCGCGCAGCCGCTGCACTGCTCGCCCATCGACGCGGCGTTCGCGGAGCCGGGCGCCGAGCGGCCGGTGCTGCCGACCATCGCCGAGGGCACCGCGATCCGCGCACCCGGTCGCCTCGCCGAGATCCTGGTGGCGATCCGCCGGAGCGACGGCGGCACCGTCGCCGTGACGGAGGACGAGATCCGGGCCGCGCACGTCGGGCTCGCGCGCACGGGGCTCTACGCCGAGCCGACGAGCGCCGTCGCGGCGGCCGGGCTCACGCGGCTGCTCGCGCGCGGCGAGATCCGGGCGGAGGAGACGACGGTCGTCGTGCTCACCGGCTCCGGGCTGAAGTCGCCGCTCGCGGGCTGAGCAGCTGCGCCCCGTTTCGTCTACGGTGGCAGCACCCGGTACCCGAATCGTCAGGAGTCCTCATGGCAGCCAAACAGCCCGCGATGTCGCCGTCCGAGATGCCCGTCGCCGAAGTGCTCGATCGCGCGACCGGAGCGCGACGCGTCGAGGCGGATGAGCTGCTCGCGCTCTGCGCGGAGCTGAGCGGGGAGCCGCCGGTCGTGTGGGCGGGGCGCATCATCGGATTCGGGGAGGTCGAGTACCGCTACGACAGCGGTCGCGGCGGTCGGATGCCGCTGCTCGCGTTCGCTCCCGGTGCGACGAAGCACACCGTCTACCTGGTCGACGACTTCGCGGAGCGCTGGCCGGATCTGATGTCGGGGCTCGGACCGCACCGCGCGAGCAAGGTCTGCCTCTATCTCACGCGCTTGACCGGCGTGGACCGCGGAGTGCTGCGCGAACTCCTCGAACGCTCGCTCGCCGAGTCCCTTCCCGGCGAGGACTGAGCACGCTCGAGCGGATCGTCACCGCCGAACGGGCGGTGATCCACAGGAGACCGCCGACTACTCCCGCGGCTCGATCCGCACCCAGCCGGGGTGCTTCGCCGTGCGGCCGTCGCCGCTCGACCGGCCCGTGAGGCGGCGCTGGATCCACGGCAGCACGTGCTCGCGGGTGTAGCGGAGCTGCTCGCGCCGGGTCGGTGCGGGCTTCGGGTCCGCGTCGATCACCCAGTCGGCGGGCGCCGCGTAGCCCAGTGCGCGCAGCACGTTGCTCGCGACGCGGTGGTGCCCGACCGGCGCGAGGTGCAGCCGGTCCGGCGACCAGTACTCGCGGCGCGCGAGCACGGGATCGCTCCAGTTGTCGCAGAACCGCACCCCGAGCTGCCCGGCCAGCGCGCCCGCCTCGCGGGTCAGCTCGTCGCCCTTCGCCCGCACGCGCCCACCGCTCGGCAGACCCGCGGTGGGGTTGGCGCCGGCGAGCAGCAGCGGAGCGGCGTCGGTCTCGAGGATCCGTCTCAGCGCGCTGCCGGTGCGCTCCAGGATCCACGGGAGGTCGGTGCCGGGCCGCAGCATGTCGTTGCCGCCGCCGTTGAAGCTCACGAGCGTCGGGCCGAGCGCGAGCGCGGGTTCCAGCTGCTCGTCGATGATGGGCCCGAGCAGGCGCCCGCGGATCGCGAGGTTCGCGTACTCGATCGGGCGTCCCGCTGCATCGGCGAGGCCCTGCGCCACGAGGTCGGCCCAGCCGCGCACCGAGCCGTCGGGCTGCTCGTCGCCCACGCCCTCGGTGAAGCTGTCGCCGATCGCGACGTAGCGGATCGGGGCGTCGGCGGGGAACAGCGGGGCGGGAGCGTCGTCGATCGGAGGCACCTCGCCAGCCTACGCCCGGCCGCCGGAGCGCGCGCTCGTCGGCATGCGCCCGCCCGTATGCTGATCCCGTGGCATCGAAGCTCCCCCGGATCCCGCCCGATCGCGACCTCTCCATCGACGCGGTGCGCGCGCTCTGCCTGCCCGTCGTCGTGCTGCTGCACGCCCTGCAGATGGGGATCTCCGGCGATCCGCTGCGGGCCTCGAACGCGCTCGCGCACTGGCAGCCGCTCGTCTGGATCACCTGGGTCGGCATGATCATGCCCACCTTCTTCATCGCGGGCGGCTTCGCCGGGATCACGACCTGGCGCAGGCTCCGCGCGAGCGGCGGCACCGCGGGCGAGTACCTGCGGATCCGCGCGCTGCGGCTCGCCCGACCCGTGCTGCCGGCGATGCTCGCGGTGCTGGCCGTGCTCGGCGTCCTCGCGCTCTGCGGCGTGGATCCCGAGTTCCTGCGCACCTTCGCGTTCCGGCTCGCAGAGCCGCTCTGGTTCATCGCCGTCTACGCGATCTGCACCGCGTTCGTGCCGCTCATGGCGAAACTGCACCGCCTGGCGGCCTGGCCGACGTACTTCGGACTCGCGGGCGCCGCGGTCGCCGTCGACCTGCTCAGCCGCTTCGCCGGCGTGCCGGTCGCCGCCCTCAACTGGCTGTTCGTGTGGCTGTTCGTGCAGCAGCTCGGCTTCGGCGTGCGCGACGGCTGGTACGCGAAGCGCCCGCGCTGGCTGCTCGTCGTGCTCGCTGCCGCAGCCTACGGGCTCATGTGCGTCGCGGTGTTCGGGCTGGGCTACTCGCCCGACATGCTCGCCAACCTGAACCCGCCGACCGTGCTCCTCCTGCTGCTCGGCCTGGCGCAGGTGTACCTCTTCACCCTGCTGCAGCCGCTGATCCGCGCGGTGGTGCGCCGTAGGCGCGTGCTGCTCGTCGTCGGCGCGCTCGGCGTCTTCGGCATGACGATCTACCTGTGGCACACGGTCGCGATGGGCGTCGTGGTCGGGATCCTGCTGGCCGTCGGGCTGCCGTTCCCCGAACCGCTCACGGGCGTCTGGTGGCTGACGCGCGTGCCCTGGATCCTCGCGATCGCGGCCGTGATCGCCGTGCTCTGCCCGCTCGTGGCCCGGATCGAGCGGCTCTGGCCGAAGGAGCGTCCGGGGCCGATGCGCCTGTGGGCGGCGATCCTCGCGACCGTGCTGCTCGTGGTCGCGGTCGGCTGGGTGCTCACCCAGGGATACCTCGCGCCGGGCACCGCCGGAGCCGTGATCGCGCTCGCCGCCGCCATCGCCTGGCTGACGGCCGGGCGGCCCGCGAGGAGGTGAATCGTGCGACGTCGAATCCTGCTGCTCGTACTCCCGGCCGTCAGCGTCGGGGTCGTGATGACGGGGGTGCTGCTCTCGATCATCGGGGCCTTCCTCGACGCCCCGTGGAGCATCATCTACGCCTTCTTCTACCTGCTGGTCCCGTGCTTCGCCCTCAGCATCGTCGCCGGGCTGCTGTCGGCCCTGGGCGCGTTCGTCGGTCAGTGGAGCAGCGGCGGTCGAACCGGGTCGGGAGGACTCCCGGCTCCGGATCGGGCGCTGCCGCTGAGCCTCGGCGCCGGTCTTGGCGGCCTCATCGGCGGACTGCCTCTCTGTGTCTTCCTGTGCTGGGTGTACCAGAGCAGTGCGATCATCGTCGCGCTGATCCTGCTCGGCGTCTGCGTGCTCGCCGTGCTGCTCGGCGGGGTCGCGTGGCTGGTGGTGCGGCCGCGCAGATCAGGCTTGCGGCCGACGCGATCCTGATCTAAGCTTGATCTTTGGCTGTGCGAACTCCCTTCGCGCAGACCGCACGGGGGCGATCCGGGGCTTCGGCTCAGGTGATGTCCCGTGCAGACAAGAGATCTTGGGTGGGGCCGTCCGGCTCCACGGTACTGAGAGGAATCACCATGGCAGCAGTGTGCCAGGTGACCGGCGCCGTTCCCGGCTTCGGTCACAACATTTCGCACTCGCACCGTCGTACCAAGCGTCGGTTCGATCCGAACATCCAGAAGAAGACCTACTTCGTGCCCTCGCTGGGCCGCAAGGTGACGCTCACCCTGTCCGCCAAGGGCATCAAGGTGATCGACGCTCGTGGCATCGAGGCCGTCGTTGCTGATCTGCAGAAGCGTGGGGTGAAGCTCTAATGGCAAAAGATAAGGACGTCCGTCCGATCATCAAGCTCCGTTCGACGGCTGGCACCGGGTTCACCTACGTGACCCGCAAGAACCGTCGCAACACCCCCGACCGCCTCGTGCTCAAGAAGTACGATCCGGTGGTTCGCAAGCACGTCGAGTTCCGAGAGGAGCGTTAATCATGGCCAAGAAGAGCATGATTGCGAAGAACAAGCAGCGCCAGGCGATCGTCAACCGCTACGCGGAGAAGCGCGCCGAGCTGAAGAAGGCCCTCGTGGACCCGAACGGGACCGACGAGAGCCGCGAGGCCGCTCGCGTGGGCCTGCAGAAGCTGCCCCGCAACGCTTCGCCGGTGCGCGTGCGCAGCCGCGACGTCATCGACGGCCGCCCCCGTGGCGTCCTGTCGAAGTACGGCGTCTCGCGTGTCCGCTTCCGCGACATGGCGCACCGTGGCGAGCTGCCCGGCATCACCAAGTCGAGCTGGTAAGCACCCGCTTCTGAACGAAGGGCCCGGATCCGAGAGGATCCGGGCCCTTCGTCGTTCTCGGGTACGGTTCTCGCGGACGCGCGTGAGCGCCTCCGAACGGTGCTCGGGAGGGGCCGGGGCGATCCCGAGACCCCGATTCGGGGTGATCTCAGCGTCCTCGAAGGGGCGAATCGCGGGAAATTCACCGAAATACCGCGGTTTTTGTCGCGGTGTGGGGTAGATTCGGACGCGATCAACCGATCGATCCCCATATCGGGGAACTTGCACACGATCAGAGGTCCGCACCCGGCGGCCCTGGGAGGACAGGACATGTCACTGAACAAGACTGAGCTCGTTGCCAAGATCGCTGCCGAGACCGGCCAGAGCCAGGCCGCCGTTGCCAGCGTCGTCGACGGGCTGTTCGCTGCGGTTTCCGAGACCGTCGCCGACGGCGGCAAGGTCTCGATCCCCGGCTGGATCTCGTTCGAGACCGCGACCACCGCTGCCCGCACGGGCCGCAACCCCCGCACCGGCGAGTCGATCGCGATCCCCGCTGGCAAGCGCGTCAAGGTGTCGGTCGGCAGCAAGCTGAAGGCAGCCGTCAAGTAAGTACGGCCTCGAAGAAGCCCCCGGCCTCCGGCCGGGGGCTTCTTCGCATCTGGGCCGCGTAGGCTGGTGCGGTGCCCCGTAATCTGCGCGTGATCGCCCCTGCCGTGCTGCTCGCCGTCGCCCTCGTGACGCTGTTCATCGGACTGAGCATCGGCGGCGGCGCCGACGAACGCACCCTGCTCGACCCGGGCGCCGTCGTGCGCTACGGCCTGCCGATCTCGCGCACCATCGTCAACATCGCCTGCGCCGGCCTCATCGGGGCCGTGGTCACGGCCGTCTGGTCGCTCACCCCGGGCAAGCCCGAGCAGCGCGTCGCGCTCGACTTCGCGGCCGCATCGGGCGCGGTCCTCACCGTCGCCTCCGCAGCGACCCTCCTCTTCGCCTACGTCGATGTCTCGGGCAAGGCGTTCTCGACCGATGCGAGCTTCGGCGCGGGCCTCGCCCAGTTCGTCACCGAGATCGAGCTGGGCCGCCTCTGGCTCATCGAGCTGCTGCTCGCCGCCGCGACCACGGTCATGTGCTTCGCGATCCGCGAGCGCCGCATGCAGCTGATCGTGCTGGTCGCCGCGCTCAGCACCACTCTCCCCTTCGCCTTCCAGGGCCACGCCGCGGGCGCGTCGGGGCACGCGCTCGCCGTCAACTCGCTGCTGGTGCACCTGCTTGGCGCGGCGGTCTGGCTCGGCGGGCTCCTCACGCTCCTGATCCTCGCGCGGACGGTCGACAAGCAGCGGCTCTCCGACCTCGTGCGCCGCTACTCGCCGCTCGCGCTCTTCGCCTTCGTCGGCGTCGCCGCGTCCGGTGTCGTGAGCGCCTGGGTGCGTCTCGGCAGCCTCGACGCGCTGCTGAACACCGGCTACGGCCAGCTCGTGCTGCTGAAGACCCTCGCCCTGATCCTGCTCGGCGGTTTCGGCGCGATCCAGCGCGAGCGACTGATCCCGCGCATCGCCGGTCCGAACGGCGGCCGCGTCTTCGCCTGGTTCGCGGTCGCCGAGCTCGCGGTGATGGGCTTCGCGAGCGGTATCGCCGCCGCGCTCGGCCGCACCGCGCCGCCCGTGTCGCAGGAGCCGGTGCGCGACGCCGACACGCTGCTGCCCCCGGCCGAGTGGCTGACCGGCGACAAACTGCCGCCCGAGTTCACCCCGCTGAGCTATTTCACGGCCTGGAAGTTCGACCTCGCCTGGGTGCTCGTCTGCGTGTTCGCGGCCGCGCTCTACCTGGCCGGTGTCTGGCGGCTGAGGCGCCGTGGTGACCGCTGGTCGATCGGGCGGACGCTCGCCTGGCTCGCGGGTCTCGCGATGCTGTTCTACACCACCAACGGCGCGTTCAACGCCTACGAGCAGACGCTGTTCAGCGTGCACATGCTCGGGCACATGATGCTGACGATGCTGATCCCGCTCGTGCTCGTGCTCGGCGCACCGGTGACGCTCGCGCTGCGCGCGACCGAGAAGCGCGACGACGGCTCGTGGGGCGGTCGCGAGTGGATCATGTGGATGGTGCAGACGCCGTACTCGAAGATCATCACACACCCGGCGGTCGCCGCGGTGGTGTTCGCGGGCTCGCTCTGGATCTTCTACTTCACGCCCGTGTTCCGCTGGGCCATGACCGAGCATCTCGGACACCAGTGGATGATCATCCACTTCCTCATCTCGGGCTACCTGTTCAGCCTCTCGATGGTCGGCATCGATCCCGTGCCCTACCGGTTCCCGTACCCGCTGCGCCTCGTCACGCTGTTCGCCACGATGGCGTCGCACGCCTTCTTCGGCGTGACCATCATGACGGGCAACGGGCTGATGCTGGCCGACTGGTTCGGCGCGATGGGGCGCACCTGGGGCGCGCCTCCGCTCGAGGATCAGAACCTGGGCGGCGGCATCGCCTGGGGCATCGGCGAGCTGCCGACGCTCGCGCTCGCGCTCGTGGTCACCGTGCAGTGGTCGCGCAGCGACGCCCGCGAGCAGAAGCGCCGGGACCGTGCGGCGGATCGTTCGGGCGAGGCCGAGCTCCTTGAGTACAACGCGATGCTCGCGGCCCAGGCGGAGCGCGACGCGCGCTCCGCGCGGAAGCGGTAGCGGCCCCGGGGCGGGCCCAGCGGATCCGGGATCCGGTCGGGGTGCCTCTGCGGGGCTACTGCCCCGGCGAGCCCTCCGCGGTGACGGTGACGTCGGTGCGGTGGAAGTTCTGGAACGAGCGCGACGCGGTCGGGCCGCGCTGGCCGAGGTAGCGCGAGTAGGTCGCGCCGGCGCCGTAGGGCCGATCGGCGGGCGACGACAGCTTGAAGAAGCAGAGCTGACCGATCTTCATGCCGGGCCACAGGCGGATCGGCAGGGTGGCGACGTTCGACAGCTCGAGCGTGACGTGCCCCTCGAAGCCGGGGTCGATGAAGCCGGCCGTCGAGTGGGTGAGCAGGCCGAGGCGGCCGAGCGAGCTCTTCCCCTCGAGCCGGGCCGCGATGTCGTCGGGCAGCGAGACCTTCTCGAAGGTGGATCCGAGCACGAACTCGCCCGGGTGCAGGATGAAGCCCTCGGCGGGGTCGACCTCGATGAGCCGGGTCAGTTCGGGCTGCTCCTCGGCCGGGTCGATGACCGCGTACTTGTGGTTGTCGAAGAGCCGGAAGTAGCGGTCGAGCCGCACGTCGACGCTCGACGGCTGCACCATCGACGCTTCGCTCGGCGCGAGCCCGATGCGGCCGGAGGCGAGTTCGGAGTTGATATCGCGATCTGAGAGCAGCACGGGAACGATCCTACCGTCGGGATCGTTCCCGTGCCGTGCTCCGGGTGGCCCTCAGCCCTGCAGGTCCGCCATGATCTCGCCGAACTTCGCGCGGATCCCCTCCTCGTTCCACGACCACACGTCGTCTCCGCGGAGCACGGCGTCCGCGCCGCCGTCGCAGTAGATGGTCTGGCCGCAGCAGTGGGTGTTCTCGACGGAGGTGAGCCAGAGCAGCAGGTCGGCGATGCTCTCGGGACCCTGGTGCCCGTGGAGCGGCATGGGGACGACCGCGTCGACGAGCGCGGATCCCTCCGGGGTCGAGAGCAGTTCGGCGGTCATCGGGGTGACGACGGTGCCCGGGCCGACCGCGTTGAGCGGGATCCCGGAGCCCGCCCAGCGGGCGCCCGGAGCCTCGCGGCGCACCCATCGCGAGATGGCCTGCTTCGAGGAGGAGTAGATGAGGTTACCGGTCTCGGGATCCTGTTCGAGCTGTGCGGCGATCGCGAGCGCGGCGGCCTCGTCGTCTGAGAGCAGGGCGTCGACGAGAGGCGGCGCCACCGGCTGCAGCGACGCCATCGACGAGATCAGCGCCGCACGGGGCGCGGCGGCACGGATGAGCGCCGGCTGCATGGCCTCCAGGAACTCGGTCATGCCGAAGTAGTTGACGGCGGCGGTGACGACCTTGGGGAGCGAGAGGCCGGCGCAGGCGATGACGGCGTCGACCGTGCCCCCGGCGAGACGCGTCGCCTCCTCGGCCGCGGCGAGCCGGCCCTCGCGGGTCGAGAGGTCGCCCGCGACCTCGACGTCGCGCAGGTCGACCCCGATGACGGTGTCGCCGCGATCGCGGAGCTGCTGCGCGGTCAGGCGTCCGATGCCGGATGCGGCTCCGGTGACGACGAAGGTGCGTGCCATGGTGATTCCCTCATTCCTCTCGGTTCCCCGGTGCGGGGTCGGGGCGGAGGAGCCCGCCCACGAAGCGGTGCAGCAGCGCGCCGAGCGCGCGCACGTCGGCCGGATCCCAGTCGGCGGTGGCGGCGTCGACCATGCCGACGCCCGCCGAGAAGAGCCGGCGGTAGACGTCCTCGCCCGTCTCGGTGAGTTCGACGGTGGCGGCGCGGCGGTCGGCGGGATCGCGGCGGCGCTCCGCCAGTCCGGCCTCGGTCAGCCGGGCGACGAGTTTGGAGGCGGACGGGCGCGTGAGGTGCAGCTCGTCGGCGAGGACGCTGGGCCGTGCGCCGCCGCCCGCGACGCCGAGCAGGTAGACCGCGCGGACCGCGACGGGATCGAGGGAGACGCCGCACTCGGCGGTGATGCGCCGCTGCAGCTCGAGCGAGGACCAGCGCGACATGAGCCGGGTGAGTTCGCCCAGCAGGGCGGCGTGCGGGTGCGCGGGGTCCGAGGTCATGCCTCGACCCTACGCTCAGTGGTTGCCTGAGGCAACTAGTTGGGCGGCTGCTCCGCGTCCGATCCGTCGGCAGCGGCGGCCGGCTCGGTGATCGCGAAGAGCAGGTCGGCCGTGTGTCGCCCGAACGTGGTCAGCCCGTCGGGGGCGTCCGGTCCCTGCAGCGCGGACGCCCGCATCGCCCGCTCGAAGAAGTCGGTGAGGATCCCGAGCGCCCGTTCGATCGGGAGCACGAAGCGGCGCCCGGCGGCGCCGACCAGGCGCTCGATCACGGGTGCCATCTCGGCGCACACCTCGACCGAGAACTGCACGTGGCGCGGCGCGAGTTCGGGATCGCGCAGCGCGAGCAGCAGGAACTCGGTCTCGAGCACGTACCAGGTGGTCGCCTCCTCGCCGGTCTGCAGGAAGTCGGCAAAGAACTCGGTGACGAACGCGGCGAGGTCGTCGCGGTCGAGGGTGCAGCTGCGCTGGCGCAGCTCGGGCATCGAGCGCTCGGCCGCCGCCTCGAGCGATTCGAGACGCTTGCGCAGTTCCTGGCTCAGCAGCTCGAGGAACAGCTCCTCCTTGGTCGAGAAGTTCGAGTAGAAGGCGCCGCGGGTGAATCCGGCGCGCTGGCAGATCTGCTCGACGGACGCGGCCCCGAGGCCGACCTCGGCGAACACCTCGAACGCCGCGGCGAGCAGGCGCGCGCGGGTCTCCCGGCGGCGGGGGCTGGTCGCGGTGGACTCGTCCTCACGGTCTGCGGTGCGCATGCTCACATCCTCTCAGGGCGCGGGCCGCGGCCCGGCGTTCAGGCGGCTCGAAGCCGATGTGGATACAGTACTGTATCGAAACCGATACACTCCTGTATCGAAACCGCTTCGCGATCCTCACGGAAGGACGCCATGTCGTCGATGCTCTACGCGCTCGGGCGCTTCGCCGCCCGCGCGCGCACCCTCATGCTGCTGCTCTGGATCGCGGTGCTCGCCGTGCTCGGCACGGGGGCCGCCGTCTTCGGGCAGGGCGCCAACGCGCCCATCACGATCCCCGGCACCGAGTCGCAGCAGGCGCTCGACTCGCTCGCCCGCACCTTCCCCCAGGTCAGCGGCACGAGCGCCCAGATCATCGTGGTCGCGAAGGACGGGCAGCGCGTCGACGAGCAGCCCTACCGCGGCGAGATCGAGCGGGCCGCGAAGGCGCTCGAGGGTGTGGACGACGTCAACGCCGTGCAGACCCCCTTCGGGCAGGTCGCGGCGGGCCTCGCGAAGGACGGCAGCGCCGCGCTCATCACCGTGCAGCTGAAGGGCACCGCGAGCGAGGTGCCGAAGGCCACGCTCGACGAGGTGAAGCACGCGAGCGACGCGCTCGCGAAGGAGCTGCCGAGCGGCGCGAAGGCCTCCTACGGCGGCGAGGTGTTCAACATGTCGGTGCCGGGCATCAGCCCCACCGAGGCCGTCGGCGTGGTCGTCGCCTTCGTCGTGCTGATCCTCACTCTCGGATCCCTGCTCGCCGCGGGCATGCCGCTCCTCATCGCGATCCTCGGCGTCGGCGTCGCGATGGCGGGCATCATCTTCACCACGGCGTTCGTGCCGCTCACCTCGACCACGCCCATGCTCGCGCTCATGCTCGGCCTCGCCGTCGGCATCGACTACACGCTGTTCATCGTGAGCCGGCACCAGGAGCAGCTGCGCGCCGGCCTCGACGTGCGCGAGTCCATCGCGCGCGCCACCGCGACCTCCGGCTCCGCCGTGGTCTTCGCCGGGCTCACCGTGATCATCGCGCTCGTCGGGCTCAGCGTCGCGGGCATCCCGTTCCTCACCGCCCTCGGCGTCGCCGCGGCCGCGGCGGTCGCCATCGCCGTGCTCATCTCGGTCACGCTCACGCCCGCGATCCTCAGCATGGCGGGCGAGCGTATCCTGCCACGCAAGCAGCGGAAGCAGCGCGCGGCGCTCGTGACGGGCGGGGATCCTGCGACTCGCGAGCTCGCGCAGGATGACGGGGACCGTGTCCCGCAGGATGACGGGGGCCGCCCGACCGGCGCGGACGCGCACGGCGCCGCTCCCGCGGTGCCGAAGACCCGGGCCGAACGATTCTTCGGCGGCTGGGTGCGCCTCGCGACCCGGAAGCCCATCATCACTATCGTGGCGGTGCTGCTCGCGGTCGGCGCCGCGGCGATCCCCGCGCTCGACCTGCGGCTCGCCCTGCCCGACGCCACCGCGCTGCCGGCCAATGACCCGGCCCGCATCACCTCCGAGCTCACCTCCGAGCACTTCGGCGCCGGCGCGACCGGACCGCTCGTCCTCACCGGATCCATCGTCGCGAGCAACGACCCGGTCGGGCTCATGAACGCCCTCGCCGCCGAGGTGCGCAAGGTGCCCGGCGTCGCCGAGGTGCCCCTGGCCACGCCGAACGCGACCGCCGACACCGGCATCATCCAGGTGGTGCCCGAGGCCGGTCCGCACGCCGAGAGCACCGCGAAGCTCGTCGACGCGCTCCGCGCGAAGCACGACGCGTGGGAGCAGAAGTACGGCGTCAGCCTCGCCGTCACGGGCTTCACCGCCGTCGCCATCGACGTCTCCAACCTGCTCGCGCAGGCGCTGCTGCCCTTCGCCGTGCTCGTGGTCGGCCTCTCGCTGATCCTGCTGGCCATGGTGTTCCGCTCCGTCTGGGTACCGATCAAGGCGACGCTCGGCTACCTGCTCTCGGTCGGCGCGGCGTTCGGCGCGGTCGTCGCCGTGTTCCAGTGGGGCTGGTTCGCCGATGTCCTGCACGTCCCGACCACCGGTCCCGTGCTGAGCTTCATGCCGATCATCCTCATGGGTGTGCTCTTCGGTCTCGCCATGGACTACGAGGTGTTCCTCGTCTCCCGCATCCGCGAGGAGGTCGTGCACGGCGCCGACGCGCAGACCGCGATCCGCACCGGCTTCGTGGGCTCGGCCCGCGTCGTCACCGCCGCCGCGATCATCATGTTCGCCGTGTTCGCGGCCTTCGTGCCGGAGGGCGACGCGAGCATCAAGGTGATCGCGCTCGGACTCGCGGTCGGCGTCTTCGTCGACGCGTTCCTCGTGCGCATGACCCTCGTCCCCGCGGTGCTCGCCCTGCTCGGCGATCGCGCCTGGCGCATGCCCCGCTGGCTGTCGCGCGTGCTGCCCGTGTTCGACGTCGAGGGCGAGGGGCTCGCCCGCGAGCTCGCGCACGAGAACTGGCCGCCCGACCAGCCCGACGCCCGGATCGCGGGCGACGAGCTGCTGCTGCGCGGCGGCGCCCGCGTCGCGAGCCTGCGCGTCGGGCCCGGCGAGGCGCTGCGCATCGACCCGAAGCAGCCCGGCGGAATCGCGCTCGCCGAAGCGCTGAGCGGCCGGTCCCGCATCGTCGCGGGCACCCTGCGCGTCGCC
>NZ_LAYO01000005.1 GCF_000980875.1 Leucobacter sp. Ag1 | reverse complement strand
TTCGTTTTATTTTTTGTAAAAAAGGCCGATTTGCCTGATTGAATCGAATTAGCATTCGATAGACTATGGCTGCGATCTAAATCATTTGCTCCAATCACTATGTTATCGCTAATACAGATTATTTGATAAATACAAGTTAAACCATTTAGCATCTTGCTATCCCTAACGAATACCAAATCATTAACATCGTTAATGGGGAAAAACTTAACTTGATTAATTGTGTAGAGATCAATTTTGCTGAGTTTCTTAAAATACTTCGCAATACTTTTATTTTAAGCAGTATTTAACATCGAATTCAAGATTTAAATTAAATACTTCCCTTTGTTTTTACACAATAATTATTGATCTTAATAATAATATTTTGACGGAAAAAAAGATATGGATTGGATTACACGTGAAAGACCAAAGATAGATAGGATTGCTTGTCCATGGCTGATAAAGCGTTTTATAAATCCGGACGCAAAAATAATATATGCCCCCCTAGATATGGTCTTTGAAATTGCTAAACAAACGAACGCCATTCCGTTTGATATTCCTGATGTAGAATACACTCATTATGCAGACGAGTGTACATTTGACTATTTCCTTAAAAAACATGAATTAAACGATCCGGCATTAAAACGAATTGCTGCAATTGTCCGTGGTGCAGACACGGATAGACATGATTTAATGCCACAATCTGCAGGTCTCGAGGCGGTTTTTTCAGGTCTAGCTTACAATATCAAGGACGACAATCAGCTTTTGGAGATCGGAATGGTCATTTATGATGGCCTTTATAGCTGGGCTCAACACCTCTATCGACTGAAACACAGCAATGAAGGGCCAACTGAGGTTTTGCTCCTTAAAATCTATCATGAACATTTAAATGATAAGCAAAAAGAAAAATCTCCGGAATGGACCGCATCATTGCGGGAAATGATACAGGATCAAATCGATACAAATACAACATTAAGCTTAAATCGACTTTCCGAAGAACTGGATATTAGTTCAAGCTATTTATCACGCGAATTCTCAAAATATTTTGAAA
>NZ_LAYO01000057.1 GCF_000980875.1 Leucobacter sp. Ag1 | reverse complement strand
AGGAACAGGGGGCCTCGCCCCGGAGGGTTTCCCCCCCCCCCCCGAAAACACGGATGGGCCCCTCCGGGCGAGGCGGATTCCAGTGGTCGTCGCAACGGTGGAATTCGATCATGACACAGACAGAGCGGCCGTACTCATGATGCTCACGAGTACGGCCGCTCCGTCTGTGGGTCCGTCAGCTCTGCGATTGACGACTCGCGGAGAACTTATGTGCGGCCCCAACCCCCGCCTTCGCGAGAAGAGCCAGAACAAACGCCGTGCCGCTCACGAACACGACAGTCATCGGCCAGTACGGGCCATCCCCGCTGAAGCCAGAGACCTGATAGCCCAGCAGCGTCCCAAACACGTAGAGGTACGCCAGCACTCCCAGCATCACCGCGGCCGCGATCACGGCAGCGACAGTCAGGGCTCTCTGCGCGCTCACGGGTTACACCGATCCCAAAGATTCAACTGCGTACCCCAATCCTTGTACTTCCGCCAGGACTCCATATTGTAGGTGCCAGGCTCGAAGATGTTCCCAACAACGTGGCAGTAGAACTGCTCACGGATAGTCGGGGTGACCTTTGAAGCGTTGCCGCCGAGCTTGCTCTTGAGCTGTCGAAGGTGCACACCGAGGACGTTCACGTCGTTCAACCGGCGACCCTCGCTGGTCGGGATCGCGTTCACGACGTACCCCTTATATCCCTTGGGAGCGCCCGAAACCCAAGCCTTTTTGTAGAACTGGCCGTTCCCCGCATACGGGTCGGCGACGATGGGATACGCGAAGGCCGAACTGTGCTCCACCACCTGAGTAACGGTGTTCCCTGCGACTTCGTACCTCGTCGGGACCTCCAAGCCGTTGGCGTCCTTCGCCCATGGCGCTGACAGAGTAAGAACAATCTCACCTGCAGGATCCCAGGCAACGATGGAACCATCCGAGTTCTGCTCCAGCACAGCTCCCTCGGGGAGGGTGAGCGGGTAGGCGTACCGTGTCGGCGACGCCTCGCCGCTGATCACCGTGTTGATCTGAATGTCGCCTTCAGGCTGCACCACGGGAACCGTCACCGAGCCGTTGCCGTTGTCGTAGGAAACGATGCCAGGCTTCTCAACGTTCGCTTCCCCTGCTTCGGTAGCGAATGGAAGCTCGATCTTCACGCGCCCCGATTCGGAATCGAGCGTGATCCCATCCGCGGGATCGACCGGGACAGTGAGATTCGTGTCGGCAAGAGTCGCATCAATCACGTGGCCTGTGTCGTCCTGAGTCGCAACGGCGGCCGCAGCGGCGACCGTTTCAGGCGTCGCCGCTTCGACTACCTCCACCAACGAGTTCGAGGGCGCGTCATCGGCATATGCTGCCGCGCTACCCATCAGAAGCGCCAGAGTTGTACTTCCAGCGAGCAGAAGCGTACAGCTTCTCCGCCCTGACTTGGTTCCAAAGATTCGAGCCATTTGGCCTCCGTTCCAGTGCCCTGAAACTTCAGAGCATGAGGTTGAGCCTTAACCGTATCCTGGCTTCTTTTCCCTGCAAGAGTTCTCGGTAGTTCGTTATCGATCAGTTACGGATCGGTCAGATTTGGGCTGAACAGGGGATCCATCTGTCAACCATCGATCAATGAGGCGAGACGCTTCGCCGGGGTGTCCCAGCCGAGCGTCTTCCGGGGACGCGTGTTGAGCTCGTGCGCAACCCTGGCGAGTTCTTCCGCGGAGTGAGCGGACAGATCGGTGCCCTTCGGGAAATACTGCCTCAGCAGCCCATTCGTGTTCTCGTTCGACCCACGCTGCCAAGGCGACGCGGGATCGCAGAAGAACACCGGGATTCCAGTCTCGACCTTGAACAGTTTGTGTTCGGCAAGCTCCGTGCCCTGATCCCAGGTAAGCGACTTCCGGAGATGCTCTGGCAGGCCGGTCATGGTGCGTGAGAGCGCGTTCCTGACTGTTGTCGCGTCCCGCCTTTCGGGGAGGTGGACGAGCATGACATACCGGGTGTGGCGTTCGACGAGGGTGCCGATCTGCGACAGGCTGTTCTTCCCGATAATGAGGTCTCCCTCCCAATGCCCGGGAACTGCCCGGTCGGCGGCCTCGGCGGGTCGTTCGGAGATCATGACCATCGGGTCCGTGAACCTAGGCTGCCGACGTTGTGCCTGCCGGCGTGGGACGCGCCTGGCCTTCCCTGCCCGCAGCGCGGACGCGATCTCCCTCCGCGCAGATGCCCCGCCCCTGCAAGTAGAGGGTCTGGTAGATCGTCTCCGGCGTCACACGCATCTCCAGATCAGTCGGGAACTCGACCTCGAGAGAACGGCTGATCTGTTCCGGAGACCAGCGAGCGGCGAGTTTCTCCTGAACGTATCCACGCAACCTCCCGCATGCAACAAGCTTGCGGGGTTTCGGGCGCGGCCTGCGCTTCGCTGCCTTCCGATGCGCGGCATACGGGTAATGGCCTGTGGAGGAGCGGTTGCGACGTAGTTCCCGGCTTATTGTTGAGGGTGCCCGGCCGAGCGCTCCCGCGATCTGCCTGATGGAGTGCCCGGCGCGATGGAGATCGCCGATACGCTCGCGTTCTTCGAGCGAGACCAAGCGCGGATGCAGGGGCTGCGCGAGGTGCTCCATACGGAGCGGGTTCGCGTCCGCTGTCTGATCGGTGTAAGTCGTCATACCGGTGACGTAGTTTACGAACCTGCCGTCCGCGAACACGCGGCCGGGACCGGTCCTGCGCGTGCCGCGGTCCCAATCCCCAGCGGTCCGGTAATGCACGCCAGCGACAGTCGCAGCATCACGCCGGGAGTGACCGGCTTTGCGAAGCCTCAGATAGTGCTCTTTGCCCGGATGCGGTCCGCTGCCGGTCTTGCCCCGTGAGCGCAGGCCGCGCTCGCGGAGCCAGTTGTAGGTGCCCGCCGGGTTCATGCCGAGTTGTCTCGCAGCGGCGGTGTTGTTCTGGAGCTCATCAAAGAGCGCGAAGAACGCGGCCTTCTGCTCGGGCGTGTAGTGCTGTCGGGAACGTCGCTGGTTCACGGTGGTCGTCGCAACTCCTCACAGGGGTGGGCGTTGCGACGACCACTAGAACCCAAGCGAAGCGGAGGGGCCCATCCGTGAGCGGGGGGGGCTGCTTACCCGAAGCGGCCCGAGACGTAGTCCTCGGTGGCCTGCACCTTGGGCGTCGAGAAGATCGTCTTGGTGTCGTCGAACTCGATGAGCTTGCCCGGCTTGCCGGTGCCCGCGATGTTGAAGAACGCGGTGCGGTCCGAGACGCGCGAGGCCTGCTGCATGTTGTGGGTCACGATCACGATCGTGTACTCCGACTTCAGCTCGTCGATCAGGTCCTCGATGGCGAGGGTCGAGATCGGGTCGAGCGCCGAGCAGGGCTCGTCCATGAGGAGCACGTCGGGCGACACCGCGATCGCGCGGGCGATGCAGAGGCGCTGCTGCTGGCCGCCCGAGAGGCCCGAACCGGGCTTGTCGAGGCGGTCCTTGACCTCCTTCCAGAGGTTCGCGCCCTGCAGCGAGCGCTCGACGAGCGCGTCGGCGTCGCTCGACGACATGCGGCGGTTGTTGAGCCGCACGCCGGCGAGGACGTTCTCGCGGATCGACATGGTGGGGAACGGGTTGGGGCGCTGGAACACCATGCCGACCTGGCGGCGCACGAGCACCGGGTCGACGCCCGTGCCGTACAGGTCCTCGCCGTCGAGCAGCACCTCGCCCTCGACGCGCGCGCCGGGGATGACCTCGTGCATGCGGTTGAGCGTGCGGAGGAAGGTGGACTTGCCGCAACCCGAGGGGCCGATGAAGGCGGTGACGCTGCGGGGCTCGATGTTCATCGAGACGCCCTCGACGGCCAGGAAGTTCGAGTAGTAGACGTTGAGGTCGTTGACCTCGATGCGCTTCGACACTGGGTGTGTTTCCTTCGGTTCGTAAGGTTCGGGTTATCGGCCGGTCTTCGGCGAGAAGTACTTCGCGACGAGACGGGCGATGAGATTGAGCGCCATCACGATCAGGATGAGCACGAGGGCGGCGGCCCAGGCGCGATCGAGGAAGGCTTCGACCGGGTTGCCCTGGTTCGCGTACTGCGTGTAGACGTACACGGGGAGCGACTGCATGCGGTCGGCGAACAGGTTGTAGTTCATCGATGCCGTGAAGCCGGCGGTGATGAGCAGCGGTGCGGTCTCGCCGATGACGCGGGCGATGGCGAGCACGACGCCCGTGGTTATGCCGGCGATCGAGGTGGGGAGCACGACCTTCACGATGGTGAGCCACTTCGGCACACCGAGCGCGTAGGAGGCCTCGCGCAGCTCGTGCGGCACGAGCTTCAGCATCTCCTCGCTCGAGCGGACGACCACGGGGATCATCAGCACCGAGAGCGCGACGGCGCCGACGATGCCCATGCGCACGCCCGGTCCGAGGAACAGGGCGAACAGCGCGTAGGCGAAGAGGCCGGCGACGATCGACGGGATGCCGGTCATGACGTCGACGAGGAAGGTGATGGTCTTCGCGATGCGGCCGCGGCCGTACTCGACGAGGTAGATCGAGGTCATGAGGCCGAGGGGCACCGAGATGATCGTCGCGGCGAGCGTGATCAGCAGCGTGCCGATCATGGCGTGCAGCGCGCCGCCGCCCTCGCCGACGACGTTGCGCATCGACGAGGTGAAGAACGTCGCGTCCATGCGTGCGACGCCGTTCCCGATGACCGTGATCGCGACCGAGACGAGCGGCACCATGGCGAGCAGGAACGCGCTGGTGACGAGGCCGGTGACCAGGCGGTCGGTGGCCTGGCGGCGGCCCTCGACGGCGGCGGTGATGCCGGTGGAGGCGACCAGGTAGAGGATCGCTCCGACGAGCACGGCGCCCACGATGCTGAAGTCGCCGCCCGCGGCTGCGGCGAGCAGCGCGAAGAGGGCGAACGAGATGACCAGGCTGGCCCCGAGGATGATCCAGGGCGTGCTGCGCGGGAGCCGGTTGCCCGAGAGCGCGGAGCCGGCGGAGACGGGGCGGATGGTGACGGCGGCCATCAGTTGGCTCCAGAGAACTCGGCCCGGCGGCTCACGATCCAGCGGGCGATCGCGTTGACCAGGAAGGTGACGATGAAGAGGATGAGGCCCGTGGCGATGAGGATGTTGATGTTCTCGCCGTACGCCTCGGGGAACGACAGCGCGATGTTCGCGGCGATCGTCGAGGGGTTCTCGGAGGTGAGGAGCTTGAGGCTCACGATGCCGGTCGCGGAGAGCACCATGGCGACGGCCATGGTCTCGCCGAGCGCGCGGCCGAGGCCGAGCATGGCGGCCGAGACGATGCCGGGGCGGCCGAAGGGCAGCACGGCCATCTTGATCATCTCCCAGCGGGTGGCGCCGAGCGCGAGCGCGGCCTCCTCGTGGAGCACGGGGGCCTGCAGGAAGATCTCGCGGCAGATGGCGGTCATGATCGGCAGCACCATGACCGCGAGCACGATGGCCGCGGTGAGGATGGTGCGGCCGGTGCCGCTGACGGTGCCGCCGAAGAGGGGGATCCAGCCGAGGTTGCTGTTGAGCCAGACGAAGACCGGCTGCACCGCGGGGGCGAGCACGCCGATGCCCCACAGGCCGAAGACGACGCTCGGCACGGCGGCGAGCAGGTCGACGACGTATCCGAGCACCTGTGCGAGCTTGCGGGGCGCGTAGTGCGAGATGAAGAGGGCGATGCCGATGGAGAGCGGCAGCGCGATGACGAGGGCGAGGACGGCCGCCCACACGGTTCCGAAGATGAGCGGGCCGACGTAGGCCCAGAAGTTCGAGGTGAGGAGCGAGGCCGATTCCTTCGTCGCGACGAACGCGGGGAGGCTCCTCGTGATCAGGAAGATCGCCACCGCGGCCAGGGTGACGAGGATCATGCTGCCCGCGAAGATCGCGGAGCGGGAGAAGATGCGATCGCCGAGGCTCAAGACCGGCTTGGCTGCCGCGGTGGGTGCGGTCACGGGGACGGGGCTCCTTCGAATACTGGTGAGAACGGCGCGAAGGGCGGCCGGGATCGTGTCCCGGCCGCCCTCTGCACGTTACTTGATCGCGTCGACCGCGGTCTTGACCTTGGCGGCCAGGGTCGCGGGGAGCGGGGCGCTGCCGGATGCCTCGGCGGCGGCCTTCTGGCCCTCTTCGCCGGTGACGTAGCCGAAGTACGACTTCACGAGCTCGGCGTTCTTGGCGTCCGCGTACTGCTCGCAGCCGATGAGGTAGCTGATGAGCACGATCGGGTACACGCCCTCCTTGTCGGAGGTGCGGTCGATCTTGACGGCGAGGTCGTTCGCGGTGCGACCGGTCTCGAGCTCCGAGTGCTCGGCGATGGCCGAAGCCGCCTCGGGGCTGTACTTGACGTACTTGTCGCCGACCTTGATCTCGACGGTGCCGAGCTTGCCGGCCTTCGATGCGTCGGCGTAGCCGATGGTGCCGACGCCCTTGGTGACGGCCTGCACGACGCCCGAGGTGCCCGATGCGCCCTCGCCGCCGAGCTCCTTCGGCCACTCCTCGACCGAGCCGGCGGCCCAGTCGGCGCCGCCCGCGGCTGCGAGGTAGTCGGTGAAGTTGCCCGTGGTGCCCGACTTGTCGGAGCGGTGCACGGCGGTGATGTTGGTGTCGGGGAGCTTCGCGTCGGGGTTCTGCGAGGCGATCGCCTGATCGTTCCACTTGGTGATCTTGCCCGAGAAGATCTTCGCGACGGTCGACGCGTCGAGCTTGAGCGAATCGACGCCCTCGACGTTGAAGATGATCGCGATGGGCGAGATGTAGGCGGGGACCTCGACGATGCCGGTGCCGGGGGCGCAGCCCTTGAACGGGCCGGCCTTGATCTCGTCGACCTTGAACGCGCGGTCGGAACCGGCGAAGGCGCTGGCGCCCTGCTGGAAGGTCTCGCGACCCGCACCCGAGCCGGAAGGCTCGTAGTTGATGGTGACCTTGTCGTTGGCCTTCTGGAACGCGGCGATCCAGGCCTGCTGCGCCGAATCCTGCGAGGACGCGCCGGCGCCGTTGAGCTCACCGGAGAGGTTTGACTTCGAGGCGCTCTCGGAGGGGCTGGTCCCGCCCGACTCGTTGGCAGCGCAGGAGGTCAGCGCGATCGCGGCGATGCCGCCGATCGCTGCGATCTTGATCGCGGGAGAGATCTTCACAGTCAGATCCTGTCCATTTCTTCTGATGAACCGGCGCCGGGGCGCCGCGGGCTGGATGCCTCGGTTCCCAAGGTAGGCAACGCATGTGACGAGCGATCTGCCGTCGGGTGAACAGCAGGTGAACGCCCGTCGAGAGGCGCGTGATCCCGCGCGGTTTCCGGTGGTGCGGCGACCTGGACAACTTGCGGTGCGCGCGTCCGCGGGAGCTGGGAGCCGCGGACGGATCCTCGCCGGGGGAGCGGGGCTGCGGCTAGACTCGTGCCGTGATCATTCGGTTCGGCAGTGCCCTCGGGCGTACGGAGGTCCCCGTCGGCATCGCCGTCGGGGGCAGGTGAGGACCCCGCCCTCGCCGCCGCGCTCCGCGCGTGCGGCGATCTCGCCGAGCCAGAAAATCACTCGCCCCGCACGTGCGGGCGGCGCCGCTGACGCGCCGGTCGCCGCGACCGTGCCGGGCACGACCGAAAGCAGTCGATCATGCTTCCCCTGAACGAATCCACCATCCGCTCGTCGTTCGTCAACGCCTCCCGCAAGGAGGCGAAGGACGCGGTGCTGCCCGACTTCCTCGACGCCGTCGCCTGGGACGCGCTCGATTTCCTCGGGTGGCGCGACCCGAAGTTCGCGAAGCGGGCCTACGTCGTGCTGCCGTCGCTCGACGGCGACCCGGTCGGGGTCGTGCTGCGCCAGGCCGATGCCGCGCCGCGGTCGCGTGCCATGTGCAGCTGGTGCCGCGACGTGCGCCTGCCGAACGACGTCGTCTTCTGGAGCGCCCGCCGGGTCGGCGATGCCGGTCGTCGCGGTGCGACGGTGGGCACCCTCATCTGCCGCGACTTCGAGTGCTCGCACAACGTGCGCAACGATCCGCCGCCCGCCTACGAGGGCTACGACGTCGCCGCGGCGCGCGTGCAGCGCATCGACGAGTTGCGCCTCAAGGTCGCGGGTTTCGCCGACATGCTGGTGACCGGGCGCTGACGGCGGAGCCGCGGAGTCCCCGGAGTCAGGCGAGCAGTCGCAGGGCTCCGGGGGCGACCGAGACCTCGAAGGGGCCGACGCCGACCGGTTCCCCGTCGGCGTAGGCGATCTCGGACCCGGCCTCGATCCCGACCCGTTCGGCCCGCTCCATGCGCACCTCCGGCAGACGGGCGTGCCGACCGCGGGCCAGGACCCCGAGCACGCTCAGGAGCCGGACCGTGCTGCACGCGTCGACCATGAGCAGGTCGAGCGCGCCGTCGTCGGGTTCCGCCTGCGGCGTGAGCGGGATCCCGCCGCCGATCGCCCGGATGTTCATCACGGTCGCGAGGAGCCCCGTGAACGCGCGTCGGCCTGCCGGATCCTGGTCGGCGTCGGCGCTCCGGCTCCACCGCACCGAGAAGGCGCGGGGCGCGATGGCGAGCACCTCGACGATGAGCGCGAGGTGGTAGCGGACCGGGCCGAGGGGCAGTCGGATCGCGTTCGCGCGGCGGTTCACCGCCGCGTCGAAGCCGACGGACAGACCTCCGGCGAACCAGTGCTCGCGCTTCTGCCCGGGCCGTTCGGGGTCGGGCAGGTGCACCACGCCGAGGTCGACCGCTCGCGGCGCCGATTCCGCGGCGAGGATCCGCGCGACCGCGGCGACGGGGTCGTGCGGGAGCTCGAACTGCCGGGCGAAGTCGTTGCCGCTGCCCGCCGGTACGATCCCCAGCGGGAGCCGACGCGCCTCGGGGACCTGGAGGACGAGGCCGAGGATCCCGTCGCCGCCGACGAGCACGAGGCCGCGCAGTCCGGTGCCGGTCGCGGCGCGCAGCTGCTCCCGGCAGTGGGCGGCGTCGCGCCCCGAGATCGGGACCACCCGCACGCCTCGCGCGGCGAGCGCGCGCGCCGTGCGCACGGCGGCGCGCTTGCCCCGGCCGAGTGCTGAGAACGGGTTCACGACGAGCCCGAAGGGGAGGTCGTCATCGACGCCGTCGGTGTTCATCGCCCCAGAGTATTCGATGAAGCGCCTGTGGTGCGGCCGGATGCGGCCGAGTCGCAGGCGCACGAGGCGCCGGGCTCCGGTCCGCTCAGTGCCGAACCGGGTAGACCTCGACGCCGAGGATCCCGGCACCGGGATGGGTGCGCGAGAAGTGGAAGACCGAGAAGCCGCCCGGGGGCAGCGCCGCGGCCTCCTGCAGGTAATCGCCGGGCAGGCTGCCGGTGGCCAGCGCGAGCTCGCGCGCGACATCGGGCAGCACGGGCCGGTGGGTGCAGATGATCGTGTTCTTGCCCTTGCGCACGACCTTGCCGACGATGCTGCGGAGCTCGTCGGTGCTGCCGGCGTCCCACGCCTCCTGACTGAGGCCCTCGTGCACCCGGACCGTCTTGCGCAGGTGGTGCGCGAGCGGGGCGACCGTGCGCATGCAGCGCTCGGCGTTCGACGAGAGGATCCGCTTGGGTCCGAACGAGTCGAGCATGGCGATCAGGTTCTCGGCCTGATCCTCGCCGGCGTCGGCGAGCGGGCGGGTGCGGTCCTCTGGGAACATCGCGCTGCGCGGCTCGGCCTTCGCGTGCCGCAGCAGGATCACCGAGAAGGTCTCGGTGGCGTCGCGATCCGCGAAGCGCTGGAACACGTCGAGGATCTCGCGGTCGGCGGGGTAGCTCAGCCGCTTGCGCGCCTTGCTCAGCGGCACCCACTCGAGCGCCGCGACCTCCTTGTTGGGGCGGAACGTCGACGCCTGCACGGCCTGCTCGGTCACCTCCGCGGCCCAGTACTGCACGGTCTTCTCGCCGTTGCCGGGCATCCGGTAGTGGATCGTGCCCAGGTTCGCGCCGAGCCGCACGGTGAGGCCCGTCTCCTCGTGCGTCTCGCGCACCGCGGCCTGCGGCATGCTCTCGCCGGGATCCAGCTTGCCCTTGGGGAACGACACGTCGCGCTGCTTGGTGCGGTGGATGAGCAGCACCATGAGCTGCTCGCGGCCGTCGGAGCGCACGACCCGACGCCAGCACACCGTGCCCGCCGCGAGGATCGGGTTCGGCGCCGCAGCGCTCATCGGGCTCCCCGGCTCCGCGCCTCGGCGCGATCCACCATCACGAGGTCCTGCAGATCGGGCAGGGGCTCGCCCTCCTCGCTGACCACGCGGCGCGACCAGCTGCCGTCGGGCAGCATGCGCCAGGACGAGACCTCGTCGCTGAACGCGAACGAGAAGAAGCGGTCGATGCGGGCGAGGTGCTCGCGGTCGAGCAGGCGCACGAGGACCTCGATGCGGCGGTCGAGGTTGCGGTGCATAAGGTCGGCGCTGCCGATGTAGACCTCGCGGTCGCCCGCGTTCTCGAACGCGTAGATGCGCGAGTGCTCGAGGTATCGGCCGAGCACCGAGCGCACCCGGATGTTCTCGGACAGCCCGGGGACCCCCGCGCGGATCGAGCAGATGCCGCGCACCCAGATCTCGATCGGTACACCGGCGCGACTGGCGCGGTAGAGCGCGTCGATGATGGCCTCGTCGACCATCGAGTTAGCCTTGAGCTTGATCCCGCTCGGGCGCCCGGCGCGCGCGTGCTCGGCCTCGCGCTCGATGCGGTCGAGCAGGCCCTGGCGGAGCTGCAGCGGGGCGACGAGCAGCCGATCGTACTGCGTCTCGATCGCGTAGCCCGAGAGCACGTTGAAGAGGCGGGTCACGTCGCGGCCGACCTCGTCGGAGGACGTGAACAGGCCGAAGTCCTCGTAGATGCGGCTGGTCTTCGGGTTGTAGTTGCCGGTGCCGATATGGCAGTAGTGCCGCAGGCGGCCCTGCTCCTCGCGGATCACGTGCACGAGCTTGCAGTGGGTCTTGAGCCCGACGAGGCCGTAGACCACGTGCACGCCCGCCTGCTCGAGCTTCCGGGCCCACGTGATGTTGGCCTCCTCGTCGAAGCGGGCCTTGATCTCGACGAGCGCGAGCACCTGCTTGCCGGCCTCGGCCGCCTTGATGAGCGACGCGACGATGGGGCTGTCGCCCGAGGTGCGGTAGAGGGTCTGCTTGATCGCGAGCACGTCGGGGTCGGTCGCGGCCTGCTCGACGAACGCCTGCACGCTGGTCGAGAACGACTCGTAGGGGTGGTGCACGAGCACCTCGCGGCGCGCGATCGCCCGGAACACGTCGGGCTTCTCGCTCGGGGTGTTCGGACGGAACTGCGGGTGGGTCACCGGGATGTGCGGGGTGAACTTGAGGTCGGGGCGCTCGACGCGGGTCACCGCGAAGAGGCCGCCGAGGTCGAGCGGCGCGGGCAGCGTGTAGACCTGCTCCTCGTCGATGTCGAACTCGCGCACCAGCAGGTCGAGGGTGGCCTCGTCCATGTCGTCCGAGATCTCGAGGCGGATCGGCGGGCCGAAGCGGCGGCGCAGCAGCTCCTTCTCGAGCGCCTGGATCAGGTTCTCGGTCTCGTCCTCCTCGATCTCCACGTCCTCGTTGCGGGTCACGCGGAACACATGGTGATCGATCACTTCCATGCCGGGGAAGAGGCCGTCGAGCTGGTTCGCGATGAGCTCCTCGAGCGAGATGAAGCGCACGTCCTCGGCCGACTCGCGGCGATCGACGCGCACGTACCGGGGGATCATCTGCGGCACCTTGAGGCGCGCGAACTCGACCTTGTCGGTGCGCGGGTTGCGCACCCGGATCGACAGGTTGAGCGCGCGGCCCGAGATGTAGGGGAACGGGTGCGCCGGGTCGACCGCGAGCGGCATGAGCACGGGGTAGATGTGCTGCTCGTAGTACTCGGTCAGGATCGCGTGATCGGCGTCGTCGAGCGTGTCCCAGTCGACGATCTTGACCCCGGCCTCGGCGAGCCCGGGCTGCACCTGCTCGGCGAAGCAGCGCGCGTGGCGCAGCTGCAGCTCGTAGGCGGTTCGGTTGATCTCGGCGAGCACCTCGGTCGGCGCGCGACCGACGTTGGTGGGAACCGCGAGGCCCGTGACGATGCGGCGCTTCAGACCCGCGACGCGCACCATGAAGAACTCGTCGAGGTTCGACGCGAAGATCGCGAGGAAGTTCGCCCGCTCGAGCAGCGGCACGGTCGGATCCTCGGCGAGCTCGAGCACGCGCTGGTTGAAGGCGAGCCAGCTGAGCTCGCGATCGAGATACCGGTCGGCCGGCAGATCGTCGGTCTCGGCGTGCAGGATCGCGTCCGTCTGGTGGCGGGTGTCGTCGCTCATGCTCCCCATTCTGTCACTCGGGGTCGGCCCGGCACCCGCCGTTCACGAGGAGTTCTCCGCGGTGTCGCCCGGCACCGCGCGGCGCAGCCACTGCCGGCTCTCGCGCTCGAGCGCGAAGCCGGCCCGTTCGTAGAGGCGGATCGCGCGCTCGTTGGTGCCGTCGACGTAGAGGGAGACCCGGTGCGGGCGGTGCGCGGCCATGCGCGCGAGGGTCGCGTCGAGCAGCGCGCGGCCGAGCCCGCGGCCGGCGTACGCCGGATCGACGCCGAGCACGTACAGCTCGCACTCGACCTCGTCGCCGCCGCGCACGGTCTTGACCCACGCGAAGCCTGCGATGGGCGCTCCCGGAAGCGAGGCGTCGGCGGCGAGCAGCACGTCGTCGGCCGCGAACCAGGGCTCGCGCGCGAGCGTCGCGAAGTCGTCCGCGGTCATGGCGCCCTGCTCGGGGTGGTCGGCGAAGGCGCTGGCGTTGACGCGGACCCGCTCGGCGAGCTGGGTCGCGTCGGCGGGATCGGTCGCCGGGCTCGCGAACCCCGCGGCGAGGATCGGTGCGGCGGGGTCGGGGGAGTCCTGGGGAAGGCGCGCGGGATCGAGCGTCATCAGGTGGAGCGAGCGGACCGGCGCGAACCCGGCCGCGCCCAGCAGCGCCTCTGCCGCGGGGTTCGAGCCGTGCACCCAGGCGCGCAGCTCGCCGCTCGCTTCGGGCAGCTCCAGCAGTTCGGCGAGCGCCGCGGCCGCGACGCCGCGACCGCGCGCATCGGGGCGCACCACGAGGTCGAGTTCGCCGGCGCCCACGATGCCGACCGCCTCCGGAGACGTCTCGGGATCCGCGCCGAACGCGAGCACTCGGCGATGCCCCTGCGCGGCACCGGCGACGGCCTGGTCCGAGACGGGGGCGGCGCCGTCGGCGCGCTCGGCCGCGTCGAGCAGTGCGCGCACCGCGGCCCAGCCGCCCGCGGATCCCGGATCGATCTCGGTGCTCATTCGCCGTCCTCCGTGTCCTGCGGTTCGCGCGCGAAGCCGTAGCCCACGCCCCGCACCGTGCCGATGAGCGAGTCGTGCTCGCCGAGCTTCGCGCGCAGCCGGCGCACGTGCACGTCGACCGTGCGCGTGCCGCCGAAGTAGTCGGTGCCCCAGACGTCGCTGAGCAGCTGCTCGCGCGTGAACACGCGCCCGGGGTGCGCGGCGAGGAAGTGCAGCAGCTCGAACTCCTTGTAGGTGAGATCGAGCGGTCGGTCGTGCAGGCGCGCGGTGAACGTCTCCTCGTCGATGCGGAGGCCGGTGGCGCCCGTCTCGGCGGTGCCCGCCCCGCGCCGCTGCGCGCGCTCGCAGGCGAGGCGCAGGCGCAGGTCGATCTCGGCGGGGGAGGCCGTCGGCAGCAGTACGTCGTCGACGCCCCACTCGGTCGTGACGGCGGTGAGCGTGGATTCCGCGATGACGAGCAGCACCGGGGTCGCGGTGCTCGACGCGAGGGCCTGCCCGGCGCTGCGCGCGAGCCGCGGGTGCTGGGTGCCGTCGATGAGCACGGCGTCGGACCGGGACGCGAGGCTCGGGCTCGGCTCGATCGACAGCGGTGCCGCGCGCAGCTCGTGGGCCAGCAGCTCCACGCCCGGGAGCGCGTCGGCCGGGTCCTGGTCGGCGAGGCAGAGCAGCTGCATCGGTGCGCTCCCCTCTGCCGCGGCGATCGAGACCCCTCCATCCTAGGCGGATCGCTGTGCCACAATGGCCGGGTGAGCGACACCGACGAAGTGCATTCCTGGCATCTGCCGAGACTGATCATCGCCTGGGCCGTCGCCGCCGTCATCGGCGTGCTCGTGACCGTGCTGGAGCACGACGCCGAGCAGCGCTTCGCCTGGCTCGCGCTCGCCATCGGAGCGAGCACGCTCGTCACCTTCGCCCTGCAGCTCGGAACCGCCCAGCGCGAGGGGTTCATCACGCGCACCGCGTTCAGCGTCGCGGGCTCGGTGGTGGTCATCGCGGTGATCGACCTCATCGGCCTGCTCGTCGGCTGAGGGACGCCTCCGCGCTGGTAGCATGGGGCCATGCTCGCTCTCGAACTCTTCTTCCTCGGACTGCTCGGCCTGGCTTCGCTCTCCATCGCGTGGGTGGCCGGCACCGTCGTCTACAAGCTGTTCAAGGGTCAGCGCTAGGCCGCGTGCCCAGCAGCTTCCTGCGACTTCCCGGCGCCGTCGAGGCGTCGGAATCCGGCGTCGCCGCGCACTACGGAGCCCCGCTCATCGAGCAGCGGGCGCTCGAGGCCGGCGACGCGATCGTCGATCTCGGCCATCACGAGGTCCTCACCGTCTCGGGTCCCGATCGCCTGAGCTGGGTGCACTCGTTCACGAGCCAGAGCCTCATCGGCCTGCGCCCGGGTGACTCCGCCGAGACCCTGCTGCTCGATCCCAACGGGCGCATCGAGCAGCCCATCCGCGTCGTCGACGACGGGGAGCGGCTGTGGCTGCTCGTCGATCCCGGTCGCGGCGCCGATCTGCTGGCCTTCCTGCTCCGCATGCGCTTCGCGCTGCGCGTCGATATCGAGGATCGCAGCGCCGACTTCGCGACCGTGCTCGCCATGGGCGACGGCCCCGCGGCGTCCGCGATCGACGAGCTCGGCATCGCCGCGGCCGTGTGGCGCGATCCGTGGGGCGAGCTCGCGCACGGCGGCGCGCAGTACGCGGGTCGGCACCCCGGCGAGGGCTGGAACGCGATCCGCTTCGTCGTGCCGCGCGCCGAGCTCGAACGCGTCTCCGCGCTCATCGACGGCGCCGCGATCCGCGCGGCCGGGCTCTCCGCGCTCGACGCGCTCGAGATCCGTGCGGCGCGCCCGTCCGCTGCGGAGCTCGACGAGCGGGCGATCCCGCACGAGTTCGACTGGCTGCGATCCGCCGTGCACCTGAACAAGGGCTGCTACCGCGGGCAGGAGACGGTGGCGAAGGTGCACAACCTCGGCCACCCGCCGCGGCGCCTCGTGCTGCTGCACCTCGACGGTTCCGCCGGCGAGCTGCCCGAGGGCGGCGCGCTCGTCTTTCGCGCGGGCGAGTCCGCCGAGGCCGACGCGCGACCGGTCGGCCGGGTGACCCGGGCGGGCCTGCACCACGAGTGGGGCGGGATCGCGCTCGCGCTGCTCAAGCGCTCGGTCCCCGAGGACGCGGCGCTCGAGGTCCGGATCGGCGAGGGGCCGGATTCGGTCGCGGCCGCGCAGGAGACGATCGTCCCCGCGGACGCCGGCGCGACGCGCGGCGTTCCCCGTCTGCCGCGCATCTGAATCCGGTCGCGCGCTCGCCTAGACTTGGGGCATGACGAACACGCTGATCCTGCTTCGCCACGGCCAGAGCGAATGGAACCAGAAGAACCTGTTCACCGGCTGGGTCGATGTGCGACTCACCGAGCAGGGCCGCGGCGAAGCCGCGCGCGCCGGTGAACTGCTCGCCGAGGCGGGGCTGCTGCCCGACGTGCTGCACACCTCCGTGCTCAGCCGCGCGATCCAGACCGCGAACCTCGCGCTCGAGAGCGCCGACCGCATGTGGGTCCCGGTGCGTCGCTCCTGGCGCCTCAACGAGCGCCACTACGGCGCCCTGCAGGGGCTCGACAAGGCCGAGACGCTGCAGAAGTACGGCGAGGAGCAGTTCATGGAGTGGCGTCGCTCCTTCGACACCCCGCCGCCCGTGCTCGACGACGCGAGCGAGTGGTCGCAGGCGAACGATCCCCGCTACGACGGCATCGACGGCGAGAAGCCGCGCACCGAGTGCCTGAAGGACGTCATCGAGCGGATGGTCCCGTACTGGGAGAACGCGATCGTGCCCGACCTGAACGCGGGCAACACCGTGCTCGTCACGGCGCACGGCAACTCGCTGCGCGCGCTCGTCAAGCACCTCGAGGGCATCTCCGACGACGACATCGCGGGTCTCAACATCCCGACGGGCATGCCGCTCGTCTACGAGATCGACGACGCAGGCCGTCCGACCGGTCCCGGCCGCTACCTCGACCCCGAGGCCGCCGCCGCCGGCGCCGCCGCGGTCGCCAGCCAGGGCCGCTGACCGTACGCATCGACCGGGTCGCGGTCGCGCTCTCCGCCTGAGGAAGCGCGACCCCGGCCCGGTCCGCTGCGTTCCGGGCCTGAGGACCCGCGTCAGTCGCGCTCGATGAGGGCGGTCGCGATCGCCGCGATCCCCTCGCCGCGACCGGTGAAACCGAGGCCGTCGCTCGTCGTGGCGCCGAGGCTCACGGGTGCGCCGACGAGCGCGCTCATGCGCGCCTCGGCCTCGGCCCGCCGCGGCGCGAACTTGGGCCGGTTGCCGACGATCTGCACAGAGATGTTGACCGGGCGCCAGCCCTCGGCCCCGAGGCGATCGAGCGCGAGGCGCACGAAGCCGGTGCTGTCGGCGTTCTCGGTGCCCGGCAGATCCACGCCGACGAGGCCGCCGATGTCGCCGAGGCCTGCGGCCGAGAGCAGCGCATCGACGACCGCGTGGCACGCGACGTCCCCGTCGCTGTGCCCCGAGAGCCCGGGTTCGCCCGGCCAGTCGAGGCCCGCGAGTCGCAGGGGCGCATCCGGAGCGTAGGCGTGCGCGTCGACGCCCGTGCCGACGCGGATCATCGCGCGCCCGCGGCGTGCGCGCCGTCTGCCGCGCCGTCGAGCGCGGCCAGCAGCGCCCCGAGGATCGCCCGATCCTCGGGGGTCGTGAGCTTGTGGGCCCGCTGCTCGCCGACGACCGTGCGCACGGTTCCGCCGGCGCGCTGCACGACCTCGGCGTCGTCGGTCGGCGGCGCTTCCTGGCGCGCCGGATCGCCGTCCTGCAGCTGCGCGGTCGCGTGCGCGGCGGCGAGCAGCTCGCGCGGGAAGCCCTGCGGCGTCTGCACCGCGACGAGGGTGGAGCGATCCACCGTCTCGCGCACGATGCCGTCGGCGCCGACCCGCTTCAGGGTGTCGGCGACGGGCAGCGCGGGCACCACCGCGGATCCGGTCCGCAGCACCTCGGCGGCGACGCGATCGAACAGCTCCGGGCTCGCGAACGGGCGGGCCGCATCGTGCACGAGCACCGTCGTCACCGAATCGGGCAGCGCGTCGATCCCGAACCGGACCGATTCGTGGCGCTCACGCCCGCCGGGGACGACCGCGGTCGACCAGGTGCAGTCGTCGGGGAGCGCGGCATCGAGCAGCTCGAGCGCCTCGGCGGCGCGGTCGGCCGGCACGACCACGGCGATGTGCCCGGCGTGGGGGAGCGCGGTCACCGCTCGGAGCGCGTGCTCGAGCAGGGTGCGTCCGCCGATCTCGACGAAGGCCTTGGGTACTCCCGCGCCGAGCCGGGTGCCGTTGCCGGCGCCGACGAGCACCACACCGAGGCTGCCGATGGGGTGCGGGGTGCCGCCGGTCCCGGGGTGCTCGTTCGCGAGCGGTGAGCGTTCCATGGGGTCAGGGTACCGCGCGGGGTTCCTTCCGGGCTCGGGTTCGCCCGGAAACGCAGAACGCCCCGCTCGGAGCGGGGCGTTCTGCGTGCGATCGGGCGGACCTAGGAGGCCAGCACCTCGTCGAGCATCTCGGATGCCTTGTCCTCGTCGGTCTTCTCGGCGAGCGCGAGCTCGGAGACGAGGATCTGCCGGGCCTTGGCCAGCATGCGCTTCTCGCCGGCGGACAGCGAGCGGACCTCCTGGTCGCGGCGCCACAGGTCGCGCACGACCTCGGACACCTTGATGACGTCGCCAGAGGCGAGCTTCTCGAGGTTCGCCTTGTACCGGCGGGACCAGTTGGTGGGCTCCTCGGTGAACGGGGCGCGCAGGACCTCAAAGACCTGCTCGAGGCCCTCCTGGTCGATGACGTCGCGGACGCCGACCAGATCGCAGTTCTCTGCCGGCACCTCGATGGTCAGGTCGCCCTGGTTCACCTGGAGCTTGAGGAAGAGCTTCTCTTCGCCGCCCAGTTTGCGCGTCTTGACCTCGATGATCTTGGCCGCGCCGTGATGGGGATAGACGACAGTCTCTCCGACCTCAAATTGCATGGAGTGGCTCCTTCGTGTTCCAACCTCTAGAATACCACACCGACATACCGCTAGTAAGGGCAGCCTAAGCTGCATCGAGTTGCGAGCTGGCGGTAGGATGATTTCAAACTGCTCGCGGAGCGGGCAGGGACTCGACCACCATCGCTTCGGAGGATCTCCTTGAAGATTCGGATCGCCTCATCCATCGCCCTCGCGGCGGCGCTCACCCTCGGCGCGACCGGCTGCAGCCTGATCGCGGCGCAGGACACGCTGATCCAGTACGCGCCGAGCGACGGGGTCGACGCCAACGTCAACGGCGTCGAGGTGCGCAACCTCATGCTGGTCGCCGACGAGAGCGGCGAGCAGCAGAACGTCGTCTTCACCGGCATCAACGCCGGCGAGAAGGCGCAGCAGCTGACCATCTCGTTCATGGCCGACGGCCAGCAGGTCGCCACCTCCGAGTTCGAGGTGCCCGCGGGCACCACCAAGTTCGGCGATCCCGAGGGCGAGCAGTCCCTGGTGCTCGTGAAGATCCCCGAGGCGAAGGCCGGCACGCTCGTCGACGCCTACCTGTCGACCCCCGGCTCGGCCGAGGTGCAGCACCGGGTACCGGTGCTCGACGGCTCGCTCAAGGAGTACCGTCCCTACGTGCTGACGGCGGAGCAGATCGCGAAGTTCTCGGCCCCCGCCGAGAAGGCCGCGGACGCGAAGTCCGGCGCGGAGTCGACTCCCGCCAACTGACGCTCCCGCGCGAACGACGGAGCGCCCGCAGGCGCTGCCTGCGGGCCCTCCGTCGTTCGCGGCCCGGGGCCGGGCGCGCCCAGGCGAAGCGGTAGCCGACGCCGCGGACCGTCGTGGCGAACGTGGGATCGG
>NZ_LAYO01000017.1 GCF_000980875.1 Leucobacter sp. Ag1 | reverse complement strand
ACCTAAGTTACTGTCCATTTTCATGATTTGACCAATGTCAAAAGCACGAATACTCACATAAGCATCGTAGGGCGTGTCGCGGCCTATCATGCCCACCTTACCATTAATCTTGGCCGTGCCCTTTACTGTTGACAGCGAAAGATTGGTGTTAAAGGCATTCATTCCACCTTTAAAAGTTCCGGTGAGTCCGATCGTATTGGGCAATTCTATTCCGCTCGGCAACATTTTTTTTGAAACCACCTTGTCGATATCCGAGCGCCCGGTAGTCAATTTCTTTAAATTAAGATCCATGGACATTTTGTCGACATTGGGAAGTCCCTTTAAATGTAGACTTGCAACGACGCGCGTATTGGACAGGGTCTGAAAATCAATTGCCGGAATATTAAGGTCATTTAGCTTACCGACAACGCGACCATCAATCGTAAATTTTTTATCCATCAGTGGTTTCATCACCTGCATAGTATCCAAAAATGGAGCAAAATAGTAGATGTCACGCATATCCACGCGGCTCTTTTTGATCGTTGCATTGACGTAGATCAGTTCCGGTTTTTTAGCGATAATATCCAAAGAGGGATAAGTTATTTTTAAGTAATCACGCAGCAGGGTGCGTGGCGTCTCTGCATATAGATTTTTGATCTCCGCGCCGGTATTTGTATACTTAAAATCCCCCCTCAATTGCTTGATCACAAACCCCGATTGATCGGCGGCTACAAGCTCTTTTAGTGATCCACTGATGGAATCGGCACTGTAGTAAAGATCATTTAAACTGGTTTTCATCCCAGGGATCTTAATGTTGAAGTAATCAAAGCCTTTCATACGGGCCTGATTATCGTCTCTATACGCTAAGCTTGTCTTATTGATTTGGATTTCTTTGGCAGAGACAACCCAGTTTATTTTGGTGGTATCCGCGGTGTTTTTCGCTGCTGCGTTTACTTTTTTCGGGATCTTTCCAAAGAGCACAGTATTGTCTGAACCGTCAAGATTTATCGTCTGAATATCGACAAGCTCTTTGTTAAGGTCTATCTTGTTAATGTCCGCATGAAGGTTTTTGATATAAAACTTGGTATTCAACAGGCTGGATTGATCCTCGTACCGCACTAAGATGTTGGTCAGATCAGCCAGTTGTATACCAACCTCAGGGAGCAGGGTGGTTGTTTGTGCGGTTTTATCGGTGATACCAAAATCTTTCA
>NZ_LAYO01000001.1 GCF_000980875.1 Leucobacter sp. Ag1 | reverse complement strand
GGTTGACCACCTCCGCCGCCTTGGATATCCTTCGCTAAATCACGAACAATATGACTTGCGTTCAACCCTTTTTCTTTGGCCAATTCATCTGATATGACAACGGTCAAACTTGGTTTACCTTCAAACTCAGCACCGATGACCAAAAACAAGTTGTTAACCGCCCCCTTAACCGCATAGGCTAGGGTTTTCACAGCTTCGGCATTGGGCAGACCAACAATTGTGGACAAGAAGTTTATAGATCCAACTTGTTGAATCTTCGCTTCCAGATCTGACTTCAATGCCAAGGATTTTTCTGTAATGTTTTTCTCGACTTCTTTCTTCAAAGCGCCATTTTCGTCGATGATTTTACCTAATGCAGAAACGAAATCCTTTGGATTATTCATAAGCTCTTTCAGGTGATGCACCAATTCGAAATGCTCACGGATAACCGAAGCTGAACGAGTTCCGGTAATTGCCTCAATACGACGTACACCGGCTGCAACAGCAGATTCAGAAACAATTTTAAAAAACCCAATTTGACCAGTTGCTTTGACATGCGTACCACCACATAATTCTTTAGAATATTGATCTTCAAAGGTGATCACACGAACAAAATCGCCATACTTTTCACCAAATAGTGCTGTTACACCCGAGTCTAATGCCTGTTGATAAGGGACATTACGTTCCTCTTTCAGCGGAATATTTTCACGAATTTTAGCATTGACAATATCTTCAACTTGTTTAATCTCTTCGTCAGTCATTTTCGCAAAATGAGAGATGTCAAAGCGTAAAATATCGGCGTTGACCAATGATCCCTTTTGATTCACATGGCTTCCTAGCACCTGTTTTAGCGCAGCATGTAATAAATGGGTAGCCGAGTGATTGTTTTCGGTATCGATTCTTTTGGTTTTATCGACCTGAGCAACAAATGTTCCTTTCAATTCTAATGGCAATTTGTTTGTAAAATGTACAAATAGACCATTTTCCTTTTTTGTATCCGTGATATAAATCTTTTCGCCCGTTTCCTCGGAAACCAATTC
>NZ_LAYO01000080.1 GCF_000980875.1 Leucobacter sp. Ag1 | reverse complement strand
GCGGCTGAGCACCGCGACCGCGCGGAGCGCGTCGCCGCACCGCGGTGCGGCGCGAGGCACCCGGCGCCCCAGGCGCCCGCTAGCCCACGAGCAGCGCGAGCGCCTCCTGCTGCCCGGGCTCGAGCAGCGGGCCGAAGCGATTGGCGACGGCACGGCGGGCGATGGTGCCGGCTTCGATGGCGTCGCGGCGGGCGATGGCGTCGAACAGACCGCGGTCGATGGCCGCGGATTCGAGCTTGACCCGGTTGTCGTGGTGGGTGCCCTCGGCGTCGCGGTGCATGAGGCCGCGGAGCACGCCCGAGACGGCTTCGCCGCTGAGCGCGAAGATCCGGTTGCCGCTCGCGTTCCAGACGAGCGTGTGGAACGCGAGGTCGAGGTCGGCGAACTCCTCGGCGTTGGCCTCGGCGGCGGCCTGCATGCCCTCGACCGCGGCCCGCATCTCCTCCCGCTGCGCATCGGTGTGCTGCAGCGCGGCGAGCGCGCTGGCGGATCCCTCGAGCACGACGCGGTACTGCACGAGCTCCGCGAGGTCGAGCGCCGCGGTGCCGAGCATGGCGCGCAGCGAGCGCCGCAGGGTCTCGGGCGAGGGCGCGAGCACCTGCGGGCCGCCCCGGGTGCCGGGACGCGACTCGATGAGCCCCATGCTCTGCAGCACCCGCAGCGCTTCGCGCACGGTGGGGCGGCTCACGTCGAACTGCACCATGAGCTCGCGCTCGCTGGCGAGCTGGGCTCCGACGGGGATCTCGCCCGAGACGATCGCCTGCTCGATCTGCTCGACGATGCGCTGGTAGGTGTGGATGGGGACCGCCGGGGCGAAGCTGTGCGGAGTGGACAACGACGGTGCTCCTTCGCGAAGTCTGGCCCGGTCCGCCCGCCGAAACGACGGGTCTGCCGGAAATGCCCCTCATCCTAACGCTGCGAGCAGTGGTCTTACCATGTATCCTGGTTCGAACCTCACGACTCGAAGGCGAACATCGATGAAGATGACCGCCGAGGGGTGCCACCCGCACCGTTCGAGCCACCCCCGGCAGCACACCCCGAGCCGGAGCACCGAGAAGCCGACCGCTGGTCGGCCCACCCTGCGACAGGAAGCAATGATGCGACGCAAGACTCCTCTCACCCTCGCCGCGGCGCTCGTCGCGGCCGGCGCACTCGCCCTCACCGCCTGCTCGGCGGGATCCGGCGGCAGCACCGGATCCGGATCGAGCACGGGCTCCGGCCAGACCGCGGTCACGGTCGCGCTCACGGGCGCACCCGTGAACCTCGACTTCACCAAGACCGCGGGATCCGCGATCCCGCAGGCGCTCATGACCAACGTCTACGAGGGCCTCGTGCGCGTCGACCAGTCGGGCAAGGTCGTCCCCCTTCTCGCGAAGGAGTGGAAGATCAGCGAGGACCGCAAGACCTACACCTTCACGCTCCAGGACGGCGCGACCTTCTCGAACGGAGAGAAGTTCACCGCGAACGACGTGAAGTTCAGCCTCGACCGGGTGAAGAAGGACTGGACCACCACGCTCAAGGCGAAGATGGACGTCGTGCAGGACGTCGAGGTGAAGAACGACACCGAGGTCGCCGTGCACCTGAGCCACCCGTCGAACGCGTGGCTGTTCGACATGGCCACCCCCGTCGGCGCGATGTTCTCGTCCACCGGCGTCGCCGACCTGGCGAACAAGCCCGTCGGCACCGGTCCCTTCACCGTCGCCTCGTGGAAGCAGAACGAGAACATCGTGCTGAAGACCCGCGACGACTACTGGGGCACCGCGCCCAAGGTGAAGGAGGTCACGCTGAAGTACTTCGCCGACGCGACCGCCACCACCAACGCGCTGCGCACCGGCGACGTCGACGCGATCGTCAACCTGCAGGCACCCGAGCTCGTCGACACGTTCAAGGACGACGGCAAGTTCACCGTCACCTCGGGCACCTCGAGCGGTGAGGTCTCGCTCTCGTTCAACAACCGCGTCGCGCCGTTCAACGATAAGCGCGTGCGCCAGGCGGTGCTCTACGCGCTCGACCGTCAGGCGATCATCGACACCGCGTGGAACGGCTACGGCTCGCTCGTCGCCACCTACGCGACCCCGACCGATCCCTACTACGTCGACCTCAACGCGAAGTACCCGCACGATCCCGCGAAGGCGAAGCAGCTCCTCAAGGAGGCTGGCGCCGAGAACCTCTCGATCACCTACACGGTCCCCACCCGCCCCTACGCGCAGGCCGTGTCCGAGATCGTCGTGTCGCAGCTCAAGGAGGTCGGCATCGACGTCAAGATCCAGTCGTCCGAGTTCCCGGCGGTCTGGCTCGACAACGTGTTCACCAAGCACGACTTCCAGATGACCACGGTGCTCGCCGTCGAGGCGCGCGATCTGCTCACGGTGTTCAACAACCCGGACTACTACATCGGCTACGACAACTCGAAGATCGCCCCCATCGCTGCGAAGGCCGACGCGGCCGACGAGCAGGGCTACATCTCGGGCATGCAGGAGGTGCAGAAGCAGATCGTCGACGACGCCGCGTCGGGCGTGCTGTTCCTGTTCCCGAACATCGTCATCACCAAGTCGGAGCTCACCGGCATGCCGAAGAACTCCATCGTCGAGTCGCTGGACCTCACCGGCCTCTCCTGGAAGTGACCCGCTGACGGGGCGGCCGCGCACCGCGACCGCCCCGTCGCCCCCGACTCGAAACCCGCCCGCGGTCGCACGCCGCGGCCCCACCGTCCAGAGGATCACGCATGGCCATCCGGATACTCATCAACCTCGCGCGGTTCGCGGTGACGTTCCTCGTCGCGACCGTCGTCGTCTTCCTGTTCATGCGTCTCGTCCCCGGCGATCCGGCACAGGTCGCGCTCGGCGTGAACGCGAGCCCCGAGCTGCTCGCGAAGACGCGGCACGAGTTCGGCACCGATCGCCCCCTCGCCGTGCAGTACTTCGACTGGATCGGCGGCCTCCTGCGCGGCGACTTCGGCACGTCCTACGTCACCCGCGCCGACATCAGCCCGCTCGTGGTCGACCGCCTGCAGGTGAGCCTGATCCTCGTGCTCACCGCCATGGTCGTCGCGCTGCTCGCCGCGATCCCCCTCGGCACCATCGCGGCGGTCAAGCACCGCAACGCCTCCGGCATCCTCATCGGCGCCGGCTCGCAGCTGGGCGTCGCGATCCCCGGCTTCCTCGCCGGCATCCTCCTCGTGCTCGTCTTCGCGGTCGGCCTCGGCTGGCTGCCGGCCGGCGGCTGGACCCCGCCCGGCGAGAACTTCGGCGACTTCCTGCGCAGGCTCATCCTCCCCGTGCTGGCGCTCGCCTCGGTGCAGGGCGCGATCCTCACCCGCTACGTGCGCTCGGCCGTGCTCGAGATCATGAGCGAGGACTACCTCCGCACCGCCCGTTCGAAGGGTCTCAGCCCGACCAAGGCGCTGCTCAAGCACGGCATGCGCAACGCGGCGATCCCCGTCATCACGGTGACCGGCGTGCAGATCGCGGCCCTGATCATCGGCGCGGTCGTGATCGAGCGCGTGTTCGTGATCCCCGGTCTCGGCTCGATGCTGCTCGACGCCGTCGGCAACCGGGATCTCCTCACGGTGCAGTCCGTCGTGATGGTGCTCGTCGCCATCACCCTCATCCTGAACCTCGTCATCGACGTCGTCTACACGATCGTCGATCCGCGGATGCGAAAGAGCGCGTGACCATGGATACCCAGCACATCCCGACTCCCCCGTCCCAGGCGCCGCGCACGAGCGCGATCGCGTCCCCCGCGGCCGCTCCCGCCCGCCCCGCGCGACGCTCCCGCGGCCGGCTCTCCCCCACGCTCATCGCCGGACTCATCCTCGTCGGCATCGTCGTGCTCGCCGCGGTCGTGTCGTTCGTCTGGACCCCCTACGACCCCGTGCAGGTGAACGCTGCCGACCGCCTCCAGGGCCCGAGCGGCGCGCACCTGCTCGGCACCGACAAGTACGGCCGCGACCTGTTCTCGGGCATGCTCGTCGGCGCCCGCATCACGCTGTTCGTCGGCGTCATCTCGGTCGGGATCGCGCTGCTCATCGGCACGCCGCTCGGCATCCTCGCGGGGATCCGCGGCGGGTGGATCGAGGAGGTCGTGATGCGCGCGTCCGACATCGCCCTCGCGTTCCCCGCGCTGCTGCTCGCCATCATGTTCGCGGCGGTCTTCGGCGCATCGACGCTCACGGCCATGGTCGCGATCGGCATCTCGACGATCCCAGCCTTCGCCCGCGTCGCGAGATCCGGCACCCTGCAGGTGATGAACACCGAGTACGTGCTCGCCGCCCGCGCCGCGAGCCAGTCGCGCACCCGGATCGCCGTGCGGCACGTGCTGCCGAACATCATCGGCATCGTCGTCGTGCAGTGCTCGGTGTCGTTCGCGCTCGCGGTGCTCGCCGAGGCAGGCCTGAGCTTCCTCGGGCTCGGCACGCCGCCGCCCACCCCCTCGTGGGGCCGCATGCTGCAGGAGTCGCAGCAGTTCCTCGGCACCCACCCGCTGCTCGCCATCGTGCCCGGCATCGCCATCGCGATCGCCGTCATGGGCTTCAACCTGCTGGGCGACGGGCTGCGCGACCGATTCGATCCGAAGCTGAACGGGAGCCGCGGCTGATGACCACCGAAACGAAGACCCTGCTCGCCGTCGACGGGCTCAACGTCCGCACCCCGCACCGCACGCTCGTGCACGACTTCTCGCTGCACATGGCGCACGGGGAGCGGATCGGCCTCATCGGCGAATCCGGATCCGGCAAGTCGATGACCACGACCGCCCTGCTCGGCCTGCTGCCGAACGGCGTCACCGCCGACGGCTCCGTGCACCTCGACGGCCACGACGGCAACCTGCTCGAGGCGCCCGAGTCCGAGCTCATGAGGATCCGCGGCCGCGACATGGCCATGGTGTTCCAGGAGCCGCTGACCGCGCTCAACCCGCTCATGCGGGCGGGCGATCAGGTCGCCGAGATCATGCTGCAGCACAGGCTCGCCCCGTCGAAGGCGGAGGCGCGCAAGCGCGCGATCGAGATGCTCGACGCCGTGCACCTGCCCGATCCGGCGCAGGCCGCCCGCGCCTACCCGCACCAGCTCTCGGGCGGGCAGCGGCAGCGCGTCATGCTCGCGATGGCACTCGCCAACGACCCGGCGCTGCTGCTCTGCGACGAACCCACCACGGCCCTCGACGTCACCGTGCAGCGCCAGGTGCTCGACCTGATCCTCGAGCTCGTGCGCGAGCGCGGCACGGGGCTGCTGTTCATCACCCACGACCTCGCCGTCGTCGCCAACATGTGCACCCGCGTGCTCGTGATGAACCAGGGCGTCGTCGTCGAGGAGGGCCCCACCGAGGACATCTTCACGAAGCCGCAGCACCCCTACACCCGCGGCCTGCTCGCCGCATCGGACCTCGAGGCGACCGACGCCGACGGGCGCCTGTTCACCGTCGCGAGCGCGCAGGACTACGTGCCGCCGACGGTCGATGCGGATCCGGCAGCCGCATCCGCCGAGGCCGCTCCCCCGGAGCCGGCCGAGATCCCCGCCGCACCCGATGCTCCCGCCGAGACCGTCATGAAGGTCACGGATCTCGTGCGCACCTACACCCGCGGGCGCACGAGCCTGTTCAAGCCGGCCCCCGAGGTGCACGCGCTGAAGGGCATCTCGTTCGAGGTGCCGCGCGGCGGCCGCCTCGGCGTGGTGGGCGAATCGGGCTCCGGCAAGTCGACGCTGCTGCGGATCCTCGCGGGCCTCGACCAGCCGACCTCCGGCAGCGCCGTGGTCGCCGGCAACGAGGTCGCGGGGGCGAAGGAGTCGCAGCTGCGCCAGCTCCGGCAGCAGCTGCAGATCGTGTTCCAGGACCCGATGGGGTCGCTCGATCCGCGCATGACGGTCGAGCAGATCATCTCCGAGCCCCTGCTCGTCCGCGGGCGGAACGAGACCGCCGCCGAGCGCTCGCGCATGGTCGCCGAGATGCTCGAGGCCGTCGGGCTCCCCGCCGAGTCCGCCGCGCGCTACCCGCACCAGTTCTCGGGCGGGCAGCGGCAGCGCATCTCGATCGCCCGCGCCCTCATCTGCCGACCCGAAGTGGTCGTCGCCGACGAGCCGGTGAGCGCGCTCGACGTCTCGGTTCGGGCGCAGGTGCTCAACCTGCTCGCCGACCTCGTCGACGAGTACGGGCTGACGCTCGTGTTCGTCTCGCACGACCTGAACGTGGTGCGGCACCTCTGCGACTCGGTGATCGTCATGCAGTCGGGCGAGATCGTGGAGGCCGGCGACACCGAGACCGTCTACCGGGATCCGCAGCACCCGTACACGAAGCGCCTCATCGATTCGTCGCTCACCCTGCGTCAGGAGCTCACCCATGCCTCGTAACGATCTCTTCGCGCTCGACGCCGGAACGCTCGCCGACGGCTACGCGAGCGGCGAGTTCACGCCGAGCGAGGTCGCCGAGAGCGTGCTCGCCCGCATCGCGGATCGCGAGCCCGAGCTGAACGCGCTCTACCTGCACGAACCCGAGGAGGTGCGCGCCGACGCCGACGCGTCGACCGCGCGCTGGGCCGCGGGCGAGCAGCTCGGCCCCTTCGACGGGGTGCCGGCGACGGTCAAGGAGAACATCGCGCGCGCCGGCCGCCCGAAGCCCGCGGGAACCGCGCTGCCGAACCCGCCGATCGCGGCGGCCAACGCCCCGACCACCGACCGGCTGCTCGAGGCCGGCGTCGTGATCCTCGGGTCCACCACGATGCCCGACTGGGGCATGCTCTCGTCCGGCGTCTCGAGCCGGCACGGGATCACCCGTAACGGGCTCGATCCCGCGCTCACCTCCGGCGGCTCCAGCGCGGGCGCCGGCACCGCGGCGGCGGCGGGCTACGGCCCGCTGCACGTCGGCACCGACATCGGCGGATCGATCCGCCTGCCCGGCACCTGGCAGGGCCTCACCGCGCTCAAGCCGAGCGAGGGCCTGATCCCGCTCGACGTGCCCTACACGGGCCGCGCGGCCGGCCCGCTCACCCGCACCGCGGCCGACGCGATCCGCCTCATGTCGATCATCGCGAAGCCCGACGCGCGCGACTACCTGACCCGCGCCTACCCGCCGATGGACTGGTCGCTCGAACCGCTCGCGCCTGCAGGGCTGCGTGTCGCCGTGCAGCTCGACGCGGGATCGGGCCTCCCCGTCGAGCCGGAGACCCGCGCGTTCATCGAGGCCGCGGCAGAGCGCTTCGCCGCGGCCGGCGCCGTCGTCGAGCCGCTCGATCCATTCGTCCCCGCCGACGTGCTCGACGGGCTCGTCGACTTCTGGCGCAGCCGCTCCTTCGCCGATCTGGAGCTGCTGAGCGACGCGGACCGCGCGCTCGTGCTGCCGTTCATCGCCCGGTGGTGCTCGGCCGGCGCCGACTTCTCGGCCGCGCAGACCGTGCGCAACCGGGGCTGCGCCGACGAGATGGCCCGCCTCACCCGCGCGGCCACGACGCCCTACGATCTGGTGCTCTCCCCCGTCTCCCCCGTCGCGGCGTTCGCCGCCGAGGATCCGATGCCGATCACCGATCCGCTGCGCACCATGGGGCACATCTCGTTCACCGCGCCCTACAACATGTCGGGGCAGCCCGCCGTGTCGATCGGCGCGGGCATCCAGGCCGACGGCCGAACCGTCGGCCTGCAGATCGCGGGCCCCATCGGTTCCGACGACCGCCTGCTGCGGGTGGCCCACTGGTTCGAGACCGTGCGCGGCCCGGAGGCGACGGTCGACTGGGGCTCCGTGCGCTGAGGCGCTCGCGCCGCGCACCCCGACCTGCTGAGATAGGCGCATGACCGAATCGCGGCCGAACGCCCTCTACCTCTACGCGCACCCCGAGGCGCGCTCGTTCAACCGAGAGCTCTTCGACGCCGCCCGGGCGGAGCTCGAGCTCACCCACGACGTCGTCGCGAGCGACCTCTACGCCATGGGATTCGATCCGCTGCTCGACGACCGGGATCTCGGTTCCCTCGCGCGAGCGAGCGGCAGCTTCATCTCGCGCTGGACCCGCGCCACGGCCGAATCGCAGTTGCCCGAGGACATCCGCGTCGAACAGCAGAAGCTGCTCGACGCGGACCTCGTGGTGCTGCAGTTCCCACTCTGGTGGTACTCGATGCCGGCGATCCTCAAGGGTTGGTTCGACCGCGTGCTCACCGCGGGCTTCGGCTTCGACGTGGTCGATCCCGAGACCGGCCTCACCCGCAGGTACGGCGACGGCCTCCTCACCGGCAAGCGCGTGCTGATCGTCGTGTCGTACGGCGAGTCGGATGCGGCGCTCGGCCCCCGCGGCATCGCCGGCGACCTCGACACGATCCTCTACGGGCTCACGCACGGCGTGCTGTTCTACACCGGCTGCGAGGTGCTGCCGCTGCACGGCATCGAGGGCGTCGACGGGTTCGACTCCCGCGACGTCGCGCGCGAGATCACCCGCCTGCGCGAGCGAATCGCGGGCTTCGCCGCGGAGGCCCCGATCCCGTTCCGCAGTTTGGAGAGCGGCGACTACACGCCGGAGCGCGTGCTGCGCGACGAGGTTGCCCCGGGTCGCACCGACCTCGGGATCCACCGCACCGACGCGTGAGCTCCCGACGCCGAGATGACCCGTTCGCGGGTTATGCGGACTCATAACCTGCGAACGGGTCATCTCGGCGAGGCCCGCGCGTGCGAGCGCGTCCCTCCTCAGGCCGGCGGAGTGAAGCGCCCGTCGATCGCGGTCCAACCGCCGTCGACGCTGACCGTGGACCCGGTCACGAATGTCGAGGCGTCCGAGGCGAGGAACACGACCGCGCCCGCGAGCTCGTCGGGACGGGCCCAACGCCCGAGCGCACTCTTCTCGGCGTAGGCGCGGTACCACTCCTCGTTCGCCCGGATCTGCCCGGTGAGCGGGGTCTCGACGACGCCGGGGGCGACCACGTTGACCCGCACGCCCGCGGCTCCGTACTCGGCGGCCGCGGTCTTCGCGAGCTGCACGAGGCCGGCCTTGGTCGCCGCGTACACGCCCTGGCCGGGCTCGACGACCTGGGCACGGATCGACGCGAAGCCGATGATCGATCCGCCGCCGTTGTCGGCGAAGCGACGCCCGAACCGGCGGATCAACTGGAACGAGGCCCGCAGGTTGAGGTTCACCACCCGGTCGAACTCGTCCATCGAGTAGTCGTCCATGCGCTTGCGCACGTTCGTCGCGGCCGTGAACACGAGCGCGGAGGCCGTGCCGAAGCGCTCGGCCGCTGCCTCGACCGCGTCGTCGTCGAGCACGTTCAGCTCATAGGCCTCGGCGACGCCGCCGAGCTCCGCGATGAGGGCCGCCGTGGCCTCCGCGCCCTCGAGCGAGTAGTCGGCGACGACCACGTGCGCGCCCTGCGCGGCGAGCGCCTGCGCGGCCTCCCGGCCGATCCCGCTCCCCGCACCGACGACCACGACGGTGCGGCCGTCGAGGCGGAAGAGGCGGGAGTAGTCGACGGCGGGGGTAGGGGCGTTCATGCGGTGACCTTTCGGGGTGCCGGGCGGATCATGGCCATGCGGGTGACGGTGAACTCCTCGATCGCGTAGCGCGGGCCCTCGCGGCCGATGCCGGAGTCTTTGACGCCGCCGTAGGGCATGATGTCGGAGCGGAATCCGGGGATCTCGTTGACGACGACGCCGCCGACCTCGAGCCGCTCGATCGCGGCGAACGCGCTCTCGAGCGAGGCCGTGTAGATGGCGGCCTGGAGACCGTAGCGGGAGTCGTTGACGAGGTCGACCGCGGCGTCGACCGAGTCGACCGCGGTGAGGCAGACGACCGGGCCGAAGATCTCCTCGCGCCAGACGTCGGCGTCGACCGGCACATCGCCGAGCACGATCGGCGGCACGAGCCCGCCCTCGGCCGGGATCTCGACGTCGGTGAGCACGCGCGCGCCGGCGGCGAGCGCACGCTCGACCGTGGCGCGGATCCGATCGGCGGAGGCCGCGTTGATGACGGGGGCGACGTTCGTCGCGATGTCGCGGGGATCGCCGACCCGGAGCTCGCTCATGCGAGCGACGAGGCGCTCGGTGAAGCGCTCGGCGATGGGCCGTTCGAGCACGACGCGCTGCACCGAGATGCAGGCCTGGCCGTTGGCGTAGAAGCCGCCGCGCAGCACCGCGTCGACGGCGGCTTCGAGGTCGGCGTCGGCCGCGACGATGAATCCCGTGTTCGAGCCGAGCTCGAGCAGGGTCCTGCGGGGCGCCGCCTGCCCGGCGATGAGGTGTCCGATCGCGGCGGATCCGGTGAACGAGACGACCTGGGCCCGGGAGTCGCGCACGAGGACCTCGCCGACCTCGGGGCCGCCGTTGACGAGCTGCACGGCCGCACCGGTGACGCCGTGCTCGGCGAGCACCTCGCGCACGATGGCGACGAGCTCGATCGTGGCGAGCGGGGTGTTGGGGGCGGGCTTGATGATCACGGGGCAGCCGGCCGCGATCGCGGGGGCGAGCTTGTGGGTGGCGAGCAGCACGGGGTAGTTGAATCCGGCGATCCCGACGACGACGCCGGCGGGCTTGCGCGTGTAGTAGCCGATCATGCCCCGGCCGAGCTCCTGAAGGTCGAGCGGCACGGTCTCGCCGTGGACGTGCGAGACCTCCTCGGCGGTGGCCTGGAGCGTGACGATGGTGCGGTTCACCTCGGTGCGGCAGTCGACCCGGGGCTTGCCCGTCTCGAGCACGAGCAGATCCTCGAAGCGCTGCGCGTCGGCTGCGAGTCGGTCGTGCACGGCGGCGAGGATCGACTTGCGCTGCGCGGTGGTGAGCGCGGCGACCTCGGAGCGGGCGGCCTCGGCGGCGTCGAGCGCGGCGAGCGAGTCGGCGACCCGGCTGACGGGAGCGTGTCCGACGACGCTGCCGTCGTAGGGGAAGACGACGTTCGAGGTGCCGTCGACGGGCAGCCAGCCGTCGCCGATCGGGAGGGCGCCCGCGGGCGCGATCAGGTCGAGCGGATCTGACATGGCTGGCCTCCTTGCTGCCGACGCACCCCCGATTCGAGTGGTCTTACCATTTAATATAGATCACCACGCGGGCCATCTCCAAGCGCACGGAGGAACCGGGTCGGCACCCGGCCGGAATCAGGCCATGGCACCCAGCCGGCGCTCGAGCACCTGACCCGGCCACCCGTCGACGTCGAATCCGACGGTCCGCTCGTACCCGCACGATTCGTAGAACCGCACGAGCGCGCCGGTGCCGCCCGCGTAGCAGTCCACGCGCAGCCGATCGATGCCCGACCGCTCGGCCTCGGCGTCGGCGAATACGAGCAGCGCGCGCCCCGCTCCCCTGGCCCGCGGGTCGCGCGATCCGATGAGGATCCGGACGTACACCTCGGGCTCCTCCGCCGGCGGCACGTAGGGCATGGCCCCACCGAGCACGAGCAGACCGACCACGCCCGCACCGGGGAGCTCGGCGACCCGCGCCCCGGGCAACCGCAGCGCATCGCCCACCTGCGCGATCCGACGCTCCTGACCGGACCAGGGTTCCGCCCCCCACTGCTCGGTGTTGCCGTTCGACACGAACCAGGCCAACGCGTCGTCGAACAGCCTGAGCACCGCGTCCAGGTCGCCGGCCTCGGCGTCGCGGATCCGCAGTCCCTCCGGCCCGGCGCTCCCCGCGCTCAGAATTCCCGTCCCAGCGTCATCGATCGACGCACCGTCTCGAATCCGACGCTCTCGTAGAGGCCGACCGCTCCGGTCGGGCTCTCGGAATCCACGTCGAGCACCGCGCGCTCGAGCCCATCCTCCCGGAGCGCACCGAGTGCGCGCCCGAGCAGCGCCTTCGCGATGCCGCGCCCCCGCGCGTCGGCGACCACGCCGAGCAGATCGATGTACCCGAAGGAGTACCCGCGCAGTTCCCAGTCCTCGCGGTAGACCGACACGATCACGAACCCGAGCACCCGCCGCGCGTCCCCGTCGCCCTCCGTCACGACGAAGGAGAGGTCCGGGCGCGCGGACTCGAGCTCGTCCGCCTCCTGCCACTCGCGCTCGCTCACGGGCTGCGATCCCCAGTGGTCGCGGAACGAGTCGTTGCGCGCGATCCGGGTCGCCTCCTCGTTGCCCGCGTAGCCCTCGATGCGCAGTCCGGGCGCGAGCACCGGCTCCGCCGCGGCACCGGCGAGGTCGCGTTCGAGCTCCAGCCACCACCGCGCGATCCGGTATCCCCGCGACTGCGCGAGCGCGATGGTGCCGGCCTCGTGCTCGTCGGCCCCGAGCGTCAGCCAGCCGGGCGCTTCCGAGTCCTCCGCCGACAGCATCCGCCGTCCGCGCTCGTCCTGCCAGTCGAGCAGGGCACCGCCGATCCCCCGCCGACGCCACCCCGGGTGGACGGCGCCGTCGAGTCCGATCCGGACCTCGGCGCCGCGCTCGTCCCCCTGGCTCACGAAGCCGTAGGCGACCGCGCGCCCCTCCGCGTCGAGCGCGATGGCCGAGTCCCGCTCGAGCCGCAGCTTGGGGTCCTCGAACCAGAGCGCGCACTCCTCCTCGGTCGTCGTCGCCCAGGGGTTGTCGACCGCGTCGCAGGCCTGCGCCAGCTCGAGCAGCAGCGGGAGGTCGCTCGGCGCGATACGCCGCCAGGTCACCCCCGCGACGTCGGCGGGCAGGCGCAGGGCATCGGGTGCGGAGACCCGCTCTCGCAGAGGCTTCATCGTCTCGGCTCCATCTCGTCTCTCAGTGCGGCCGCTCACGGCCGCCGCGATGCCAACCATGCTATTGATCGCGGCGCGCGACCGGCTGGGAACCGCTCGTCGGGCACTCGCCACGAGTGGCCTGACCAGTTAATATGGTTCACACTGTGCGCCGCGGCGGAGGATCCCCGCGCGCCCACCGGCATTCCGCGGAAGGACTCAACGATGACGCGCTCCCACCAGATCGCCGTGCTCCCCGGCGACGGCATCGGCCCCGAGGTCGTCGGCTGCGCGCTCGAGGTGCTCGACGCCGCCGAGGCCCGCTACGGCTTCCGCACCGAGCGCCGCGAGTACGCTGCCGGAGCCGCCCACTACCTCGAAACCGGCGAGCTGTTCGCCGAGCTCGAGGACGAGCTGCGCGGCGCCGACGCGATCCTGTTCGGCTCGATGGGCGATCCCCGTGTCACGCCCGGGATCCTCGAACGAGGCTTCATCCTCGAGATGCGTCAGCGCTTCCAGCAGGCCGCCAACGTGCGCCCCGTGCGTCTCTACCCCGGCGTCCCCACGCCCATCTCGGGCCTCACCCCGGAGCGCTGCGAGCTCGTGATCGTGCGCGAGAACACCGAGGGCGCCTACGTCGGCCGCGGATCCACCGTGCACGCCGGCACCCCCAACGCGGTCGCCATGCAGGAATCGCTCAACACGCGCGCCGGGATCGAGCGCGTCGTCGACTTCGCGTTCCGCCTCGCCGCCGGTCGACGCAAGCGCCTCACCCTGTGCCACAAGACCAACATCCTCGTCGCCGCCGGGCAGCTCTGGCAGGAGGTCGTCGCCGACGTCGCGACCCGGTACCCCGAGGTCGAGACCGACTACGTGCACGTGGATGCGATGTGCTTCCACCTGCCGCTCGCCCCCGAGCGCTTCGACGTCGTCGTCACCGACAATCTCTTCGGCGACATCATCACCGACCTCGGCGCCGTGATCCAGGGCGGCCTCGGCGTTGCGACGAGCGCGAACCTCAACCTCGACGGCTCGGCGCCGAGCATGTTCGAGGCGATCCACGGCTCCGCTCCCGACATCGCCGGCACCGGCTGGGCGAACCCCTCGGGCGCGATCCTCTCGCTCGCCCTCTTGCTCGGCCATCTCGGCGAGGCCGACGCGGCGCGCGCGGTCGAGGCCGCGACCGTCGAGGTGCTGGGATCGCTCCCCGCGCTCTCGGGCCCCGAGATGGGCGCGTCGACCGCCGAACTGGGATCGCGCATCGCCGCGATCGTACGCGACGGCGCCGCGGATCCGGAGCTCGTGCCGAACTCGTTGCTCGGCACTCTCGCGGCGCTCGAGCCGAGTCGGCCCGCGGCGGCCTGAGCCGGCTCGGGCCCGCTAGCGCGCCGGGCGCTTGCCGCCGCGCCCGTTCGGATTGCCGCGCGCCGCGATCCCGCGCATGCCGCGCGCACCCTTGCCGTCTCCCGGGCGACCCGCGGACGGCGCACGGCCGTTCGCGTCGGAGTCGCCCTCGGCGGCCGTGAGCAGCGCGCCCCGCTCGGCGTCCGACAGCTCGCGCATCTCGCCGAGGCGCAGAGTGCCGAGATTCAGCGGGCCGAACTGCCGGCGCACCAGCTCCTCGACCGGATGCCCCACCTCGGCCAGCATGCGCCGCACGATCCGGTTCTTGCCCGAGTGCAGCGTGATTTCGACGAGCGAGTGCCGGCTGCCCTCGCCCGGGAGCAGCTTCGCCGCGTCGGCGCGGATCGGACCGTCCTCGAGCTCGATCCCGTTCTTCAGGCGCTGGATCGTGGCCGGCGTCACGCGACCCGCGACCTTCGCGATGTAGGTCTTCTGCACCCCGAACTTGGGGTGCGCGAGCTTGTGCGCGAGGTCGCCGTCGTTGGTCAGCACGAGCAGGCCCGAGGTGTCGGTGTCGAGGCGGCCCACGTTGTAGAGCCGATCCTCGACGCGGTCGGTGAACTCCCGCAGGTCGCGGCGCCCCTTCTCGTCCGACATGGTCGAGACGACGCCGCGCGGCTTGTTGAGCACGAAGTAGCGCTTGCTCGCGTCGAGCTGCACGACGACGCCGTCGACGCGCACCTCGTCGCCCGGATCGATCCGGCTGCCGAGCTCGCGCACGATCTCGCCGTTCACCGTCACCCGGCCGCCCGTGATCAGCGTCTCGCAGGCGCGACGCGACGCGACGCCCGCGTGCGCGAGCGCCTTCTGCAGGCGCGGGCGTTCGTCGGCGGGAACCTCGGGCTCCGCGTCACCGTCGGCGGCTGCGTCCCCCGGCCACCCCCACTCGGCGAGGTCGATCTCGACGGCCTGCCCGTCGACCGAGAACTCACCGCCGGAACCTCCGGTGCGTCGCTGTTTCGGGCGTTCGTCAGAACGACTCATGTTCGAATCCTTCCAGTCCGTCGTCGAGCAGGGGCGAGATGGGCGGCAGCTCCTCGACGCTCGAGATGCCGAGGTGCCCCATGAGCGTGTCGGTGGTGCCGTAGAGGATCGCGCCGGTCTCACCGTCGTGCCCGACCTCGGTGATGAGTCCGCGCCCGACCAGCGTACGCACGACCGAATCGACGTTCACCGCGCGGATCGAGGCGATCGCGCCCCGCGAGATCGGCTGCCGGTAGGCGACCACGGCGAGCGTCTCGAGCGCGGCCTGCGAGAGCCGCGCCGGGGTCTGCTGCTGCACGAAGTCGGACACGACCGGATCGAGCGTCTCGCGCACGTAGAAGCGGTACCCGCCGGCGACCTCGCGCAGCTCGAAGCCGCGCACCGGTCCGTCCAGCGCACCCGCGTAGTCGTTCGCCAGCAGGTCGACCGCGCGGCGCACCTCGCGCACCGGGCGGTCGGTGGCCGTCGCGAGGCTCACGATGCTCAGCGGCTCGTCGGCCACGAGCAGCAGCGCCTCGAGCTGCTGCTCGAGGGTGTGCTCGGCGCGCGCCCGCTCCAGCTCGCCCGCCGCACCGGGCGCCTGCGTCCCGTCGGCCGGAGCGCCCGCGGCCGGTGTCGTCTCGTTATCCGTCATAGTCCGTTCCCAGTGTCGCAAGAGAGTCGTCCGACCAGTGCGCGCCCGTCCAGCGCACCGTCAGCTCGCCGAGCGGTTCCGCCTGTTCGAAGCCCACGGCGTCGCGCCGGTACAGCTCGAGGATCGCGAGGAACCGGGCGACGATCACGCCGCGCTCCGACCCGACCTGGAGTCCCGCGATGAGCTGCCGGAAGGTGTGCGCGCCGTCGGTGCGCAGCATCGCGACGACGATGGCCGCCTGCTCGCGGATCGACACGAGCGGGGCGTGCAGGTGGTCGAGCCCCACGGTGGGGAGCTCGCGCGGTGTGAAGGCCAGCACGGCCATCGCCGCGAAGTCGTCGGCCGACAGGGTCCAGATGAGCTCGGGCCCGCGCTGGCGGTACCGCGCATCGAGCGGCACCTGCCGCGGGTGCCGTGCCTCCTCGGACTCGATGCGGCCGCGGAACCAGGCGCTGGCCTGCTTGAACGCGCGGTACTGCAGCAGTCGCGCGAAGAGCAGGTCGCGCGCCTCCAGCAGCGCGATGTCCTCGGCGTCGACCGCCTCGCCCTGCGGCAGCAGACTGGCGATCTTCATGTCGAGCAGCGTGGCCGCGACCACGAGGAACTCGGAGGCCTGATCCAGCTCGATGAGCCCCTGCCCGTCGAGCGACGAGAGGTAGGCGATGAACTCGTCGGTGACGAGGCTCAGCGAGACCTCGGTGATGTCGAGCTCGTGCTTGCCGATCAGGTTCAGCAGCAGGTCGAAGGGGCCGTCGAACACCTCGAGCGAGACGCGGAACCCGGGAGCCTCCGGGCCGCCCGCCTCCGCGGTGCCGAGCTCGGTCATGCCGCGCCCATCGGACCGCTCAGGCGACCACGCCGCGGGCGACGAGCTCGCGCGCCAGCTTCAGGTAGGCCTCCGACGCCGCGTTCGACGGCGCGTAGTCGAGGATCGGCTTCGCCGCGATCTGCGCGTCGGGCAGCTTCACGGTGCGGCCGATGACGGTGTCGAACACCTGGTCGTCGAAGGTGTCGACGACGCGCTCGAGCACCTCGCGCGCGTGCAGGGTGCGCGAGTCGTACATGGTTGCGAGGATGCCGTCGAGCTCGAGCGCCGGGTTGAGGCGGTCCTTCACCTTGTCGATGGTCTCGACGAGCAGCGCGACACCGCGCAGCGCGAAGTACTCGCAGGCGAGCGGGATCAGCACGCCGTGGCTCGCGGTAAGGGCGTTCACCGTGAGGAGGCCCAGCGAGGGCTGGCAGTCGATGAGGATCACGTCGTAGTCGTCGACGACCTTGCGGAGCACGCCCGCGAGGATCTGCTCGCGCGCGACCTCCGTGACGAGGTGCACCTCGGCGGCCGACAGGTCGATGTTCGCCGGGATCACGTCGAGACCGGGGGTCGCGGTGCGCACGATCGCCTCGCGCGGGTCCTTGACCTTGCCGAGCATGAGGTCGTAGATGGTCGGCACGTCGTGCGCGGGCACGCCGAGGCCGGCCGAGAGCGCGCCCTGGGGGTCGAAGTCGACGGCCAGCACCCGACGGCCGTAGCGCGCGAGCGCGGCGGCGAGGTTGATGGTGCTCGTCGTCTTGCCGACGCCGCCCTTCTGGTTGCACATCGCGATGATGCGCGCGGGGCCGTGGCGATCGAGCTTCTTCGGTGCCGGAATGATCCGCTCGGGTCGCCCGGTGGGACCGAGCTCGACCTGCTGCTTCGCCATTCCGGCCCTCCTCTCGAGTCGCTAACGATCCATCCTAGCGTGCGGCGACCGCCCCGGATTCTGCGCGGTCATGACCACGGTCGCGACCGCCGTCGCGACCGCCGAGCCGTTCCGCGGCGAAGTCCAGCAGCGCGAGCGCCCGCGAGGTCAGGTCCATGTCCTCGGGCCAGATCCCCACCACATGGGTGACCGTGACGGGCGGGTCGAGCGGACGGATGACGATCGGCCGCCCCTCGAGGCTCGTCGTGGCCGCGTTGGGCCGGGACATGAGCAGGCCGTAGCCGAGCCCGCGCCCCACGAGCGCCTCGACCAGCCCGATCTCGCTGACCCGGGCCTCGATCGACGGTTTGAGGCCGCGGGCGGCGAACGCGTCGGTGACGTTCACGGTGCCGGGGGTCGCGTCGAACTGGATGTAGGGCTGATGGGCGAGGTCCGGCAGGTCGACCGTTCCGGCCGACGCGAGCGGATGATCCGGGTGCAGGTGGACCTCGAGCTCGGTCGCGTAGATCTTGCGGCGACGGTATCCGACGGGCAGCGACACGTCGTACACGAGGGCGACGTCGAGGCGCCCCGCTTCGAGCGCCGAGAGCAGCTCCTCGTTGGTGCCGACCATGATCTCCATGCGCACGCCGGGGTGGAGCTTCGGGAACTCCTCCAGGAGCTCGGGCACCACGTTCGTCGCGAAGGTCGAGTAGCAGCCCAGCTTCACGGGCCCGTGCAGCTCCTGCCCGAGGCCCGCCCCCAGCACCAGTTCCTGCGTCTCGGCGACGATCCGTCGGGCCCGCTTGGCGAACTGCTGCCCGGTCGGGGTCAGCGTGAGCCCGCGAGCCTTCCGGCGGACGCACAGCTGCTCGCCGACGGTGCGTTCGAGCACCGTGATCGCCTGCGACAGCGCGGATTCCGAGATGTGCAGGTGTGCCGCCGCCGCGCTGAGCGTGGCGAAGTTCGGGAGCGCGGCGAACAGCTCCAACTGGCGCAGACTCACATCGGCCACGGTTCCTCCTCGATGCATCTTCTTCGATTCAACCGAATTATATCCTCGAAGAACCGTGATTTACACGCAGAGTCGTGCGCATCACGATGGATGGCAGCCCTCCCTCCCGCAGGGACAACAATGACGTTAGGGACCTCGATGACCTCTTCAGCCTCCGCGAGCGCGCAGACCTCGCAACGCCGGATCGCCTTCGCGACGATCATCGGAACCACGATCGAGTGGTACGACTTCTTCATCTACGCGACGAGCGCCGGGCTCGTCTTCGCGCAGCTCTTCTTCCAGCCGGCCGGGCACGAGATCGGGCTGCTGCTCTCCTTCGCGACGGTCGGCATCTCGTTCCTCTTCCGCCCGCTCGGCGCGTTCCTCGCCGGGCACTTCGGGGATCGCCTCGGGCGGCGGGCGATGCTCGTCCTCACGCTCGTCCTCATGGGTGCCGCGACGACCCTCGTCGGCCTGCTGCCGACCTATGCGCAGATCGGCACCGCGGCACCGGTCCTCCTCCTGCTCCTCCGCATCCTCCAGGGCCTCAGCGCCGGCGGCGAGTGGGGCGGAGCCGTGCTCATGGCGGTCGAGCACGCTCCCGCGGACCGCCGCGGCCGCGCGGGATCCTGGCCCCAGCTCGGGGTGCCCCTCGGTTTCCTCCTCGCCTCCGGCGTGACCGCGCTCATGACCGGCGTCGTCTCCCCCGGCGCCGCCTACCTCGAATGGGGCTGGCGTGTTCCGTTCCTCCTGAGCGTCGTGCTCATCGTCGTCGGCTTCGTGATCCGCCGCACGGTCGAGGAGAGCCCCGTGTTCGCGGAGCTCGCCGAGCGGGGCGCGCAGCCGAGCGTTCCGATCGTCGAGGTGTTCAAGCGGCACTGGCACCTCGTGCTCCTCGCCGCGCTCGTCTTCGCCGGCAACGGCACGCTCGGCTACATGACCACCGGCGGCTTCCTCAACAGCTACGCGATCAACGTGCAGAGCCTCGACACCACGGCGGTGCTCGTCGCGGCGGCGACGGCCGCGGCCGTCTGGTTCCTCTCGACGCTCGTCGCGGGCATCCTCTCCGACCGGATCGGCCGGCGCAGCACCTTCCTCATCGGCTTCGCACTGCAGGCGCTCGTCGTGTTCCCCGTCTTCTGGCTCGTCGACAACGGCGGACTGCCCGGGCTCTACACCGCGCTCGTCCTCATCTCGATCGGGCTCGGCCTCACCTACGGCCCGCTGGCCGCGTGGTACTCCGAGATCTTCCCGGCATCGATCCGGTTCTCGGGCGTCTCGATCACCTACGCGATCGGGGCGGTCCTCGGCGGCGCCTTCGCGCCCATGATCGCGCAGATGCTCCTGGAGGCCACGGGTTCGACGACCGCCGTCTCCGGCTACCTCCTCGCCGCCTCCCTCATCGGCGGCGCGGCGACCCTCTGCCTCCGGGACCGGAGCGGCATCCCCCTCGGTCCCGACCACGAGGCCAAGCAGGCCGCCGGGGCCACCGTGTTCACCGCGCGGGCGGAAGCGCTCGAACCGGCACCGGCGCGCTAGGTCGCCGTCCGTGCCTCGCAATTCAGTCAAGGAGCAGAAATGGTAAGTCAGTCCACCAGGGTCGCGATCATCGGCGGCGGGATGGGCGGCCTCACCGCCGCGATCGCGCTCACCCGAATCGCCGGAGTCGACGTCACCGTGTTCGAGCAGGCGAGCCGGCTCGGCGAGGTCGGCGCGGGCGTCACGGTCGCCCCCAACGCGGCGCGGGTGCTCGATGCGCTCGGCGTCCTCGACCGGATCCGCTCGCTCGGGGCCGTCCCCGACGGGCACGGCGTCTACCTGGACGCGATGGGCGGCCTCGTCACCGACGCCGCCTGGGAGGATTCCGCCAAGCGGTACCAGAACATCGGCATGTACCGGCCGGACCTCATCGGCGCCCTGGCAGCCGAGGTCGATCCCGAACGCATCCGGCTCGGGCATCGACTGCAATCCGTCGAGCCCCTCGGATCCGGCGTCAGTCTCGCGTTCGAGAACGGCGTCGAGGAGGACTTCGACGCGGTGATCGGTGCCGACGGCATCCACTCGGTGGTGCGGAAGTCCGTCGACCAGCACCCCGACCCCGTCTACTCCGGCTACATCGTCTACCGCGGAGTCGTCGACGCGTCCCGCCTCCCCGAGGACTGGCCCATGATCAGCCAGGTCTGGATGGGCGACAGCCGCCACTTCATGTGCTACCCGCTGCAGCAGCGCAAGCTGTTCAACTTCGTCGCAGGCATCCCGAGCGACCGGCCGCTGAACGGCCCGTGGTCCGGGTCGGCCGAGGTGAGCGAGCTCGCCGCCGAGTTCGCGGGCGACGGCTGGGATCCGCGCCTCCAGAGCTTCATCGCGGCCATCGAGCGGACCTTCTGGTGGGGCCTGTTCGACCACGAGCCGCTCACGAACTGGTCGAACGGTCCGATCACGCTCCTCGGAGATGCGGCGCACACGATGCTGCCCCATCAGGGCCAGGGCGTGAACCAGGCGATCGAGGACAGCATGGCGCTGGCGACCTTCCTCGCCGCGGCCGACGGGGTCGACGGCATCCCCGAGGCCTTCCGCCGCTACGCCGCCGTCCGCATGCAGCGCACCGCGATCCTGCAGAACGGCTCGCGCCGCGCCGGCGCCATGTTCGACGCCCAGTACGAGTTCGCGAACCTGGAGAAGCGCGACGCCGACATCCGCGTCGGGCGCGACTTCCGACGCGGCGCGGTGTTCGACTACGACGCCCAGAAAGTCGCCGAGCAGGCGCTCACCCGATTCCGGAGGATTCCCGCATGACCACCATCAGCATCATCGGCAGCGGCAAGATGGGCGCGGCGATCGCCGAGGTCGCCGTGCGCGCCGGCGCGGAGGTCCAGATCGTCAAGCGCAGCGCGGCGAGCGCATCCGCCGCACGGCCCGGCTTCACGTACGGCGCGCTGGGCGATCGACTCACCGGCGATCTCGTCGTGCTCGCGGTCCCCTACTCGGCGTACCCGGGGATCCTGGAGCGCTATCGGGACCAGCTCGGCGAGAAGGTCGTGATCGACATCAGCAACCCCATCGACTTCAGCACGTACGACGAGCTGCTGTCCCCGGCCGATTCCTCGACCGCGGCCGAGCTCGCCCAGCAGCTGCCCGAGGGTGCGGCGGTCGTGAAGGCCTTCAACGTCAACCTCGGCGACACGCTCGTCAGCGGCACGAACGGCACGACGCCCACGACCGTGCTCGTCGCCGGGGACTACGCGGACGCCAAACAGCAGGTCGCGGCGCTCGTCGAGGCGGCGGGCATGCGCGCGATCGACGTCGGCCCGCTGACGCGCGCGCGGGAACTGGAGGCGATGGGCTTCCTGCAGATCATCATGGCCGCGCTCGGCAAGACCCGGTACGAGACCGGCTTCGCGCTGCTGCCCTGATGCGGACGGGAGGCGCGACCGCCCGGCATGCTCAAAGCCGATCCCTCCCGGACCGGAGCGCACGCGGGCCGCTGCCCAGCTGACGTTCGAGGGCCGTCCGCATGGCCCGCGCCGACCCGAACCCGGCGCGGGCCGCGACCGTCTCCATATCGAGACCGTCGTGGGCGGGGTCCCGCAGCAGCGCATGCGCGGCCTCGGCGCGCGCCCGGCGCAGTTCCCCCGCGACGGAGATCCCGGCCTCGGCGAAGACGCCCTGCAGATGCCGCAGCGATGCGCCGGTCGCCCGGGCAAGATCCGCGGGAGCGAAGGACGGATCGGCCGCTCTGCGGGCGAGTTCGCCGAGTGCTCGCTCGCGCAGGGCCGCGCGGGGCGAGGCCCGCACCGGATCCCGGCCGAGCCGTCCGAGCAGCACCGCACCGGCCATCTCGACGAGGATCCGGTCGACCGCGGCGCTCTCGCCCTCGGCGATCTCCTTCTCGCTGCGCACGGCCCGCGCGACGAAGGCGCGCATGGATTCCTCGATCAGCGTCAAGTGCGTCCCGAATCTGACCTCCTCGCGGAGCCGACTCGGTGCGGGCAGCAGGACCTTCGGCACACGCACGATGAGGAAGCGGCAATCCTGACCGAGCCGCACGCGCCCCGGTATCCCGCTCGGGCCGATCATGAGCCGTCCGGACGCCGGTTTCCAGGTCCCCTCACTCAGGTACGCGAACGTTCCTCTGTCGATGAACACCAGATCCCACGTCGGCGATCCCGGCCACGGCGGCCGGCGTTCGAACTCCGTCAGCGATCCGAACACCTCATGGAGCACGACCGCACCGAACGTGCGCATGCGCGAGTGCATCCGCAGCGCGCCGCCCACCGGGCGCGCACCGCCGCGCGCGATATCGGCCGCGTCGAGATCCGCGATGAAGCGCTCGGGCAGCCCTTCGATGTCCACCGTCCGTTCCGGCGCGCGCTCGTTCACACCCCGAGCCTACGCTTCGGAACCCCTCGGACCGCGCCGGCTCACGCCTCTACTCGTCTCCTGAGCACGAGCATCGTGCCGCCGCCGAGTCCGAGGAGCACGGCGGCGAGCGCCACCGTACCCGGCTCTGACGCACCGCCGGTGGTCGCCAGAGTCCGTCCCGATCCCTCGGTGCTCGGATCCGGCGCATCGCCCGGGCCCGGCGGTACCGGCTTCGTCGGATCGGTCGGCTCCTGGGGATCGGTCGGGTCGATCGGGTCGACCGCGGGAGCGCGCTGGACGAGCTCGACGGTTCCGAGTACTGCGTCAGGTGCGGCGATCAGCGTATCGAGAGCCGAGGCGCGCTCGAGCGGCGCCTCCGGTTCCTCCGGTTCCTGCGCTGTCGAGAGCGTCAGCGTGCTGCGTCCCGCGGCGGTCGAGGAACGCACGGTCGCGGCGTATGTGCCGGGACCGGTCTCGGTGATCCCTCCGATGAGCTGGCCGCGGTCGCTGGACCGCAGATCGAGCTCGAGTCCGGGAACCGGGTTTCCGTTCGCATCGCTGACGTCCGCGCGGAACCGCGTGGACGACTTGCCGTCGGCGACGATCGTGCCGGGGTCGAGACTCAGCCGGGCCGAAACCGGAGCTCCTGGAAGCAGCGTGAGCGTGAAGCTTCTGCGCACCTCCGGCGAGACGGATCGGTCGATCGCGGTGAGCTGCACCTCCCCGGCCCGCTTCGACGCGGTGATCCGGACCCGGTAGCTGCCGTCTTCGCGGTCACGAACCTCACCGATCCCCACTCCCGGGTCGCTCGCCTCCACCGTGATCCGTTGGCCGGGAACCCGATGGCCGAACGCGTCGAAGGCGTACAGATCGATCCCCGTGGTGGAAGTACCGTCGGCGACGAGCCGGTCGGGCATCATCTCGCCGCCGATCTCAGTGACGGATCCCGGTCCCTGCCGCAGGGAGGCGGTCGCCGCGATCGCGGGATCCGCGGAGAGATCGCGAGCGGTGATGGTCGTCAGTCCGACGCGGGCGGAGGCGCGGATCTCGGCCGAGTAGGTTCCGTCACCGTGGTCAACGGTGTCGCCGACCCGCTGTCCCGAGTCGCTGCTCTCGAACACGACGTTCTCGCCCGCGACCGGATTGCCGTCGGCGTCGCTGACCGTCGCGGTCGCCGCGACCGTGCTCGTCCCGTCGGCGACGACGTTACCCGCCGAGAGCGCGAGCGCGATCCGGCTGGCCGGCTGAAACGTGAACTCGAGTTCCATCGATGGCGTCGCCCCGAGCGGGCCGGCACTCATCGAGACGTTCGTCGCGTTCGCGGCGGCGAAGCTGGAACCTGCGCCGCCGCCGCCCCACGGGCTCCCGCCTCCGCCGCCGTAGAGGCCACCGCCACCACCACCGCCCATGTTGTTCGTGCTGTCGTAGAACCCCGGAGCGCCGCCGGACCCGAGGAGACCGGGGGTCCCGATCGCGCCGATGCAGGGATCTCCCGGAACTCCACCGCCAGTCGGCGTTCCGCCCCCGGCATCGCCGGTGCACCCTCCTGCGGTCGTTCCGGCGGCCCCGGTGAGGCCCCCCGCGGATCCACCGTTCGTACCGCCCAGACCGGAGGTACCGCCTCCGCCGCCCGCGACGAGCACCCGGTCGGCGAGCGCGGAGCCTCCGCGGCGCAGGTCCGTGGCTCCACCGCCACCACCCCCGTGGACGACGGTCGATGCCTCGGGCCGGGTGCCGCTGGCGCCACCGTTCGCCCCTCCGGTCGAACCTTCGGCGTTCCCCCCGATCACCGCGACGAGCGTCTCCCCCGGCACGACCGGCAGGTCCGCGAGCACCCGCGCGCCCGCGCCGGGCGTGGGCGACACGTGCGGATAGGCTTTCGCCCCGGAACCGCCTTGAGCGACCACGCGCACCGACTTCGCCCCGGCGGGCACGACGACCGCGTGGCTTCCCGGACTCGTGAGCACGACAGGCGCGGGCTGCGCCGCCCGAGCCGGGGCCGCCGCCCCGGCCCAGACCGTCGCCGCGGCCACCATCGCAAGCGCGCAGGCGAGCGTGCCTCCGGCCCTGATCCCTCGCCGAGTGCGCCGATCTCTCATGTGTCTCCCCCTGTGTCGCGGTGCGCCGCTTCGCGGCGCACCGAATCGATCCGTCGAATCCCAGCGTGGGGGTTCCGAGCGATCGTGACGCCGGGAAACGTTCGGATCCTGCGCGCATCCGCCGTTCCGTGCGCGAATCGGGCGACGAGCCCCCCGCGCGGAAGATGTCGCAGAACTGCGACAGGGCTGCGACATCGCCGCGACCACCGCGTCCCTCTCGGTTCCTAGCGTGGGAAGCGTTCGGATCGCTCCGGACGACGCACGCCGGAACCGGTGTGCGAGTATGAATTCGAAAGGGGTTCGACATGACCGAAATCACCGCAGCACGCACCGCGATCCTCCGTTCCACCGCGGCGATCGCCGCGCTGCTCACGGTATCCGCGGGGCTCACGGGGTGCGGGATCGGCTTCACGCCGCAGTCCGATGCCGAGAAACCCGCGCCCTCGTCCTCCAGCTCCGAGACCCCCTCGACACCGTCGACCTCCGCGAGCGAGGGGGCTTCCGCCGCGGCCAGCGAGGGCGCCGCGAGCGCGGCCGGCAGCGCATCGGGTGCCACCGGGACGAGCGGCTCCGATGATTCCGAAGGGATCACCCGCGCCACGCTCGAACCCCTGGTCGAGAAGCACGCCAGCTGCGTCGGCGGCACGGTCGAGGTGGTCAACGTGGGCACCACGGTCGCGATCGACGGCAACTGCGCGACGGTCAAGGTATCGGCGAACGGAGCCTCCGTGCTCGCGAACGACGTCGCGAAGCTGCAGGTCACCGGGACGGGGGTGACCGTGTTCACGAAGCGGCTCGACGCGGTCGACGTCACCGGCAACGGCAACACCGTCGCGTGGGAATCCGGTTCCCCTGCCATCTCCGACGCGGGCATCGGCAACGTGCTCGCCCCCGCGAGCTGAGCGCCGCTCCCGTGCCCGATCCGCAGCGCCCCCGAGTGCTCCTCGTCGACGACGAGGAGGCGATCACCTCGACGCTCGGCCCGTACCTCGAACGGGCCGGCTTCGAGGTGGTCGTCGCGGCGGACGGCGAGGAGGCGCTCGAGCGCCACGCCGAGAGCCGCCCCGACATCGTGGTCTCGGACGTGCTGATGCCCGGGCTCGACGGCCGCGGCCTCGTCCGCCGTCTGCGGCAGAGCGAGACCTGGACGCCGGTGATCCTGCTGACGCAGGTCGACGAGGCCTCCGAGCGGGCCGCCGCCCTCGACGAGGGAGCCGACGACTACCTCGGCAAGCCGTTCCTGCCGTCGGAGCTCGTATCGCGCATCCGCGCCGTGCTGCGGCGCACCATCGGCGGGCGGCCGCTCTCGGCCGCGAACCTGCTGCTCAGCGACTCGCTCGAGCTCGATCGTTCCGGCCGCCGCACCCGCGTCGACGGGCGGACTGTCGATCTCACGCCCAAGGCGGTCGCGCTGCTCGACTATCTGATGGCGCACCCCGACGAGGTGCACACGCGCGAGCACCTGCTGTCGGCGCTCTGGGGGTTCGAGTTCGCGGTCACGACGCGGGCCGTCGACCATCGCGTCGCGGAGCTCCGGCGCGTGCTCGGCGACGACGCCCAGCGTCCGCGCTGGATCGAGACGGTGCCCGGCGCGGGATACCGCTTCTGCGGTCGGGTGGTGCAGCGGTGAGCCGCGTTCGCATCGCGTCGCTCATCGGGATCGGTGCGCCCCTTCTGCTCGGCGGCCTCGGGGCCGTCGCGGTGGTGGCGGCCCGGGTGAACGGTTCGTTCGAGGTCACGGTCCCGCTCGCGACCGTTCTCGTCGTGGCGGGCGCGCTGCTCTCCGCATGCATCTGGGCGGGCCTCGGGGTGCGCTCGGTGCTCCGCGCTCGCGAGGAGCGGGGCTTCGCGGCGGGTGCGCAGCAGGAGCGGGAGGCGCACCGGCGCTTCGTCGCCCGGCTCGACCACGAGCTCAAGAATCCGGTGACCGCGATCCGCGCCGCGCTCGAGCTCGACCCGGATCCGTCCCCCTCACTCGACGTCGCCGCGGCCCAGGCGGGCCGTCTCGCGAATCTGATCGGCGAGCTGCGCTCGCTCTCGGCGCTCGAGACCTCCGCGATCGAACGGGTTCCGGTGGATCTCGCCGCGGTCGTCCGCGATGAGACCGCGGCGTTCTCCGAGGATCTCGAGGTGCGCGACGCCCGCCGCGATATCCGCGTGCAGCTCCCGGCCGCGCCCTGGCCGCTGCCGTCCGTCGCGGGCGACGCGGACCTGCTCGCGGTCGCCGTGCGCAATCTGCTGGTCAACGCGGCGAAGTATTCGGATCCGGACGCCCGCATCGAGATCCGAGGTTCGGAGGACTCCGGTTTCGTGGTGGTCGAGGTCGCGGACACCGGCTGGGGCATTCCCGAGGCCGAGCAGGCCCGGGTCTGGGACGAGCTGTGGCGCGGGGACCGCGCACGTCGCGTCGAGGGCAGCGGGCTGGGGCTGTCGCTCGTGCGGATCGTCGCGGAGCGGCACGGCGGCGACGTCGCCGTGCGCTCCCGCGAGGGATCGGGTACGAGCGTGCGCGTCAGGATCCCGGTCGCCTAGTTCTCGGCGCCCACGGCGCCGAATCAACGCTGGATCCGCGCACGCGGATGCGCGACGGCCAGGGGGAACGCGCCAGCGTTCACGCGCCGACGCGAACCGGCGCCCACGGCGCCGAATCAGCGCTGGATCCGCGCACGCGGATGCGCGACGGCCAGGGGGAACGCGCCAGCGTTCACCCGCCGACGCGAACCGGCGCCCACGGCGCCGAATCAGCGCTGGATCCGCGCACGCGGATGCGACATGAGGTAGTGCTCCCGCAGGGTGTCGGCGGTGACCTGGGTGTAGATCTGGGTGGTGGTGGCGGACGCGTGTCCGAGCAGTTCCTGCACGGTGCGCACGTCGGCTCCGCCGGCCAGCAGGTGGGTGGCGAAGGAGTGCCGCAGGGAGTGCGGTGAGACTTCGATGTCGAGTTCTGCGCGCTCCGCCGCGGCTCGGATCACGAGCCAGGCGCTCTGCCGCGAGAGCCGTGCGCCGCGCGGCCCGACGAACAGTGCGGGCGTGCCGCGTCCCCGTTCGACCATCGCCGGTCGGGCCCGCACCAGGTAGGCGGCGAGCGCCTGGCCGGCGTATCGGCCGTAGGGCACGATCCGCTGCTTCGATCCTTTGCCGGTGACGCGGATGAAACCGCCGTCGCCGAGGGCCGCGACCGGGTCGGTCCAGGCGTCGCCGCCGTCGCCGGTTCCGGCGAGGAGGTCGTCGAGGTCGAGGGAGGTGACCTCGCTGACGCGCGCGCCGCTCGCGTACAGGAGTTCGAGCAGGGCGCGATCTCGGAGCGCGACGGGGTCGTCGCCGGCGGTCGCGGCGAGCAGCGCTTCGACCTGTTCGATCGACAGCGCCTTGGGCAGCCGTTTCGTCGGTTTCGGGGCGCGGAGCGCTCCCCCGGCGTTCTCGTCGAGGGCGCCCTCTTCGAAGAGGAAGCGGTGCAGCCCCCGCACGACCGACATGCGCCGGGTGATGGAGCTCGGGGCGAGGCGCTGGGGGTGCTCGGGCGTCGTGACCGGGGTTCCCCCGGCTGCGGTCTCGGCCGTCCCGCCGGGTCCGCCGGGCCGGGCCGGCGCGCCACCGAGCTCGGCGACGTACGCCGAGAGCGTCTCCGGGGTCACCCGACCGAGGTCGTCGATGCGCTGGGACTCGAGCCAGTCGGCATAGGCGTCGAGGTCGCGCCGGTACGCGGCGCGGGTGTGCTCCGCGAGTCCGCGTTCGATCGCGATGTGGCGCAGGAACCGTTCGACGCCCGTCCGCGGGGGCAGCGCCCCGTTCATGCTTTCGAGCGGTCGCCGCGCACGAGCTCCCGGCGCGTCCACGGGCTATCGGCCGGGCGCAGCGAACTCCATCCGCGGGCGCGGGCCGCGGCCGCGGCCAGCACGGCGTTCGTGGTCAGCGCGTTCTGCACGCGCCCGTCGAGCACCGCATCGATCACCGTGTCGAGGGGTTCCCAGCGCCGCAGCATGTCGGCTTCCTCGTCGGTGCGGACGTAGTCGTGCTCGACCGGGGCGAGGCCGCGGGCGAGGAAGATGCGGATCGCCTCGCTGTTGCCCCCGGGAGTGGTGCATACGTCGAGCAGCAGATCCCAGCGGGCGGCCTCGAGGTCGGCTTCCTCGACGAGCTCGCGCTGCGCGCCCGCGAGGCCGGATTCTCCGGCGACGTCCATGAGGCCGGCCGGGATCTCCCAGTCGCGGTGCGCGATGGGGTGCCGGTACTGCCGGATGAGCAGCACGCGTTCCTGATCGTCGAGCGCGAGGACCGCGACGGCCCCCGGATGGTCGACGTAGTCGCGTTCGAGCACGGATCCGCCGTAGGCGAAGCGGTCTCGGCGCACGTCCCAGATGTGGCCGCGCGTCAGCAGTTCGCTGGATTCGACTCCGACGTCGGCGGCGTAGGCGTCGGCGAGGGGTTCGTCGGCGTGCCCTTCCGGCACGCGGACGAGCCCCTCGCTCGAGCGGTCGCTAGTCACGACCCTCGACGTCGAACAGGCGGGCGGCCTCACGACGCGCGATCGCGGCCTCGGCGAGCCCGGCGAACAGCGGGTGCGGGGTGCCCGGGCGCGAACGCAGCTCGGGGTGCGCCTGGGTGGCGATGTAGAACGGGTGCACGTCGCGCGGCAGCTCGACGTACTCGACGAGCTCGCCGTCGGGGCTGGTGCCCGAGAACGACAGGCCGGCCGCACCGATCTGATCGCGGTAGCGGTTGTTCACCTCGTAGCGGTGGCGGTGGCGCTCGCTGGCGCTCGACGCACCGTAGAGCTCGGCCGCGAGCGATCCCTCGGAGAAGGCCGCTTCGTAGAGCCCGAGGCGCATGGTGCCGCCCAGATCGCCGCCGTCGATGATCTCGACCTGCTCGGCCATCGTCGCGATGACCGGGGTCGGGGTCTCGGGATCGAACTCGGTCGACGAGGCACCCTCGAGCCCGGCGACGTTGCGCGCGTACTCGATGACCATGCACTGCATGCCGAGGCAGAGGCCGAGCGTGGGGATGGCGTTCTCGCGGGCGAAGCGCAGCGCGCCGAGCTTGCCCTCGATGCCGCGCACGCCGAAGCCGCCGGGCACGCAGATCGCGTCGGCCTCGCCGAGCTGTTCGAGCGCGCCCTCGGGCGTCTCGCAGGAGTCGGAGGGCACCCAGCGGATGTTGACCTTGGTCGAGTGCGCGAAGCCGCCGGCGCGCAGCGCCTCGGTGACCGAGAGGTAGGCGTCGGGCAGGTCGATGTACTTGCCGACGAGCGCGATGGTGACCTCGCCCTTCGGGTGGTGCACCGCGTCGAGCACCGGCTGCCAGTCCGTCCAGTCGACCTCGCCGGCGCGCTCGTCGAGACCGAGGTGCTCGATGATGGTGCGGTCGAGGCCCTGGTCGTTGAGCAGGCGGGGCAGGTCGTAGATGCTCGGCACGTCGATGGCGTTGACCACCGCGTCCTCGTCGACGTCGCACATCAGCGCGATCTTGCGCAGGTTGTCGTCGGTGACCGGGCGGTCGCTGCGCAGCACGAGCGCGTCGGGCTGGATGCCGATCGAGCGGAGCGCGGCGACGGAGTGCTGGGTCGGCTTGGTCTTCTGCTCGCCCGAGGCGCCCATGAAGGGGACCAGCGAGACGTGCACGAAGAAGACGTTCTTGCGGCCGAGCTCGTGGCGCACCTGGCGCGCCGACTCGAGGAACGGCTGCGACTCGATGTCGCCGACGGTGCCGCCCACCTCGGTGATGATCACGTCGGGACGCGGATCCTCTTCGGACTGCAGCCGCATGCGGCGCTTGATCTCGTTGGTGATGTGCGGGATCACCTGGACCGTGTCGCCGAGGTACTCGCCGCGGCGCTCCTTGGCGATGACGGTCGAGTAGATCTGACCGGTCGTGACGTTGGCGGCCTGGGACAGGTTGATGCCCAGGAAACGCTCGTAGTGCCCGATGTCGAGGTCCGTCTCAGCACCGTCGTCGGTCACGAAGACCTCGCCGTGCTGGAAGGGGTTCATCGTGCCCGGATCGACGTTGAGGTACGGATCCAGTTTCTGCATAACCACGTGGAGTCCGCGAGCCGTGAGCAGATTGCCCAGGCTGGCGGCGGTGAGTCCCTTGCCCAGCGAGGAGACCACACCTCCCGTGACAAAGATGTGCTTGGTCGTGTCCGTCGTGCTTCGCTCTGCTCCCACGGGCTTCGATCCTATCACTGTTGGGGCTCTCGCCGCCGGTCATTCGGGCACGGAGGGGGCGCGGACCCCGCGATCCCAATCAGGGAGCGGATCGCGCCCGCGGATCAGTGGAGTTCCTGGCGCGGCACCCAGACCTGCTTCACGATCATCAGCACCATCGCGGTGACCGGGATCGAGATGAGCGCGCCCAGCAGGCCGAGCAGCGTGCCGCCCGCGAGCGCGCCGATGACCACCAGGGAGCCCGGGACGGACACCACACGGTTCATGATGCGCGGTGTGAGGAGGTAGGCCTCGAGCTGCATGTAGATGAGGTAGTAGATCGCGGCGGCGAGCGCGGCGCCCGGCGAGTTGAACAGGGCGACCGCGGCGACGAGCACGGTCGCCATGAGCGAGCCGACGAGCGGAATGAGCGCGAGGAAGAAGACCCCGACCGCGACGAGGCCGGCGAACGGTACCCCGACGATGGTCATCATGATGAAACCGAGCACGGCGTTGATGAGCGCGAGGATCACCATGCCGTTGACGTAGCCGCCGACGGACTTGGTGACCTGCTCCGTGATGTCCATCACCTTGGCGCGACCCGACCGCGGGACGAGCGTGTAGAACCCGCGCTTGATGGCTTGCAGCGAGGCGAGGAAGTAGAGGCTGAGGATGAGGACGATGATCGCGGCGGTGATGCCGTTGGCGATGCCGATGCTCGCCTGCCAGACGCCGCCGGCGAACTGGGCCCAGTTCTCGGGCTTCGCGACGAAGTCCTGGCCCATCTTGAGCAGGCCGTCGAGGTCGACGAGTCCGTCGAAGCGGGCGTGGAAGTCCTTGAACCACGGCTGGTTCTGGATTTCGTTGAAGTAGCTCGGCGCACTGCGCACCAGCTGGGCGACCTGGTTGGAGAGCATCGGGATGACGAGCGCGAAGATCCCGGCGATGATCAGGATGAAGCTGCCGAAGACGATGCCGATGCCGAGCGGCCGCTTGATGCCCTTGCGCTCGAGCCAGCGCACCACGGGGTCGAGGCCGAGCGCGATGAACAGGGCGCCGACCACGTACATGATGATGGTCGTCAGCTCGCTGACCATGGCGCCGACCAGCAGCGCTGCGAGCACACCGAGGGTGATGACGAAGCCGAGCTGGAACGGGGCGCGCACCACGAACTCGCGGGTCCGCTTCTCGCGCGCATCCTGTTCGCGGGTCTCGATCGCCGCGTTGCGCGCGTCGCGGTACATCTTGCGCGTCTCGGCGTCCATCTGCTCGATGTCGGCGTGCACCACCTGCGGATGGGAGTCGAGCAGGTGCGCGCGCTCGGCCGCTTCGCTCGCGCTGCTGGGGGCGCTCGGGCGATCCGCGGGTCGGCTGCGCCGCCAGGGCATCTTGCTCATGCAGGGAGCGTAGCAGCCGGCACCGACGTCGGAACGGCTACGCCTCGCGCCCGAGCTGGAGGAGCTCGGCGGCGTGCTCGAGCGCGCTCGAGGAGTCCGAGAGCCCCGAGAGCAGACGCGCCATCTCGCCGAGCCGCTCGTCGCCGTCGAGGCGGCGGCAGCTGCTCTCGGTGAACCCGCCGGAGGAATCCTTGACGACCTGGAGGTGGTTGTTCGCGAACGCGGCGACCTGCGCCAGGTGGGTCACGACGATCACCTGCGAGGTGCGCGCGAGCCGGGCGAGCCGTCGCCCGATCTCGATGGCCGCCGCACCGCCGACGCCGGCGTCGACCTCGTCGAACACGAAGGTCGGCACGGGATCGGTGGCGGCGACCACGACTTCGAGCGCGAGCATGATGCGCGAGAGCTCTCCGCCGGAGGCGCCCTTCGCGAGCGGCCGGGGCTCGGCGCCGGGATGCGAGCGGAGCAGGAACGTCACCTCGTCCGCGCCCGCTCCCCCGAGCTCGCCCGGTTCGACGAGCGCCGCGAACTCCGCGTCGGGCAGCGCCAGGTGCCGGAGCTCGGCGGAGACGCGTTCGCCGAGCTCTACCGCCGCCGAGCGGCGCAGCTCGGAGAGGCGATCCGCAGCGGCCCGCTCCTCCGAGACGAGCACCGCGAGCCTCGCGTCCAGTTCGTCGACCCGCTCGTCGTCGCCGTCGAGCTCCGCGAGGCGCAGCGCGCCGGTCTCGGCGATCTCGAGCACTTCGGCGAGTCCGCCGCCGAATCGGCGGATCACGGCGTTCAGCGCCGACAGCCGCTCGTTGGCCTGCTCGAGCTCGCCCGGGCCGTCCTCGTCGAGGTCGCTCAGGTAGCCGCCGAGCTCGCGCGTCGCGTCGGCGAGCTGGAATCCGATGCCGCGCAGCGTCTCGAGCACGGCGGCCAGCCGTTCGTCGTGCGCGGCCACCCGCTCGAGCTCCTGCTGGGCCTCGGTGATGAGGCCCGTCGCGTCGCGCTCGTAGGGGTCGTCGCCGTCGCCCGCCACGGCCCGCGCCGCCGCGCTGCTCGCGGCGCGCAGCGCCTCGAGGTTGCTGAGCCGCTCGATCCGGGTGCGGATCTCGTCGTCCTCGCCGAGCTGCGGGTCGAGCGCCGCGATCTCGTCCAGATCTTCGCGCAAGCGGACCGCTTCGGCCGCTCGGGCGTCGTGCGCGGCGCGCAGCTCGGCGAGCTCCGCCGAACGCGCGGCGCGCTCCTCGTGCAGCTTCCGGTAGGCGGTGAGCGCTGCGGCGACCTCGGCCCCGCCGAAGCGGTCGAGGGTCTCGCGCTGCGCCGACCGGCTGCGCAGGCGCAGCTGTTCGGACTGGCCGTGCACGGCGAACAGCCGATCGGCGAGACGCCCGAGCGCACCGACCGGAGCCGCGGCTCCCCCGACGCTGGCGCGGCTGCGCCCCTCGGAGCTGACCGTCCGGGTGAGGACGAGCTCGCCCTCCTCGACGTCGCCGCCGACCTCCTCGACGAGTTCGACCACGTCGGCATCTGCGGTGCGCACCAGGCCGCTCACCCGCGCCTGACTCGCGCCGGATCGGACCGCGCCCGCGTCGCTGCGCCCGCCCATGAGCAGGCCCAGTGCGCTCACCACCATCGTCTTGCCCGCACCGGTCTCGCCGGTGATCGCGGTGAACCCCGGGCCGAGCGCGAGCGTCGCGTCGCCGATCACCCCGAGGTCGCGGATCCTGAGCTCCTCGATCACGCTTCGCCTCCGCTGCGTCCGCGCCAGCCCGTGACCGGCAGGTTGAACTTGTTGACGAGGCGGTCGGTGAAGACGGCCTCGTCGAGCCGCGCGAGGCGCACGGGCCGAGCCGAGCGCCGCACCTCGACGACGGACCCCGACGGCAGCTCCGAACGGCGGCGTCCGTCGCACCAGAGCACGCCCTCGCCGACGCTCTGCGGCAGGATCTCGACCGAGAGGACCGAGTCGGGCCCGACGACGAGCGGCCGGTTGAAGAGCGCGTGCGCCGCGATCGGGACCAGGAGCATGGCCTGCACCCCTGGCCAGACGACCGGGCCGCCCGCGGAGAACGCGTACGCGGTGGATCCCGTGGGCGTGGCGAGCACGACGCCGTCGCAGCCGAAGGAGGAGAGCGGGAGGCCGTCCACGCCGACGGCGACCTCGAGCATGCGCTGGCGCTTCTCGACGCTGGCCTCGTTGACCGCCCAGGTCTCGGCGATGACCGCCCCGTCGAGCGTGGCGCGGACTTCCAGCGTCACGCGCTCCTCGACCGTGTAGTCCCCCGCGAGCACCTGCTCGACGGTGGAGGCGAGGTCGTGGCGCTCCATCTCGGCGAGGAATCCGACGTGGCCCAGGTTGACGCCCACGATCGGGCAGTCGGACTCGCGCACCAGCTCGGCCGCGCGCAGGATCGTGCCGTCGCCCCCCAGCACGATGGCGATCTCGAGCGCCGAGACCTCGGCGTTGACGCCCAGCTCCGCCGTGCGGTCGAGCGGCAGATGGGGCGCGAACTCGATGCGATCCTCGGGGGCCATCACCGGGGTGACCCCGGCGGCGCGCAGCGCGGACACCACGTCGATCGTCGCTTCGATGGCTTCGCGCTTCGCGGTGTGCGAGACCACGAGCATGCGGCGCTCGGCCGCGTCGGCTCGGCTCATGTCGCCTCCTGTCGGGGGTTCCCGGTGCGCTCCGGTCAGTCGGTGGATTCCGGGACGAGCTCGGCGATCCGTGCTTCCCATTCTGTCGGATCCGCGTCTCCGCCGCGCGAGAGATGCACGAGGAATTCCCGGTTGCCGTGCGAACCGGCGATCGGCGAGGGTGCGAGGCCCCGCACCGCGAAGCCGTTCTCGGCCGCCGATCCCAGAACCGTACGGATCGCTTCGGCGCGCAGCGCCGGATCCACCACGATCCCCTCGCGGATCCCGGTACGGCCGACCTCGAACTGCGGCTTGATCAGCAGGATCAGCTCCGCGCGCGGCGCCGCGACCCGGGCGATCGCCGGCAGGATCAGGGTGAGCGAGATGAACGACAGGTCGGCGACCACGAGCGTCGGCGCCTCGGCGACGCCCGTGTCGGCGGCGAGACCCGCGGCGGTGAGCTCGCGGGCGTTGCAGCCCTCCACCACGCGCACGCGCGGATCCTCGCGCAGCTCGGGCACGAGCTGGTCGTGCCCCACGTCGACCGCGAGCACTTCGCGAGCGCCCCGTTCGAGCAGCACCTGCGTGAAGCCGCCCGTCGACGCACCGAGGTCGAGGGCGAGGCGATCCGCGGCCGCGATCCCGAAGCCGTCGAGACCCGCGATGAGCTTGTGCGCGCCGCGGCTGACGTACCGGTCGGTCCCCGAGACCACGATCGTCGCTCCGGCGGCGACGCGCGCGCCGGCCTTCGTCGCGACGCGGCCATCGACCCGCACCTCCCCGGACGCGATCAGCTCGGCCGCACGGCTCCGGGAGCGGACCAGGCCGAGTTCGGGGAGCACCCGATCGAGACGTTCGGCGGAACCCTGCCAGACCGCGCTGCTCGCGTCGCGCTCAGCCACCGGCGCCCTCGTGGTCGCTGCGCTGCAGCTCGGCCAGCAGCTCCTCCGCGATCTGGTCGAAGCCGGCCGCGCGCTGCGCGAGCGGCTGCGCCTCGACGAGCGCCGCGCGATCGAGCAGGCCGTCGTCGCCCGCGCTCGCGAGCTCCGGGACCGGCTCGGGGATCTCCTCGGGACTCATGGACCAAGCGTACCGCTGCCCCGAGTTGATACCCTTCGAGGCATGTCCGTCTCCACGCTCTCGGCCAGCAACCAGAACTATCTCAAGGCGATCTGGAGCCTGCAGGAGTGGTCGGACGCCCCCGTGACCCCGTCGACCCTCGCGGCGAAGGCGGGAGTCAAGCTCTCCAGCGCGTCCGACGCGGTCCGCCGACTGGCCGACCTCGGACTGATCGACCACGCCCGATACGGCTCCATCTCGCTCACGGACGAGGGCCGCGAACTCGCGCTCGCCATGGTCCGCAGACACCGGCTGATCGAGACCTTCCTCGTGCAGGTGCTCGGCTACCGCTGGGATCAGGTCCACGACGAGGCGGAGGCGCTCGAGCACGCGGTCTCCGACTTCCTCGTCGACCGCATCGACGTCCACCTCGGGCACCCCTCCCGCGACCCGCACGGCGACCCGATCCCCGCGGCCGACGGCACGCTCGAGCTGCCCGACGCCGTGCTGCTGAGCACGCTCACCGCCGGGAGCCGGGCACGCATCGAGCGGATCTCCGACGAGGATCCGGCGCTCCTGCAGTTCTTCGCGGATCACGGCATCGGCATCGGCACCGAGATCGAGCTGCGCGCCGGGGCGCCGTTCTCCGGCGCCGTCGAGGTGGCGATCGCGGGTGCCGCCGAATCGTTCCCGCTCGGACAGGTCGCCCTCGATTCCGTCTGGGCCACCGTGCTCACCGACTAGAACGATCACCTCGGAGCCCCGCGAACACGCCGTTCGCGGGGCTTTTCGTTGCACCCGAGAATGAAACTACGTTGCGACGTAGTTTGATCTCGCGTATGGTCGTAGCACCCGGCGATCAGCGTCGGCCGTCGACCGATCCGGAGGTTCCCGCAGTGACCACGACCGCCCGCCCCGAACGAGGCCTGCTCCGATTGCTCGGACCCGCGTTCGTCGCCGCCATCGCCTACGTCGATCCCGGCAACGTCGCGGCCAATCTGACCGCGGGCGCCAAGTACGGCTATCTCCTCATCTGGGTCCTCGTGGTCGCGAACGCCATGGCGGTCGTCGTCCAGTACCTCTCGGCGAAGCTCGGCCTCGTCACCGGCAAGAGCCTCGCCGAGCTGCTCGGCGAACGCATGCCGAAGGCCGGCCGGGTGCTGTACTGGCTGCAGGCCGAGGTCGTGGTGATCGCGACCGACCTCGCCGAGGTCGTCGGCGGTGCGCTCGCCCTCAAGATCCTGTTCGACACCCCGCTGCTCGTGGGCGGCGTCATCGTCGGCATCGTGTCGCTCGCGATCCTCGCGATCCAGGGCCGAGGCCAGCGCCGCTTCGAACTGGTGATCCTCGCGCTGCTCACCATCATCACCGTCGGCTTCGTCGCGGGACTGTTCTTCAGCCCGCTCGACTGGGGCGGGGTCGCGAGCGGCATGGTCCCCCGATTCCAGGGCCCCGAGACGGTGCTGCTCGCCGCGAGCATGCTGGGCGCCACCGTCATGCCCCACGCCATCTACGTGCACTCCACGCTGTCCCGCGATCGCCACGGCACCTCCGAGAACCCGAGCGTCGTGCGTCGTCTCCTCCGCGCCACCCGCTGGGACGTCGCGCTCGCGCTCGTCGTGGCCGGCGGCGTCAACATCGCGATGCTGCTGCTCGCCGCGTCCGCGCTTCCCGGCGTCGACGGCACGGACACCATCGACGGCGCCGCGGCCGCGATCAGCGCCCACCTCGGCCCCGCCATCGGCGTGATCTTCGGCATCGGCCTGCTCGCGTCCGGCCTCGCTTCGACCTCGGTCGGCGCCTACGCGGGCGCCGACATCATGGCCGGACTCATCAACATCCGCGTCCCGCTGCTGCTGCGCCGCGCGATCACGCTCATCCCCGCGCTGCTGGTGCTCGGCCTGAACATCGATCCCACGCTCTCGCTCATCGTGAGCCAGGTGGCCCTCTCGCTCGGCATCCCGTTCGCGCTGATCCCGCTCGTCTGGCTCACGAGCCGGAAGTCCGACATGGGCGGCTTCTCGAACCGCGTCCCCCTGCAGGTGGTCGCGATCCTCATCACCGTCGCGATCGTCGCGCTCAACGTGCTGCTCGTCGTGCTCACCGCGACCGGGCAGGCCTAGCCCGACACCGCCCGGAAACGCAGCGAGGCCCGGTGGAGCCGATCCGAGGATCGACCCCACCGGGCCTCGTAGTGTCGGTTCGCAGCGCCGGTGACGGCTGTTCCGTCGGCGCGGTCAGCGCCAGTGGTCGGCGTACAGGACCTCGGGCACCTTCAGCCCGTAGATCGCGAGCCCGGAGGCCCAGATCGCCGCGCAGCCGGCGCGCAGCAGGTTCAGCGGGTCGGTGCCCTCGGAGACGACCTCGGCGACGTGCGCGCTCATGCGCACCTTCGCGTCGCCGACGACGACGGTGCCGTCCTTCAGCGTGCGCGTCTCGGGGTACGGCTCGAACATCTCGTCGAGGCTCGCGACGATGAAGTCGGGGCGCATGTTCTGCGTGGCGGCGACCAGCTGCTTGGGCCGGTCGACGCCCGTGAGCACGTGCAGCGAGGGGATCCCCGCGGCCTGAGCTCCGGCCATGTCGGTGTCGAGGCGGTCGCCGATCATCAGCGCGTTGCGGGTCCCGAACCGCTCGAACGCGGTCTCGAAAATCGGCGTCTCGGGCTTGCCCGCGAACACGGGGAGGCGCTGGACCGCGGTGTGCACTGCCGAGACGAGGGTGCCGTTGCCGGGCGCGAGGCCGCGGGCGACGGGGATCGTCCAGTCGGTGTTCGTCGCGATCCACGGGATCGGCTCGCGACCGGGTTCCTCGGCGAGCGCGAACGCGGCTTCGGCGAGGTGCTCCCAGCCGACGTGCGGGGCGAAGCCCTGGATCACGGCGTCCGGCCGGTCGTCGGCGCTGCGCGTCATCTCGAACCCGGCGCGCTCGAGCTCGCGCTCGATGCCCTCACCGCCGACCACGAGCACCCGCGAGCCGGGTGCGACGGTGCGCTGCAGCAGTGCGACGGCGGCCTGCGGGGAGGTCACGATCTCGCGTGCTTCGGCGTTCAGGCCGAGGCGCTGCAGGTGCTCCGCCACGGCCTCGTCGGTGCGGGCGGCGTTGTTGGTGATGTACCCGAGCGGGACCTGCGCGGCACCTCGGTTCAGGGCTTCGACCGCTCCGGGGATCGCGCCCTCGCCGCGGTAGACCACGCCGTCGAGGTCGGCGAGCAGCAGCTCGCGTCCCTCGATCGGCGCGGGACCCGTGGCCGCCGCGCGGCGCCCGAAGAGACTCACTGCTTCGGCTCCGCCCCGGGCTGCTCGACTGCCGCGTCGGCTGCGTCCTCGGCGGCGGGCACCTCATCCTCGACCTCGGGGGCGTCGGCAGGCGCGTCCGCATCCGCGATGCGATCGGCGTCGGCGTCGGCTGCAGGTGCGGCCTCAGCCTCGGCGACCTCCGGCGCGTCCTCCTCGGACGCCTCTGCGTCGGAAGCGGCCTCGTCGGAAGTCGCCTCGTCGGAAGCGGCCTCGTCGGTCGAATCCGCGTCGTCGGACTCGACGTAGTCGTGCTCGAACACCTCGAAGACCTCGAGTTCGTCGCGGGCGCCGAAGTGATCATCGAGTGCGCCGGCCGCGCGCTCGGCGTTGGCCCACCACTTGGCGGCCTCGGCCTCGCGACCGAGGTCCTCGAGCACGGTCGCGTAGGCACCGAACAGGTCGGGGCTCCAGGAGTACGCGCGCTTCGGGTCCAGTTCGGGGATCTCGAGCTCGAAGAGGGCCTGCTGGGTCTGGCCGAGGTCGAGCCGCGCACCCGACATGGCGATGGCGACGTGCACGCGCTGCTCCATGTCGAGCTCGGCGTCCTTGGCCTCGAGGCCGGTTTCGAGCGCCTTCTGCGGACGGCCGAGGCCGCGCTCGCAGTCGATCATGAGCGCGAGGTGCGCGTCGGATCCGGTGAGCCGCCGGTAGGTGCGGAGCTCGCGCAGGGCCAGTCCGAAGTCTCCGTTGCGGTACGCCGTGATCGCGAGGGTCTCGCGGGTCACGGGGATCCGACCGGCGCGGCGGCTGGCCGAGAGCGCGTGCTCGTGGGCGAGCGCGGGATCGGTGTCGATCAGGAGCGCCACCATGGCGAGGTGCCGTGCGACGCGCTCCTGCAGCTCGACCTGGAGGGTCTTGAGCTCGTTGCGCGCGGCGGGGTGGAGGTCGTTCGGACGGATGTCGTCCGGGATGATGGGGTCGTCGTGCTCGGCGCGGACGGGACGCAGCGAGTGCTGCAGGCGCTCGGCCTCGGTGAACTCGCGCTCCGCACCGCCGCGGTCGCTGCGCCCGCCACCGCGGGTGCCGCCGCGTCCGCGGGCGTTGTCGAAGCGGTCGTTCGATCCGCGGTCGTCGCGACGCGGGCGATCACCGCGGAACGGGCGATCCCCCTGCGGGCGGTCATCGCGGCCGGGACCGTCGCCGAAATCACGACGGGGTCCGTCGTCGCGACGCGGGCGGTCACCGTACGAACGGTCATCACGACGCGGTCGGTCGTCGCGGAACGGACGATCGCCCTGCGAACGATCGTCACGGCGAGGACGGTCGCCGAAATCACGACGGGGACGATCATCCCGGAAGGAACGTTCCCCCTGGCCCCGGTCGTCGCGGCGCGGGCGGTCACCGTGCGGACGGTCATCACGACGCGGGCGGTCGTCGCGGAACGGACGATCGCCCTGCGAACGATCGTCGCGGCGCGGTCGGTCGTCGCGGAACGGACGGGCGCCCTGCGAACGGTCGTCGCGGCGGGGACGGTCGCCGAAGTCGCGACGGGGACGATCATCCCGGAAGGGGCGGTCGCCCTGCGGGCGGTCATCTCGACGCGGACGATCACCGGTGGAACGGTCGTCACGGCGCGGGCGGTCCCCGAAGTCGCGACGCGGGCGGTCCTCGCGGAACGGACGATCCCCCTGCGGACGGTCGTCACGACGGGGACGGTCGCCCTGGAAGCGGTCGTTGCTGCGGAAGGGGCGGTCGCCCTGGGGACGGTCGTCGCGGCGGGGGCGGTCGCCGTAGCTCCGATCCCCCTGCGCGCGATCGTCGCGGCGGGGGCGGCGGTCGTCGTCGCGGAAGGGCTTGCGCGCCGCGCCGTCGTAGCGGGGGCGATCGCCGCGGTCTCCGCGGTCGTCTCGGCCGTGGCGGTCCTGGCGCGGTGCGGGTCGGTCACTGAAGCGGTCTCCGCTGCGGCTTCCGCCCTGCGGGCCGTCGCCGCGCTTGGGGCCGCGGTACCCGCCGCGGTTGTCTGAGGAGGAGCCACGCGAGCCGAAGTCGCGGGACCCGAAGTCGCGCCGGCCGTTGCGGTCGCCGCGGTTGCCCCGGTCTCCGTCGTTTCGACGGTCGCCGCTGTCGTTGTTGCGGTCGTTGCTCATGTGGCCTCCTCGTGCCTGCGCGTGCCATCCACGCGCCAATAATAGAAAAGGCCGCCCAGAAGGGGGCACCATCGCTGGTGTCTCCTTCTGAACGGCCTCCTCATTGCCCGGGTTCGTGAGCAGGCCGAACTGCGGGAACGCGACGATCTGCACGTCGAGTCCGGGCAGCC
>NZ_LAYO01000006.1 GCF_000980875.1 Leucobacter sp. Ag1 | reverse complement strand
GAAGAATATCAAACGTAAAACCAATACATTGTTACGCACAATATGTTGCTGTTCTCTTCTTTCGGTCAGTATGCTAAAAGGTTTTTCCCAAGCTAGAATGACGAAAGATTATGTTGATTATGTTAATCCATACATGGGGAACATCAGTCATTTATTGGTACCGACCTACCCAACGGTTCACTTGCCAAACAGCCTTTTGCGCGTTTATCCCGAGCGTGGAGACTATACGTCAGACCGTCTGTTCGGTCTGCCGCTTATCGTTACCAGCCATCGTGGAAGATCGGCATTCAATCTTAGTCCAATGGTAAAATTGCCAAGCGGTTTGAAACCGGTACAATTGTACAGTTACGATCAGGAGGAAATTCATCCGTATGCGTATTCCGTGTTATTGGATCAAGAGAATATTCAGGTAGACTATGCGTTGTCGCATCAGTCGGGGATGTATACCTTTACTTTTCCGTCAACTTCGACAAAATACCTGCAGTTCAATTCACAGGAGGGGAAACTTCAATGGGACGGTCAGGGACTTTCGGGTATGCAGGATATTGGTAATGGCACGCATGTGTATATTTATGCCGTTCCCGAATCCAAACCTGTTGCCGTGAAGCGAATGCAAGGCCAACAATTGGAAAATGCCACTGAAGCTGCTGGTAAGAATTCTTGTCTGGTACTGGAGTTTAATCAAGCAGGGACTAGCTTACGTATGAAATATGGTGTTTCATTTATTGATGCGGCACAAGCAAAAGCCAATTTGAAGCGTGAAATCAGCGACTTTGACCAAAAGAAGCTGGCCGAAAAAGGACGTAAAATATGGAACGATGCTTTAGGTAAAATTGCTGTAGAAGGCGACAATGAGTCCAATAAGCATGTGTTTTATACGTCTTTGTACCGCACTTACGAAAGGCCTGTCAACATTTCTGAAGATGGTCGCTATTACAGCGCGTTCGACGGAAAGGTACATCAGGACGAAGGTAAACCTTTTTTTACAGATGACTGGATCTGGGACTCTTACCGGGCACATCACCCATTACGGGT
>NZ_LAYO01000019.1 GCF_000980875.1 Leucobacter sp. Ag1 | reverse complement strand
TTTCCCTGTTCGGCGGCTGGTCAAGGTCTGTTCGGCATCTGTACAGGATCTATTGCTGATCCGAAGCAGGTACGGAGCTGGTCCGAAACAAAGGCCTGAGACGGCAGCTCAACCCCGTAATTTTTGAAGGGCCAGACGACTCCGTCTCTGGGATGTGCCCGATTGTGCAGCTTATTTTATGCCCGCTATCCTATGGTCTCCGACAGCGCGCCGACAAAAGCCGGGATACCGCCGACCAGTCTCCGCCAACTTGTTTTGCGCTATTGACAAGGGGCTGTTTGATGTGGTATGTTTGTCGAGTTAAAGCAATACATACCGGTATAAATGAAAGCTTTATGGTGGTTAAATTTTAAATAAAAAACAACATGGCAACAATCAACAATGGTGTAATCGGAAGAGCAAGTGGTAAAGTCGGCGCGGTGATCGCCTCGTCCTGGAAATCTATCAACTACCTCAAGGGCTTGCCCAAAAAGCGGACGAAAGGGATGTCCGAAGAACAGCTGATCCAACAGGAGCGTTTTCTGAAAATTTCCAAATTCCTGATGCCGATCACGCCAATCCTGCAGGTCGGGTTTGGGCTCTCGAAAACCGAAAAGATGACACCGACCAACGTGGAACTGCAGCTCAATATCGCCCAGGCGGTAACCGGTACTTATCCAAACTTTAGCTTGGATTACAGTAAGATCGAAATCAGTACGGGCTCTTACCTCAACGGCGGTGGCATGGAAGCTGCTGTGAGTGGCGGAATTCTTTCCCTCTACTGGGATACCATCCTCAACAGCCTTTACAAAACCAAGGCCGATGATCAGGTCATTATCTTGGTCTATTCACCCGAAAAGGATGAATTTATGACAGCGCCAACTCCGCCGACCCGTGCCGCCGGTACAATAGACATCGCGATTCCGGCACACTTGCTTGGTAGCAAGGGGCACGTATGGATCTTCTTTACCGACCGCAAGGCCGAAAAAGTGTCCAAAAGTACCTATCTGGGAGAATTTGACCTGGCTTAGCCACTGATGGAGTAATTGAACGGGAGGAGCATGTGGCTCCTCCCGATTTTTAAAACACAAAACGATACGATTATGCTGGTGATTTCTGAGTTTAAAAAGCAGGTTAAAGATCCGACACGTAGGCAGGCGGCACAGGAGCGCTTTCGACTGGCACGCCGGTTTTTAAATCCACTGTATCCGCTTATCCTTAAAGGTTTTGCCCATAGCAAGTG
>NZ_LAYO01000013.1 GCF_000980875.1 Leucobacter sp. Ag1 | reverse complement strand
GTATCAGCTGGGCAAGTTTCGATTCAACTTTTTCAAGTAACATCAGCCCAAGATAAATTTCATCACCGTAGATCGTTGTTTCATACTCACTTTTATTCACGCATGGATTAAGTATCTTCCCGCCCGACATTCTTGCTTCATGGATATATACTTCCGTCCGGTAGAATCCACCCATATTGTTGATGGCAGAAACAATAAACTCCAATGGATAGTAAACTTTTAGGTATAAACTCTGATAACTCTCCACGGCATAAGAAGCCGAGTGGGCCTTACAGAAAGAATATCCAGCAAACGACTCAATCTGCCTGTAAATTTCCGCACTTAATTCCTCCGGATGCCCCTGCTGTTTGCAAGATGCAAAAAAATCATCCTTAACTTTTTGAAGTGCCGAAAGTGACCTCCCTTTTCCGCTCATTGCTCTACGGAGGATATCACCATCGGCCGCAGAAACACCGCCGTAATGCAGCGCAATCTTGATGACATCTTCTTGATAGACCATGATTCCGTAGGTCTCTCCTAACTGCTTCTCAAAAACAGGATGGAAATATTCAAACTTATCTGGATTATTGTGCCTGAAAATATAGTCACGCATCATTCCGGATTGCGCTACTCCTGGACGTATAATAGATGAAGCAGCGACCAATACCTTATAATTATCGCACTTCAGTCTGCGCAGCAATCCCCGCATAGCTGGACTTTCAATATAGAAACAGCCAATCGTTTTGCCCTGGCTTAAATACTCATTACATTTTTGTTCATCCTTGGAAATTGAAGTGTCTTTACTATTAACTTTGATTCCCCTTTTTTCTTCCAAAAGCCGTAATGTGTCGTTGATGGTGCCCAATCCGCGTTGTGATAGAATGTCAAATTTTTCAAAACCCATCTCCTCGGCAACATGCATGTCCCATTGTACGATCGGAAAACCTTTGGGTGGCATTTCCAGCTCTGTAAAATTTGTCAGCGGCTCCTCAGAAATAATGATGCCGCAGGAATGCATACTCCGTTGGTTGGGAAATTTTTCGAGCAACCTTCCATATTTCTGAACCTGCCTTATAATCTCATCGCGAAATACCTTTTCCGGATTTTTGCTCAATTCATCCAGCTCCTCTTTCGGTAAGCCAAATGC
>NZ_LAYO01000004.1 GCF_000980875.1 Leucobacter sp. Ag1 | reverse complement strand
TTTTTTCTACTTTTGTGGCGGGTAAATCTTCTACGACCAGCTCCCATTGACTCCCCCCGGTTGGGAACAAAGCAAGGGTATTTGGGTGAGCGGTGCGATAGGAGTAGCTTTCCCTTTTTTTATGCCCCTTTTTTTGACTAATCCGCTGGTCTGAAATTCAATTCTAACCTAAAAATCAACCAAATATCTTATATATCCCAATTTTTACCCCTAATTCCCCTATTTTTAGAAGCCCTGTTACACAAGGCGTTTTAATCGCTTGGCATGTACATTCAACACAATTATAATTGTATATAAAAGCAAATTTATATAAGTTTGTAATCGAATAAGAACTATCGTATGAGTTGGTTTAAAAGAGAAAAAGCTGGTATTAGCACAGCTACCGCTAATAAAAAAGAAGCACCTGATGGCATGTGGAACAAATGTCCGACATGTAAAAAGCCATTGTTGCATCTTGAACAAGTAGAAAACGACTATGTTTGTCAATATTGTGGCCACCACTTAAGAATTGGCTCCAAAGAATATTTTTCAATTTTATTTGACAATAACGAATTTACAGAACTATTTCCTAATCTAAATTCTGGTGATCCATTAGAATTCTTCGATTCGAAGCCATATCCTGAACGTTTAAAGGAAAGTCAAGCCAAAACAGGCCTTAAAGATGCTTTACGTTCTGCCCATGGGAAAATGAATGGTCAAGATATCGTGATTGCTTGTATGGACTTTAGTTTCATCGGCGGATCCATGGGATCTGTCGTTGGTGAAAAAATCGCGCGTTCGATAGATTACTGTATTGAGCATAAAATTCCATTTATGTTAATATCCAAATCAGGTGGTGCACGGATGATGGAAGCCGCATTTTCATTAATGCAAATGGCCAAAACTTCGGCTAAATTAGCGTTATTGGCAAAAGCAGAACTCCCTTACGTTTGTTTATTGACAGACCCTACTACAGGAGGAGTTACAGCATCTTACGCGATGTTGGGTGATATAAATATCGCAGAACCTGGTGCGTTAATCGGATTT
>NZ_LAYO01000028.1 GCF_000980875.1 Leucobacter sp. Ag1 | reverse complement strand
CGAGCGGCCGCGCGGAGGCGACGATCGCGCGCGCCTCGGCGACCGCCCCGCGCGCCGCGGCCTCGACCCGGGCGATGCGTTCGCGTCCGCGCTCGGTCTCGCCGGCGTCGAGCGCGCGCCCCGCCTGCTCGGCGAGCATCACGAGCCCCGCGAGAGACTGGGTGAGCGTGTCGTGCAGTTCACGCGAGAGCCGCTCGCGCTCCGCGGAGGCGCCCGCCTCGGTCGAGAGACGCGCGACCTCGTGCTGGGCCTCCGTCAGCTCGGCGACGAGCCGCCGTTGCCGCTCCCCCTCGTGCGAGATCCGCGAGATCCAGGTCCCCAGCGCGATCGCGAAGCCGAGCGACAGCAGCGCGGTGACGCTCGATCCGATCCACGGCTGCGGGTCGCCCATGCGGCCGGACGAGACGCACATGCCCGCACCGACCGCGGCGGCGAGCGCGATGCTCCCCGCGACCGCGGCCGGATAGCGTCGCAGCAGCACCCAGATCATCGGATAGCCGACGGCCTGGATCACGGCGAGACCCGGGTAGGCGCTCGTGGCGAGCGCGGTGGCCGCGACCAGCGCCACCACGAAGGCGGCGTCGGCGGGCCGCGCCGGCAGATCGAGCGCGGAGCGCAGCAGCGCGGTGCGGCCGATCGCGAGGTAGACGACGACGAGCGCCGCCCAGGCCGCTGCGCCGACCCAGAACCACGAGCCCTGCATCGAGGGATCCCCCATGATCCGCGAACCGATCAGCGCGTACGCGACGAAGATCGAGACCCCCGCCACCGCGAGGTCCCACCAGCGCAGGGCCTTGGGGTAGCGCAGGGTTTCGATCATGCCGACACTCTCTCACGCACCGCGGCCCCGCAGGGCCGCCCGGGTCCTCGGATCACGAGCGCTTCGTCCACCGGAAGGTGAGCAGCGCGCCGACGAGGCCGACCACGAGCCAGACCGCGAGCATCAGCGCGACGAGGCCGAGATCCCACCCGCCCGACGGCTCGGCGCTCGCGAAGTGCTCGGGCAGGAACACCGCGCGCATGCCCTGCGCGAGCCACTTCAGCGGGAAGACGCTCGCGATGTTCTGCAGCCAGCTCGGGAGCGCCGTGAACTGCAGGTAGACGCCCGAAATGAACTGGAGCACGAGCACGATCGGCAGCACCACCGCGGTCGCGGAGCGCCCGCTGCGCGGCAGCGCCGACAGCGCGATCCCGAGCAGCGACATGGTCGCGATCCCGAGCAGGAACAGCCAGGCGAAGGTGCCCCAGGCCGCGGGATCGCTCGGCAGGTCGATCCCGAACACCGCGACGCCGAACGCGATGGTCAGCGCAGCCTGCAGGATCGCGGTGACGAGCGTGAGCCCGATCTTGCCGATGAAGTAGCTCGCGGGCGGGAGCGGCGTGCCGCCGAGGCGTTTCAGGGTGCCGTCGTGCTTCTCGCCGGCGATGTCGATCGCGAGGTTCTGCACGCCCGAGAGGAAGATGCCCGCCGCGACGAGGCCGGGCAGGTAGTAGGCCGCCATGCTGACGCCGCCCGTGCCGTCGGGCTTCGCCCCCACGTCGCCGAGCGACGAGAAGGCCGCGCCGAAGATGCCGAGCATGAGCAGCGGGAACAGGAAGGTGAAGAAGACGGTGTCGGGCCTGCGGAAGTAGCCCAGCAGTTCGAAGCGGATCCGGGCGAATCCGATGGTGATGGCGCTCATGCTCCGGCCTCCTGCCGCGTCGTTCCGGTGCCGTCGGTGTCAACGTCGTCGCTGTCGGTGCCGCTGGTATCGGTGCCGTCGGCACGGTAGGCGCCGATGAGGCCGAGGTAGACGTCCTCCAGCGAGGGCCGGATCACCTCCAGCCCGTCGGGCTCGCCGTCGGCCGCGGCGACGAGCCGGGCGATCAGCTCGCCCGGCCGCTCGGTGCGGCGCTCGAGCACGCGCCCGTCCTCGCGCCACCGCACGATCGGCGTGCGCTGCTCGGCGCCGCCGAGCTCGGCGGGCGGCGCCTCGGCGACGATCCGTCCGCCGTTCAGCACGCCGACCCGGTCGGCCAGACGCTCGGCCTCGTCGAGGTAGTGGGTGGTGAGCAGGATCGTGGTGCCCGTCGCCGTCAGGCCCTCGAGCATGCTCCAGAACTGCCGTCGCGCCTCGGGATCGAAGCCCGTGGTGGGCTCGTCGAGGAACACCAGCTCGGGCCCGCCGATGATCCCGAGCGCGACGTCGAGGCGGCGCTGCTGCCCGCCCGACAGCTTTGGGGCGCGGATCCTCGCCTGCTCGGTGAGTCCGACGAGTTCGAGCACCTCGTCGGCGCCGCGGGGGTCCGGCGAGAAGCGGCGGTGGTGCTCCAGCAGTTCGCGCGGCGTGTACGGGCCGAACTCGGCCGTGGTCTGCGGCACGATCCCGACCCGCGCGCGCCAGGCCCGATCCGCCTTCGCGGGGTCCTCGCCGAGCACCTCGACGCTGCCGCCGCCGCTCGTGCGGAAGCCCTCGAGGATCTCGATCGTGGTGCTCTTGCCCGCCCCGTTCGGTCCGAGCAGCGCGTACGTCTCACCGCGCCCGATCTCGAGATCGACGCCGTCGAGGATCGGGCGCCCTCCGTACTGCTTGCCGAGGCCGCGCACGGCGATGGCCGGCCCGCTGCCCGCGATGGATGTTCCGGTTCTGCTCATGGTTCCAGGATCGCCGCCCGCGCCGCCCGGCAGCAGGGCCCGACCGGCTGATCTTTCGCGAGCCCGGCATCCACCGGTCGGTGGATGCGTGCCGGCCGGGGTTCCGCCGAGTGGACGCCTTCCCGACGAGTGGACGCCTTGCCGACCAGCGGATGTTTTCCCGACGAGTGGACGCCGAATATCACGGAAAGAAGGCGTCCAGTCGTCGGGAAAGCGTCCACCGGTCGTGCCCCGGGGTGCCTCCCGCAGGCGGGGCGCCGGGGCCAAGGCTGAGACCGGAGCGGATCGGGGCAGCCGCGTTGGTTCGGGCGCCGGGGCTAGGCTGACGAGGTGACCGACCCGCGAAACAGCGCCCCGCAGAGCAGCCCGAGCGCCCCCTCCAGCACCGCCGCCCCCATCAGCACCGATCCCGCCGCGCATCCGGCGAGCTTCGCGTCCGACAACTGGGCCGGCGCCCATCCCGAAGCCCTCGCCGCGCTGGCCGCCGCGAACGTCGGGCACGCGCCCGCGTACGGCGGCGACGCGTGGACGACCCGGTTCCAGGGCCTCGCGAAGGAGCTGTTCGGCACCTCCGCCCAGGCGTACCCCGTCTTCAACGGCACGGGCGCGAACGTGCTCGCGCTGCAGGCCGCCCTGCCCCGCTGGGGCGCGGTCATCTGCGCGGCGACCGCGCACATCGCCACCGACGAGACCGGCGCTCCCGAGAAGACGGGCGGGCTCAAGCTACTGACGGTCGAGACGCCCGACGGCAAGCTCACGCCCGAGCTCGTCGCGCAACAGGCCTGGGGCTGGGGCAACGAGCACCGCGCCGAGCCGCTCGCCGTCTCGATCTCGCAGTCGACGGAGTTCGGCACCTCCTACTCCGCCGACGAGGTCGCCGCGCTCGCCGAGCAGGCGCACGCCCACGGCATGCTGCTGCACGTCGACGGATCCCGGCTCGGCAACGCGTCCGCGTATCTCGGCACCTCCCTCGCGGCGACGACCGCCGAGGCCGGCGCCGACCTGCTGAGCCTCGGCGGCACCAAGAACGGACTCATCGGCGCGGAGGCCGTGATCGTGCTGCGGCCGGGCGCGACCCCCGGCATGCCGTACCTGCGCAAGATCAACCTGCAGCTCGCGTCGAAGATGCGCTTCGCCTCCGCGCAGCTGACCGCCCTCTACGAGGGGGACCTGTGGCACCGCTCGGCGTCGCACGCGAACGCGATGGCCGCTCGGCTCGGGGCCGGCATCGCCGAGCTCGGATCGCAGGATACCGGATTCTCGCTCGCGTTCCCGGTCGAGTCGAACGGGGTGTTCGCGCTGCTGCCCGCCGCCGCGGCCGAGCGGGCGCGCACGCGCTACGCGTTCTCGGAGTGGCCGGGACGCCCGGGCCTGTTCCGCCTCATGTGCGCCTGGGACACGAACCCCGAGGACGTCGACACGCTCCTGGCGCTGCTGGCGGGATAGCCCGCGGGGATCATCGCGGGAGAACCCGGGCGCCGCGCCGACTCTCACCATCGAGAGGACCCGAATGCACCTCTCCCGTGGGAGGAAAGGTGCATTCGGGTTCTCTCGATGAGGTGCATGCAGGAACCAACCCAGACTCCGCGAGCACAAGCACGGCCGCCGGCGGGAGCGCACCCG
>NZ_LAYO01000016.1 GCF_000980875.1 Leucobacter sp. Ag1 | reverse complement strand
GACATTCAACCCGCGGTGGATGCGTTGGCCATTCATCAAGAGCAGTTTGTCGCAGAAGCTACCGCCGCTAACCGCGCTTTGAGCCTTGCCAATATTCGTCCACGTGTTCGTATGACGTATTTGTATCAATTTGCACAATTGGGTAGTAGATTTGTTATTGGTACGGGGAATATGGCTGAAGCTACTGTAGGTTATTTTACGAAATGGGGCGATGGTGCCTATGATCTGAACCCGCTGGAAATGGTTACCAAACAGGAAATATATACCTTAGCCAAATATTTGGGGGGGCCCGAATCTATTTAGTATAAAAGGCCATCTGCTGGTCTTTGGGAGGGGCAGAACGATGAAGAGGAATTGGGTATGACCTATTCGCAAATCGATGGGTTTATTTTAAAAGGTACATCGGGCGATCCGGTTATAGACGAAATTATTCGTAAACGTATACAACAATCTGCCCACAAGTTTGCAGCGGTGCCTACATTCAAAGGTTAATTTTAAATGGTTCGAGAAGTCGACGCAGGCACTTCATAACAGGCAACAAGGGACAAAAAAGTACTATAATGAAGATGATTTTCACTGGAAGAAGGCTTTAATGGCTTCATCGTTCTGCGAAATGAAGGCTGCGTTGAAATAAATATAGATGTTATGAAACTGAATAACTTAAAAACACAATTTGATCAGATTGTAGATGTCCAACAGATTGCCAGCGGCAAAAAGGATAATGTAGCGGACATATTGACCTTGGCCAAGGACGAAGTTATCCCTCCAGCAGCCTCGGACAAAAGACGCACCTTGCTCTTGGCGATCGACGTCCAAAATGATTTTATGGAATCCATCGGTAGCCTTGCGGTCAATGGCTCAAAGGCCGATGTACAACGTCTGACGCAGTGGATGTATCGTAATATTGAGGCCTTAACGCAAGTCATGTGTAGTCTCGATTGTCACTCGATAAGGCAGATTTTCCATCCCGCTTGGTGGCTTGACAGTGCGGGAAATCATCCGGAGCCATTTACCATTATTCGCTATGCTGATGTCCGCGACGGTATCTGGCGTGCTGTGAATGGCCATACAGCCTTAGCGCTGGATTATCTCCAGCATTTGGAAGCTGAGGGAAAAAAACAATTGTGTATCTGGCCATACCATTGTCTGGAAGGGACTTCGGGGGCGCAGCTGGAGAGTC
>NZ_LAYO01000012.1 GCF_000980875.1 Leucobacter sp. Ag1 | reverse complement strand
AATTTTGCGATTGCTTTTTGTCGTTCTTCGTCGGAATAGCAATAGATCGTTTCCTTTTTATTGCGGACACGGAAAAGCGGTGTCTGTAAGATGGAAACGTGGCCAGCTTTGACAAGGTCTGGAAAAAACTGTAAGAAAAATGTCAATAACAACAGACGGATGTGCATGCCGTCGACGTCGGCATCGGTAGCGATTACGATATTGTTATAGCGTAGTCCATCGAGGCCGTCTTCAATATTAAGCGCATGTTGCAAGAGGTTAAATTCTTCGTTTTCATAAACAATCTTTTTGGACATACCGTAGGAATTTAGCGGTTTTCCTTTTAGACTGAATACGGCCTGAGTTTGTACATCGCGCGATTTGGTAATGGAACCGGATGCAGAATCCCCTTCGGTGATAAACAGGGTTGTTTCTTGGTTACGTTCATTTTTATCGCTGAAGTGCACCTTGCAGTCACGTAGTTTACGGTTGTGCAAAGAGGCTTTCTTCGCTCTTTCGTTGGCTAGTTTTTTAATGCCGGCGATATCCTTACGTTCACGCTCAGACTGTAGGATACGTTTTTGAAGGGCATCTGCTGTAGCTGGATTTTTATGCAAGTAATCATCCAATGCTTTTTTGACAAAGTCATTAATGAATCCTCTTACCGTGGGTCCATCAGGGCCCACGCTCTGTGAGCCTAGTTTGGTTTTGGTTTGAGATTCAAAAACAGGCTCCTGCACTTTGATGGCGATGGCGCCAATGATCGAGGAGCGAATATCCGATGCATCAAATTCTTTTTTATAGAACTCGCGGATTGTTTTGACAAGTGCTTCACGGAAGGCTGCCTGGTGTGTTCCACCTTGCGTGGTATGCTGACCGTTGACAAAAGAATAATATTCTTCTCCATATTGCTGGCCGTGAGTCATCGCGATTTCAATATCATCCCCCCGTAAGTGGATAATTGGGTAGCGCATGGATTCGGCATCAATATTTCGTTCCAACAGATCTTTTAGTCCGTGCTCAGAAACAAATTTTTGGCCATTGAAGTTGATCGTAAGACCTGAATTTAGAAAAACATAGTTCCAGATCATATTCTCCACAAATTCGGGACGGT
>NZ_LAYO01000020.1 GCF_000980875.1 Leucobacter sp. Ag1 | reverse complement strand
GTTTTATTGGTCAATTCGGTTGCTTCCTTATAGTTGCCCTGAAACAGTAGTTCACGGATCTTCTGCAGGGACTGTGAAGCCGCAGGATTGTCGCCTGCGTCGAAGCTTCCACTCCATAACGTCATTTCGTTTAGCTGAATCCGCTCGTGGTTGACATCGCCAAAAACCATAGCCCCAAGGTTTCCATTACCAATGGGTAGGGCTTTCAGCCACTCGGGGTCACTCTCCCAGCCATTTTTGGAATCTACGGCTAAGGCATTTGCAGGTTGTTCAAACCAGATACTGTTTTCTTTCTTGGCTCCAGTCTGCGCAACAGCAATTTCCACCGACAGGAGAAAACAGAGCGCAAGACCAGTACATATACGGTTTAGCATTGATGTGTTCAATTTCATTGAGGTTTACGATTCGATTTAGGGATGCAATGCCGACTGTTCGCAATAGAAAAGCACTGAATCCTCGCCATATCATCAAAAATAAGGATAGCTATTGGCAAACACATACACTTTATTGCTCTTTTTAGATGCCCTATTAACACATTGTGTTCCTTCCGTATAAAAAAGTTCAGGATTCTGTGGGCATGTTAAACTTTTGCTCTTATGCGGCTCAATGTAGATTGCGTTATCCCCAAATACGAGGCGACGATACCCAATGGTGTGCGTTTTAAAATCTCAGGATAACGTTCAACAAGATTTCTATACCGGTCCACCGCGGGCAACATCCGTAGCTCATTGGCTTTCTCTTCACTTTTGATATAATAACGTTCGGTCAATACCCTACCGATGAAATTAAATTCGGGGAATGTATGGTACAGCTCATTCAATTTCTCGTAGCTCAGAACCAATAGACGGCAGGGCTCCAGTGTTTCAATTGCTTCGAAACTCGGTTTTTGACTAAAAAAGCTATAGACCGCAATAGCGAGCTCCCCTTCATACAGCAGCCAGGAGCTGATCTCGTTACCCGCCGGATCAATATAATAAGTATGTACACCGCCCTGGAGAATGAAGTAGATCTGCTTTTGAACCTGTCCGATATCAATCAGACGAACCCCGGCTTTCACATCGATCACATAGCTATGCGTTTCGATCAGCTGTTTTAAATCGTTCGACAGCGGATGAATGCTTTCAAACAGCTTTACAATAAGATCTGTGGCCAATTGGCTATATCGATTGGTCTTTTTTTGCATACAATGAATCTATCGCACTAATGGCGTGCCAGCAATAAATTACCCTAAATATACACGATAAGCATGCTATATTTTTTGCTTTTTGGCAAAAAATACTTTCGACAAATTGCCAAACTTTGGTTATGAAAGGTAAGCGATAAATCCGCTGTGCTTTTGGCGCTGGCGTTATTATTTAACTGTCAGCAGACATTTC
>NZ_LAYO01000018.1 GCF_000980875.1 Leucobacter sp. Ag1 | reverse complement strand
GGTGCAGGTGGCGCTGGTTGATGCCAGGGTCTGGCCCGCCACCAGAACAACGTCATTGTCTGTGGCAAAAATCACGCTGTCGGTGGCGCTGACGCGCGTTCCTGCGGGGATCAACACAGAGGTTGGCAGGGCAGTATCGATGCTGAACTGCAGCACGGTGTGTGCTGGTTGCGCCGACAGACGATAAACCCCGACCAGTTCGCCCAGGTAATCAAGCATCGGCTCACGGGCAAAGGCCACCAGGTTCTGCTCGGCGGCTTCCTGAATGGCGACGCGTACCAGGTTTTCAAGGTAGGCGAACAGGTTGATCAACAACCGTTCGGCTTGTGCCGGATAGAGCGTTTTACCGCTGTCTGCCTCGTACTGCGCCACCATTTCAGCCGTGATTTTGTCTGCATCACGTTCGATAAAGTCAGGTTTACTCAACGCCATAACAACTCCGTGGATTGTGTTACGCCTTCTGCACTTTTCCACTGCACCCGTAGCGTGAGATGCTCGGCATCAATCACCGGCTTGATCGAGACCAACTGACAGCGAGGTTCCCATTGTTTTATGGCCTCGACAGATTCCCGCACCACATGGGGAATGGCCCGGTCAACGGGGTGATCGATATAAAGATGCAGGTTACTGCCAAATTCTGGCCGATGCGGATCGCTCCCCCTGGGCGTTCTCAGGATGATGAGAATGGCCTGGGCGATATCCTCCAGCCCCTGGACGGTTTCGCCAGGACGCTGAAGCGCAGGTTGCCAAAATACGGAGTTCGTTTTCATGGGGGCAGTATTGCCCCCGGAGGGAATGACCGATATTAACGCCGTTTAAAAAGATTTGATTCAGTGACTGTGGTGGTTGGAGTTTTCGCCGTCTGACAACATGCTGCCGCTGGCGTGGGCATCACCGAGAATGTTCAGGTTGCCGGTGATGGTCGCTGCTGCACCGTCGCCGCCAGAGCCTTCCATCCCCCCTTCATAGGTCAGTTTCTTTTTCACCGTCAGGTTGCCCTGAATTTCAGCGTCGCCCGTGACTATCGTCTGGAGAGCATCGATGGTGGCCTGCTGGGCGGTGATATGCACATTGGCTTTGACGACGATCACGATATGTTGAATGCCGCCGTTGATGGTGAGGGTATGTGTCGCCCGGTCATAATAGAAGGCCGCTTCATCAGCATGGGTGGTGCCCCTGGTGTCTTTGTTATTGAC
>NZ_LAYO01000015.1 GCF_000980875.1 Leucobacter sp. Ag1 | reverse complement strand
ACCGTAGCTAAATGAGTACTTGCAGAAGAGTAGAGCCATACTGCAAATAAGATAATTGCGACAACCTCTACCCAAATAAGCAAAAGTTGAACTTTACGCTGTTTAAATTTAAATATCGTGAACAGGGGAAGCCCGCCTAATAATACGGTGGCCACAGTCTGGAGAATATAACCAAATCCCCCCTCGTGTACCGGCTGACCCGCAGCAACACTATACACACCGGTCACCTTCACATTCTTTCCTAAACCAACTAAATCGCTATAATTAACATAGGGAAATAGAAACAAGCCAAAAATGACTAATCCTGCTATCAGCAAATAAACAGTTTGGATACGTTGAATCATAGTTTAATTTTTGTATACCAACAAACTTAGATAAATTGATTTTTATATGCAATATTATTGCGTCCGAAAAACAATCAACCTTAACGCTCTTTAAACAGCAAAACAATCAAACCCTATATTTTGTTGCATTTTTTTACACGATACCAAAGGGCTTCATTTTAGAAAGTTTTATCTTTGCGAAAAAAAAATACCATGTTATATATATACGGTGCAACTGCCCACGCAAAAACTGCAGTAGATGTAGCAGAAGATTTAGCAATTGAAATTGGTGGCCTTATAGACAAATCGCTACTCATTGAAGATGTATTCGATTATGAGGTTCAACTTCATCATCAAGTAAAAAGCACGGATGAAGATTTCTTTATTGCAGTCAAGAACCCAGGCCTTCGCCAACGGATTGTATCGGAAAATGCAGACTGGAATTACCAGACCCTCATCCATCCCAAAGCCTACGTATCAAAACGAGCAGAGATTGGTGAAGGAACCATTATCCTTCCCGGCGCATCCATCGCTCCCGATGTACAGATAGGCAACCATTGCGTTATCGCCGGTTCTGCCGTTATCGAAAGCAATACCATCATCGAAGATTTCGTTAATATCGGACCAAATGTCGCGATCGGAGCAAACGTGCTCGTAGGCCGAGGTTCAGAAATTAAAGCAAATACACGGATCGAAGATGAAGAAACGATCCCAAAAGAGAGTATTATTGATTAATTAAATCCCTGCAGAATGAAATTGCAAGTCGTATAGTTTTTTATAATACCCATCAAAAGATAGCAATTCCTGATGCGTTCCGATTTCCTTGATTTCGCCTTTATCCAGCACAATAATCTTA
>NZ_LAYO01000011.1 GCF_000980875.1 Leucobacter sp. Ag1 | reverse complement strand
TTGTTTTTTCACAGACGCTACTATTGGAGTTACTGGTACAGCTTTCGGCGCTGTTTCTTCTTTTTTCTTGTCTTCTACCTTCACAGGTTCAGTTTTTGTCTCTACACCCGGAGTTGCTTTTACTTCAGTTTTATTTACTTCGGGTTTCTCTATTTCAGCTTTTGGTACAACAACTTCCGGCTTCTTCTCAATAACCTTTGGCTCTTCTTTTTTTGCTTCAACAATAGGCGCTTGGGTTTCGGCTTCCTTCTTTTCTTCCACCTTAACTTCAGCTTTAACCTCTACAGGTGTTTCTTTGACGGTTTTTGGTTCCTCCTTAACAGGTTCTTCCTTCTTGACCTTACTTCCGCCTCTATTCAATGCGTCAAGATCAATTTTACCGACCACCTTCATACCACCTTGATGAGCAGGCTCCTCTACTTTTGCAGGAGTAGTTTCCTTAACAGAAGGGATTTCTACCGTATTCTTGACCAAGATTTCCTTGGATTCATCATGATCTTCGAAATCCTCATTCTTAGATGATTCCTTAGGAGAAGTGGACGGCGACTCCTCACGACGAATTTTGCCAATCACAATTTGTTTAGCTTCATCTTTCAGTGATTTGTCTCCCTGAAACTCTTTTAACAGCACACCATACATCTCTCCGCTCAATTTAGTGTTAGGCTTTGCTTCTACATCATATCCTTTTTTCACTAAACATTCCACGGCGGTATGTATCCCGATGTTGAGTTCCTTTGCTGCTTTAAGCAAGTTTGTTCCTTTTCTTTCAGTCATCTATACTATAAACTATTTTAATATAATTACAAAAATATGTTTTTTTCCATCCATAAACAATTTATTCCGAATGTTAGATAGAAAAAAATTAACGAGCTGAATTTTATTCAAATTCAGCTTGTAAAATACGTACAATCTCACGAATAGTATCTTCTTCCAAATCGGTACGTCTAACCAGCTCCTCCTCGCTAAGAGACAACACCGACTTCGCTGAATCCAAACCAACACGTTTCAATTCATCAATAACCCAGCTTTCAATCTCATCGCTGAATTCTTCGATATCAACATCTTCATCAAACTCGTC
>NZ_LAYO01000099.1 GCF_000980875.1 Leucobacter sp. Ag1 | reverse complement strand
CCGTCGCGGCCGCCTCGGCTGCCTCTGCCTCTGTCGCGGTCGCGGTCGCGGAGCAGCTCGACCGCACCTCCCGGATCATCGCCGCCTCCGCGGACCCTGCGGACATGCGACGCCGCATGGGTGCGGCGGCGCTGCAGCTCGACGGTGCATCCGATCCGGCGCGGAGCGCGCGCTGGCGCGCAGTCGTCGCCTCCCGGCTGCCCGATCAGCGCTGGCCGGCGCGCGATCTGCGCGTCGTCGCCGTCGATGCCGCGGACGGATCCCCGGTCGTCTTCGATCGCGACAACGGGATCGAGCTCGCGGACGCCGTCGCGGCGAGTTGCGCGAGCGGCGCCCCGCATCGCGCCTGCGGCCGCTCCTTCATCGACGGCGGGTACCGTCGCAACGAGAACGCGGATCTCGCGGTCGGCAGCGAACGGGTGCTCGTGCTGTCCCCCTTCGGCGGGCGTACCCGCCACCCGATCGAGTGGCGCATGCAGCTGGCGGCGCAGGCGGACGATCTGCGCGCGGCGGGCAGCACCGTCGAAGTCGTCGGGCCCGACGAGGAGGCCGCGCGGCTGATCGGAGCGAACGCGATGGATCCGTCGCTGCGTCCGGGCGCGGCACGGGCCGGATTCGCGCAGGGCGTGGGGCTCGCCGATCGGCTCGGCGCGTTCTGGGGCTGAGCACGCGGACGGCCCGCCCGGATCCGTGGGGATCCGGACGGGCCGTCCGTTCGCGGGTCCGCCCCGCGATGGCTCTGCCTACTCGGCCGAGGCGCGCTCGATGACGAGCTCGCGCACGCGGCCCGCGTCCGCCTGCCCGCGCATCGCCTTCATGACCGCACCGATGATCGCACCGGCGGCCTGCACCTTGCCGTCGCGGATCTTGGCGAGCACGTCCGGCTGCTCGGCGAGCGCCGCGTCGACGGCCTCGATCAGCGGGCCGTCGTCCGACACGATCGCGAGACCGCGGGCGTCGACGATCTGCTGGGCCGTGCCCTCGCCGTCGATGATGCCGGCGATCACCTGACGCGCCAGCTTGTCGTTGAGGGTTCCCGCTTCGACGAGCTCGACGACCGAGGCGATCTGCGCGGGCGTGATGAGGTCCGTGGGCGCGGCGGAGCGCTCCTTGGCGATGCGTGCGATCTCGCCCATCCACCACTTGCGCGCGGCCTGGGCCGGCACGCCGGCGGCGACGGTCGCCTCGATGTCGGTGAGCAGGCCGGCGTTCACGACGTCCTGGAACTCGAGCGCCGAGAACTGCCAGTCCTCGCGCAGCCGGCGGCGGCGCAGGGTCGGGTGCTCGGGCAGCGCGGCGCGCAGTTCCTCGACCAGCTCGCGCGACGGCGTGAGCGGAGCGAGGTCGGGCTCCGGGAAGTACCGGTAGTCGTCGGCGTCGCTCTTGGGACGACCGGGCGAGGTCTCGCCGGTGTCCTCGTGCCAGTGGCGGGTCTCCTGCGTGATGGAGCCGCCCTCGGAGAGGATCAGCGCCTGCCGCTGGATCTCGAAGCGGACCGCGCGCTCGATCGAGCGCAGCGAGTTCACGTTCTTCGTCTCGGTGCGGGTGCCGAGCACCGACATGCCGGCGTCCTCGTTGCCGCGGGGGCGCAGCGAGACGTTCGCGTCGCAGCGGATGTTGCCCCGCTCCATGCGCGCGTCCGAGATGCCGAGCGCCACCACGATGTCGCGGATGGTCGACACGTAGGCTGCCGCGATCTCGGGGACATCGGCCTCACCGCCGAAGATCGGCCGCGTGACGATCTCGACCAGCGGAACACCCGCTCGGTTGTAGTCGACGAGCGAGTATTCGGCGCCCTGGATCCGACCGGTGGAGCCGCCGACGTGGTTCAGCTTGCCGGCGTCCTCCTCCATGTGCGCGCGCTCGATGGGCACGTGCACGACACGACCGGAGGCGAGCTCGATCTCGACCGAGCCGTCGTGCGCGATCGGGTCGTCGTACTGCGAGATCTGGTAGTTCTTGCCCATGTCCGGGTAGAAGTAGTTCTTCCGGGCGAAACCCGAGACCTCGGCGATGCCGCAGCCGAGCGCGAGGCCCAGGCTGATCGAGGAGCGCACGGCCTGCTCGTTGACCACCGGGAGCGAGCCGGGCAGGCCGAGGCAGACGGGGGCGAGGTTGGTGTTCGGCTCGGACCCGAAGACGTTCGGCGCCGTGCTGAACATCTTGGTCTTGGTGTTGAGCTCGACGTGCACCTCGAGACCGATGACCGGCTCGAAGAGTTCGAGGGCGCGGTCGAAGTCCATCAGCTTGGTCTTGGCCATTATGCGCCAGCCTTTCCGGTGAGTGCGGGCGCCTGGGCCCAGAACGGAGCGCCGTCGCGCTCGGCGATGAGCCGCTCGATTGCGGCGCCCGCGCGGTACAGGCGGGCGTCTTCGAACGCGGGGGCCATGAGCTGCAGGCCGACCGGCAGGCCGTCCTCGCTCGCGGTGCCGATGGGCAGGCTGAGCCCCGGGATCCCGGCGAGGTTCGCGGGGATCGTCGTGGCGTCGTTCAGGTAGTCCTGCATCGGGTCTCCGCCGTGCTCGCCGAGCTTCCACGCGGTGGTGGGCGCGGTGGGCGAGGCGATCACGTCGACCTGCGCGAACGCGTTCGCGAAGTCGCGCTGGATCAGCGTGCGGACCTTCTGCGCGCTGCCGTAGTAGGCGTCGTAGTAGCCGGCGGAGAGCGCGTAGGTACCGAGGATGATGCGGCGCTTGACCTCCGCGCCGAGCCCGGCCTCGCGGGTCGCGCTCATGACGCTCTCGACGGTGCCGCCGCCCTCGGGCGCGACGCGCAGGCCGAAGCGCACGGAGTCGTACTTCGCGAGGTTGCTCGAGGCCTCCGACGGGAGGATCAGGTAGTAGGCGGCGACCGCGTACTCGAAGTGCGGGGCGTCGATCTCGACGATCTCGGCGCCCTGCGCGGTGAGCAGCGCGAGCGCCTGCTCGAAGCTGGCCTTCACGCCGGGCTGCACGCCGTCGATCATCAGCTGCTTCACCACGCCGACGCGCAGGCCCTTGAGGCTCGACGGATCGACTCCCCCGCGCGCGGCCGCGGCCATCGAGGGCCACGCGAAGTCGAGCGAGGTCGAGTCGTGCCGGTCGTGACCGGCGATCACGTCGTGCAGGAGCGCGGTGTCGAGCACGGTGCGCGCGCAGGGACCGACCTGATCGAGCGAGGATGCGAGCGCGATCGCGCCGTAGCGGCTGACCCCGCCGTAGGTCGGCTTGGCACCGACCGTGCCCGTGAGCGCGGCCGGCTGGCGGATCGAGCCGCCGGTGTCGGAGCCGAGCGCGAGCGGAGCTTCGAAGGCGGCCACCGCGGCCGCGGACCCGCCGCCGGACCCGCCGGGCACCCGGTCGAGCGACCACGGGTTGTGGGTGGGCCCGTACGCCGAGTTCTCGGTGGCGGAGCCCATCGCGAACTCGTCCATGTTGGTCTTGCCGATGGAGACGAGACCGGCTGCCCGGGCCTTCGCCACGGTGGTCGCGTCGAACGGCGAGCGATACCCCTCGAGGATCTTCGATCCCGAGGTGGACGGCATGTCGGTGGTGACGAGCACGTCCTTGACCGCGAGGGGCACGCCGGCGAGCTCGCCGAGCGCCTCGCCCGCCGCACGGCGGGCATCGATGTCGCGGGCGGCCGCCAGGGACGCCTCTTCGTTCGTCGCGAGGAAGGCGTGCACCGCGCCGTCGACCTCGGCGATGCGGTCGAGGTGGGCGCGGGTGGCCTCGACGGAGGAGACCTCACCCGAGGAGATCTTCGCGGCCAGCTCGGCCGCGGTCAGCGTGATCAGATCGTTCATGTCGTCCTCTACTGCTCTTCGCCCAGAATCGACGACACGCGGAACATGCCCTCGGCCGCATCGGGCGCGTTCATGAGCGCCTGCTCCTGCGTGAGCACGTCGGAGACCTCGTCGGGTCGGGTGACGTTGCTCAGCGGGATCGGGTGGCTGGTGGCCGGCACCTCGGGGGTGGCCACCTCGCTGACCTTCGCGATGCTGGTGAGGATCGATCCGAGTTCGCTCGTGAGCGAGGAGACCTCGGAGTCGGTGAGGGCGATCCGGGCGAGTCCGGCGAGATGCTGCACGGTCTCGGCCGTGATCTCGCTGCTCGCCGCGCTGGGTTCAGGCATGCTGCTCCAGGGGTGAAGAGGGGCTTCGGGAACCCGTCCATCCTATCGAGCGCGGGCGGCCTCGGTTCGTGGGCGCTCCCGAACCTCTCATGTCGCGAACGGGAGCGGCACGTCGGTGCGGGCGCCGTCGACCGCCCAGAGCCCCGAGCAGCCGCGTCGGTGGCTCGAACGGAGGTGGACGTCGACGACGCCGATGGCGCTCATCAGGGCGTAGACCGTGGTGGGCCCGACGAAGGAGAAGCCGCGGCGCTTCAGCTCCTTCGCGAGCGCGACGGACTCCGGAGACGTGCTCGGCACCTCGGCATCCGTCTCGGGCAGCGGAGAGCGCTCGGGCATCGCCGCCCAGACCAGACGCGCGAGGTCGCCGGCCTCCGGGTCGTGCCGCAGCGCGAGCGTGGCTCGCGCGTTGCCGATCGTGGCGAGGATCTTCATGCGGTTGCGGATGATGCCCTCGTCGGCGAGCAGCCGTTCGATGTCGGCTTCGCCGTACCCCGCGATCGCCTCGGGCTCGAAGCCGTCGAACGCCGCCCGGAAGGCTTCTCGCTTGCGCAGGATCGTGATCCAGGAGAGCCCCGATTGGAAGGCTTCGAGCGTGAGCCGCTCGAACACCCCGCGCTCGTCGAAGACCGGCACACCCCACTCGGTGTCGTAGTACTCGGTGAGCATCGGCGACTGCAGCGCCCAGGCCGCGCGGGCCAACGGCTCGGCTTCGCCGACGCTCACCGCGGAGGTGTTCGGGACTTGGTCGAGTGCTTCGGTGGTGTCGGTCACCGGTTCTCCTTCGCTCGGGATTTCCCCTCAGCGTAGGGATTCCCGGAAGCCCCAGAAGACGAAAAAGCGAGATCTGTGGATAACTCGCCGGGAGGCGCTCAGCCCTCCGAACGGAGCTCCTCGGGAGTCGCGGAGTCCTCGGCCGTTGCGGGCGCGCCTGCCGTCTCACCGGCCTCGGTGTCGCCGAGGCCGAGAGCAGCGGGGCCCTCCGAGACGAGCACCGCGAACTGGCTCGCGTCGAGCACCGGGATGCCCAGTTCCTCCGCCTTCGCGAGCTTCGAGCCCGCACCGGGACCGGCGGCGACGTAGTCCGTCTTCTTCGAGACGCTCGACGCGGCCTTTCCACCGGCCTGGATGATCGCCTCCTTCGCACCGTCACGGGTGAATCCGTCGAGGGAACCCGTGGCCACTACGGTGAGTCCGGCGAGCACGCCGCCCTCGGCGACGGCGGCGCCCGGCCCGGGATGCCCCGGCGTCGCCCACTGCACGCCCGCCGCGGTCCACCGCTCGACGATCTCGCGGTGCCAATCGACCTCGAACCACTCGAGCAACGACTCCGCGATGATCCCGCCGACGCCGTCGACCGCGGAGAGCTCCTCGACGCTCGCGGCGCGGATCGCGTCGAGCGAGCCGAACCAGTCGGCCAGCGCTCGCGCGGCGACCGGCCCCACATGCCGGATGTTCAGCGAGACGATCAGCCTCCAGAGCGGCTTGGTCTTGGCCCGCTCGAGCTCGGCGAGGAAGGTCTCGGCGTCCTTGGACGGTCGCACGACCCGGTGGTCCTTGCGGAAGCCGGCCTGGCGACGTGCCGCCGCGTCCATCCCTTCCGCCTCGGGCGGGTACTCGACGGTCACGCGCTGGAACGGGGAGCGCCTGCGCGCTTCACCGGTCGCCTCGTCGATCACCGGCTCACCCGTCTCGCTGTCCCGGACCACGACGGTGATCGGGACGAGTTCCTCGAGGGTGAGGTCGAACAGCCCGGCTTCCGTCTCGAGCGGCGGCACGGACGGCACCTCGGGCTGCGTGAGCGCCGCGGCGGTGATCTCGCCGAGCACCTCGATGTCGAGGCCGCCTCGCGAGCCGATGTGCTCGACCCGACCGCGGACCTGCGCCGGGCACGCTCGCGCGTTCGGGCAGCGGAGGTCGATGTCGCCCTCCTTCATCGCGCGCAGCTCCGTGCCGCACTCCGGGCATCCCACCGGCATCTGCCACTCGACCTCGCTGCCGTCGCGACGTTCCAGCACGGCGCCGAGCACCTCGGGGATCACGTCGCCCGCCTTGCGCAGCACGACCGTGTCGCCGATCAGCACGCCCTTGGCCTTGACCACCTGCTGATTGTGCAGCGTGGCCTGGCTGACGGTCGAACCCGCGACCTTGACCGGTTCCATGACCGCGTAGGGAGTCGCCCGACCGGTGCGCCCGACCCCGACGCGGATGGCGAGCAGCTTGGTGTAGACCTCCTCGGGCGGGTACTTGTAGGCGATCGCCCACCGGGGCGCCCGGCTCGTCTCGCCCAGCTCCCGGTGGAGCTCGAGCTCGTCGATCTTGATGACGATCCCGTCGATCTCGTGCTCAAAGTCGTGCCGGTGCACGCCGCGATCCTCGATGAACTCGAGCACCTCGTCGACCGAATCGAGCACCCGCGAGTGGGGCGAGACCGGGAGCCCCCAGGCGCTCAGCAGCTCGTAGGCGTCGGACTGGTTCGCGAAGTCCGGATGCTGCCAGGCGCCGATGCCGTGCACGTAGAGCGAGAGCCGCCCGAGCCGATCACGCATCAGCTCGAGCTCGCGCTCGTTCTTCTTCTCGGCGCGCTGCCGCAGACTGCCCGCCGCCGTGTTGCGCGCGTTCGCGAACTCGGGGAAGCGCACGGTGATCTTCTCGGCGGGGACGCCCTTCGCGAGCTGATCCGCTGCGAACTCGGCCTGGAGCGCGTGCTGGCGCTCGTTCAGCGCCTCGAAGTTCTCGGTCGTGAGGAAGACCTCGCCGCGCGCCTCGAAGAACTCCGGAATTCCCTCGCCCTCGAGCACGCGCGGGATCACCGGGATCAGGTCGACGTTCTCGGTGATGTCCTCGCCGACCCGGCCGTCGCCGCGGGTGGTCGCGGTCTCGAGCACGCCGTTGCGATAGGCCAGTGCGATGGCGAGCCCGTCGATCTTGAGCTCCGTGAGCCACCGCACCGCGCGCCCCGACGACGCGCGGGCCTTCTCGGCCCACTCGCGGAACTCGTCGAGCGAGAAGACGTTGTCGAGACTGAGCATGCGCTCGGCGTGCTCGTGCTCGGGGAACCCCGCGGAGGCGACCGCGGATCCGACCTCCTGCGTGGGGCTGTCCTGGCCGGCCAGCTCGGGGAACGCCCGCTCGAGCGCTTCGAGCCGGTGAAACAGCTCGTCGTATTGCGCGTCCGAGACGAGGCTCGTCGCCTCGGAGTAGTAGGCCGCGCGGTACCGCTCGATCTCGGCGGTCAGCTGCTCGGCCTCGACGCGCGCCGCTTCGAATTCGACGGGGATGCTGCTGTCGTTCTGGGTCACACGCTCATTGTAGGAGCGGCCACCGACATCTCTTCGACGCGCAGCTCCGTACCGGGCTCGGCCGAGGCGAGCGCCCGGTCGATGGTGAACTGCCCGAGCACGCGAGTACCCCGGTACAGCACCGCGGTCTGCCCGGGCGCGACGCCGAGCAGGGGCTCGGCGAGGGCCAGATCGATGTCGACGACGATCTCGTGCGACGCGTCGGCGCGGTGCAGCTCGGTCCGCTCCGCCTCGTCGATCTCGACGAGGCGCGCGACCGCCGGGACCGGATCGGCGTGCGCGCGGATCTGCACGTCGCAGGAGAAGGCGACGCCGGGATCGATCCCCGGCTCCCCCGCCCAGCTGTAGCGTCCGCCCGCGATCCGGGAGATCGCGAGGCGTTCCTTCGGGCCGACGACGACCTGGTTCGAGACGGGTCGGATCGAGAGCACGTAGCGCGGGTTGCCGTCGACCGCCGGGCGGCCGAGCTGCAGGCCGCGCCGCTGGCCCACCGTGTACCCGCGGGCACCGTCGTGCGTGCCGATGACATCGCCGGACTCGTCGACGATCTCGCCCGGTTCGCGATCGAGGTGCTCGGAGAGCCACTCGCGCGTGTCGCCCTCGGGGATGAAGCAGATGTCGTGGCTGTCGGGCTTCGCCGCCACCTGGATCCCGCGCTCCTCGGCCTCGGCGCGGATCAGTTCCTTCGAAGGCGTGTCGCCGAGCGGGAAGTAGCAGTGCGCGAGCTGCTCCTCGGTCAGTACGCCGAGCACGTAGGACTGGTCCTTCGCCCAGGCGCTCGCCCGATGCAGCTCGCGTCCCGCAGGCCCGTCGACGAGCGTCGCGTAGTGCCCCGTCGCGACCGCGTCGAAGCCGAGCGCGATCGCCTTGTCGAGCAGCGCCGCGAACTTGATCTTCTCGTTGCAGCGCATGCACGGGTTGGGCGTACGGCCCGCCTCGTACTCCGCGACGAAGTCGTCGACCACGTCGGCCTTGAAACGTTCGCTGAAGTCCCAGACGTAGAAGGGGATGTCGAGCAGGTTGGCGACGCGGCGGGCGTCCATCGCGTCCTCGATGGTGCAGCACCCCCGCGAACCGGTACGCAGTGTGCCCGGCATGCGGCTCAGCGCCAGGTGGACTCCGACCACCTCGTGCCCGGCTTCCACTGCGCGTGCCGCAGCCACCGCCGAGTCGACGCCGCCGCTCATCGCAGCGAGAATTCTCATCCGTCCATTCTACGGCGACTCCCGGCCTCCGACGCACGCCGTTTCCGAGCGCACCCGCCCGTCGTCATCGCTCCGCGCGATGCCGATCCCGGAGTCTCAGCTCAGCCCGGCGCTCCGCGCGCGCTCGACGGCCTCCGGCAGCTCCCGCAGCAGCAGCTCGATCTCGGCCTCCGTCGTGTCGAAGCCGATGGTGAAGCGGAGCGCGCCGGCCGCGACCCCGTCGTCGAGCCCCATCGCGAGCAGCACGTGCGAGGTCTCGGCGACCCCGGCCCGGCACGCGGACCCGACCGAAGCCGAGATCCCTGCCGCATCCAGCAGGAACACGAGCGAGTCCCCCTGGCACCCGGGGAACGTGAAGTGGGCGTTGCCGGGCAGCCGGTCATCGTCCGCTGCGGCACCGCGCAGCACCGCGTCGGGAACCGCCGCGCGCACGCCCGAGATCAGGCGATCCCTGAGCGCGCGGATGCGTTCGATCCGCGGAGCCTCGGGCGCGGCGAGCTCCGCCGCGAGCGCGAATCCGACCGCTCCCGCCACGTCCTGCGTGCCCGAGCGTCCGCGCTGCTGCGACCCCCCGTGCTGCAGCGGATCGATCGCGGTGCCGCGGTCGATGAGCAGCGCTCCGACCCCGACCGGCCCGCCGACCTTGTGGGCCGACAGGCTCATCAGCGCGGCGCCGCTCCCCCGGAAGTCGATCGGCAGCTGGCCGAGCGCCGCCACGGCGTCGACGTGGACCGGGATTCCTGCGGCCCTCGCGATCCCGCAGAGCGCGACGGTGTCGTTCACCGTGCCGACCTCGTTGTTCGCCGCGAGGAAGGAGATCAGAGCGACCCGATCCGCGCCGGCGTCGGCGATGGCCGCGGTCAGCGCACCGGGGGTCAGCCGTCCGGTCCCGTCCAGCGGGATCCAGCGCAGTTCCGCCCCCTGCGCGTCCCGGAGCCATTCGGCGGCCTCGATCGTCGCGTGGTGCTCGCCGTCCGCGACCAGCACCACCGGGCCGGCCCCCGCGCGACGGCGCGCCCAGAAGAGCCCCTTGAGGCCGAGGTTGATCGACTCGGTCCCGCCCGAGGTCAGCGTGACCTCGGCCGGGGTGCAGCCGAAGCGCTGCGCGAGCCCCTCGCGCGCGGCCTCGAGGCGCGCACTGGCCGCTTGGCCGTGCCCGTGGGTCGAAGCCGGATTCCCGACGGTCCGCAGCGCTTCGGTGTACCCGTCGAGGACCTCGGCGGGCATCGGAGCCGTCGCGGCATGATCGAGGTAGGCGCGCACGTCCGGACTCAGTAGAGCAGGCTCGCGAGGCGTCCCCGCGCGGCGACGACACGCGGATCGGCGGTTCCGACCACTTCGAAGTAGTCGAGCAGGCGCTCGCGGATCGCGCTCCGCTCGTCGGCGTCGGTCCGCTCCGCGAACAGCTCAAGCAGGCGCAGCAGCGCGTCCTCGACGTGACCGCCCGACAGGTCGAGGTCGGCCACCGCCAGCTGCGCTTCGATGTCCGCCGGACGATCGGCCGCAGCCGACCGGATGTCCTCGGCGGTCGCGCCCTGCAGACGGAGCAGCAGGGTCACCTGGGCGAGCGCGGCCTTCGCCTCGGCGTCCCGCGGGGACTTCGCGAGCACGTCGTGGTACGCGGCGGCAGCGGCAGCGTAGTCGCCCCGCTCCAGCGCTTCGAGGGCGGGCTTGTGCGCCTCGGGCACCTCGGGTTCGGCCGGCGCCTCCGCATCGGTCGGCGCCTCGCCGTCGAGATCCGGAGCGCTCACACGGCCGGTGACTCCCTGCTCGGCGGCGAGCTGCAGCAGCTGGACGAACACCTCGCGCACCTGAGCCTCGGGCACCGCGCCCTGGAACAGCGGGACCGGCCGGCCTCCGACGAGCGCGACGATCGTGGGGATCGACTGCGCCTGGAACGCCTGGGCGAGCCCGGGGTTCGCATCGACGTCCACCTTCGCGAGGACCAGCTGGCCCGCGCTCTGCCGCGTCACCTTCTCGAGCACGGGGCTCAGGGTCTTGCAGGGCTGGCACCACTCGGCCCAGAGGTCGATGACCACGGGCACCACGGACGAGATCTGCATCGCCTGTTCGAAGGTCGCGTCGGTGAGATCGAACACCACCGCCGGGATATCGACCACCTGTCCTCCGCCGGGCGCGCCCGCGGGCGCGCTCCCCTGCGCGGGCTGCTGGGCCCGCGCAGCGAGGTGGCTCAGATCGACCCCGCCGCCGGGGATCCGCTCGGGCATCTGCTGACTCATCTGGTTACTTCCTCGCCTCTACGAGCTCGCTGGTCACGCCGAGCCGCTGGACCTGTCCGCCGCTCGTCTTACTCGGGATGAAGAACAGGATCTGGTGCGTGACCACGCGAACCAGCTTGTCCTGACGCCCCTCGAGACCCGAGAGCGCTGTCACGCTCGCGGTCGCTGTGGGCTTGGCGCGGCCTCCGGCCGAATCCTCGATGCGCTCCTCGCGGAGGGTCGCGCTCACGAGAGCGCCGCCGACACCGGTGGACAGGCTGATCAGCTCGGAATCGCTCGGGGTCACCGTCACCGAGTACTTGACCGACTCGTTGCCGTCCTTCTTCGCCTTGGCCTGCGCCTGAGCGACCCAGGCCGCCCCGCTCTTCGTGACGAGGACGTCGTCCTGCAGGTTGAACGCGCTCGCCTCGGCGACCTTGTCGCCGCCCTGGAGGACCTTGGCGTAGTCGGCGACCGCTGCCGCCGGGGTGAGAGCGAGCGTGCTCAGATCGTCGGAGACGCGCGCGGTGCCCTCCTCCGCCGGTGCGGCGTCGGGCATCTTCTGCCCGCCTCGGAGTGCGACGACGCGCGACACCTGGAAGTTCACGTGCGGGTTGTCCTGCACGAGCATCAGCGCGAGCGTCGGCGATTCCTCCTGCTGCTGCGCGGCATCGGACTTCGTCGCGCTGGGGCTCGGCGTGGAGGCCTTCTTGACACCGGGCTCGGAGGCGACGGTCGCCAGGACCACGCGGGGCCAGTCCTCCGTGCTCTGCACCAGCTTGTAGGACTCCTGGCGGTTCGTGATGCGGGGCGGGACCACTTCGTAGTCCTTCACCTTGGCCCGGATCTTGTAGTTGGCGGTGCGCTGCTGCAGCGCGTCGCCCGTGAACCGGGCTTCGAGCTGCTTCGCGTCGAGACTGTCGTCGCCCTGGGTCGCGGCGTCCGCGACGCTGCCGATGATCCGCTTGATCTGGTCGTCGTTCACGGGGACCGGAGCGGACTTCGACGGGCTCGGACTGGTGGTCGTCTCGCTCGGAGCCGCGTCCCCGCCGAACTGGGGCCAGTAGGAGGCGGAGCAGCCGCTGAGCGCCAGGAGCCCCGCGAGCCCGATGGGGATCGCCGCGCGTCGCAGCCTGCGCGCTGCCGTGCGCTGAGCGGTACCGGAGCCCGCGTCCGCGGCCTTCGGCGCTTCGGTCGTCGTGGAGGGCGCCGCCCGTCGCTTGCCGCCGCGGCTGAAGAAGTTCCGGATGCCCTGCAGCGGGCCGCGCCGACCGCGCCGCGGACCGAGACCACGGCGGTCGTGGTCGACCGCGAGCAGGTAGAGCAGCGCTCCGATCAGAGCCAGGACGCCGCCGGCCACGAGGAACGGGCCCGCCAGCGGAGTGCTGCGGTCCTGCGCCCAGGCGAGAGCGATCTTCTGCGGCAGCGGATCCGCGCCGTTCGTCGCGACGAGGATCGACTGGTCCGACTTGAGCGCGACGGGCACCCGCAGCGTTCCGGCGCCCTCGGCGGCGGACGGGGACGCGCCCGCGTTCGACACACCCGTACCGTACTCGGCGAGCCAGAGATCGCTGCCCCGCGGGTCCAGCAGTTCAGGGGTCTTGGCTGCATCGGCCTGGGAGTCTCCGCCATCAGCGGCCTTCGGAGCCTCGGCGGCGACCGTCGCGGCGTTCAGGCGCTTCTGCTTCGTATCGACTCCGATCTCGAGGTGGCGGTACTCCGCCGCCCAGGCCTCGACATCGCGAGTCGCGCCGATCGCTGCGAAGGCGTTCTTGCCCTCGAGCACGACGCTCGGTTGCCCGGTCACCTCACCGAACGCCGAAGCCGGGATCACGGCGTAGTGCTCCTCCCCGCTCGACTTGGCCTGGTACTCGATCTCGGCCGGTCCCGCGAGGAAGGTCCGCTGGCCGATCCCGAGGATGAGCATGACGCCGGCGAGCACCAGGGCGGTGATGGCACCGAAAAACCGCACGCGGTCCTCCTTCATCGGCGGATTCGATCGCGCTCCCGCGCGTCGCACCTCGCCGTCCACAGACAATTCAAGCTTCAACGGTACCGGAGCTTTCCGAAGGGCGGGTGGGTACGTCTTCGCGTTCAGCTGAATCGCATGCGGTCCGTGCGCATCTCGACTCGAGCCGAACGGACCTGCGACGGCTCGGCCCGGGATGTCATCTCCAGTCCCTGACCGGCCGAAATGTTCTACGATGAGACAGATCTCCGGCGCGCCGACGGACCCCTCCGAAGCGTACCGGGCAGCCACCCTTCCGGAGGACCCTCGTGACCGAAGCAGATCCGCTCTTCTCGCAAGCCTTCCGCGGCTACCACCGCGGCGAAGTCGACGCGAAAGTCGGTGCGCTGTCCCAGCACATCGGCACGCTGCAGGAGCACCTCGCATCCCTGCAGGCGGCGTACCAGCAGGCCGTCCGCGACAGCGAGGAGCAGCGCACCCTCATCACCGACCTCCAGGACCAGGTGTCCGAGCTCGGCGCGAGCGGGTACTCCGGCCTCGGCCTCCGCGTCGAGAAGAGCCTGCAGATCGCAGAGGATCACGCCCACCGCCTGATGGCGCAGGCGGATCTCGACGCGGAGAAGCTGCGCCGCACCACCGAGGCCGAGACCCAGCGACTGCTGAGCCAGGCGCAGAGCCGCGCCGATGAGCTGGTGACCAGCGCCACCGAGCAGGCCGAGACCGCGGTCTCCACCGCACGCGCGGCCGCGGAACGGCTGCAGACGGAGAGCACCGCCGAGAGCGAGCGGCTGCTCGAGGAGTCCCGTCGCACCGCCGAGCTGCTGCAGGCGTCCACCGAGCGCGACGGCGCGTCCCGGACCGAGACCGCCGAAGCCGAGGCTCAGGCGATGCTCGCCCGTGCCCGTGCGGAGGTCGAACGGCTGCTCGAAGCGGCGAAGGCGTCGGCCGCCGAACTGCGCGCCACGACCGAGCGCGAGGCCGAGCAGTTCGCGCGCACGAGCGCCGAGAACGAGCGGGACTCCGCGCAGGAGCGCGCCCGTCTCGCGAGCGAAGCGGAACGGACCCGCGCGGAGTTCGCCGCCCGCCAGCAGCGCGAGGAATCCGAGCTCGAGGCGCGCTTCGCCGCTCGCGAGCGCGAACTGACCCAGGAGATGGACGGGCTCCGTCGTACCCTGAGCACCGAGATCGAGACCCTCCGTGGGCGGATCGCGCAGGAGCGCGAGGTCCACGACCGCGCCATCGCCGAGGAACGCGAGACGCACGAGCGGGGCATCGCCGAGCAGGCGCGCAGTCACGAAGAGCGCCTCGCCCAGCAGCGGGACGCCTTCGCCGCGGAGCAGGCACGCACCGATGAGGCCGCTCGCGCCCGGATCCAGTCCGCTCAGGAGCAGGCCGAACGCGAGCGCGCTCGCGCCGACGAGACCGCCGCCGCCGAGCGCACACGACTCGCTGAGGAGCAGGCCGAACGCCTCTCCGAGGATCGCGCGGCGCAGGAGCTCGAGCTCGGCCGCGCCCGCGAGCAGCACGAGTCCCGCATCGTCTCCGAGCGCGACGCCCACGACACCGCCCTCGCCGACGAGCGCGAAGCCCACGCGGCCCGCATCACCCGGGAGCTCGAGGCGCACCAGACCCGCCTGGTGAACGAGCGTGCCTCCCACGATCAGCGCATCGTCTCCGAGCGCGAGGCCCACGATGCGGCACTCGCCTCGGCGCAATCGGAGCAGGAGGCGCTGCTCGCGGACGAGCGCGCCGAGCACGACCTCCGCATCTCCACCGAGAGCGCTGAGCACGCCCAGCGCATCTCGGCCGAGCTCGGACTGCACGCGACCCGGATCGCCGACGAGCGCGAGACGCACGAGCGGCAGCTGATCGGCGAGCGCGGAACGCAGGATGCGCAGCTGGAGCAGGAGCGCCAGGCGCACGACACCGCGCTTTCCGGGGAGCGCGAAGCTCACGACGCACGTATCTCGGCGGAACGCGCGGCTCACGACGAGCAATTGGAGCGCGAGTCGACCGAGCACGCCGAACGGATCGAGCGCGAATCTGCCGAGCACGCCGAACGGATCGCTCGCGAATCCGCCGACCACGCCGACCGCATCGCTCGCGAATCCGCCGACTTGGAAGCCCGCATCGAGCGGGAGACCGCCGAGCACCGCGACCGGATCGAGCGCGAATCGACCGAGCACGCGGAGCGGATCGAACGCGAAGCCACGGATCACGCCGACCGCATCGAGCGCGAATCCGCCGACCTGGACGCCCGCGTCGAGCGGGAGTCCACGGCCCACGCCGAGCGCATCGCTCGCGAAGCCGCAGCGGCGGCGGAGCGGATCGCTTCCGAGCGGGAGGCGCACGAGCGGTCGCTCGCGGACGAGCGGCACGCGCACGACGAGTCCCTCGCCGACGAGCGGTACGCGCAGCGAACCGAGCTCGACGCCGCCCGCAACGACCAGACCGCCGCTCTCGATGCGGCGCTGACCGCGCACGAGCAGCGCATCGCCGAGGAACGCACCGCGCACGAGACCGCGCTGGAGTCCGCCCGATCGCTCCAGCACACGGAGCTGTCCCGCGAGCGCGCCGCGCTCGAGCAGGAGCTCGCCGAGCAGCGCTCGACGCACGACGAGGCCGTCGCGACCGAGCGCGCCGCGCACGAGGAAGAGCTGCGCACGGAACGGGAGGCGCAGGAGCGGCAGCTCCTCGCCCAGCGCGAGCAGCACGACTCCGCCATCGCCGCGGAACTCTCCGAGCACCGGGCGTCCCTGGACACCGAGCGCGCGGATCACGACGAGCGGATCTCGACCGAGCGCGCAGCGCACGAGCACGGGCTCGAGCAGGAGCGCGCCGAGCAGGAGCGCCGACTCGCCGCAGCGCGCAGCGCGCACGACGCGACGCTCGCCGACGAACGTACCCTGCACGACGAGACGATCGCCGCGGAGCTCGTCGAGCACCGGGCCCGCATCACCGACGAAGCCGCTGCCGAAGCGGAGCGCATGCGGATCGACCGCGAGGAAGCCGCGGCCGAACTCGGGCTCTCCCGCGAGCAGTTCGAGCTGCGCATCGACCGCGACCGCGCCCAGTTCGCCGGAGACATCTCGCGCGAGCGCGACGAGCACGAGCGCGAACTCGCAGCGGCCCGCGAACTGCACGACGAGACGCTCCGCCACGAGCGCGAGGCGGCGACCGAGCAGGTCGCCCGAGAGGTCGAATCCCGTCGGGCCGCGGTCGCCGAGGAGACCGACCTGCTGCGTGCCGACACGGTGGCCGAGCTCGCGGACTTCCGACACCGCGAGGAGACCGAGATGGCCGAGCTCCGCAGCGCGACCGCCGACTCGGTGCGCGCCGAACGCGAGCGCATCGCTGCCGAGACCGCAGAGTTCGAACGCAGCACGGCCGAGCGCCGCGAGGCCTTCGAGCAGGAGTTCGTCGCCCGGCAGCGCGAGGCCGCCGAGACCGCTCAGCGCGAACTCGACGCCGCGCGCACCCAGCTCGCCGAACTGCACGAGCGGCTCACCGCGGCGCGGGACGAGCAGCACCGCATCGAGGACGCCTCGGAGACCGAGGCCGATCGGATCCGCACCGCCGCCGAGACCGAGGCCGCGGGGATCGTGCAGGAGGCCGAGCGCCGGGCGCACGCGACCTTCACGAGCGCGGAGAACCGCGCCGCGAAGGTGCTCGCCGCGGCCGAGGACCGTATGACCCAGCTGAAGGTGGAGCGCGGCGCCGTCGCCCGCTACTTCGAGAGCCTCGGCGAGGTGCTCACCAATGCGCAGAAGATGACGTCGGCGACGCAGCAGGCCACCGACGTCCCGATCGTCGACCAGGATCCCACCGGTCCGGTCTCGGAGGACACCGATCCGGCGACCTCCGCGACGGGCGGCAGCGAGACCGACCGCTAACGGTGCGGCTCGACCCGCTCCTCGGCGACCGAGCCAGGGAGCGGCGTCGCCGCGGTTCCCACCGCGGCGACGATCTCGTCGAGCACCCGTCGCACCTGCTTCTCCCCCACCCACAGGTGGCGTCCGCCCTCGACCGGGATCATCTCGGCGCGAGGCACCGAGGCGAAGCGCTCCGCTGCCTCGGCAGGCTGCAGGTAGTCGTCGAGCTCCGGCACGATCACCACGAGCTCCGGCGCAGCGCTCGCCCACGCGGCGACCTCGGCGTCCGTCGCGCGATGGAGCGGCGGCGAGAGCAGGATCGCGCCCTCGATCGGGTGCTGCAGGCCGTACTTCAGCGCGAGCTCGGTGCCGAACGACCAGCCGACCAGCCAAGGGTTCGGCAGACCGCGCTCGGCGACGAAACGCATCGCGGCCTCGACGTCGAGCCGCTCGCCCACGCCCTCCTCGAAGGATCCATCGCTGGTGCCGCGCGGTGAGGACGTGCCGCGCGTGTTGAAGCGGAGCACCGCGAGGTCGGCGAGCTCGGGCAGACGCCACGAGGCCTTGCGGAGGACGTGCGAGTCCATGAATCCGCCGGCGGTCGGCAGCGGGTGGAGCGTCACGAGGGTGGCCTGCGGCGGACGGCCGATCGGCATCGCGAGTTCTCCGACGAGGGTGAGCCCGTCCGCGGTGCGCAGCTCGACGTTCTCCCGCTCTGCGCGCAGCACGGTTCCGCTGGTGATGTCGATCATGGGTGTCGGATCCTCTCGTCCGGCTGCGAGCCGCTCACGGCCCTCGGGCACCACACCAATATAGAAGCCGCCGGTGCGGGCGCGTTCGCCGGGGCACCCCGGCGGCTCTGCCAGGATGGAGGGATGACGATCGTTGCAGCAGCGGACGGCTCCGCACTCGGCAATCCCGGTCCCGCCGGCTGGGCCTGGGTCATCAGCGATCAGGAGTGGCGCGCCGGCGGCTGGCCCCGCGCGACGAACAACCAGGGCGAGCTCATGGCCGTCCTCGATCTGCTGCGCTCGACCGAGTCGCGACGCGACGAGCCGCTGCTCGTGCTCTGCGACAGCCAGTACGTGATCAACTCCGTCACCAAGTGGATGCCGGGTTGGAAGCGGAAGGGCTGGCGCAAGGCCGATGGCAAGCCCGTGCTGAATCGCGAACTCCTCGAGGACCTCGATGCCGCGCTCCGCGGCCGGGAGGTTCGTTTCGAGTGGGTGAAGGGGCACGCCGGGCATCCGCTCAACGAGGCTGCGGACACGCGGGCGCGGGCCGCGGCGACCGCGTACCAGCAGCGTCGGGATCCCGATTCGGGGCCCGGACTGATCGGTGCGGACCCCGTGACGGAATCGACGTCGATGCAGACACCCGCCGTCGCGCCCTCCGCGCCGTCGGTTCCCGCCCCCGGCTCCGCTGCGGAGCCATCGCTGTTCGACCTCTTCGATCTGGATGCCGATCTCTCGGCGAGCCCCGCGGGATCGGCTTCGGTCCCTCCCGAGCCGAGCGGGTCCGCTTCACCGACCGACGACGACCTGGTAGCCGAGCTCGTCGAGCTCGAGCGCATGCTCCTCGACCCTGCGGTGCGTGGTGATGCGCGCCGTCTCGATGAGCTCCTGCACCCCGAGTTCGTCGAGATCGGTGCGTCCGGTCGCGTCTGGGATCGCGAAGCGACGCTGAGCGCGCTGCCCGGAAGTCCCGCGCTCGAGGCCGACTGCGATCCGATCTCCGCGGTCGAGCTCGCGCCCGGGGTGGCGCAGCTGCTGTACCGCAGCATCGCTCGGGTCGACGGGATCACCCGTTCGTCGCTGCGCAGCTCGATCTGGCAGCGCGTCGACGGCGCGTACCGTCTCAGGTTCCACCAGGGAACCGCGGAGGCCTGAGCCGCTCGGCGTTCAGACCAGGCGCCAGCAGTGGGCGTGCCAGTGTCGACGCTCCTGCACCGCTGCGCCGTCCCCGAAGAGATGCTCGGCGCTCCAGGCCACGACGTGCGCCTGGCCCGGTGGGATCTCGTTCCCGCACGACGGGCATCGGTACGCCTTCTCCGCGCGATGCGCGGGGATCTCGCGCACGAACCACTCGCGACCCGACCGCGTCACGCGCTGGGCGCCTCCGTTCGCGAGACGGGTGACGTCGCCGCCGCGCGGAGCCTGCGCCGGACCCCGGCGATGCTTACGCGGCACGGTGCGGCCTCGGTGCGTTCATGCGGATGGCTCCGGGAGCCACCGGCCTCACCACCAGTTCTGAACGGTCCAGGCCTCGTAGGCGCCCTTCCAGCTGCCGTACCGGCTCACGGCGTAGCCGCTCGCCCACTGGAGATTCGCGACCGGATCGTAGCCGTTCCCGCCGGGAACCTTGCTGCAGGGCAGCGCCTGGGCGAGCCCGCAGGCGCCCGAGCTCGCGTTCGTCGCGTTCGGGTTCCAGGTGCTCTCGTGCGAGATGATGTAGTCGACGTAGCCCCAGTCGCTCTTCGCGATGCCCGCGGCGGCCATCCACTCGGCGGGCGAGCCCCCGCCGGTGTACATCGGCGGAGCACCCGCCCCGGCCGGAGCCGGATCCTGCGCACTCTGCTCGGAGGTGTCGGTCGCCGTCTCGGTCTTCTCGACCTTCTTGGGCTTCGCCTCGGGCACCAGCTCGATCGGCGATGCCGCGAGGTCGAAGGAGGTCTCGGTCGCCGTCGCAGGGACGAACTGCTGGTGCAGCCGCTGATCCTGGGTCGCCATGAACTCCTGGTCCGCGTAAGCGTTCGGCGCCGTATAGGGCACCACGGAGAGGGTACCGACGAAGGCGAGAACGGCGGTCGCGGAGGCCATGCCACGCACGCGTCGCCATCCCGGTGCGGGTCGGTTCTGTCGAGTCGTTGCAGTCACAATGGTCACGATTCTATCTCAATAGTGGTTGCGGCGCAGCCCGGATTCAGCTGGCGCGTCGGTTCGTCGGTGCGGTGCGTCCCGGTTCACGCGGATTCAACGGGTCGCGAGCAGCAGCACCACGACGCTGTCGAGCAGCGCATCGACCTGGTCCTCGTCGTAGCCCCGCCACTGCGAGTGGAACACCGCCGAGCGCACTTCCATGCTCGATACGGTCTCGTTGCCCTCGAACATCGCGGTGATGCGGTCGAGGAACGCGTCGACCTCGGAGATCCGGTAGCCCGTGGTCAGGAACCCCCGCCGCCGGAAGCGCCGACCGCGGTCGCGCTGCAGCCGTCCCTTCACCTCGGAGAGCAGCTGCTGCGTATCCGCCCACCAGGCGTCCTCACCGATCTCACGGATCCGTTCGCGACGCTCCCGCTCGAAGAAGACCTCCTCGAGGCGATCCATCGCGGCGTCCACGAACCGCGCGGAGTACCCGCGCCGGTGCACCGGGAACGCCGTGCGCCGTACTTCCTGCGAGGTGACGGGGCTCGCGAGCGACGGATCGCCCTCGTACGTGCGACGCGCCTGCAGCAGGAACTGGTCGACGTCGGCGGTGCGGTAGCCGAGCTGCTTGCGGCCGGCCCTCGGGAAGGAGGTGTCGGCTGCTCCCCCGCCGAGCTGCTGGCTCGGCACCGGTGCGGTATCTGCTTCGACCGGGTCCCCGACCGGGATCGGCGTCGTGCCCGCGGCGCCGTCGATCGGCGCTCCCGCGGTCATGCCGCCGCTCCGAGCGCCAGCGCGACGCCGTACACGGCGACCGCAGAGGGCAGCAGCGAATCGAGACGGTCGAGCAGACCGCCGTGACCGGGGATCCACGAACTCATGTCTTTGACTCCCAGATTCCGTTTGATGAGCGACTCGGTGAGGTCTCCGCCGGTCGCGGTCAGCAGTACCAGCACGCCGATGATCGCACCGACCCACCAGGATTCCTCAAGCGCGAAGATCGAGGCGAGCACGCCGGAGGCGAGCGCCACGACCGCGGCTCCCGCGAATCCTTCCCACGTCTTGTTCGGGCTGATCCGCGGTGTCATCTTGTGCTTGCCGAGCGTCACTCCCGCGGCGTACGCGCCGATATCGACCGAGACCACGACGAGCACGAGCGTGAACACCCACCACTCGCCCCGGTCGGACATGAGCAGCAGCACGCTGAACGAACCGAGGAACGCGACGTAGACGAGGGTGAACAGCCCCGAGAAGACGTCCCGGTTGAGCGTCTTCGGCGGGGTCTCCCACTGCGGGAAGAGCCCCTCGATCAGCCGCCAGACGGTGAGCAGGATCGAGCCCGCGAAGAGGCCGAGCACCATGCCCGCCGCACCGTAGAAGTAGGCGCCGCCCACCACGATGAGTCCGCCGAGCACGACCCCGACTCTCGGGACCCGGCGTCCCGCGGTGCGGAACGCGGCCGCGAGTTCAACGAGCGCGACCGAGACGATCGCGGCGACGAGCAGCGCGAAGAGATCCTTCCAGATGAACAGGCTCACCAGGAAGAGCGCGCCGAAGGCGACGCCCGAACCGACCGCGAGGAACAGGTTGCGTCCCGCACGGGCTTCGATCTTGGCGTTGGTGGCTTCGAGCTGTGCGCGAAGCTCCTCGCGCCGCTCGGCGCCCGACATCTGGATTAGACCTCCAGCAGCTCGGTCTCTTTGCGCTTCATCGCATCATCGACCTGGTCGATGATCTGCTTGGTGAGCGCCTCGAGCTCCTTCTCGGCACGCACGACGTCGTCTTCGCCGACCTCGCTCTTGAGCGCGTCGAGATCGTCCTTGGCGCGGCGGCGCAGGTTGCGCACGGCGACTCGGGCGTCCTCGGCCTTGGCCTTGACGATCTTGACGAACTCCTTGCGGCGCTCCTCGGTGAGCTCGGGCAGGTTCACGCGGATCACGGAACCGTCGTTCGAGGGGTTGGCCCCGAGGTTCGGCATGTCGCGGATCGCCTGCTCGATGTCCTTCATCGCACCCTTGTCGTAGGGGGTGATGATCAGGCTGCGCGCGTCCTGGTTGGCGACCGCGGCCAGCTGCGGGAGCGGCGTCGGGGTGCCGTAGTAGTCGACCAGCACGCCCTGGAGCAGTGCGGGGTTGGCACGGCCGGTGCGCACCGTGGCGAAGCTCTCCTTCGCGGATTCGACCGCCTTGTTCATGCGGTCCTTGACGTCGGCGAAGACCTCATCGATCACGGTGCGCCCCTTTCTGAAGTGAATGTTTCAAGCTTAGCGGTGGACGAGCGTTCCCAGACGCTCTCCACGGATGGCCAGGGTGACATTGCCAGCGGGCTCCATGCCGAACACGCGCATCGGCATGCCGTTGTCCATGCAGAGGCTGAACGCGGTCGAGTCGACGACCTTGAGGCCGCGCACGAGCGCGTCGTTGTAGCTGATCTCGTCGAGCAGCTGGGCGTCCGGATCCTGGCGCGGGTCGGCGGTGTAGACGCCGTCGACGCCGTTCTTGGCGACGAGCACCTCGTCGGCCTGGATCTCGAGGGCGCGCTGCGCCGCGACCGTGTCGGTCGAGAAGTAGGGCAGGCCGGCGCCGGCACCGAAGATGACCACGCGCCCCTTCTCGAGGTGCCGGACGGCGCGCAGCGGGATGTAGGTCTCGGCGACCTGGGTCATGGTGATCGCGGACTGCACGCGGCTCGAGACGCCGGCCTGCTCCAGGAAGTCCTGCAGCGCGAGCGCGTTCATGACCGTTCCGAGCATGCCCATGTAGTCGGCTCGAGCACGGTCCATGCCGCGCTGCGAGAGCTCGGCGCCGCGGAAGAAGTTACCGCCGCCGACGACCACCGCGACCTCCGCGGTCTCCATCGCGGCCGCGATCTCGCGCGCGATCTGACTCACGACGTCGGGGTTGACCCCGAGCGTCCCTCCGCCGAACGCCTCCCCCGACAGCTTCAGCAGAACGCGGCGCTTGCGGGTGGCGGTCGAGGTCATCGGAGGTCTCCTTCGGGTTGGGCTGAGTGAATTCTAGTGTCTGGACATGGAGAGAGACCCGGGTCACCAGGACCCGGGTCTCTCTGCATCAGCGGTTAGGCGCCGACCTTGCCGCGTGCGAAGCCGGTCACGGTGATGCCTGCGGCATCGGCGACCTTCTTGACCTCGCGCTTGTCGGCGTCGAGCGCGTGCACCTGCTCGTTGAGCGCGATCTGCTTGAAGAACGCGGTGAGGCGACCCTCGACGATCTTCGGCAGTGCAGCCTCGGGCTTGCCCTCGTTCTTCGAGATCTCGGTGACGAGCGCGCGCTCCTTCTCGACCTCGGCCTCGGGAACGTCCTCGCGGTTCAGGTACACCGGATCGGCGAACGAGATGTGACGGGCGATGCTGAGCGCAGCATCGGCGTCGGCACCCTCGTAGCCCACGACCACGCCGATCTGCGGGGGCAGATCCTTCGAGGTCTGGTGCAGGTAGACGGCGGTGGCGGGAGCCTCGATGCGGGTCACCTTGCGGAGCACGATGCGCTCGCCGATGATCGCGGCCTCGTCGTTGATGACGTCGCCCACGGTCTTGCCGTCGAGGGGTGCCGCGAGGGCCTCCTCGGCGGTGCCCGCACCGGCGGTGGCGATCGCCTCGAGGACGCGATCCGCCAGGGCGATGAACTTCTCGTTCTTCGCGACGAAGTCGGTCTCGCAGACGAGCTCGATCATCGTGGCAGCGCCCTCGGTCTGCTTGACCGCGACGAGACCCTCGCTCGCCTCGCGGTCGCCGCGCTTCGCGACGCCCTTCAGGCCCTTGAGACGCAGGATCTCGATGGCCTTCTCGATGTCGCCCTCAGCCTCGACCAGAGCGTTCTTGCTGTCGACCATTCCTGCGCCGAGACGATCGCGCAGTTCCTTCACAGCGGCCATGCTCACTGCAGCCATGTGTGACTCCTTCAGGATTGTGGTGTGTCGGTTCTGTCGGTGGTTCGGAAACCGATTACTCGGCAGACTCGGCGGGAGCCTCGGTCGCCGCGGCGGCCTCGGCTGCGGGTGCCTCGACTGCGGGCGCCTCGGCGGCCTGGTCGGCGTTCAGCAGCTCGACCTCCCACTCGGCGAGCGGCTCGGCGGCGGTCTCGCCCTCGGCCGGCTTCTGGTGGCGCTCCATGAGGCCCTCAGCGGCGGCGTCGGCGATCACGCGGGTGAGCAGCGACACCGAGCGGATGGCGTCGTCGTTGCCGGGGATCGGGAAGGTGACCTCGTCGGGATCGCAGTTGGTGTCGAGGATCGCGATCACGGGGATCCCGAGCTTCTTCGCCTCGTCGATCGCGAGGTGCTCCTTCTTGGTGTCGACGACCCAGAGCGCCGACGGCGTCTTGGTCATGTGACGGATGCCGCCGAGCGACTTCTGCAGCTTCTCGAGCTCGCGCTTCTTGAGCAGGAGCTCCTTCTTGGTGAAGCCGCTGGTGCCGCCCTCGAAGTCGAGCTGCTCGAGCTCCTTCATGCGCTCGAGGCGCTTGGTGACGGTCTGGAAGTTGGTGAGGAGACCGCCGAGCCAGCGCTGGTTCACGTAGGGCTGGTTCACGCGAGCGGCCTGCTCGGCGATGGCCTCCTGGGCCTGCTTCTTCGTGCCGACGAAGAGGATGTTGCCGCCGCGGGCGACGGTGTTCTTGACGAACTCGTACGCGTCGTCGATGTAGCCGAGCGACTGCTGGAGGTCGATGATGTAGATGCCCGAGCGCTCGGTGAAGATGAAGCGCTTCATCTTGGGGTTCCAGCGACGGGTCTGGTGTCCGAAGTGGACGCCGCTGTCGAGCAGCTGGCGGATGGTGACGACGGCCATGGTCGTTCTCCTTGGTGTCAGCGCACCGAACGGTGCGCGCTTGCGGTTGAGTGCCGGTCGCGATGCGACCGATTCCTGGTGCCCTCGGGATCCGCCGCTTCCCCATGCACACCTCACGAAGAACCGCGAGGGAAGTGCTCGGTGAAGACCGGTGGCGGCGCGCCGATGAGCGGGCACGCGAAGTCACCCCATAAGAGGTGCCCCACAAGCATACACGGATTGCCGATACGCGGCACCGTCGAACGCGCTCCGGCGCGCCTCCGAGAGCCGCTTCTGCTTCCCCAAGCAGCGTCGGCGCATCCGGTCATGCCTTCTCGCCCGATCTCCTGTGGAGTCGGCACCGCGCACACCCACCCGACCGCAGACTTCACGCATGCCCCTCCCTCTCCGATTCCGTGCACGGCCGCTGCTCGCGCCCGTCGCCGCACTGCTCCTCTCCTGGTCGACCGCGTCGACCGCCGGGCCGTCTGCAGCGACGCCGCCGGTCCAGCCGAGCGAGCGGGTGGCTTGGTCTTCGCCCGTTCCCGGGCCCTTCCGGGTCATCGGTCCGTATCGGGCGCCGCCCTCGCCTTACGCGTCGGGGCACCGAGGAATCGATGTACCCGCGTTTCCCGGCGGACCGGTGCGCGCGCCCGCCCGCGGAACGGTCGCCTTCGCGGGAACCGTGGTGGATCGGCCGGTGCTCTCCATCAGGATCGATGAGCGTACGGTGCTCTCGATCGAGCCGGTCGAATCGACGCTCGTCGCAGGCACGCCGCTGGCCGCAGGCGACACCGTCGGCGTCGTCGCTCAGGGCGGCCATTGCACGGACGAGTGCATCCATATCGGGGTGCGCGTCGACGGCGAGTACGCGAATCCGGTGAGGTTCTTCGTGTCGAAGCCGAGGCTCCTCCCCTGGTCGAGTTCGACCGTTTCGATGCCGAGTCCGGTGCGCGGTCGCGATCCGGGGCGCGGACGGAGGCCGCATCGGGGCGATGGGGTCGCCTCGCGCTGCGAAGAGCCGCGTCGCGGGCACGCCGACCCGCCGGCGGCCGTGACACGGGTTACGCGCGTGGGTGCGCCTGCCGATAGCTCTGCGCGAGGCGCTCGGTCGAGACGTGGGTGTATACCTGGGTGCTCGCGAGGCTCGAGTGGCCGAGCATCTCCTGGACGACGCGCAGGTCCGCGCCTCCGTTCAGCAGGTGCGTCGCGGCCGTGTGCCGGAGCGTGTGCGGGCCTCGGGGCCCGCTCCCGGGTTCCTGCTCGAGCGAACGTGCGACCAGGCGGTAGATCTGGTGCGTCTGGATCCGGCTTCCGGATGCCGAGAGGAACACCGCCGCCCCTGCTCGCTCACGTTCGGCCTTCGAGGCGTTCGCGGTGTCCGTGGCAGCGCTCAGCAGATCCGGCCTGGCGCTCGTCAGATACTGTTCGAGCGCGAGCGCGGCGGGGGCGCCGAACGGGACGACCCGTTCTTTCGCGCCTTTACCGACGACGCGCACGGTGCGCTGGGTGCGATCCAGTCCCGAGAGGTCGAGGCCGCACACTTCGGAGACGCGAAGCGCCGTCGCGTAGAGCAGTTCGAGAAGGGCTCGATCCCGTACCGCGATCGGGTCTCCGGTCTGCGCCAGGCCGTCGGCACGGTCGAGGATGCGCGAGATCTGATCATCGGAGAGCACTCTCGGGAGGGCGCGCGGGGCTTTCGGCGTCCGGAGTCGGGATGCCGGGTTTCCCGCGACGAGCCGATGCTGTTCGAGCCATTTCCCGAACGATTTGAGCGTCGCGACGTTGCGTGCGAGGGTGCTCTGCGCGAGTCCCTGTTCCTGGCGGGACCAGAGCCAATCCCGGAGCGCTTCGAGCCCGAGTCCGGATACGTCCGAGTCCGGCCCCGAGTCGGGGTCCGACGCTTCGAGGTACTCCGAGAAGGAGAGGAGGTCTCGACGGTAGGCGCGAACGGTCTGCGGCGAGTAGCCGTACTCGAACTCGACTGCCGTGAGGAAGCCGTCGATCGCCGTGCCGAGGTTCATGCTCCCATTCTGGCGCTGCCGGCGAAATCGTGCGCGCTGCTGCCCGTGTCGGTGACTGCGGTTTCTCGCGGGCTACGCCGCACACGCGCTGCTAGCCTGTGGAAATGCCGACCAGATCGACCCGCATGCCGTCTCGACGGACTGTTCGCGAACGGGGCTCAGGGCTGACGGTCGAACTGCTCACGGAACGCGGGCGAGACGAGATCGCGGTCGATGCCACCGCTCGAACTGCGGGACTCCCGGGGCGCACGCCTTCCTGTTGCCGTTGCTTCGGCGCGGAGGCGAGGCCGTTCGGAGACCGATTCCGCGCGGTTCACGAGACGTTCGACGCACTCCGGCCTGGGCGCTTCTGCTGCGGTGGTTCTTGTGACGGCAACCCGGAGGCCCTCCGATGAATAGTGCAATGCCCTCTCTGAACGTCTTGATCGTCGGAGCGAGTCGCGGCCTAGGGCTCGCTCGCGCCTCCGCGATGCTCGAGGACGGACATCGTGTCTTCGGTGTTTCCCGCGGCGCGAACCCGCCGGAGGAACTCGCCGCAGACGCACGCAGCGGCTCTCTGTCCTGGATCGGCGCCGACTTCTCCGATCCGCGCGGAGCCGCAGCGTCGATCGCCGAGGCCCTTCCGCCGACGCTCGACGTGATCTTCTACAACCTCGGGATCTGGGAGGAGACCGCCTTTTCCGAGGAGTACGACTTCCTCGGGTCCGGCGCGGAGGAGGTCGAGGCGCTGGTGACCGCGAACGTCACCGGCCCGCTGCTCTTGCTGCACCGTCTGCTGCCGTCGCTCTTGGCGAGTTCGCATCCGCGGGTGATTCTCACCGGCTCGACCTCCGGGGTGCCGCGCAGCGGCCGGCCGGAAGTCGCGTTCGGTGCTTCCAAGTTCGCTCTCACCGGCATCGCCGACGCTCTGCGTGAGGGCTACCGTCAGCACCGCCTCTCGGTGAGCGTGCTGCAATTGGGGTTCTTGAACACCGAGGACCCCCTGTCGGTCCCGGTGGAAGAAGCAGCGGCTCGCGGTGCAGGCACGCTCATTCCGGTGCATGACGTCGTCGAGGTCGTGCGCACGATGATGCGCCTCTCCCCCGCGTCCTTCGTGCGAGAGCTCGTGCTCCCGGCGATTCTCGACGAACGTTTCTGATCCGAGCGCCCCGTCCCTTCACCCGCGCCGCTCCCGTCCGGCTCGGCAGAACGCCCACTGGTGTTCATAGCTATCCGGCCGTTCGCGCTTCTCGATCAGACCGAGCAGTTCCAGCTCCGCGAGCGCTTCACGGGCGTCCCTGGGCGCGACACCCGCGAGTTGCACGATCGCGTCCAGCCCGCGTGCTCCTCGAAGCGGGAGCGCATCGAGGATGCGTCGGTGCATGATCGGAGAACGCTGGGGCCCACCTGCGGTTCCACCCGGGGAGGAATCCGCGTCGATCGGACCATTGCGATTGCCCCGCGAGTTCACCTGCGTCCCCGGGGCTTCGACGGCCAGGTCCAGGCCGACGAGCTCGCAGGCATCGCTCGGAGACGTGACGAGCGATGCGAAGTACTCGCGAATCAGCCGGTGGCACCCGGCGGAGGCCGCCGATGTGATCGGACCGGGCACGGCGCCCAGCGCACGTCCGAGCTGCGCCGCGTGCCCTGCCGTGTTCAACGAGCCGGACCTGATGCCCGCTTCGGTGACCAGCGTCGCAGCGGAGAGCGCTGCCACGAGACGGTTGCGCTGTAGGAACCGCCATCGTGTCGGCGCAGTGCCCGGGACGACCTCCGAGCAGACTGCCCCGTGCTCCGCGATTCGATCGATGAGATCCGAGTTGCCCATGGGGTACGGACGCTCGGCTCCGCCGGCAAGCACCGCCACCGTCGGAGCGCCTGCGGCGAGCGCGGCGCGGTGAGCCGCTGCGTCGATTCCGTAGGCTGCTCCGGAGACGATGGATGCGCCCGCGACGCACACTCCTGAGGTGAGTTCCGCGGTGGTGTGCGTTCCGTACGGAGTTGCGGCTCGCGCCCCGACGATCGCCAGCGAATGCAGTCCGAGTGCGCGCGGGTCTCCGCGCACCCACAGCATGACCGGCGCGTGTGGCCCGAGGTCGTGGAGCTGTTCCGGCCAGGTTCCGTCTCCGGGGAATACGGGTTGCAGGCCGGCCTGAGCCGCTCGTTCGAGGTCGGCGAGCGTCGCGTTGCGGTCCAGACGCGGTTTCCAGCGTTCGAGTGCGGCGTGGAGCGATCGATTCTGGGGCGCGGCATGCGGGTCCGCTTCCGTCCATGCCCGGGCGACCTGCTCGGGTGAGGCTCCGGCAAGAAGCAGTTTCAGCGCGGTCGACGCGCCCACTGCTGCGATGAGGGCCCCTGCGGTTCCGTCTCCGGGTTCGAGGATGCGCGACCATGCCACTCGGGCGATCCTCGCCTCGTCGGCGCCCGAGTCGTCTTCCGGCGCGGAGACGGTCTCGGAAGAACTCGGATAGAGCCTGCGTAGTGCTCTGCGAAGCTCACGGTCCGCGAGCGTCGGCTTCGAGGCATCGGCGCTCTGCCCGTGTGTTCGGGCGTCAGCGGTTGTCATGCCAGATTCCCCTCACGAAGGATGAGCGCTTGGGCGATCTCCCGGCGTCCGGGACGGTCGACCTCAGAGAGGTCAGCCAGGGTCCATGCGACGCGGAGCGTCCGGTCGTAGCCTCGAAGCGTCACCGCCCCGAGAGCGAGGGCCCGGTCGAGCACCACCGTCTCGGAGCGGGGCAGTTTCGCCGCGGGTCCGCGAAGCCACTGCCCTGGGAGGTCGGAGTTGACGGTCCAGGGGGTTTCTCGCAGCCGCACGGCCGCCCGTTCTCGTGCGCGTGTGACACGCGCACGGAGTTCTGCGCTCGTCCGTCCCTCGGCGCCTGCGGGGCGCTCCTGCACGCTGGACACTCGACGCACCTCGATCTTGAGATCGATCCGGTCGGACAGCGGGCCGGAGATACGCGACCGGTACCGCATCCTGGCGATGGGCGTGCACGTGCATTCCGCCGCGGCGTCGAGAGATCCTGCATTCCCGCAGGGACAGGGGTTCGATGCCAGCAGCAACTGCGTTTTCGCCGGGAGCGTCGCGCGGAAACGAGCACGGTGGATGTCGACGGTTCCTGATTCGAGCGGCTGCCTGAGCGCGTCGAGGACGTGCCTCGGGTACTCCGCGGCCTCGTCGAGGAACAGCACTCCGTGGCAAGCCCGCGTCACTGCTCCGGGACGCACTCCTCTGCCATCGCCCCCGCCGATGATCGCGATCGCCGATGCAGTGTGATGAGGTTGTTCGAAGGGAGGGCGCACGACCAGGTGCCTCAGCGTGTCGCTGCCGAGCGAGGCGATGCTGCTCGCGACGAGGGATTCTTCCGGGCTCAGATCGGGGAGGATCGTCGGGAGGCAAGCCGCCAGCAGGGTCTTCCCTGCGCCCGGAGGACCGGTCAGTGAGAGATGGTGCCTGCCCGCCGCTGCGACGACGAGCGCGTCCACCGCTTCGTCCTGTCCGATGATGTCGACCGTGTCCGGAGCCCCGTCGGGTGCCGGGTGCGCACGATCGTCATCTTGGAGGTCACGTGCGCGAGCAGGCTCGTTCCGCCGCGCGGAGGTCTCCGGGGCCACGATTCGCCAGGCGCGGTCTTCTCCGGAGTGCCAGGCGACGGCGTCCGCGAGATCGCGGACCGCGATCGTCTCAATGCCGGGCACCAGCGAGGATTCGACCGCGGCGGATTCCGGAACCATGACCCGTTCGAACCCGAGGCGACGCGCAGCGAGAACCGCGCTGAGCAGGCCCGGAGGACGCCGGAGCTCACCATCCAGTGCGAGCTCACCCAGATGCACGACGCTGCTCATCCGTGCGGCCGGAGCTCTTCCGGAAGCGGCGAGGGCGGCAAGCGCGATCGCGAGGTCGAACCCCGACCCGTGTTTGGGAAGCGCAGCGGGCGCGAGGTTGATCAGGATGAATCGGTCGGCCAGTTTGAGTCCGACCTTCTCAGTGGCCACCCGGACACGAGACTTCGCTTCGGCGAGCGCGGTGTCGGGGAGACCCACGATTCCGATCCCGGGGAGTTGCTGGGAGAGCGCCGCCTCGACGAACACGGGTGCCCCGTCGAGTCCAGACAGTGCGATCGCAGCGGCACGGCAGACTGCGGTCTCGCTCATACGATCCCCCGGAGATGGTCGATCCCGGGGAGTTCTCCGGGCCTCACCGTGATGCCGATCGCGTCGATCCGGAGTCGTTCAGCTCCCGGCCGATGCTCCCTGACCCATTCGAGCAGCAGTCGTCTCAGTCGGCGGGCCTTACGTCGCGTGATCGCTTCGAGCGGGCTGCCGTACCCCTGACCGCTCCGAGTCTTCACTTCGACCGCGACGAGGCAATCAGTCTGGCAGGCGACGAGGTCGAGCTCGCCTTCCCGCGTACGCCAGTTGCGAGCGAGAATGCGGTATCCGCGGGATTCGAGGTAGTCCGCCGCGGTCTTCTCGCCCCATCGCCCCAGAGTCTGGCGGTCGGGGATGGTATCGAGCGTCCGGGTATTCGTGCTGGTCATTTGCACCTCCGAGCACAGTCTCGAAGGTGGCGCACCCGCCCGGTGCGCTGTGCACAGGCCTCAGCGCGTCACAGAGCTCATGCGCGCGTCGACGCGCCTTGGGGAGGGACGCAGAACGTTCCCGCGGTGCGCGACTACTTGTCGAGCGAGAGGTCCTGCGGCAAGGAGAACTCCCGCGCGGAGAGCTCCTCGACGTTGACGTCCTTGAAGGTGAGCACTCGGACCGACTTCACGAACCGATCGGCACGGTAGACGTCCCAAACCCAGACGTCGTTCATCGCGAGCTCGAAGTAGAAGTCGCTCCCGGCGTCGCGCCGCTGCAGATCGACCTCGTTCGCGAGGTAGAACCGCCGCTCGGTCTCGACGACGTATCGGAACTGCCCGACGATGTCGCGGTACTCGCGGAACAGAGCAAGCTCTGCATCGCGTTCGTAGTCGTCCAGGTCGTCTTCGTTCATCGCACCCATCCTAGCGATTCCCCGGAGCAGTCAACAGCACCGGTGTCTCGCTCCGCGCCGACACGCGAGGCGGAGCGCATCTGCGCAATCAGATTGACTTATTCGAACACATGTTCGAATATTGCTCCATGTCAGCCCCCTCCGCAGTCCGCGCTCTGCAGCAGCGCATCACCGAGATGCAGGTTCCGCAGCTCGGCGATCGCAGCGTGCCGACCCGCTCGGAGCTGGCGTCGCTCCTCCCCGGAGGAGCCCTGATGCGCGGCTGCAGCTACTCCGTGCACGGCTCGCTCGCTCTCGCGCTGGCACTGATCGCTGGCGCTTCGGCGTCCGGCATGTGGTGCGGGGCCGTGGGGTTCCCCGATCTCGGGCTCGAAGCCGCAGCCGCGCTCGGCATCGCCCTCGAGCGCTTCGTCCTGGTACCGCGCCCCGGAGACCGAACGCTGGGTGCCGTCGCCACGCTCTCAGAGGTACTTTCCGTCGTCCTGACCCGGACATCGGGACCCGTCCGTCAAGCCGATGCCGACCGCGTAGCCGCACGCTTGCGCGAACGCGGCGCCGTCCTCATCTGCGTCGGCGATTGGCCGCATCCGACCAGCACCCTTCGGGTCACTGATTCGAGGTGGCAGGGTCTCGGAACCGGGCGCGGCATCCTCGCTCAGCACACGCTCACCGTGCAGACCATGGATCGGCGCGGACCGAGCACGCGCACCATCAGCTTCGACGGCGGGAGACCGTCCGCGCCCAGGGAACGGATCCTGGAGGCGCTGCGATGACCGTTCACACCGGGCGTGCATCGGATGACCCCGATCGTACGATCGTCGTCTGGGTACCCGACTGGCCGATCCACGCTCACCGGCTGGAGCGCGAAGCCGAACAACGCCTCGCGCCGCAGGACACGAGCACACCGCGAACGCTCGGTCACAGCGCTCCGCGTGCGGAGGACGTGGTGGGATCGGGGACTCTCGCAGCACCCATCGCGCTCATCTCCGGGCACCGCGTCGTCGCCTGCTCGGCTGCAGCTCGAGTTTCCGGGGTCCGCGTCGGCATCCGAGAGCGAGAGGCCAGCCGCCTCTGCCCCGGGATCGAGCTCCATCCTCACCACCCGGAGACCGACGACCGCCGCTTCGCCCCCGTGCTCGCCGCAATCGAACGACTCGTTCCGGGCGCCCGGCAGATCCGTCCCGGCATCTGCGCGCTTCGAGCTCGTGGGCCCGCCCGCTACTACGGCACCGAACGGGCGGCAGCAGAAGCATTGCTCGGACTCGTCCATGAGCTCGGTTTCTCCGAAGCTCGGGTCGGAATCGCCGATGGCCGGTTCGCAGCCGCCCAAGCCGCACGAGCCGGGAGCGCCGTACCCATGGTCAGCGCGCCCTCAGATGGCGTTCGGATCGTTCCACGCTCAGCATCGGCTCGATTCCTGAGCGCGCTGCCCATTTCCCGCGCGGCTCCCCCGGACCTCGCAGAGGTGCTCCTCGGACTCGGCATCCGCACGCTCGGGGACTTCGCCGCGCTCCCCGAAGAGTCCGTCAGGCAGCGTTTCGGACCGTCCGGCGTCGACGCGCATCGGCTCGCCGGGGCGCGACCCACCGCCCTCGATCATGCACCGCTTCCCACCGCTCCCCGCGAGATCGCTCTGTCCCTCGACTTCGAGCCGCCGCTGAGCAGCACCGACCAGCTGGCCTTCGCATCCAGCGCGGCGGCGGAACGCTTCATCACGGAGCTCCTCGCGGAAACTCTCGTCTGCACGGAGGTTCGCATCGAACTCATCGATGACGTCGGAGTCCGTTACGAACGCACCTGGGCGCACCCGGGACGGTTCACCGCTTCGGACCTCATCAACCGGATTCGCTGGCAGGCGAGCGGGCTGCACAGCAGTACCGAGCGCACCGGTGCGGGAATCGCGGCGCTGCGCGTGGCTCCCGAACGCGTCGAACGCACCGCAGCCCATGAGCCCGGCCTGTGGAGCAGCGAGCCCGACGAACGCGTGCACCACCACATCACCCGCCTGCAGAACCTCGTCGGGCACGACGGCGCCGTCATCGGGTCGCTGACCGGAGGCAGACTCAGCGCGGAACGTCAGAGGTTCTCCCCCTGGGGCACGCGCGCACCTCGTACCGCGCACCGAAGTCTGGGGGCGGGTCCCTGGCCCAATGGACTCGCCGCGGCCGATGCGCCGAGTCGCGTATTCCCGGACCCGCTCCCCGCGGATCTGCTGGACGCTTCGGGCAACCCGGTGCTGCTCGACGACGACCTGCTGAGCAGTGATCCGGTATCGCTCAGGGTCGACGGGCACGGAGCCGCTCACCGCGTCATCGCCTGGTCCGCGCCGTGGCCCGTCCGAGAACGGTGGTGGAACACCTCCGTGGAGCGTTTCCGCGTGCAACTGGTCCTCGACGACGGCAGTGCCTGGCTGCTGCATCGCACCGGCCGAATCCAGCACGGCCCGCAGATCCAGGGCGCTGCGGGCGGAGCCGCTCCGGGAGAGCGTCCGGGGACCGGCACCGCCGATGCGGCCGACTCCGACGGTGTCTCCGCAGACCCTCCGGCCTGGTTCGCGGAAGGACAGTACGACTGAGCGGCCAGGAGGCGAGCGCACATGAAATGGGACAGTTCTCGACGGGAGTGGAGTGAGCTCGAACGCATCCTCTCGGCCCGTCCGCCAACGCACGCTCGCGCGCACGACGCCATGCTCGCCCCGCTGCGAGGGCCAGAACCGGCCGATGGATCGGCTCCACCGCGAACGGCTACGAACGAACGCATCGGCGATCCGGCAGCGCCTCCGGCGTCCGTGCCGTACGCGGAACTGCACGCGCACTCCCACTACAGCTTCCTCGACGGGGCGAGCTCGCCGGAGGCGCTCATCGCGGAAGCCGCCCGGCTCGGCCTCACCGGCATCGCGATCACCGATCACGACGGGTTCTACGGCGCCGCGCGATTCGCCGAGGCCGCGCGATTCGCAGCCGCACCGCTCGACACGGTGTACGGCGCGGAGCTCACCATCGGTCTCGACGCACCCCAGCTGGGAATCGCCGACCCGGGAGGCACGCACCTGCTCGTCCTCGCGAACGGCGTCGACGGGTACCATCGCCTCGCCGGGGCGATCACCGAAGCCCAGCTCGCCGGTGGAGAAAAGGGGCGCCCACGCTACGATCTCGATGCACTCTCGGGTACCGCGAACGGCGAATGGACCATCCTCACCGGGTGCAGAAAGGGCGCGGTCCGTCAGGCGATGGACTCCGCCGGCACACGGGAGGCCGGCGACACCGCAGCCGCTCGGGCTCTCAACGACCTGATCGCCAGATTCGGCCGCGACCACGTCCTCGTCGAACTCACCGACCACGGGCTCCCCGGCGACGACGTCCGAGTCGACCGCCTGGCCGCGCTCGCCTCCGCGGCAGGAGTCGCGACCGTCGCGACCGGGGCCGTCCACTACGCGCACTCCGATCATGCCCAGCTCGCGGACGCCATGGCCGCGATCCGCGCACGGCGCAGCCTCGACGAGATCGACGCGTACCTGCCCGCGACCGGTGCCGCTCGGATCCGTTCCGGCGCCTCGATGCTCCGCCGATTCGCCGGGCACACGGACGCGGTGACGCGGACGGCGAGCATCGCCCGCCAGATCGGATTCCCGCTCCGCACCGCCCGGCCGAAGCTCCCCAAGCTCGACGTGCCCGAAGGCCATACGCAGATCAGCTGGCTCCGCGAACTCGCCTGGCGAGGTGCTGCCGAACGGTACCGGCTGCCCAACCCCGAGGTCGAGGACCGGCTCGAGCGCGAGCTCGCCGTCATCGAACGGCTCGATTTCCCCGGATACTTCCTCATCGTGCACGACATCGTTCAGTTCGCCAAAGGACGCGGCATCCTCTGCCAAGGACGCGGCTCCGCGGCGAACTCGGCGATCTGCTTCGTGCTGGGCATCACCGCCGTCGACTCGGTGCTCTACGACCTCCCGTTCGAACGGTTCCTCTCCAGCATGCGCGAGGAAGAACCCGATATCGACGTCGACTTCGATTCCGAACGTCGGGAAGAAGTGATCCAGTACGTCTACGAACGCTACGGCCGACGCAACGCCGCCCAGGTCGCGAACGTGATCAGCTATCGACCCAAGAGCGCCGCGCGGGACGCCGCGAAAGCGCTCGGCTACACACCGGGCAAGCAGGACCTCGACGCGCTCCCACCGGACGTCGCCGGCCTCGCGGAGCAACTCATGAAGGCTCCGCGGCACCTCGGCATCCATTCGGGAGGCATGGTGCTCACCGAGCAGCCCGTCGGCGAAGTCTGCCCGATCGAGCACGCCCGCATGCCGGGGCGCACCGTGCTCCAGTGGGACAAGGACGATTGCGCCGCCATGGGACTCGTCAAGTTCGACCTCCTCGGGCTCGGCATGCTCGGCGCGATCCGCATCTCGATGGACCTCGTGGCCGAAGCACTCGGAGAACGCTGGACGCTCGAGACGATCCCCAAAGAGGAAGCCGGCGTCTACGACATGCTCTGCCGAGGCGATGCCGTCGGCGTCTTCCAGCTCGAGAGCCGCGCCCAGATCAACACGCTCCCTCGACTGCTCCCCCGCAGCTTCTACGACCTCGTCATCGAGATCGCCCTGATCAGGCCGGGTCCGCTGCAGGGCGGCGCCGTGCACCCGTATCTCCGACGCCGGGCCGGCACGGAAGAACCCGAATACCCGCACCCCGAACTGAAGCCGGTCCTCGAGCGCACGCTCGGCGTCCCCCTCTTCCAGGAGCAGCTGATGCAGATGGCCATGGCGATCGGAGGCTGCGATGCCGAGGACGCCGATCTGCTGCGGCGTTCCATGGGGTCGAAACGCGGCACCGAGCAGATGAACACGCTCAAGGACAAGCTCCTGGCGGGTATGAAGCGCAACGGGCTCGGTCCCGAGGAGTCCACGCGCATATACGAGCAGATCGAGGCATTCGCCAACTTCGGGTTCGCCGAGAGCCACTCCATCAGCTTCGCGCTGCTCGTCTACGTCAGCGCGTGGCTCAAGCTCCACTATCCGGCCGCGTTCCTCGTCGGTCTCCTCCGGGCGCAGCCCATGGGCTTCTACGCGCCGCGCACCCTCGTCGAAGACGCGCGCCGCCACGGCGTCCAGGTCCACCCGGCCGACGTGCAGCGGTCCGAGGCCCACGCATCGCTCGAACCGCAGGAGACAGCCCGGAAGGAGACGCCTTCGAAGAACACGCACCCGCAGGACACGCAGCACGCCCCGGCACGCCCGGCCGCTTCCAGCGGCCCCGCGTCGTGCGTCAGCGCGGATCAGCCGCCGATTCCGCCGTTCGTCCGAGGGTCCGCCGACGACTCGGGCCGGCATCGCCGAGACCGTCCGTTCGCCGTCCGCCTCGGGCTTTCCGGCATCCAGGGCATCGAGACCGCGGTCGCCGAACGGATCGCAGCCGCGCGCACGGCAGGCCCGTTCCTCGATCTCGCGGATCTCGCCCGGCGTGCCGACCTCGATCGCAGGCAGCTCGAGGCCCTGGCCTCCGCCGGGGCCTGCGCCGGCCTCGGCGTGGACCGCAGGGAAGCGCTCTGGAGCGCCGGCCCCGCCGCGGACAACCGGGATCGCTACCTGCCCGGGGTCGCCGTGCACGTGCAGCCGCCGCTCCTCCCGCTCCTCACACCGGAAGAACAGACCGCGCTCGACCTCTGGACCACCGGCGTGATCGGCGAATCCCGGCACCCGCTCGCACTGCTCCGCGATCGCCTCGACCGGCGCGGCGTCGTCCGCTCCGACCGGGTCAAGCAGCTCCCGCCCGGCAGGTTCATCACGGTCGCCGGTATCGTCACGCATCGGCAGCAGCCGCCGACCGGCGGCGGCGTGGTCTTCCTCACCCTCGAGGACGAATCCGGCACCGTCAACATCATCACGTGGGCGGACGTCTGGCAGCGGTTCCGGACCATCGCGCGCGCCTCACCCGCCCTCATCGTCTCCGGAGCGCTCGAACGCTCGCCCGAGGGCGTCGTGAACGTCGTCGCCGCCGAGTTCGAACCGCTCCCGGCCCCGCAGGCGGTGTCGTCACGGGACTTCCGATGACGCGGCAGCCCCGGCGATATGCTGGCGACGTGACTCCTTCAACGGCTCTCCTCACCGATCGCTACGAACTCACCATGGTCGACGCGGCCCTCGCATCGGGCACCGCGCATCGGCGGAGCATGTTCGAACTCTTCGCCCGCAGGCTCTCGGGCGGTCGACGATACGGCGTGGTCGCAGGCACCGGCCGCCTCCTCGAAGCGATCGAGCAGTTCCGATTCACCGACGCCGAGCTCGACTGGCTCCGCGAGGAGGACTTCCTCCGACCCGAAACCCTCGATTGGCTGGCCGACTACCGATTCACCGGCAACATCTGGGGATACCCCGAGGGCGAAGTCTTCTTCCCGGGCTCCCCCATCCTCATCGTCGAGTCCACCTTCGCCGAGGGAGTCCTGCTCGAGACGCTCGCGCTCAGCATCCTGAACGCCGACTCCGCCGTCGCGACCGCGGCATCCCGCATGAGCCACGCCGCGAACGGCAAGCCCCTCGCCGAGATGGGGTCGCGCCGCACGAGCGAGCGCAGCGCCGTCGCCGCAGCGCGCGCCGCCTACATCGCCGGGTTCACAGCCACCTCGAACCTGGAGGCGGGACGCAGCTACGGGATCCCCACCATGGGCACCGCGGCGCACGCCTTCACCCTGCTCCACGACAGCGAACAGGCCGCGTTCGAGGCCCAGATCGCCGCGCTCGGCACCGGCACCACCCTCCTCGTCGACACCTACGACATCGAGCAGGGCGTGCGCACCGCGATCGAGGTCGCCGGAACCGACCTCGGCGCCGTCCGCATCGACTCCGGCGACCTCCCCGTGGTCGTCGCGCAGGTCCGCGACCTGCTCGACAGCCTCGGCGCGACCCGGACGAAGATCACGGTCACCAACGACCTCGACGAATACACCGTCGCCTCGCTCGCGTTCTCCCCCGTCGACAGCTTCGGAGTCGGCACCTCCGTCGTCGTCGGATCGGGAACCCCGACGCTCGGCATGGTCTACAAGCTCGTGGCACGCACCGACGACGCGGGCGGCTGGGTCTCCGTCGCGAAGAAGTCCACCGACAAGGCCTCCGTCGGCGGGCGCAAGAGCGTCCGCCGGGTGTTCGACGCGAGCGGTCGCGCCCGGACCGAACTGATCCTTCTCGGAGACGGCCCCGGGGGCGAGCCCGAAGGCGCCGACCTCACCTCGCCGAACCGCGAAGTGCTGGTCCCCCTCGTCATCGACGGGACCGTGCAGGACGGTTTCACCGGCTCCGACGGGATCGCTGCGGCACGCGAGCGTCACACCCGCTGCGTCGCCGAACTGCCCCCGATCGCGATGCGCCTCACCCGCGGAGACCCCGCGATCGCGACCGAATACCGCTGAGCCGGACGCACCGCGCGAACGCACGAGAAAACGTACGAAGGGCCGTTCATCCGATCCGGATGAACGGCCCTCGTGCGTCGGAGACCGGAAGCCCCGCGGATCCGAGAAGACCCCGCGCTCTCCGATCAGTCCTTGCGCATACGCTCGTACACGCGCTTGCAGTCCGGGCACACCGGGAACTTCTCGGGATCGCGCGACGGCGTCCACTTCTTCCCGCAGAGCGCGCGCACCGGCTTACCGGTCATCGCGGACTCGAGGATCTTGTCCTTCGGAACGTAATGCGAGAAGCGCTCGTGATCGCCGTCCTCGACCTGGTCCTGGTTCAGCAGCTCCTCGAGCTCGCGGTCCAGCACATCGGTGCCACCGGCCGGAGAGGAGTCGCCGCGCGTGAAGATACCCATGCGACGATTCTACGCGGCGACGCCGAAACGCCGCTGCGAGTTCCGCACCGCCGTCGTGCTCAGTCGAAGACCTGCGTCGCGGCGATGAGCTCGGGGCCGCGGCGGTCGAAGATCTTCCCGCCGAGCAGGATCCCGAGCCCGAGGACCGCAGCGCCGTAGACGACGCCGAAGGCCAGAGCGCCGAGGTTCCACGCGGGAGTCACGTCGACCAGGGCGATGACCGCGATCCACACCGCCGGCACCGAGAACACGAGCGCGGCGATCATCGACAGCGTCTGGGACAGCCCGGAACCCGAGCCGGACCACTGGGGCTGAGCGAACGGGCTGTCGCCCGGGCGCGTGGTCGGATACGGGATGAGCACGGAGAACACGCTCGAGACGCCGCAGGTGACGAACAGCACGGCGAGGTTCATGCCGATCACCGCGGGGAGCACCCGCCACTCTCCCATGACCGTAACGGTCACGGTCGAGCCGATCAGCGCGACCGGCAGGCCGATCAGCAGCACGGGAGCGAGACGTCCGCGGCGATCGTCGCGGCCGGCGATACCGCTGGCGACATGGCTCCAGATCGCGGTCGAATCCATGGCGACGTCGTTGTGCAGGGACCACGCCAGCAGCAGGAGGATCACGGGCAGCGGAACCGCCGCCAGCGTGCGCAGATCCGCACCCGCGACCCAGAACGCGAGGATCATCAGGATCGGGACGAAGGGGATCGCGGAGAGCCCCACCCGGTAGCGGGGGTCGCGGCTCCAGTAGGTGAGCACGCGCGCGGCGATGACGGAAGCGGGCTTGGCCGAGAAGCGCTCGAACCAGCCCAGGCCGCGCCGCGCGATCGCCGGGTCGGCCGGTCGTTCGACCGACTGGAGGGATGCGCGCACGATCGGGAACCAGATCGCGAGCAGCAGGATCACTGCGGCGATGAGGACGCCGAAGTGCAGGAGCGCGGCACCGAGGTCCCCGTTCGCGGCCTGCTGCGCGCCCGCGAACGCCGCGCCGAACGGCGACCAGCCGAGCGCCCGTGCGGCTGCGGTGGTGCTGCCTTCCGGCGCACCCGAGATCGCGGTGATGCCGAAGAACGCGAGCGGGAGCAGCGCGATCAGCAGGACCGTTCCGACGACCCGCAGCACACCGCCGCGGTCGTGTCCGAACCAGAGCTTCGAGAGCGCAGAGGAGACCCGGGTCGCGGTGACCGCGAACAGGTACGCGAGCACCAGCCCGAGCGCCAGGGCCCAGACCGGCTGCTGCCACTCCGGTCGCAGGACGGCGAGCGCCACGAGCCAGACCAGGAGCAGGATCGCGGGCCAGGTCAGCACGGTGCTGAACAGCAGCGCGGACGCGATGGACCCCGGACGCGCCGGAACCGAGGCGAACTGCCGCGGCTCGAGGTGCCCGCGGTTCGCGAAGAACGGAACGAGCAGCGCCGCACCGAGCAGCGCCGAGCCGATGAATACGTCCAGGTCGGCGCGTGCGGCCGCCTCGGGCAGGATCAGCGTCGGCAGCCAGGCGAGCGCGACGGCGACCGCGACGGCGAGCAGACCGACCAGCACCGCCCGGAATCCCTGGGCCGCGGACCCGCGGAACGCGGACCCGAGCAGCGTCAGACGGAGTCGGAGGAGCCGTGCAGCCACTGCAGTCCCTTCTCTGCGCCGGATTCGCCGGTGAGGTGCGCGAATCGCTCTTCGAGACTCATGCCGTCGCGGACCGCGTCGACCGTACCCTGAGCGATCACGCTGCCGTCGACGATGACCGAGACGTGGTCGCAGACGCGCTGGATCAGGTCGAGGCTGTGGCTCGACATGATGACACTGCCGCCACCGGCCACGAACTTCTCGAGGATGTCGGTCACGTTCGAGGCGGAGACCGGGTCGATCGCCTCGAACGGCTCGTCGAGCACCAGCACCTCGGGAGCGTGGATCATCGCGCAGGCGAGACCGATCTTCTTCTGCATGCCCGCCGAGTAGTCGGAGACGAGCCGGTCCATAGCCGACCCCAGTCCGAAGGCCTCGGCCAGTTCGGCGGCGCGCGTGGCGACCGCGTCCTCGCGGACGCCGTTGAGGATGCCGATGTAGTAGAGCAGCTGCGCCCCGGTCAGGCGGTCGAACAGACGCAGTCGATCCGGCAGGGTGCCGATCAGGCGCTTCGCGGCGGGACCGTCGGCCCAGACGTCGATGTCGTGCACCGTGATGCGACCGGACGTCGGACGGTTCAGTCCGCTGATCATCGAGAGCGTGGTCGTCTTGCCCGCGCCGTTGGGGCCGACGATGCCGGTGAAGGATCCCGCGTGCACCTGGATCGAGACGTCGCTCGCCGCGGCGACCTGCCCGTAGTTCTTGGTCAGCACCTCGGTTCGGAGAACCACCGGGTTCTGCGCGGCCAGACGTCCGCGCTCGCGAGCGCGGACGATCGACGGGACCGGGACCTGGATGCGACCGGTGCGCGGAGCGGCATCGTTCACCGATGGATCTGCGGCTGCGGCCTGGGCGGAGCCGGTGTCGACGCGGGCAGCCTCGACCGGCGCTTCTGGCATGGAGGACGGGGAGTTCGACGGCACCTGCCTAACCTACCAAACCTCGTCATGCTCCGGCTCACAGCCGAGTCCCCGGTTCGCGCCATCACCCGGCAGAATGTTCGTGTGCCCTCCGCAGCGAATCCACCGAAACCACGCGCCGTCGCCTGGCGATCCCTTCGCCTACTCACGCAGCGCGACCTGAAGGTCCGCTACGCGACCTCGCTGCTCGGCTACCTGTGGTCGATCCTCGATCCCCTGCTCATGAGCCTCATCTACTGGTTCATCTTCACCCAGATGCTCAAGCGGGGTCTCGGCGAGGATCCCTACATCGTCTTCCTCCTGTGCGCCATGCTCCCGTGGGTCTGGTTCAACGGGGCCATCTCGGATTCCACCCGGGCGTTCCTGCGCGACATCAAGCTCGTCCGTTCGGTGGCGCTCCCGCGATGGATCTGGGTGGGGCGCATCGTCTGCTCCAAGGGCGTCGAGTTCCTGCTCAGCCTGCCCGTATTGATCGTGTTCGCGGTGTTCTCGGGGGCGCACGTGGGGTGGCAGATCGTCCTCTTCCCGGTCGGTCTGCTGCTGCTCGGAGCGCTGATCCTCGGACTCGGACTGCTCATCGCGCCGCTGACCGTCTTCTTCCGCGACCTCGAGCGCGCGACCAAGCTGGTCCTGAGGCTCCTCTTCTACGCGTCCCCGATCATCTACGGCGCGAGCGATCTCCCCGAGGCGGTAAGCCCCCTCGCCTGGATCAACCCGCTCTCGGGAATCTTCTCCCTGTTCCGCGCCGGATTCTTCCCCGACCAGCTCGATTGGGCGCTCGTCGGAGTCTCCGTCGCCCTCACCGCGGTCGCCCTGATCGCCGGAATCCTCGTCTTCCGCCGCACCATCGGCGGCGTCCTGAAGGAGCTCTGACGTGACCGCCACGGACTCCCCCATCATCGTCGCGTCGAATCTCGGCGTCCGCTTCCGACGCAATCGCGGTGCCCGGCGCAGCTTCAAGGACCTCCTCTCCGGCGGTTCCCGCCGGAGCGCCCCGAGCGAGTTCTGGGCGCTGCGCGATGTCTCCTTCACCGTGCGCGCGGGCGAGGCGATCGGCGTCGTCGGCCGCAACGGCCAGGGGAAATCGACCCTGCTCAAGCTCGTCGCGGGCGTTCTCCTGCCCGACGAGGGACGCGTCACCGTGAACGGCGGAGTCGCACCCCTCATCGAGATCACCGGAGGGTTCGTCGGGGACCTCACCGTCCGCGACAACCTGCACCTGACCGCCGGCCTGCACGGGCTCAGCCGCAGCGAGATCGCGGACCGCTTCGACGACATCATCGATTTCGCCGGCGCCGCGGACGTGCTCGATACGCCCTACAAGCATCTGTCCAGCGGCATGCAGGTGCGCGTTGCGTTCTCGCTCATCTCGCAGCTCGACGAACCAGTGCTGCTCGTCGACGAGGTGCTCGCCGTCGGCGACCGCGCATTCCGCGAGAAGTGCTACCGACGCATCGACGCGCTGCTCGCCGAGGGGAAGACGCTCTTCCTCGTCTCGCACAGCGAACGGGATCTGCGCCGCTTCTGCTCGCGCGGGCTCTATCTCGACCGCGGCGCGCTCCGGCTCGACGGCCCGATCGACGAGGTCCTGAAGCGCTACAACGAGGATCATCCGGCATGATTCCGAGCGGAGGCGACGAGCGATCCACCAGCGAAGCGCGCACGGCGCGTGCGAGGATCGACGGGTGACTTCTCCCCGACTCGAGCTTCCCGCCCTGCCCGCGGTGAGCTTCATCATGCCCGTGCTCAACGAGGCCGAGTACCTCGAGCCCGCGGTGCGCACCGTGCTGGCGCAGGAGTATCCGGGCGAGAAGGAGATCATCCTCGCTCTGGGCCCGTCGACGGACGGGACGACGGAGATCGCCCGTCGACTCGCGGCCGAGGATCCTCGCGTGCGGCTCGTCGACAACCCCGATCGGGACATCCCCGTCGCGCTGAACCTCGCCATCGCTGCGAGCCGCCATCCGGTCGTGATCCGCGTGGACGCGCACTCCGAGCTCACGCCCGACTACGCCGCACGGGGCATCGAGTCCCTCCGCGAGCAGGACGCCGACAACGTCGGCGGCATCATGCGCGCAGCCGGCCGCGGCGCGGTGCAGAGCGCGATCGCCCGCGGCTACAACAGCCCATTCGGTCTCGGCGGAGGCGCCTACCACGGCGACGGGGTGCCCGGACCCGCCGAGTCCGCCTACCTCGGCGTGTTCCGGCGCGACGCCATCGAACGAGCGGGAGGCTTCGATCCGGGGATCCGCCGCGGCGAGGACTGGGAGCTGAACCTGCGGATCCGCCGGACCGGCGGTCGCATCTGGTTCGATCCGCGCCTGCAGGTGACCTACTGGCCGCGAGCGAGCTTCGACGCGCTCGCGCGGCAGTTCTTCGCGACCGGCGCCTGGCGCGCGGTGCTCGTCCGCAGGTACGGCAGGGCCAACCCGTGGCGCTTCTTCGTTCCCGGGGCCCTGGTGCTGGGAGTGACGGTGGATCTCGCCGTCCTCGTGCTCCAGTGCTGCGGGGTGCTCCCCTGGTGGTCGCTCTGGTCGGCGCTGCACCTCGGCACCCTGGGCTACCTCGCGGGAGTGCTGCTCGGCATCGCGCGCATGCCCGAGCAGCGCGGGATCCGCGATCGCATGCTCTCGTTCCGCACCCTGGTGACGATGCACTTCAGCTGGGGTGCCGGGTTCCTCAAGGGGATCCTGTTCGGCGGCGGCCGAACGGTTGACCGGTCGCGCACCGAATAGCCGCGGCGGGTCGTTCCGCCGACGTGTCCGGCCGGATCAGCCCAGCGCAGCCCGCTGGACGAGGGCGTCGACGACCCGCGCCGCCGCCGCTCCGTCGTCGTGCGGTACGAAGGTCGCGCACCAGTTCTCGTAGCGTTCGTCCACGCCCCGCACCCAGTCGGTGTCGGGGCCTTCGGCCTCGATCTCGCGGGCGCATTCTGCGACCTCGTCCCTCCGCGTGAGCAGCGGCCCCGGGGCCTGCGCCTCGAAGTCGAAGGTGAAGCCGCGCTCCCGGTCCCGGTAGGACGCGAGGTCCGGCACGAAGAACGCCATCGGAACCCGTGCGACGGCCGCGTCGAACATGAGCGACGAGTAGTCGGTGACCAGCAGGTCGGCGGCCAGCAGCACATCGTTGACGTCGGGGTGCCGCGAGACGTCGAGCACGCGGGGATGCTCGACCCCGTAGCGGCCGAAGCCGTGCGTCCGGGTGTGCCCCCGGGCGGCCACGATCCACCCCGTGCCGAGGTCGTCGGCCAGCGCGCGCACGTCCAGCTCGTCGACGAGCGCGGAGCCCGAGTCGCGCCAGGTCGGCGCGTAGACCAGCACGCGTACGCCCGCGTCGATGCCGAGCTCGCGGCGGGCCCGATCCACCGCCACCGGGATCCTCGCGCCACCCGCGACGGACGCGGCGAGCCGGTCGTCGCGCGGATAGCCCGATTCGAGGATCTCGCCGCGGAAGGCGTAGCTTTCGCGGAACTGCTCGGTCGAGTGCGGGTTCTGCGACAGCATCATGCTCCACCGGCGGCTTTCGCGCCGGATCGCGATGCGGGTACGGAGGGAGACGTTCGGGCGCCCGAGCGCGAGATGCTTCAGCATGGTGCCGTGCCAGGTCTGGAGCACGGTCTGATGGCGTCCGCGCCGGAACCGGAAGCGCAGCCAGTCGTTGACCACGAGCAGGCGCGAGCGACGGCGGGCGGCGAACCAGTCGGCGGATCCGACGAGGAGCGGCGTCGCTCCCGCGGGGACCGCCTGCCGTTCGCTCGTGACGCTCCAGTAGCGCGGCGCCTCCGGGAAGCGGATCGCGATCTCGCGGTCCAGAGCGAGCGGATTGCAGGTGACCTGACGGCCGTAGAAGCTCTCGAAGAACACCGCGCCGTCGGGGATCCGCTCGGCGTCGCTCGCCGAGAGCCGGAGTGCGGCGGCGAGCACCCGCGCTGCCGCGCCGCCCTCGGGGTGCGCGTGGAATCGTTCGGCGAGCGCGCGGCTCGCGGCGACCGCGCCGCGCCGCGCCGGGGCGTTCTCGGGAAGCACTTCGGCGAGCCGCTCGAGCGCCTCGCTCCAGCTCCGTTCGACGCGGCCGCTCGAGGTGACCTCGAGCGGCTCGTAGAGTCCGCGGGTCGCGGCGTACGCCTCCAGGTCCGGCGCGAACCAGACGATGGGGCGCGAGAGCAACGAGAAGTCGATCGCGATCGAGGAGTAGTCGGTGATGACCGCGTCGAAGGCGCCGAGGAGCGGCGTGATGTCGCGGACGCGATCCGCTCCGAGCTCGTGTATCCGCCCGCCCAGCGCATCGGCGTAGGCACCGGCGCCGAGGGGGTGTGAGCGGATCACGAGGCGCGCGCCGAGACGTTCGAGCGTCTGCCGGATCGCGGCGAGTTCCGAATCGTCGGGGATCGCGGGATCCGGTTCGCCGTCCCGCCAGGTCGGCGCGTAGAGCACCAACTGGCCGGAGAGGTCGGCGTCGACAGCGCCGTCGGCGTCGTTCTCTGCGCGCACGTCCCGCAGCAGGGCGAGCACCCGTGCTCGTGCGTCGGCCGCTGCCGCGGGGTTCCTGCGCTGCTCGGCGAGCGCGTCGTCCCGGGGATCGCCGAGCACCTGCACGCGGCCGGGATCGACGCGGAACGCCGAGCGGAGCCGTTCGGCGGATTCGATCGAGCCCGCGACGTAGATCGCCACCTGTTTCGCTCCCGCCTCGTACATGCGGCGGAGCAGGATCCGGACCGGCGCGGGTCCTCCGATCCTGGTCGTCACCGGCGAGTCGAGGTGGAGTCGCTTCAGCGGGGCGCCGTGCCAGAGCTGGATGATGCGTCCACCGAACACGCCGAATCGGTTGGCGTCGCCGAGCCCGTGGGTCACGACGATGCGGCCGGCACGGAGCGTGGCCCAGAATCCCCGGCGTCCTCGTCGAGGCACGGGCTGGAAGCCCTCGGCTTCGGCGAGCGCGGCTTCGGTGTCGTCGGCGACGAGCCAGACGATCCGCGCGGTCGGGTCGGTGCGTCGGAGTTCGCGGGCGAGCGCGAGTGCGCCCTCGCCGACGCCGATACCGCTGCCGAACACCCAGAGGGAGGCGATGCGCGGGATGAACCAGGAGAGCAGGAGCGAGCTCGCGTACTTGGGTATCGCGAGCATCTTCTCGAGGTTGCCCCTCGCGAAGCCGAATCCACCGCTGCTCATCTGCTCCACTCTAGCCGTCCGCTGCACCCGCGATCCTTCCGTGCGCCCGGTGCACACCGAAGGGGCGGTCGCTCGGTGCGACCGCCCCCTCGTTCGAGTCGGGTTCCGCGTGCACGGTGGCGGGCTCAGTACTTGAGCGTGCCGAGCGTCGCGGTGGTCTCCTCGGTCTTCCCGTTGCGGATGTACTCGAGCTTGACCTTGCTTCCGCCCTCGTGCATGCGGATCAGGCCGGACACGGAGGTTCCGGACGAGGCGGGGACGCCGCCGACGGAGGTGATGATGTCCCCGGCCTTGAGGCCGGCCTTGTCGGCCGCGCTGCCGCTTTCGACGGAGCGGACCAGCCCGCCGGCGTGGCTCGCGTCGCCAGAGGGGTCGGACACCGACGCTCCGAGCAGGCCGTGGCTCGGCTGCTTGCCGTCGATGAGCGCGTCGGCGACGCGGGTGACCAGGTTCGACGGGATGGCGAAGCCGAGGCCCACGCTGCCGGCGGTCTGCTGGTCGCTGCCGTTCGAGGCGATGGCCACGTTGATGCCGATCAGCTGTCCGTCTCCGTTCAGGAGCGCGCCGCCGGAGTTGCCGGGGTTGATCGAGGCGTCGGTCTGGATGACCGGGAGGGTCACCGTCCCGCCGGAGGACTGCTGCTGGCTCTGCTGCCCGCCGTTCGATCCGCCGTTGCTGCCGGACCCGCCGTTGCTGCCGCCCTGGCCCGGATCCTGGAATCGGAAGTCCCAGGGGAAACCGTTCCCGTCGTTCGATCCGCCGTTGCTGCCGGATCCGCCGTTGCTATCGGATCCGCCGCCCTGATCCGGGGACTGCGTGTTGTCGGGGATGAGCGGGCTGCCGACGGAGATGCCTCGGTTGAGCGCGCTGATCACGCCGCTGGTCACGGTGCTCGCGAGGTTCAGCGGGGCGCCGATCGCGACCGTCATGTCGCCGACGTTGAGCTTGTCGGAGTCGGCCACCTTGATCGGGGTCAGGTCGGTGGCTTCGACCTTCACGACCGCGAGGTCCGCGTAGGGATCGACGCCGACGGTCTTGCCCGCGAGGATCCGACCATCGCTGGTCATGACGCGGATCGTGGGGTTCTTGCCGGCCGCGCCGTCGAGCGTGACGACGTGCGCGTTCGTGATGATGTAGCCGTCGGCGCGGTAGACGACACCGGAACCGGATCCCTGCGAGGAACTGCCGGAGACTTCCAGCGTCACGACGCTCGGGGTCGCCACCGCGGCGACGCCGGAGACGTTGGTCGCGGTGCTCCCATTCTTGAGGGTGAGGGTTCCACCGTGGCTGCTCGTGCTGGCCGAGTCGTTCGAATTCGCTGCCACGACCGCTGCGGCTCCGCCGCCGACGAGACCGCCCACGAGCGCTCCAATCGCGAGCCCGGCGAGCAGTGCACCGCTGCGTCCGCGGCCCTGCTGGGGAGCGGCGACGGCCTGAGGCGCGGCATGCTGCCCGGATGCGTACTCGGGCGCCTGGCCGAAGGCTGCGCCGGGCTGCTGAGCGAACTCGTGCTGCCCTTCGGGCTGCGCGGCGTACGCGCCGGCTGCGCCCGGGTACGGAGCGGCGGCCGGCGCACCCTGCGGGTACGTCTGCGCCGCGGGGACGCCGTAGTGCTGGGCGACGGGCTGCTGAGGCAGGGTCTCGGGGAGCTGCACGGTCGGCTGGGTGGCCTGCGGGAGCGCCTGCTGCGGCTCGGCCGCGGGCACCTGCTCGACGGGCTGCGCCTGCTGCTCGGGTGCGGTCGGCTGCGCTGCCGTCGCCTCGTTCGGTGCGCCCGGTGCGGGCACCTGCGGCACGCTGCCCTGCGGTGTTTGCCCGGACGGAGTCTGTGCGGGCTCGTGTTCAGGAGTCGTACTCATTTGGGGGTTCCCTTCTCGATGCACCCAGACTGCCCACCAATCCTATGAAATTGACTTGTGCATGCTCCATAACCGCCCCGAACGGCTCGGCACCGGGCTCGGGCCGGATTCCAGGACCGGATTCCAGGACCGGAAATCCGGCCCTGACGGGCGCCGGGCGGAGCTTCCGCTCGCACCGGCGCCCGTCCGCACTGGCCTCGCTGGCCTCGCTCATCGGGTCTCGGGATCCGGACCGATTCCGGCCCGCGGGGCTCGACTCCGGAGCCACTCAGGGCGCTGTCGGACGCGCATCGCTCCTCCGCCGAACACCGCCGCGCCGGCGCACGGATCGCAGGATCAGGGTCGCCGCTCCCAGGATGAGCGCGGATCCGGCACCGGCAGCGGTCCAACTGGGAGCGGCGCCCGTACGCGGCAGCGCATCCGGTTGGACGACCGCCGGCGGCTCCTCGGCTTCCGTCCCGATGATCGTCCGTTCGGCTTCCAATCCGCATTCGCCGCGGTGCAGTTCGACGCGCGGGGCGCCCGGTTCATCGCCGGGAGCAGTGGCCGTCTCGACCCAGTACCCCGTGCCAGCGCTGCGGGCGCTGAGCTCCGGAGAGTCGAACCGTCCGGCTTCGGAGATCGAGATCGCGGCAGTACGGCCGACCGGCTGGGCGAGGCAGCGCGCCTCGGCGCTCAGCGTTTCGAGTTCGGAGGCAGTCCAGCGCAGGAGCGTCCCGTTCGCATCGCGCTTCGGTCGCCAGCTCTCATCGAACTTCGGTTCGCCTGCCTTCGGTTCCAGGTAGAACGTGAAGTCGATCTCGGTCCCCGCCGGCACGGTCCCTTCGACGATCGCCCGATCCCGGATTCCGTCGCCGACGAGCGCTCGCGCCTGCGCCTCGGTGCGGATGCTCGGGAGTGCGATCTCCGCGGTCTCGTCGGGGACCCCGTAGTCGTCGCACCAGTCTTCGAACGCGCCGACCGCGCGAGGGTCCTGATCCTCCTGCCGCAGGCACGCCTGCACGGTCACCCAGCCGCGGGTCCCGTGCGGGAGTTCCATGGGTCCGCTCTCGACCGTGCCCGGCCCGCCGACCTCGACGAGGGCAGTGGCGAGTTCCGGGGCGGCCGTCGGCGGCTCCGCCCGCCGCTCTGGGCGCTGCTCGCTCCCGTACGCGGTCAGGCGGATCCTCGCGGGAATCCGCTGTCCGGCATCGTCCCGCAACCAGACACCGTGCTGCAGCTCGACGGTTACCCGATCGCTGAACGTTCGCCGGTCCCAGCTCAGCCCGTCCGCCGAGATCCGGGTCCCCCAGCGCAGGGCCGTGGCCACGCGATGCTGTTCTTCGGGCATTCCGAACCGATCCTGGAACCGGTAGTCGGGGTCGATCAGCCCCACCGCCCTGACGTTCTCCGGCTGCCGCTCCCCTCGAATTCGCCAGACCCAGACGTAGTAGCCGGACTCGTCGGGCGCGGAGTCCGCAGAGGCCTCGTACTCCCCCGGGCCTCGCGAGGCGAGCAGTTCCGCTCGCGCCGCGACGGGCGCGCCATCGGGAACCCGTTCCGTTTCGGCGGGGGCCTGCGCGAAGGGCCCGTAGACCGTGCCCTCCGCACGAATCGGAGCGTGCTCGATCTCCCCCTTCCGCATGCGCCAGGGCCAGGGATTGCTCCCTTCGGCGACCCCGAGCGTCACGGTGTCCGCGAAGCGATCCCGGTCCCGGGTCAGGTCGATCTGCTGCACACGTGTCGTCAGCACCGGTTCGAAGCGTTCATCGTGCTCCAGCGACGCCGGCTCGAAGCGCCCGTCGGTTCGGGCTTCACCGGGCCCGATCCCGGCGCCGAGCCGCTGCTGAGCATCGACCGTCGGCGGGTGCAGGCGCAGCGAATCCGGCCACTGCCTGCTCGATCGCGTCCACGTGCCCTCTGCGGTGACGACCCGCTTGCGCTCCCACTCCTCGGCATGCAGGTCCACTCGCCAGGCGACCGTACCGGCAGCACCACCGGCAATCGCCTTCGTCGTCGAGCCGTCGCCGAATCGGGCGCCGGCAATGGTGACCGAGGTGGTCCCGCTCGGATACGCGAGCTCGCCGCTGCGGAATCCGTCGTCCGCGCGAAGAGTCAGGGCGCCAGGTGCCTCGACTCGCACCGGAACCGCATTGGCGACGGCCTCGCTCGCCAGCGCACGAGCTCGTTGGACGATATCCGCCGCACCGTGCGCTTCGGCCCAGGAGATGTGGTGCTGCATCCAAGCGTCGGTTCCCGGGTCCGGTCGGACCAACCACACCGCGAGCTGCACAGCGGCAGCGGCACGAGGCTCCCGGGTCCCTCCGTGCACCGACAGCAGGTAGTTCATCCGGCGGATGACCTCTCCTCCGGCGGCAGCGCTCGACACCGCGCCGGACCACCCGGTCGGATCGAACGAAGTCGTCCAGAAGCCAGGAAGCTCGGTGACGATCGCCGGTTCTCGTTGAGCCCCGGCCGGCATCCTGCCCCCGGGCTCCAAGCAGTACACGATCTCGCCGTTCGACGACCGGAAGTTTCCGAGCTCCCAACCCGCGATGGACACGACATCGGCGGTTTCCGCCGCCCTCGCCGCGGGAGCTCGGTCGATCGTCAGGAGCGTCAGGAGCAGCGCGAGCACGAGCGTCCCCACCGCCAGCACGGTGGCGGCCTTTCCCGGAAGAATCCGGCCGAGAACGGGAGCACAGATGCTCGGTGGCGGCACCGCGCGTATTCGGGGAGGCAATTGCATGGGTCTCCTTTCGCGGCGGAGGATCCGCCGGGCGACCAGGATGCGCAACGATCCGCTCCGCGAGGGCGCTATCCACACCAGCTCCGACACGCCCGGGATGCGACTTTTCGTGCCCCGACTTGCCCTTCGTGCAGTCCGGGGTTAAAGTTAATTCTTGTGCCGCGGGGTGGAGCAGTTCGGTAGCTCGCCGGGCTCATAACCCGGAGGTCGTAGGTTCAAATCCTGCCCCCGCAACCATGAGGAAGGCCCTGATCAGGTGTTTACACCAGATCAGGGCCTTCCGCCTTTTCCTGAGCTTCTTCTCGCACGTCGGATCACGTCGCGCAATCTGCGTTCTCCCCCGGACGAGCCCTCCTACTCACGCAGCCGCGCACACGGTTCGCTGAACGCGGCACGAGCGGGTCGCTGAAGAGCGCACCCGCGGCTCGCCGCCTCAGCAGCGATCGGGCTGTGCGTTTACGCACGGTGTGCGGGATCAGTGTGCAGGACCGAGCCGTCCTGAGACAGCGCCGCACATGCGAAGAGCGGTCGGCCCCGGAGAACCGGGGCCGACCGCTCTTCGCCTGTCAGCGCAGCAGAACTACTTCTTGGGTTCTGCTTTCAACGCAGCCTCGAGCGCCGCCTTGAGCTGCGCGTCGGCCTTGCCGTAGGCCGTCCAGTCACCGGCCTTCATCGCTGCATCGCGGTCCGCGATCGCCTGCTTCATCTGCGCCAGCGCGGACTGCAGAGCGGAGTCGCTCCCGCCGGTCGAACCGGACCCGCCCGAATCGGTTCCGCCCGAGGAACCGCCGGACGAGCTCCCACCCCCGTTGTCCACGGGGGTATCGCCGTCGCCTGCGCTCGCGCCCGAGTTGCCGCCGAAGAGGCTGTCGAGCGCGGCATCGAGCGTGTCCTCGAAGGCGATACGGTCGCCGAAGGAGACCAGGACCTTCTGCAGCGTCGGGAAGCTCGTTCCCGACGAGGCCTTCACATAGACCGGCTGCACGTAGAGGAGTCCCCCGCCCATCGGCAACGTCAGCAGGTTGCCGCTCAGGACCTGGCTCTCGCCCTGCCGCAGCAGGTTGAGCTGACTCGACACCCCGGAGTTGGTGGTGAAGCTGTTCTGCACCTGGCCGGGCCCGGGGATGGTGTCGCCCTTGGGCAGCGTGAGCAGCTTGAGCGTTCCGTACCCCTCGGCGATCTTGCCCGAGGTCGATCCCGCGTTGGCGTCGGCCGCGAGGTATCCGGTGAGGATCTCTCGCGAGTTCTCCTTGCGCGACTTCGGAATGTACGTCGAGTAGATCGAGTATGTCGGTGCCGCCTTCGCGCCCGCGGACAGCGTGAGGTAGTACGGAGGCTGCCTCGTCACCGAATCGGTCTCGGGCACCGCCGCGGCCGCGCCCGAGGTCGCGGTCGTCGCGGTGCGCTGCTGCTGAGCCGTCTTTGCCACCGGGTCGTCGGGGGTACGCCAGGCGTCCTCCGCCGAGTAGAACGCGCCGGGGTCGGTCACGTGGTACGTCGCGAGCATCTCGCGCTGCACCTTGAACATGTCGCTCGGGTAGCGCACGTGGCTGAGCAGGTCGCCGCTCATCTTCGACACACTGGTGAGGGTACCCGGGTAGACCTTGCCCCATGCCTGCAGCACGGGATCCTTGTCGTCCCACGCGTAGAGCTTGACCGAGCCGTCGTAGGCGTCGACCGTCGCCTTGACCGAGTTGCGGATGTAGTTGATCCGCTTTCCTACCTCATTCGCGTTCTGCGAGTGGACGTCGGACTTGAGGTTGGTCATGTCGGACATCTGCGAGTACGGGTAGTCCGCCGAGGTCGTGTACCCGTCGACGATCCAGACGACGCGTCCGTCCACTACGGACGCATAGGGCGCGGTGTCCAGGGTCAGATAGGGCGCGACCTTCTGGACTCGGGTCACGGGGTTGCGGTCGTACATGATCTGCGACCCATCGACCACGGAGCCGGAGAGCAGGATCTCCATGTCCTGGAACTTCAGCGCGTAGATGAGCCGCGTGAAGAGTCCGTCGAGCTTCGGGCCGCCATCGCCCGAGAAGGTCGTCAGGTTCTGGCCGCCCTTCTGCTCCTTCGCGTCGGCCGCCTTCGGATCACCGGTCTTGCCGCTCTCGGCCGACTCGGCGTTGCTCTCGGCGTCAGCCGGGTAGTCGACCTCGATCGGCTTGTCGTGCTTGCCGCCGACGATCGAGTAGGTCGGCGAGTTCTGCCCGAAGTACACGCGGGGCTCGAAGGTGCCGAGCTTGCCGCTGGTGGGGATGCCGCTCTCGAGGAACACCGGCTCACCGCTCGGGGAGCGCTGGTTGCCGTAGGCCGCGACGAGGCCGTAGCCGTGGGTGTACACGAGGCGTTGGTTGTACCAGCCCTGCTGATCCGACACGTCGATGTCGCGCACGGCCGAGACCGTGTCCTCCACCTTGCCGTCGATCGTGTATCGGTCGACGCTCAGCGGGTTCGGGAACTTGTAGTACTGCTTGCTCTGCTCGAGCTGCGCGAAGGTCGGCGACACGATGGCCGGATCGATGATGCGGATGTTCGAGGTCGCGACGGCGTCGTTGCGGAGCGCGCCGGCTTCGGCGGTGGTCTTCGCGTCGTAGTACTCGGTCTGCACCTTGTCGATGCCGTAGGCGGCACGGGTCGCTTCGATGTTCCGGCCGAGGTACTCGGCCTCCAGACGCTTCTCGTCGGGCTTGACCTGCAGCGTCTGCACGCCCCAGGGGTAGCCGACGCCGACCACCAGAGCGGTGACGACGAACAGCGCGGTGCCGATCACGGGCAGACGCCAGCGACCGGTGAACGCGGTGATGAGGAAGAGGATCGCGATGATGATCGCGATGCCGGCGAGGATCTGCTTGCCCGGGATGACCGCGAACACACCTGAGTAAGTCGCGCCCGTGAATCGGCCGCTGTCGTCGGTCAGCGTGCGGTACTGGTCGAGCCAGAGGCTGAGGCCCTGGAGCAGGAGGTACAGACCCGCCAGGATCGCGGACTGCACGCGGGTGGCCTTCGAGATACGGGTGTCGCGCCCGGAGAACGCGATGCCGCCGTAGAGGTAGCTCGTGACCGCACCCGCGATGAGGCAGATCAGCACGACCGCCGAGGCGAAACCGACGACTCCCTGCCAGACCGGCAGATCGAACATGAAGAAGGAGATGTCGATCCCGAACTCGGGATCCTTGGTGCCCACCGATGATGAGTTCAGCCAGAGCAGGACGCGCTCCCACGATGCTGCGGCGGTGGCACCGGCGAAGAGGCCGATGACTGCCGGAAGCACCCACTTGATCACCCGGCGCAGGGGCTCGACGAGTTCCTGATAGCGGTCGAGCTGCGCGGTGAGGCGCGCGTAGACCGGGCGCTTCCGGTAAGCGATGTCGATCGCGAAGAACACCGGGACGGCCATGCCGAGGAACCCGACGAGGAACATCGCGGCGGTGGCGATCCACTGAGTAGTGAACACCGAGAGGAAACCGAGCTGCTGGTACCAGAGCACCTCGGTGGTGACGGAGGCGACTGCGAGGAACGCCAGGATGAGGATGACGACGAGCGCGATGGTGATCGCGATCGGAGAAATACGGCGGCGCCCGGTCGTGTTCGGGGCTGTCTGATCGGTCACGTGTGATCTTCCGGTCGAAATCGGGCAGATGCTTGAATTCCGGACAGCCTACCGGTCGCCCCTGACACTCAGCCTCCGGATACCGCGCAGCGCTCCGATACGGTCGGGGTCGGCTTGCCCGCGGCGGCGTCCTGCACGGCCTCGAGCGCCTCCGAGAAGGTCGAGACCGGAACCACCCGCAGGCCCTTCGGGAGCGAGCTCGGCAGATCGGCGCAGTTCGCCACCGGGAAGAAGAAGAGGTCGGTCCCCGCGCGCTCCGCGCCCGCGAGCTTCTGCGGCAGCCCTCCGATCGCGCCGACCGCGCCCGACTCGTCGATGGTCCCCGTGCCGCTCACCCGCAGCCCTCCGGTCAGGTCGCCGGGCGTCAGCTTGTCGTAGACCGCGAGAGCGAAGATCGTTCCGGCGCTCGGCCCGCCGATCCCCTCGACCTCGACCCGGACCTTCACCGGGATGTCGAATCGGGATCCCGCCAGGATCCCGAGCTGCGGCGAGGATCCCGAGTCCGTCGCCCGCGGCGTCACGCGCACCGTCTGCGATGTCCCGTCCCGATCGATCACGAGCTCGACCTCGCCGTCGGCCCGCTGCAGTCCGTCCCGGAGCTCGGTGAGGCTCGTCACCGGTCGCCCGTCGATCGAGCGGATCACATCGCCGTCCTTGAGAATCCCCACGGACGGCCCGCCGTCGACGACTCGACCGACCACGAGTTCGACGGGTACCTTCCGGCCGAGGGCGTTCAGCGCCGCCACCGTGGCGAGATCCTGCGATGAGGTCATGAGGGCGGCGTTGGCCTCGTCCCGCTGTTCCGCGGTGGTGCCCTTCGGGTAGATCTGCTCCAGTGGCACCAGCTCCTGATTCGGGTCGAGCAGCGCCGGCAGCAGGGAGAGCCAGGAGTTCGGCTTCTGCGGCGTGCCGACCAGGGTCACCGTCAACAGGTTGAGCGTCCCGGAGGTCGGGTAGGTCTTCTCCCCCGAGATCGTGATCAGCGGCGTGCCCTTTCCGCCGCCTTCGACAGTACCGAGCGTGTCGACGACGGGCCCCGGACGCTCGATCGCATAGGGCGACGGGATCACCGAGGCGAGGAGGACGAGGATCACCGCAACCGCGACCGCGTAAAAGAGCGCGCGCCCACGGCGTCCGCCTTCGGGGCCGCGCAGATCGGTGTCATGGAACGCGAGCGATCCGGTGCGAGCGCCTGCTCGCTCTGCGGCGTGGGACGGGGTTTCTGCGGGCACTGCGCCAGAGTAGCCCGTCGAGCCCATGCGCGGACTGAGCGTCGACGGATGACGGTCCGCCCGCCCGGGGACGTTCGCGGTGGGCGCAAAGGAATCCCGGGGAAAACCGCGGATTCCCCGGACGATCCCGGGGGCCTTGCCCTACCGTTGTGGTAACACCAGGAGGTCGGCACATGAGCACCGATTCGCACGATGGCGAGGGCCGCGGGCCCGAAGACGAGCAGAACACCCCTGACGATCAGAACGATCTGCAGCGCATGCTGCGCGAGTTCCTCTCGGGGAACGGTCCCGCGGGCGGGATCGATCCTTCCGCCTTCGCTTCGGCGGCGGGGCTTCCCATCGACCAGCAGGCCCTGCAGGGGCTCATGAACACGCTGCAGAACGCGATGCGACAGCCCTCCGACGGGATCGACTGGTCCGTCACGCGCCGCACCGCGATCGATGTCGCCGCGGAGGGCGGCGAAGGGGGCGATCGCGCGCAGGTGGAGCGCGCATTCCCCGTCGCCGGACTCTGGCTCGACGAGGTGACCGAGGTGGGTGCGGCTCCGGACGCTCCGCGGGCGATCACCCGTATCGAGTGGGTCCAGGCCACCATCGATACCTGGGTGGGATTCGCTGAGCCGGTCGCGGAATCCATCACCCGGGCGCTCATGGAGGCGCTCACCTCCCAGCTCCCCGAGGAGCTCGGCGAGTCGCTCGCCGGCGCAGGACCCATGCTGCGCAGCGTCGGAGGCGCGCTGTTCGCCACGCAACTCGGAACCGTCGTGGGCAAGCTCTCGCGCGAGATCAGCGCGGGCGGCGACATCGGCATCCCGCTCCTCACCGGCCCCGGACGAGAGGGCGGTGCCCTCCTTCCCAGCGGGGTCGCGGCGTTCGCCGAAGGACTCGACCAGGATGCGGAGGCGGTCACGCTCTATCTCGCGGTGCGCGAACTCGCGCACGCGCGGCTGTTCCGCCACGCGCGCTGGCTGCGGCAGCACCTGCTGAGCGCCATCACGGACTACGCGCGAGGGATCCGGATCGATACCGACCGCATCGAGGAGCTGGCCTCGGAGCTCGACATCGAGCGTCCCGAGCAGGTCCAGGAGATGCTCGCCGGCGGCGCGCTCATCCCGCCGAAGACCGCCGAGCAGGAGGCCGCGCACGCGCGCCTCGAGAACACGCTCGCCCTCATCGAAGGATGGGTGGACGCGGTCACCGCCGATGCCGTGTCCCGCCTGCCCGGCGCCGACGCCATCGCCGAGATGGTCCGACGCCGGAGGGCGACCGGAGGCCCGGCGGAGCACGCGTTCGGAACGCTGGTCGGACTCGAACTGCGTCCTCGACGCATGCGCGAGGCCGCGGCCGTATGGCGTCTCGTCGCCGAACGCGGTGGGATCTCCGCGCGCGACGGGCTCTGGGCGCACCCCGACCTGCTGCCGACCGCGGAGGAGCTCGACCATCCGGCCCGCCTGCTCGAGCGCATCGGTCTGGCCGGGGATCCGGAACCGGAGGCCGACGAGTTCGATCGCGAACTGCAGAAGCTGCTGGCGGGCGGACTCGAGGGGCTCGACGGCCCCGCGTCTCCCGCGAACGATTCCGACGGTGATGCGAACCCCGATGAGGAGCCCCGGCCCCCTGCCGTCTGAACCCCGTGGCCGGTGCGGCGGGGCCGAAGCCGTCGGACTTCGCCCCGCACACCGGTCGGGCTCAGCGGCGATCGACCGTCCGCGCTCACGCTCCTGTGGATAGCGGGGCGACACGCGCTCCCGGATCGCACACTGGTCCGCATGCATTCCACCGCGTACGACCTCCCCTCCCCGCCCGACACCGAGCCCGCGGAAGACGTGCGGCTCGACCCCGATCTGCCGCTCGGCTTCGACCGCCGCGGAGCGCTCCGCCTAGGTTTCGACACTCCGGTCGCGCGCATCGACGGCCTCGGTGCCGGGGTGGAGCGGTTCATCGCCGCGCTCCGCGCGCCCGTCCCCCGCTCCCGGCTCGCTCAGGTGGCGCGGCGGTGCGGGGTTCCGACGCAGCAGATCCCCGCGCTGCTCTCCGAGCTCGAAGAGGCCCTGGTACCTGCCGCGCCTCGAATGCGTCCGGGTTCCGCCGTGCCGCCTCCGTCAGAGATGCCGCTCAACGCCAGGCGCGTCAGGCTCATCGGCGACGGCCTTCCCGCGGCAGCGCTCCGGTCGATGCTGGAACGGTCCGGATGCCGCGTGCTTCCGCAGCGCTCGGCACGGGGGCCGGCGGCCCCGGCCGACCTCGTCGTCTTCCTCTCGCGCTTCGGGTGGCCGGTCACCGGTTCGCAGCACGCACTCGCCACGGGCATCCCGCACCTGGCGGTGCGCTTCTCAGACCGGAGCGTCGAGATCAGCCCGGTGATCGCTGGGAACGGCTCCCCCTGCATCACCTGCCTCGCGCTGCACGATCGGGATCGGGATCCGGATCAGGTCGACCTCGCGATCCAGCTTCGGGAGACCGTCCCGGCGAGCGAGACGGCTGAGACGAGCGAGCTCGCAGCCGCTCTGGTGATCCGGGCCATCGCGGACGCGCGACGGGAGGTCTCCCCGGTCTCGGGAGGCGCTCAGGGACTCCGCCTGTCCTGCCGACGCGGCGCGGTTCTCGAGATCCCGTCTCCGAGGCCGGCTCGCCCGCACCCGTCGTGCGACTGCCATTCCTTCGAATCCCGCGAGCTGAGCGAGACCGTCGTGGACACGCCCCGAAGGAACGCTCAGCGCCGCGGATTCGCCGCGACCGGAACGGACCTCAGTGCTCGGTCAGCGTGATGCCGGCTTCGGCAAGGAACCGGGACGGCATCCGCGCTGCTCTGGCGCCCGCGGCGGAACCCGACAGGCGGAGCTCGTCCCGCGCTCGGGTGAAGGCGACGTAGCAGAGACGCCGCTCCTCATCGATGTCCTCCTCGTCTACGGCGTGGGCGATCGGCAGCAGCCCCTCGCTCAGACCGACCACATGGACCAGGGACCACTCGAGACCCTTCGCGGCGTGGATCGCGCTGAGGGTCACCGCTTCGAGGGTGGGCTCATGATGAGCCTTCTGCCGGGCCAGCAGCTCTTCGCTGAACGCGTCCATGGTGGTTCCCGCCGGCATCTCGTCGACGAGGGAGAGAATCGCGCCGAGCGCCTCCCAGCGTTCGCGCTGGGCCGCGCCCTCCGGTTCCTGCGAGGTCCATCCGCACGAGCGCAGCACATCGCTGACCACCTGGAACAGCGGGCGCGGATCGGCGACCTTCGCCTGACCCCGCATGAGCAGTACCGCCTGACGCACGTCCGCGCGGTCGAAGAAGCGCTGTCCGCCGTGCACGCGACTGCCCACGCCCTGGTGCGCCAGCTCCGTCTCCACGCGGGCCGACTGCGCGTTCGTGCGAGAGAGCACCGCGATCTCGGACGCCGGGGTGCCCGCCTCGATGCTCGCTCTGATCGAAGCCGCGACGGCAGCCGCCTCGTCATGCTCGGACGCGAACCACTCGACGCGGGGCAGTTCGTCGCCCTCGGACTCCGGTCGCATCGCGCGCAGCGTGAGCGCCCCGGGTCGATCCCGCATCAGGCGGTTCGCCGTCTGCACGATCGGCGGGGTCGAACGGTAGTTGCGTTCGAGACGGAACTCGCGGGCCCCCGGATACTCGGCGCCGAAGCGCAGCAGCGGCGTGCTCGACGCCCCGGCGAAGCCGTAGATGGTCTGGCTCGCGTCACCGACCACGCAGACGTCGTTCCGATCTCCGAGCCAGACCCTGAGCAGCGCGTGCTGCAGCGGCGAAACGTCCTGATACTCGTCGACGGTGAAGAAGCGGTACCGTTCGCGCACGTGCACCGCGGCGCGCGGCTCGGTCTCGAGCATGCCGGTGAGCAGCAGAAGCACATCCTCGAAGTCGATCTGGCGCCGGGCCTCCAGCAGTTCCGTGTAGGACTCGTGCACCTGAATCAGCTGCTCCGCGCTGAGCCCCTGCGGCACGGGGCGCTCGTCGATCCTGGCGGCGTATCGTTCGAGACTCAGCATCGAGACTTTGCGCCACTCGATCTCGGACGCGATGTCGCGCAGCGCCTCGGACGGCAGACGGAGACCCATCGCCTCGACCGCCTGCGAGACCGCGGCGACCTTGCCCGGCAGCACCTGGGGCGCCGTCCCTCCGACGAGCTGCGGCCAGAAGTGCCCCAGCTGGGCGAGCGCGGCCCCGTGGAAGGTCTGCGCTCGAACGCCCTCGGCGCCGAGCGCTCTGAGCCGGGACTGCAGCTCCCCCGCGGCCTTCCGCGTGAAGGTCACGGCGAGTACCCGGTCCGGCGCATAGGCACCGGACTGGACTCCGTGAGCGATCCGGTGGGTGATGGTCCGGGTCTTCCCGGTGCCGGCTCCAGCGCGCACGGCGACGGGTCCCCTGAGGCACTCCGCGACCTCGCGCTGCTCGGGATCGAGCCCGGCCAGCGGATCCTCTCGGATCATGCCTCGTCCACCCAGCGGTCGATCAGCCACCGGGCGATCGAGAGCGGGCCGGGAAGGCGGACGCCGGGAGGAGGGGTCCGCAGTTCATCGCGCGTGAACCAGCGCAGCTCGGAGATCTCTTCGGGATCGGGAGCCAGGGCTTCCGGATCGAAGCCGGACTGCAGGCTCGCGTGGAAACCGAGCATCAGCGAGCGCGGGAACGGCCACGGTTGCGAGGCGATGTATCGGATCCGATCGACCGGAACGCCGGCCTCCTCACGGATTTCGCGCACCACGGCCTGCTCAGCGGACTCGCCGGCATCGACGAAGCCGGCGAGCAGGGAGAACCTGCCGGTCTCCCACAGCGCGTTCGAGCCGAGCAGGGCACGTCCTTCGTGCTCGACGAGCACGATCACGGCGGGATCGGTGCGCGGGAACAGCAGCGCTCCGTCGGGATCGGTTCGAGACCATCCGCCCCAGCTCGGGTGCGTCGGCCGGCCGTCCGCGGGCGAGAAGCCCGCCGATCGATGCCATGCCGCGAGAGCGAGGCCGGCGGTCATGAGCTCTCGCTCGCAGTCGCTGCGCAGGCCCTCCAGTTCGAGCGGGTTCACCCACGAGACGGAGGCGCCGACCCTCTGCGTGTCGCCGTCATCGGCGGCGCCGAACTCGACGAACACCGGTGCACCATCGATGCGGCCCAGATACGCGTGCTCGTCTCCGAACGCGCCCCGGACGGGCGAAAGCGCGAGCCGGGCGCCGCCGTCCGCCGCAGCATCGAGCACGGGCACTCGGGAACCGCGCAGCACGAGCAGGCGCGCCGCGGGGTCGGACCAAGCCGCGGCGAGCAGCCCGGAATCGGTGCGGGTCGCAGCATCCCGGTCGAGCGTCCCGCTCGAGAGCGGCGGCAACGGAGTCGCGGTCATCCGATCGTCCTTTCTTCCCCGTGAGCTCCCCGCAGATGCGCGTGGCGTACGGCACGAAATGCGCCGCCTGCCTACGCTGAGTGCATGGCCAGCTCCCCATTCACCCTAGCCGCGCTCGCGACCTCCGCGGTGCCCGGACTCACCGTCTCGGCACTGGACATGAACGAGGATCGCAGCGGGGAGTTCGTGTCGGCCAGAATCGTCGGCGACGGCCGCGACCTGCTCGTCCGCGTGCCGCGCACCCCCGCAGCAGAAGTCGCCCAGTCCGCCGAGCTGCTCAGCCTCGCCGCACTCGCCGAAGGCGCGCGGGCCGCGCTGCCTTTCGCCGTGCCCGAGACGCTCGGCCTGACCCGTGCCGGAGACTCCCGCGCGGTCGTCACCACGCTGCTCGACGGAGCCCGCATCGACGTCGAGGACCTCGAATCGGACGCGCTCCTCCTGCAGTCCATCGCAGAAACCATCGCAGCGATCCACGCGCTCCCGACCGCACTGGTGCAGCAGGGCGGCCTCCCCGTCCGGGACGCCGTCGAAGTCCGCGCCCAAGTCGCCCGGCTCGTGGACCGCGCCCAGCGCACCCGCCTCCTGCCCGAGACCGTGCACCACCGGTGGATGGAAGCACTCGAATCCACCGCGCTCTGGGACTTCGCTCCCGCGCCGGTGCACGGCGCCTTCACCGCGGAAGCGATCCTCGTCGCTGACGACCGGATCACCGGCGTACTCGACTGGTCCGAATTCGCCGTCGGCGACCCCGCCGCGGACCTCGCCTGGCTCCTCGCCGCCGGCGACGAAGTCTTCGAATCCGTCCTCGCCAGATACGCCGCGATCAGCGACACCGGCCACGTCGGCTGGATCCGCGCACGCGCCAAGCTCTACCGAGAACTCGAAGTCGCCGAATGGCTCATGCACGGAGTCGAAGCGCACGACCAGGAGATCGTCAGCGATGCCGTCGCCATGCTCGACCGAATGGTCGACCGACTCACCAAACTGACCTCCCCCGTACCCATCCGCACCGGACTCGGCACCGCCGAAGTCGCACAGCTCCTCGAAGAGACCCCCGAAGCACCCGACGGGCTCTCCGAAACCGCCGCGTTCGAAGCGCTCGACGAAGACCGCATGTTCCACGCCGACACCGACTTCATCGAGCCGCTCGACGAGCGCCCGACCGAACCCGGCACCGCGAACGATCCCGAACCCGGAGCATCGACCGAAACCCCCGACGAGTCGCACACCGACGCGCAGGACCCGTCCGAGCACGACCACGCCGACCCATCGGAAACGGCCGACCCGTCGGAAGCCGCCGACCGCGAGGCCGCAGCATCCGACGAGGGCGCCTCCGAGCAGGTCACCGACGTCATCGAGCCCCTCGGCGACGAGCCCCGCAAACGCTGACCGACGCCTGACTCGGCGGGGCCCGACCGGGCGGGGCCCGACTCGACCGAACCGGACCCGGCGTGACCCGCCCAGGCGAACCTCCGCCGGGTGCCGGGTCCTTCCCCGCCGCAAGAATCCGGCGATCTCGCGCCGCAGATCTCAGTCCAGGCGCGCCTCGAGGCTGCGGCGAGCCGTGAACCAGCGCCGCTCCAGTTCGTCGAGACCGAGCGGGTGCTCGTCGCGGAGGATCACGTCGTCCGCGACGTAGTAGAGAGTGGCATCGATCCGGTCGAGCGGAGTGCCCGTCCAGCTCGCCCACGCGTGCCGATACAGCGCCAACTGGTAGAACCGGGTCTCCCGCTCCGCGTCGTCCCTCGGCGCCCGACCCGTCTTCCAGTCGACGATCTCGACCCGGTCCCCGTGACGGAACACGGCGTCGAGCTTGCAGACCAGCCGGTTGCCCGCGAACGGCAGGGAGATCTCCTGCTCGACCGCGATGGGCTGCAACTCGGCCCACTCCGAACGCTCGAAGTTCGCGATGAGCTGCTGCAGCGCGCGCTCCTCATCGTCGTGCCCGTCGACGGGCACGACCGCGGACTCGACGGGCTCGCCGATCACACCGGACGCGCCGAACGCGACCTCAGCGTCGGGCAGCTCCGGCGCGCCGAACGAGTCGGAGAATTCGCCAGACTCTTCGAAGCCCGTGGCATCGATGACCCCGGATTCCCCGGGCTCGACGACGAACGCGCCGTCGCCGAAGCCGGGCAGCGTGAGCCGCGTGCCCACGGCCGTGGAGCTGCGGCGCTCGACCCACTCGTGGAACCGGTTGCCGACGCGCGTGCGCCGGTAGGGGCGCTGCGGAACCGGACGGAGGCGCGCGCGCTCGGCGGCTTCCGGCTCGTCGACGAACTCGTGGAACGTCGACGCGGTGATCCGCTCGACCGTCGCGGCGCGGCCTGCGCCGACACCTGCGCCGAACTCCGCGTCGTCCCCGCTGCGGTCGTCCGCATCGGCGGCCGCGTCGGTGCCGGCGGCCGAGTCGGTCCCAGCGGCCGCGTCGGTGCCGGCGGCCCGAGCGCTGAGCGCGGAGCGCGCCCGCTCGCGTTCGGCGAGGAGGAGCTCGACGATCGGGTCGACCGGCGCACCGCCACCCTCCGACGCGCCGCCCTCGGAGAGGCGTGCCTCGACGGCCCTAGCCGCCCGACGCACCGCGTCGGCGCGGGCGCCCAGCGGGTCGAGTGGCCACTCGAGGACCGTCTCTTCGGACGCGCTCGGATCGCTCTCGTGGGCGCTCTCGGCGGCGATCGCGGGGATGAGCCCGGCATCGGCGAGTTCGATCAGATACGTGGACGCCCCGCGCGCGCGGGTCTGCCCGCCCCAGAACGAGCCACTCAGGAAGAGGCGCTTCGCGGCGCGCGTGACGGCCACGTACGCCAGGCGACGCTCCTCGGCCGCGAAGCGCTCGGCCAGTGCCTCCCGGTAGCCGGTGATCCCATCGCGCACGTCCTGCTGCGTCGACGCGATCCGCCAGGCGAGATCGGGTCGCGCCGCCGCATCGCCGCGGAGCTCGTCGGGCAGCTGGCCCGGGCGAAGCCACCCCTTGGAGTCGCGTCCGCGTCCCGGGAACTCCTGGTCCACGAGTCGGGGAATCGCCACCAGGTCCCACTCGAGCCCCTTCGACCCGTGCACGGTGATGAGCTGCACCGTTCCCGGTTCGGGCTCGGGAACGTGCTCCGCCGCCGCGTCGTCCTCGGTCGCGAGTTCGAGCCAGGCGAGCAGGCTGGGGAGCGTGCCGTCCCGATCGACCGCGAGGAAGGCGTCGACCGCGTCGGCGAACGCGTCGAGGTTGGCGCGGGCGGAGGCGGCCCCGTCGTGACCGCGGGCGGCGTGGGCATCGAGTTCGATGTCGAGCCGCAGGGCCTGCTCGACCGCGCGGAGCAGCTCGGGGATCGCGCCTCCGACGAGCTGGCGCAGCTGCCGCAGCATGATGCCTGCCTCGCGGATCCGCTGCCGTCCGGTCGGACTGATGTCCTTCAGCGCGGTGTGGTCGAGCGAGGCGAGCCCCGCGATCTCGTCGACCGCGTCGATGGTCGTGAACGCCTGATCGGGGTCGGGCAGCACGCCGCCCGTGCTGCGGTCGGCGTCGTCGATGCGCTGATGCGCCACGTCGCGCTCCGCGAACCAGCGCGCGGCCCGGACGAGCCCGCCGAGGTCCGCCACGCCCACGCGGAATCGCGGGCCGCCGAGCAGGCGGACCAGCTCGCTCCCCGCGTCGGCGAACCAGAGGCAGCGCAGCGTGGAGACGAGGTCGGTCACCTCGGGTGTGGTCAGCAGGCCGCCGACGCCGACGATGCGGTTCGGCACGCCGCGATCCGAGAGCGCGCTCGCGAGGGCGGGCATGACCCGCCGGTTGCGGCAGACGATCGCTGCGGTGGGCCACTCGCCCGTCGCCTCGCGGTGCGCCGACCGCGCATCCCGCATCCAATCGGCGAGCGCCGCCTGCTCCTCGTGCAGCGTCTCGGGGTAGGCGACCTCCAGAGTCCCCTCCTGCGCGCCGGGCCTCGGCGCGAGCTCGGGGACATCGATCGCGGCCTCCGACCGCAGGGGGCCGGCGAGCACGTTGGCGGCGCGGAGCACCAGCTCCGGGTTGCGCCAGCTGGTCGACAGGGTGAGGGTCGCGGCGCGCTCGGGGCCCGCTCCGCGGAAATCGCGGTGGAAGGATTCGAGGCCCTCGGCGGAGGCCCCGCGCCAGCCGTAGATCGACTGGTGCGGGTCGCCGACGGCCATGACCGGGAGTCCCGCGAAGATCCGGGACAGCAATCGGGTCTGTCCGACCGAGGTGTCCTGCACTTCGTCGAGCAGCACGGCGCGGCTCCGACGGCGCAGGGCCGTCACCGCGTCCGGTGCGGCGTCGAGGATCCGTACCGCCAGTGCGAGCTGATCGGAGAACTCCATGAGGCCGCGCCTGCGTTTCTCTTCGGCGTAGGCGCGCGCCAGGCGGGTGATCAGCGCCGTCGAACGCACATCGGCGACGGCGTCGCGCACCGGCGCGTAGACCTTGCCGCTCGGCGGCTTGCCGACCTCTTTCTCGGAGTAGGGCAGTTCGACGACCCGAGCGAACTCGTCGATCACCAGGTCCACTCGTTCGAGCGAGGTCAGGTGGTCGGCGACCTCGTGATCCATGCGCAGCACCTGCGAGACGAGCTGCGCGACCGAGCGATCGTCGTCGAGCAGGTCGGGATCGTCGCTCGCGAGCACGACCTCGCGGGCGATCCGCCAGGCCGAGGCCTCGTCGATCAGCGCGGCGTCCGATGCCAGTCCCGCCGAGGCGCCGAACTCCTGCACCACCGATGCCGCGAAGGAGTGGTAGGTGCTCACGCTGGGCAGGTCCAAGCCGTCGGACAGCTGTTCGCGGAGCGCGGCCGCACGCGCGGACTCGGGCGGCGCGAGCAGGCCGCGCTCCTCCGCGTCGTCGAGGGCAGCGGAGAATCCGGCGAGACGGCGGGAGATGCGCTCGCCGAGTTCGCCGGCGGCCTTGCGGGTGAAGGTGAGGCCGAGGATCTGCTCGGGTGCGACGACGCCGTTCGCGACGAGCCACACCACGCGGTTCGCCATGGTCTCGGTCTTGCCGCTGCCCGCGCCGGCGATGACGAGCGCGCTGCCCGCGAGCGGGTGCTCGATCACGCCGCGCTGCTCCGCGGTCGGCGCGAGGACCTGCCCGTCGGGGCCGGCGAGGAGTTCGGCGATGCGGAGGGGGGCGAACACGGGGACGACCGGTTCGCCTCCCTCGGGATGCGTGTGCGGCTGCGGGCTCACGAGTGGCTCACCGCCGGAACAATGTGGATCGCGCAGGATCCGGGACGGTGCGGATCGCTGCAGTGATGCTCGACCCGCGCGGTGAAACGGTCGCCCGCCATGACCCCTGCCGCTGCGCGAACGCGTTCGCGGAACGCGCGCTGGGCGTCCGCGTCGAGCGGCTCCTGCCCGGCCTCGGTGAAAGTCGTTCCGGCGCGCACGGCCTTCGGGTGCACGAACAGGAGCCGTGCACCTCCGTTGCCGGGCAGACCCGCGGGTACGGCGTCGGTCTCGTGCGCGAACGCGCCCATGATGACTCCCAGCTGATAGGCCTGCAGCTGCGCGTGCTCGGCGAGGTCGGCGGCGCTCGGGCGGAATCGGCCCGTCTTGAGGTCGACGACGGACCATTCGACCCCGCCGTCGGTTCGGGTGGTCTGCTCGATCCGGTCGGCCGAGCCGACCAGCAGCGCGCGGTCGATGCGCGCCTCGAAGCGGGCCTCGCTGTCGATCAGTTCGCGATCGGAGCGGGTGAACTGCGCCAGGTAGTCGGCGAGCCCGGTCGCCATGGCCCGGGCCGTGCGCCGTCCCTGCTCGGACTGCCATTGCGACTCGAACGGCAGCCGGTCCCACTCGGCGAGCACCGCGTCCATCAGCGCATCCACGTCGGGAGTCTCGGCGGTCTCCATCGCGTGGTGGAGCAGAGTGCCGAGCCCGGAACTCGCGCCGCCGTCGGGGCCCGCGAGCCGCGACACCACCCAGTCGAGCGGGCACTGCTCGGACTGCTCGAGCTGCGAGGGGCTGACCCGCACGACCGCGTCGGGGTCTCCGCCGAGATCGACGAGCGGCGCGTCCGTGCTCGGCGGGAGCACGCCGTACCAGTCGTCGGGGCGAGCGCCCGGGACCTCGGCGTCGGCCAGAGCGGCGAGGGACGCGAGCGCCACCGCGTCCGCGGGATCGTCCTCGAGACGACGCCGCATCTGCGCGACGGAGCCGCGCAGCGTGAGCCGGGAGCTCGGCGGGGTCGGCACCTCGTGCGCGGCCCCGAACCCGAAGAAGGGGCTCGGATGCTGCTCGTCGTCGGAGACGCCGAGCACGAGCAGCTCGGTGCGAGCGCGGGAGCAGGCCTGCAGGAACAGTCGGAGCTCGTCGTGCAGGGTTTCCCGCCGTGACGGAGGTTCCGCGGGCCCCCCGCGCAACCAGCGTTCGAGCGCCGCGGTGCCCAGCATCGCGCCCCGGCTGCGCAGATTCGGCCAGGCGCCGTCCTGCGGACCGAGCACGCAGACGACGTCGAACTCGCGGCCGACGGCGCCCTGCGGGGTGGTGACGGTGACCGTGCTGCGTTCGCTGCGCCGAGCGAGCGAGTCCTCGGGAACCGCCCGGTCGAGCAGCGCCTCGATGAGCTCGGCCACGGGCTGGCTGCTCGCCTGCTCCTCGTGGCGCTGCAGGCTGAAGAAGAGCCCCAGCACGGCGTCGAGCGATCGGTTCGCCTCATCGGCGACGATGCCGCGACCGGTCAGCGCGTCCTCCTGCCAGCGTTCGGAGAGCCGAGTGCGCTCCCAGATCGCCCACAGCGTCTCGCGTGCGGTGCCGCCGGATTCGGCGACCCCCCGCCCCGCGGCCGCGATGAGACCGATGCGCCGCAGCACGCGCCCGCCGCGGCTGTCGATGAGCGGCTGATCGCCGGGGAACGCGAAGGCCTCGGCGACGAGTCCCTCGATCGCTTCGGGCGGCCGGTCGTCGGCACGCGCCCGACGGCGCTCGTGCAGCGAGAGGCCCGCGCGCAGTCGGCGCAGAGCCACCGGGTCGAGCCCGCCGATGGTGCCTCCGGCGATGTCGAGGATCTCGGCCGGTCGGAGATCCGAGATGCCGAGCGCATGCTGCAGGAGGCGGAGCAGCTCCCGCACGATGCGGTGCTCCCCCGGGACGATGCCGCCCGCGCCGACATCGGTGGGGACCTGGAGTCCGGCGAGCGCCCGGGCCGCCCGGGTCGCCTCGCCGCGGCTGCGGCAGAGCACCGCCATGCGGTCCCAGGGCACCGCGGCGATGCCGTCGAGTCCGAGTCTGCGGCGCCTGAGCCGGTGCGCGACCGCGCCGATCTGCTCGGCCGTGGTCGAAGCCCGAGCGAAGGCGATCCGGCCGTCGCCCGCCTCGGCGCCGTCCGATGCGGCGGTATCGGTAGCCGCGATCGCGGCACGCTGCGCTCCGACGCCGGCCGCGCCGATGCGCCCGCTGAGGCCCGCGACGAACGCGCGGAGCGGCGCCGTCTGGCGGTGCACGAGCTCGAGCACGACCGTCTGCGGTTCGGGGGCGGCTTCGGCGCGGGCGCCCGCGCGTCGGAGCGCCCCGGCGAGATCGCTGAGCACCTCGGTGCTCTCGCCGTGGAACGCGGCCGTCGCGATGTCGGGGTCGCCGAAGACCCAGATGCGCGCGCCGCGGTCGGCCAGCGCTGCGAGCAGCGCCAGCTGCCCCTCGCCGAGGTCTTGAGCGTCGTCGACGAGCACGATCTTGGGCGCCCGGAACTCGACGCCGGACTCGCGCACCGCGCGGGCGGCCGCCGAGAGCAGACCGCTCGCGGAGCGCTCCCCGGGGTGCTCGACGGCGAGCCGCCGTTCGACCGGAACGAGCAGGCGAAGCGCCGCGATCCACCGGGACGCGAGCGCCGCATCCGGCGCCCGCGAGACCCGTTCGCCGGCACTCGCGCGCGCGGCGTCGACGATGCGCTGCGACAGCGCCTCCGAGTCCCAGCCGAAGTCGTCGACGATGCGCGCCAGCTCACGCAGTTCCGCGCGGAACGCCGGGCTCTGCACCGCATCGACGCCGATGAGCTCGCGCACCTCGGCAGACGCCGAGATCGCGGGGTCTTCGATGGTCGCGGAGATCGCCTCGTCGTGCGCCGTTCCGGTCAGCAGGCGGGGCGCCGGCGCGCCCCGGGACGCTGCGTCTTTGGCGAGCAGTCCGAAGGCGAAGGCCGTGAAGGTGCGCGCGGGGGTCGACTCGATCGGTCGGCCCAGGCGGTCCTCGATGCCCGAGCGGAGCCGCCCCGCCGCGCGCCGGTCGGCGGTGAGCACCAGCAGTTCCCGGTCGAGGGAGAATCCGCCCTCGCCCGCCCGATCGGCGGCGTCGGTCGCGGCGCGGATCTCGCCCACCGCGACCTCGATCAGCACCGAGGTCTTACCGCTGCCCGGAGCCCCGAGGATGCGTGCGTGCCGAGCCCGGTCGAGCGCGAGCACGCGCGACTGGGATGGGTCGAAGGAGGGCATGCGGCAAGCCTAGTGAGCGCCCCCGACATCGACGCTCCGAGCACGAGTCGGCGGCCGACAGAGTTCCAGCCCGTGGCAGACTACGGGGACCGGATCCCTCGAACCACCGGAGGTCTTCGCAATGACGCACGCCGCAGCAGCACCGGCACCGCGCACCGAGCGTCGGGCGCGTCGCAGGCCCCGCCGCGCGCTCCGGGCGCTCGGATGGGTGCTCGCGGCCCTCGTCGTGATCGCGCTCGTCGCGGCGGGCCTCGGCGCTTGGACCGTCGCCCGGTCCTTCCCTCAGACCACCGGGACGCTGCCCGCCGAGGGGCTCGACCGCGCGGTCACGGTGCAGCGGGACGCGAGCGGGATCCCCACGATCACCGCGGACACCGGCCACGACCTGTTCTTCGCGCAGGGTTTCGTGCACGCGCAGGATCGGTTCTGGGAGATGGATTTCCGCCGCCACCTGACCAGCGGCCGACTCGCGGAGCTGTTCGGCGAATCTCAGGTCGGGACCGACAGGTTCCTCCGCACGCTCGGTTGGCACCGCATCGCCGAGCAGGAGGTCCGCGACCTGCCGAAGGAGGTCCGCGCCTACTACGAGGCCTACGCGGACGGCGTCAACGCCTACCTCGCGCAGCGATCCGGTGCGGACCTGTCGCTGGAGTACGCGGTGCTCGACCTCCAGAGCCCCGGCTACGCACCCGAGAAGTGGACCCCGGCCGATTCGGTCGCCTGGTTCAAGGCGATGGCGTGGGATCTGCGCACCAACGTGGACGAGGAGTCGACGCGCGCGCTGCTCGCGCGGACGCTCGATCCCGAGAGCCTGGCCGAGCTCTACCCGCCGTACCCGTTCTCGGAGCACCCGACGATCGTCGGGAACGGGAGCGGAATCGAGAACAGGACCGGAAGCGGATCATCGCCCGCGAACGCCGGGTCCCCCGCGAACGCCGGGTCCCCCGCATCCGCCGGGTCCCCCACATCCGCCGGGTCCCCCGCGTCCGCCACCGGACCGATCGGTACCGCGGGCCTGTCGGAGGACACCGCGCGGGCGATCGCGACGGTGGATGCGCTGATCGGCGCCCAGGGCGAGGGCATCGGCTCGAACTCCTGGGTGGTGTCGGGCGCGCACACGGCGACCGGCGAACCGCTGCTCGCGAACGATCCGCACCTGGGCGCGGCACTGCCGTCGGTCTGGACCCAGATGCAGTTGCGCTGCTCGACGGTGGGTCCGGACTGCCCGTTCGCGGTCGCCGGGTTCAGTTTCTCGGGGCTGCCGGGGATCGTGATCGGGCACAACGAGCGCGTCGCGTGGGGTTTCACCAATCTCACGACCGATGTCGCCGACCTGTACGTGGAGCGCATCGACGGCGATCGGTACTGGAAGGACGGGAAGCTGCACCCGCTCGAGACGCGGCGGGAGACGCTGAAGGTCGCGGGCGGTCCGGACGTCGAGTTCGAGGTGCGTGCGACGGGGCACGGCCCCGTCGTATCGGGTCTGACCGATGACTTCACCGCGATCGCGGGAACGCCGCGGATCGGGCGGGGCACCGGATCGACGGAGCGGGCGGAGGCGCCGGGCGCCGGGACGGATCGGCTCTCCGGCGAGTACGCCGTGAGCCTGCGGTGGACGGCGCTCGATCCGGGGACGACCGCGGAGGCGATCTTCCGGCTCGATCGGGCGGAGGACTACGACGACTTCCGTGCGGCGGCCGAGAAGTTCGATGTGCCCGCGCAGAACCTGATCTACGCGGATGTGGACGGCAACATCGGGTATCAGGCGCCGGGCCGGCTGCCGATCCGCGGGGCCGGGGACGGCTGGCTCCCGCAGCCCGGCTGGGACAGCGCGTACGACTGGACCGGCTTCATCCCGTTCGAGGAGCTGCCGCGGAGCTACAACCCGCCCGCCGGGTACATCGTGACGGCGAACAACGCGATCGTCCCCGACTCGTACCCCTACTTCCTCAGCAGGGATTGGGACTACGGGTACCGCGCGGCGCGGATCACGGCCCTGCTCGACCGGAAGATCGCGGAGGGGCCGATCACCGCCGACGATCTGCGGGAGATCCAGGCCGACGACCGGATGCCCGCCGCCGCCTCGCTGCGGCGCGCCTACGCGGGGATCTCGGTGGAGGATCCGAAGGTGCAGGCCGCGCTCGACGGGCTCCGCGATTGGGACGAGCAGAACCGCGCGGATTCCCCCGTCGCCGCGTTCGCGAACGTGCTCTGGAACCGGGTGACGGCGCTGATGGTGGGCGGCGGGTCCACCGCGATCCCCCGGGACGATCAGTCGCGATTCGCCGTGTTCTTCGCCGAGCAGCTGCGGGATCCGGGATCCCGGTGGTGGCGGAACGCGAAGGCCGGGATCACCTCGCGCGAGGCGCTGCTGGAGCGCGCTGCGAACGAGGCGTACGCCGAGCTGGTGCGGGCGCAGGGCTCGGACGCGTCGCACTGGAACTGGGGCGAGCTGCACGCGCTGACCCTGCGCAGCGGGACCTTCGGCAAGAGCGGTATCGCACCCATCGAGGCGCTGTTCAACCGCGGGCCGTTCCCGGTCGGCGGCGGGTCCGGGGTCGTGAACGCGACCGGCTGGGGGCTCGACGAGGGCTACGAGACGTCGACGGTGCCTTCGATGCGCATGGTCGTCGACGTGTCCGATTGGGATGCGTCGCAGTGGATCCACCTGACGGGCGCCAGCGGGCACGCCTTCCATCCGCACTACACCGATCAGACCGGGGACTGGGCCGCGGTCCGCTCGCGCCCCTGGGCGTTCAGCGCCGCGGCGGTGTCGGCGACGACGCGCGACACGCTGCGGCTCGAACCCCGGTGAGCGGCGTCCGCGGGGTCCTGCGCCGACAGCGAACGGCGGCATCCAACCGGGTCCCGGCCCGGCGGCGCGCCATAGACTCGGATCAGATCCGGTGCCCGAGCACCGGCGGCCCGGTCGGCGCGTCGCTCGGTCCGGAGCCATCAGACCACTCACTCAGGAGGCCCCCGTGGAAGTTCGCATCGGCATCATCCAGTCCCCGCGCGAGATCAGCTTCGAGACCGACGCGTCGGCGGCCGATCTGCACGCCGCCGTCGAGGCCGCGCTCGAGGGCGGCAAGTCCGTCGTCAGCTTCACCGACGCGAAGTCCCGCCAGTACCTGGTGCCCGCGGCGGCGATCGCCTACGTCGAGATCGGCGGCGACACCGGGCGCAAGGTCGGCTTCGTCAGCTGACCCCCTGACCCGGCGCTCACGAGCGCGATCGACCGGCGGCCGCGCGCATGGGATTCACTCCCGGCGCGCGGCCGCCAGTTCGTCCACGACCGTGTCGAGGATCGCCTCGGCGACCTCGCGCTTGCTCCCGCCGATCTCGCGCACCATCCGGCCGTCCGCGTCGAGCACCTGCACGGCGTTCTCGGCCGACTCGAATCCCTGCACCCAGCCGACCGCATTGACGGCGAGCAGGTCGACGCCCTTGCGCGCCAGCTTGCGGCGCCCGCGCTCCAGCAGTTCGTCGGCGTCCTCGGCGGTCTCGGCGGCGAAGCCGACGATCACCTGGCCGTCGTGCCGGGCGCGCACGAGTCCGACGAGGATGTCGGGGTTCTCGACGAGTTCGAGGACGGGCGGGGCGTCCGAGTCCTCCTTGCGCAGCTTGGAGTCCGAGACCTCCGCGACCCGGTAGTCGGCGACGGCCGCGGCCATGATCACCGCGTCGGCGCCCGGGGCCGCGCCCTGGGCCGCGGCCTCGAGCTCGGCCGCGGTGCCGACCGGCACCACTCGGACGTCGTCGCGCTCCGAGACGTCGGCCAGCACCGCGGCCTCGACGTTCGCCGCGAGCAGCACGACCTTAGCGCCGCGGTCCGCGGCCGCGGCGGCGAGCGCGACGCCCTGCTTGCCGCTGGATCGGTTGCCGATGAATCGGACCGGGTCGATGGGTTCCCGGGTTCCGCCGGCGGTGACGAGGACGCGGACGTCGTCGAGGTCGTGACGGGACGGCGTCGCCTGCAGCGGTTCGGGTTCGGGTTCGGGTTCCGTTTCGGCCGGGCTCGGTACCGCGGTCGCCGCGACGGTCGCGGGCGGTGCGGGGCTGCGCTCGGGCTCCGGCGCCTCGGCGTGCGGTGCGGGCGCTCCTGCGGGCGCGCCCTCCAGCAGGGCGAGCGCCTGGGCGAGGATCGTCTCGGGCTCGCTCATGCGTCCGACCCCGCTGTCGTCGCCCGTGAGCCGGCCGCGCTCGGGCCCGGCGAAGTGCACGCCCCGGGAGCGCAGGATCGCGATGTTGTCCTGCGTGGCCGGGTGCTCCCACATCTCGGTGTGCATGGCGGGTGCCACGAGCACGGGCGCGCGGGTGGCGAGCAGGGTGGTGCCGAGCAGGTCGTCGGCGAGCCCCGCGGTCATGCGCGCGAGGGTGTTCGCGGTGGCGGGGGCGACGATGACGAGGTCCGCCCGCTGGCCCAGCGCCACGTGACGCACCTCGGGGACGTCCTCGTGCACGGAGGTGGTCACCGGGTGGCGGCTGATGGCCTCCCACGTGGGCCGGCCGATGAAGCGGAGCGCGGCCTCGGTGGGGACGACGTGCAGTTCGTGGCCCGCCTCGACGAGCAGCCTCGCGAGCAGGACCGCCTTGTACGCCGCGATCCCGCCGGTGACTCCGAGAACGATGTTCATGAGTGCCATCATTCCATCCCGCGCTAGACTCCGTCGCCATGTGCACGGTGATCCTCGATGTCCCGACGCGCGCGGACGCGCCGATCCGTCTGCTGGCCGTGCGCGACGAGGATCCGGAGCGCGCGTGGGATCCTCCCGGCGAGTGGTGGCCGGAGGAGCGGCCCGGCGTCGTCGGCGTGCGGGATCGACGCGCGAACGGCGCGTGGCTCGCGGCCGTGGGGCCGAGCGCCGGACCGGGCGACGGTGCGGCGCGGCTCGCGGTGATCCTCAACCGCGGTGAGACGGTGCGTCCGCGCGGAGCGGCGCCGCTCGCTTCCCGCGGCGGCATCGTGCTCGATGCGGTCGCGGGGATCGAGCCCGCCGACCCGCCGGGGACCGCTGCGTTCAGCCTCGTCGAGGTGTCGACCGCCGGCGCGCGCGTGACCGAGTGGGGCGGGTCCGATCTCCGACGGGCGCGGCTCTCCCCCGGGGTCCACATGCTCGCCCACGACGGCGTGGACGACCGCGCGACCGCGCGGATCGCCCACTGGCTGCCGGAGTTCTCCGCGCTGCGCGAGCAGGGTTCCGGGTCCGGATCCGAGCCGTTCCCCGAGTGGCGGGAGCGCTGGATCTCGCTGCTCGCCCGCAGCGCCGAGCTGGGGCCGACGGACGATCGGGCGATCATCCGCGACAATCGCCCGCACGGTTACCCCACCCTGTCGCTGCTCGTGTGCGTGGCGGAGGTCGGCGACGCGGGCATCGATCTGGTCTCCGCGGTGCTGCGCCGCCCGGGCCGCTGGGGCTCACCCGCGTTCGGTGCTCCGCTCGCCCTGCGCTGAGGCGGTCAGCGTCGCCCGAGGCGGACGGCGACCTCGAGGTGCTTCGTGTGCGGGAACATGTCGAACAGGCGGCCCTCGCGCACCGCGTAGGACGGCATGGCCTCCAGGTCGCGCGCCAGCGACTCGGGGTTGCAGCTCGAGTAGACGACGTTCGCGATGCCGGAGCGCTCGAGCCAGTCGGAGAGCTCCGGCCCGATGCCGCGCCGGGGCGGGTTCACGACGACGAGCTCCGGCATCGGCTCGGAGCCGGCGGGGACCCCGCCGTCGAGCGCGAACGCCGTGGCATCCGCGGCGATGAACCGCGCGTGCAGTCCCGCATCGCGTGCGCTCCTGCGGGCGGAGCGCACGGCCGCCTCGGTCAGCTCGACCCCGACGACCTCGCGCGCCGCGGGTGCGCCCTCGGCGGCTTCGGCCTCGGCGCAGTGCAGCGCGAACCCGCCGACCCCGCAGTAGAGGTCCCAGAGCGACCGGGGCCGGGCCTCGGCGACCCAGTCGGCGACCTGGGCGTAGAGCTCGCGCGCCACGGCGGTGTTGGTCTGGAAGAAGCTCTGCGGCAGCAGGTGCAGATCGATCGGGCCGAGCCCCATGCGCAGCGAGGATCCCAGCAGCAGCTCCTCGTGCTCGCCCTCGAGCACCGCCTTGTGCTCGGGCAGCAGGTTGACCGAGATGACCGCGGCGTTCGGCACGGCGGCGCGGATCGCGTCACGGGCGTCGCGCAGCGTACGCAGCGCGCGCTCGCTGCGCACCACGAAGCGGAGCATCAGTTCGCCGGACGGCGCCTCGGTCACGTGCACGAACTTGAGTTCGCCCCGCCGCTCGGGTACCGAGTAGGGCGGCAGCCCGGTCCCGTCGAGCAGGGAGGCGAGCCGCGGGATCACCGCGGCGATGCCGGGCGACTGGATCGCGCACTCGCGCAGGTCGACGCCGCGCCCGTCGGGCCCGAGGATCCCGAGCGTGACCCGGCCGCGCCGTCCGCCGACCACGAGCTTCGCCCGATTGCGGAAGCCGCGATCGCCCGCGGTGAACGCGGGCAGCCAGGCGTCATGCGGCACGCCGGGCAGCAGTTCGGCGCAGCGCGCCTGCTTGTCGGCGAGCTGCGTGTCGTAGGGGGTCTCGATCAGCGCGCAGGACCGGCATTCGCCCGCGACGAAGTACCGGCACCGCAGCTGCCCCTCGTGCGGCGAGCCGGCCGCGACGAGCGGGATCCCGGTGCGCTCAGGCCGTGAGCCCAAGCCGGTCCATCCGTCGAATGTGATCGGCGATCAGCTCGGTGAACACCGGCTCGACCTCGCTCGCGATGAACTCGCGGTGCTCGCTCAGCCCGAGCACCGCCCGGGAGACCAGCAGCGTGTCGCCCACGAGGCGGCGGCCCCAGAGCGCGAGCCGGTTGGCGAGCTTCGGGTCCGCGGCGATCTCGGCGGCCAGCAGTTCGCGCAGGGCGACCCGGCCCGGGTCGTCCTCCAGGATCTCGATGGCTTCGCCGCGATAGGGATCGGTCAGCCCGTGCGCGAGGCTCGCGAAGAATCCGTCGAACAGACCGCCGACGAGGTACAGCGACAGCACGTGCTGATGCCAGTCGGCGACGTCGATCCGCTCGATGTAGGCGTCGATCACCGAGCTGTACGGCTGCATCGCGGTGTGCGCCTCCTTGCCGCGGCGCCGGATCTCATCGGTGAAGCGCTGGTGCTTGGCGAGGGTCTGGCCCGCGACCCGGGCGAGCACCTCCTTCGCCTCGAGCGTCGCAGCGCCCGAGACACCGCGCGTCGCCGCCTCGTACAGCTCCAGCTGGAGGTACGCGGTCAGGCCGAGGAACGGCAGGATCCCGGGGGCGAACTCGGCGAGCTCGACGCGCACCGCCTCGTCGGATTCGCTCCGCGTACGCATCTTGCGTGCGGGCGCAGACGACTTGCGCAGGTTACGGATCCACTCGAACACCCCGTCAGTGTACCGGCGTCGGAGCCCGGCCCCGGCATAGACTGGTCGCCGTACGCAAATCAGACTGCTGCCGCCGCGGAGCGGCAGCGTGCTCCGCTCGGAAGAGTCGAATCAGCGCGGAGCCGACATCCCACGAGACAGGACGCACGTGACCACTTTCACCGAACTCGGCGTCGACCAGGACATGGTCGACGCGCTCGCAGGGGAAGGCATCGTCGACGCCTTCCCCATCCAGGAGCAGACCATCCCGCTCGCGATCTCGGGCCAGGACATCATCGGCCAGGCCAAGACCGGCACCGGCAAGACCTTCGGCTTCGGCCTCCCGCTGCTGCAGCGCATCGGCACCTACCCGGAGCCCGGCGTGCAGGCCCTGATCGTCGTCCCGACTCGCGAGCTGTGCGTGCAGGTCTACGAGGATCTCGAGCTGGCCGCGAAGAACCGCGGGGCCACGGTCGTCCCGATCTACGGCGGCAAGGCCTACGAGGGCCAGATCGAGCAGCTGAAGGCCGGCGCCCAGATCGTCGTCGGCACCCCGGGCCGTCTGCTCGATCTCGCGAGCCAGCGCCTGCTGAACCTCGGCAACGTGCGCGAGATGGTGCTCGACGAGGCCGACAAGATGCTCGACCTCGGCTTCCTCGCCGACATCGAGAAGCTCTTCGCCAAGACCCCGGCGACGCGGCACACCATGCTGTTCTCGGCCACCATGCCCGGCACCATCGTCACCCTCGCGCGCCGCTTCATGTCGAAGCCGATCCACATCCGCGCGACGGATCCCGACGAGGGCCAGATGCAGGCCAACATCGAGCACATCGTCTACCGCGCGCACTCGCTCGACAAGGACGAGGTGATCGGCCGGATCCTGCAGGCCGAGGGCCGCGGCAAGACCGTCATCTTCATCAGCCACACGCCCGCGGAGGTAGTGCGCGTCGCCGACGAGATCACCGTGCTCCGTTCCGGGGTCACAGAACCCGTGATCCGGCGGCAGGCCGCCACCGTGGAGTCGCTGGCCCGCATGATCATGGGCGGTGATCCGGATCCCGGCGACCCCGCTCCCGCCGGGAAGCCCGGCGACGTCGTGCTCCGGTGCGAGGGGCGG
>NZ_LAYO01000003.1 GCF_000980875.1 Leucobacter sp. Ag1 | reverse complement strand
AGACTATCGACGATTGTTGCCAGCGCAATCGGAATCGCTGCACCATCAGCTTTGGAATGCCATTGCTCCTGCGCTTCATTGCCCAGGCACCATATAAACAGCGACGGATGATTCCGGTCCCTTTTGATATGGTCAACAAAGTCCCGCTTGTACCATTCGTCCCAATATAAATGATAGTCATAGGGATTTTTACGCCCATTCCAGACATCGAAGCTTTCACTCATCACAACAAAACCCAAGCTATCGCAGAGGTCCAAAAACGCTGGCGCCGCAGGATTGTGTGATGTCCGTATTCCATTCACCCCCATTTCTTTCATGATGCGAAGCTGACGTAATGCTGCAGATCGGTTGAATGCCATGCCCAAAGCGCCGAGATCACTATGTAAACAGACCCCACGGATTTTAAGCGGCCTCCCATTGAGCATAAAGCCCTGTTGCTGATCGAAGCTAAAATTACGTAAGCCAAATTTCGTAAGCTGTTCATCTACAACCCGACCATCAACAATAAGTTTAATCTTTGCTGTATATTGATAGGGATTTTCGATACCCCATAAGATGGGATTTTCGAGGACTATCTGCTGATCGAGGGGATGCAGACCTGCCTTGAGGGCGTTCAACGTAGTACGTTTACTCGCTATAACAGCACCTTGAGCTGAAAGCACCTCTGTCAACAACATCATATTTTTAGATGCCTTAGGGCTATGCTCAATTTCGAGGCTATGATCCACGACAGCGTGTTTCTCGCTGAGCTGCCCAGCCCTTATGAAGGTACTGTTGCTGCCTATGGCGACTGGATTTCGGCTGATTAATTTAACATCACGATAGATACCCGAACCCGAATAGAAACGCGAATTGGGCTGATTCTTATTGTTTACTTTTACTGAAAGCAGGTTGTCCCTACCATCCCAGTATAAATAAGGGGAAAGCTCATATTCGAATCCGATATAACCATTGGGTCTTTTTCCCAAGAAATGCCCATTGATCCAGACTTCACTGTTTTCGTATACACCTTCGAATGCAATAAA
>NZ_LAYO01000010.1 GCF_000980875.1 Leucobacter sp. Ag1 | reverse complement strand
GGAAGAGTTCGGGATATTCACATTGTTAATAACCCCTAACGGTTGACCGTTGAGTACCTCGCTTCTAAAATTATAGGTTAGCAAGGTTTGATAAGGATCTGTTGCCTGCCCTACCTGAGCAAAACCTGCCCTCAACTTTCCAAAACTCAACCACGATGGCTTTAGATATTCTGAAAAGATAAATGATCCCGAAACTGCTGGATAAACCGAGTTCAATTTATTATCCACTCCCGGAGTAGCTATCGTAGAAAACCAGTCAGAGCGCAAACTACCTGTCAGATAGGCGACATCTTTATAAGCAAATTCTAAGGTACCGTAAGTAGACTGTGTCTCCGATTCGCTTTCGAGATACGCTACCGATTTATTTTTTGCATCCAAAATATTGTAAACACCGAATATCGCGAAGTCGGTACCCAAATTTGTCGTTTGTCTGATTTTAGTATTTCTGTAACTCGCTCCGAGATTAGGCGTCAGGGTATAATCTCCGAAAGTGAATGACTTCCCAACCAAAACATCCGCATTAATATCCGCAAATTTGGTTTCTTGTTCAGCGATTTTACCATTTTCATAATAACCCGTACCAGAAGGCAATACATTTTTATAATGATCAGTATAGCCATCCCGTCCCGCTCTTCCTTGAACAAACAAACCGTTGCCCATCGTATATTTAGCCGTAACAGAGGCTATGGAGCGGTCACGATTGGTGTTATTGATAAACTCATTTGCAGCAAACCAAGGGTTGGTCGCATACACATTGCCTGAATTATAGAGTATCTCTTTTCCATTGCCATCCTTCCATGGCTTCAAATCATTGACATTAATGCTCGTTGGCAAAAACATAACGTTGTAATTGGCATTTCCTGCACCGTCAGAAACCATTGGACGATTTTTGACCTGCTCCAAAATCATGTTGTAACGCGCATCAATCGTCAAACCTTTGAGTGGTTCAAAAAGTCCGACCAAATTAAACGACTGTCTTTTCAGTCCCGAATTTGGAACAACAGATCTGTTATTGACATCTGTTCCCGACAGACGGATAGATCCGCCATCAAATGATTTATT
>NZ_LAYO01000021.1 GCF_000980875.1 Leucobacter sp. Ag1 | reverse complement strand
CCCGAGCGGACGCCGAAGCGGCGGCGCAGGCCGCGGCGAGCACCGACGCGTCGAGCGACGCGTCCGCCGACGCGACGAGCACGTCGAACGCGAGCGCTCGGGCGGCCGCGACCGCCGCTGGCGTGAGCGACGCGAAGAGCGACTCCCGCGCTTCGGCCTCGGTGGCCGCCGAGGGCAACTCCGCGGCCGCGGCCCGCGCTGCTGCGAGCAGCAACGGATCGAGCGAGGCCTCGGTGTCGGCCGCAGCGGACGCCGACGCGACGGCGAACGCGAACGCGGACCCGGATGCCTCCGCATCGGCGGGATCCGCCGCCCGAGCGGATGCGAACGCCGCGGCATCGGCCGCAGCTTCGGCGCAGGGCGACGTCTCCGCCGAGGCTCGGGCTCGCGCCGCCGCGCAGGCCGCGGCCTTCGCGGACGCGACGAGCATCGCCTCGGCCGCCGCGGACGCCACCGCTTCGGCAGCGGCCCGGGTGGCGGGTTCGGTACAGGCGGACGCTTCGCAGAACGCCTCGAGCACGGCGACGACCGCGCAGAACGCGGCGGCGCAGGCCTCGGCTTCCGCGGCGGGCTCGGCGGATACGCAGACGTCCGCGAACGCCTCGGCGTCGTCGGCGGCGAACGCCAACGCCTCGGCCGCCGCGCAGGCTTCGGCGACGGACATGGCCTCGTCCCAGGCGTCATCGGTCGCCGCCGCAGACACGAACGCGAACGCCTCCGCATCGGCCGCGGCCTCGGCGCGCGCGGATGGGAACGGCACGGCCGACGCCGTCGCCGCGGCCGTCGCCTCGGCGTACGCCAATGCGCAGAGCACCGCCTCGGCGGCGGCGAACGGAGACGCGACCGCCGCCGCACGGAACGCGGCACGGGCGAACGCATCGACCACGGCATCGGCGAACGTGGACTCCGGACCCAGCGCGCAGGCGCGCGCCGCGGCGGTCGCCTCGGCGAACTCGCAGGCCTCCGCCGCGGCGAACGCCTCGGCATCGAGCGCGGCGAACGCGCGCGGGAACGCGTCGGCGGACGCCGCGGCGATCGCCTCGGCGTCCTCGACCGCATCCGCCACTGCCGCAGCCGATGCCACGGCGACCGCGGCAGCGGACGCCTCGTCGGAAGCGCTCAGCCGGGCGAACTCCGATACGAACACCAACGCCTCGGCGTCGGCCGCCGCCGCAGCGCAGGCGGACGGCGACCACCGGATCGCCGCCCAGGCCTCGGCCGTGTCGGCGGCGTACGGAGACGCGACCTCGGTGGCTTCCGCCGCCTCGGACGCCTCGGCCAAGGCCGCAGCGCAGGGATCCGCGCTCGCGCGGGCCTCGGTCGATGCCTCTGCCTCGGCGACCGCCCGGTCGGGAGCCGCCGCGCAGGCCGCCGCGACCGCGGCGGCGGACGCGGACGCCGGAGACACGGCGAACGCCGCCGCGTCGGCC
>NZ_LAYO01000102.1 GCF_000980875.1 Leucobacter sp. Ag1 | reverse complement strand
CGCACGAGAAACGGCGGTGAGCCGGGCCTTCGGGTCCGGCTCACCGCCGTTTCTCGTGCGACTCAGCGCCGCACCGCGGCGCGGCCCCGTGACTCAGCGCGGAGTCGCGAGCCGTTCACGCAGGCGCGCCACGGCCTCCTCGGCGGTGGTGCGCTCCCCCAGCCGGTTCGCCTTGCCCGCGCCGTGGTAGTCGCTCGCCCCGGTGACCTCGAGACCGATGGCCTCGGCGGACCGTTCGAGCGGCGGCAGCCAGCTCTCCCGGTTCTCGGGGTGGCTCAGCTCGATGCCCCAGAGGCCGGCCCCGGCGAGCCGGCGCAGCTCCGCGTCCGTGACCGGACCCCGCTGGCGGGTGGCGGCCGGATGCGCGAGCACGGTGGCGCCTCCGGCTTCGCGCACCATGCGGATCGCGTCCAGCGTCGCGATGGCGTAGGTGCCGATGTAGTAGGGCGAGCCGGGGTGCAGCACGCGCTCGAACACGGTGCTGCGATCCGCGAAGTATCCGGCGGTCACGAGCGCGTCCGCGATGTGCGGGCGACCGACGGTGCGCGCATCGCCGTCGCCCACCACGTCCGCCCAGGAGATCGCGTAGTCCCGCGCGAGCCGACGCACCATCTCCTGCGCGCGGTGCAGGCGCGAGCGCCGCACCTCGTCGAGCGCCGCGAACAGCTCGGCCGCGCGTGCTCCCGGATCGATCCCGTAGCCGAGCAGGTGGCGCGAACGCCCGTCGTGCTCGCTCGTGATCTCGATGCCGGGGAGGAAGTCGATGCCGGCGGCCGCAGCGGCGTCCCGGGCCTCGTCCCAGCCGTCGATCGTGTCGTGGTCGGTCAGGGCGAATCCCGCGAGCCCGATCCCGGCGGCCTCCTGCGCGATCGCGGACGGCCGCGTCGTGCCGTCGGAGATGGTGGAGTGGGTGTGCAGATCGAATCCGCCCCGCGCCCGCCGTGCTGCCATCCCACCAGTGTAGGCCGTGGCCGGGCGTCGGGCGGAGCGGCCGCTCCGCCCGACGCAGTGCCCGCCGCTACTGGGCGGTGTAGCCCCCGTCGACCAGGTGGTAGCTGCCGGTGACGAACGAAGCGGCGTCGCTCGCGAGGAACGCCACCAGGTGCGCGACCTCCTCGGCGCGACCGAGGCGGCCGATGGGGTGCTTCGCGATGAGCGCCGCCCGCGCGGCCTCGTCGGCACCGGCGAGGAGCGGCGTATCGATGTACCCCGGTCCGACCGAGTTCACCCGGACCCCGGAGGTCGCGTACTCGAGCGCAGCGGTCTTCGTGAGGCCGACGACCGCGTGCTTGGTGGCGACGTAGGCGGGCGAGTACGCGGCGCCCACGCTGCCGAGGATCGAGGCGAGGTTGACCACCGAACCGCCGCCGTTCGCCGACATCGCGGCGACCTGCGCGCGGGTGCCGCGGAACACCGCGTTGAGGTTGACCGCGACGACCTTCTCCCAGTCGGCGTCGGTGTACGCACCGGTGGGTGCGATGGCGCCGCCGATGCCAGCGTTGTTCACGCCGATCCGCAGCGGTGCGAGGGATTCCGCGGCGAGCACGGTCTCGTCCACGATCCCCGTGGCCGAGGCGTCGCCGACGACGGCCACCGCGGTGCCTCCCGCACCGACGATCTCGGCGACAACGGCGTCCGCGGCCTCCGCGCTCAGGTCCTGCACCACCACCTTCGCACCGTTCTCCGCGAGCAGCAGCGCGACCGCGCGGCCGATCCCCGAACCCGCTCCCGTGACGATCGCCGATCGATCCGCAACATCGTAGGTGGCCATGATCTTCCCTTCGCTCCATCGGGTCCGGGCGGGCCCGATACGGCTCACGCTACGCTCGCGAGCTGATATTCGGGGGTGCCCGCGCGAGGGCGCGAAGTGGGAGGATTGCAGAATGACCTCTTCCGAGCAGACCACCCACGAGGTGGAGATCGACAACAGCAACCGCAGCACGACGCCGAAGTCCGAAGCGTTCCTCGACTACATCATGTCGGGCTGGGCCGAGCGCGCCGACGAGCAGCCCGAATCGCGCGAGTCCGCAGCGTTCGCCCGCGACCGCCGTGCCCGCCTGTCCGCGCAGTTCCCCGGGCAGCGTCTCGTGATTGCAGCGGGTGCCGCGAAGCAGCGATCCAACGACACCTTCTACCCGTACCGCCCGCACAGCGCCTTCGCGCACCTGACGGGCTGGGGCACGGACAGCGAGCCGGGCGCGATCCTCGTGCTCGATCCCGCAGCCGACGGTCACGAGGCGACGCTCTACTTCAACGAGCGCGCCGGTCGCGACTCCGAGGAGTTCTTCGCCAATCCCGAGATCGGCGAGTTCTGGATCGGCGCGCGTCCGTCGCTCGCCCAGGTCTCGACCGATCTCGGTCTGCGCACCGCCCACCTGGCCGAGTTCGCGGCCGCGGACGGCGACCGGACCCTCGAGGATCCCGAGCTCGACCGCGCGACCTCCGAGCTGCGACTCGTGAAGGACGCGTACGAGCTGCGCGAGATGCAGCTCGCGGTCGACGCGACGGCTCGCGGCTTCGACGACGTGCTCGCGGGCCTCGATCGCGCCGTCACCGAGACCCGGGGCGAGCGCGTCGTCGAGGGGACCTTCAACCTGCGCGCTCGGCTCGACGGCAACGCCGTCGGCTACGAGACCATCGCCGCCTCCGGCGCGCACGCCTGCACTCTGCACTGGATGCGCAACGACGGCGTCGTCCGCGACGGCGACCTGCTGCTGCTCGATGCGGGCGTCGAGGTGGACTCGCTCTACACCGCCGACATCACTCGGACCATTCCGATCTCGGGAACGTTCTCGCCCGTGCAGCGGAAGGTCTACGAGACCGTGCTCGAGGCCGCCGACGCCGCGCGCGCGATCGTCCGGCCCGGGATCCGGTTCAGCGAGGTGCACGACGCCGCGATGGCCGTGATCGAGCGACGCACCCGCGAATGGGGATTCCTGCCCGAGGATTCCGGCGACGATGCCCCCGCATATCACCGCCGCTATATGGTGCACGGCACGAGCCACCACCTGGGCCTCGACGTGCACGATTGCGCGGCCGCGCGACGCGATCACTATTACGAGGGCGTACTCGAACCGGGAATGGTGTTCACCATCGAACCCGGCCTGTATTTCCAGCCCGATGATCTCACCGTGCCGGAGGAATTCCGCGGTATCGGAATACGAATCGAAGACGATATCGTCGTCACCGAAAACGGATGCGCAAACCTTTCCTCCGAAATCCCGCGCACCGCGGACGAGGTCGAAAGCTGGGTTCGTGGGGCGCGAAATTCCTAACGTCCGTCAGGGATCTAGATTACATTTCAAGTAATGCGCAATATTCAGGGATCTCGGCTATATTTGCCGCGAGGGATCCGGAGAAGACCGGATTTCATTCGCGAAGGAGACAGCAATGGCAAAGCGGATCACCGAGATCCTCGTCGATGACCTCGACGGCACCGAACTGACGGACGGCGCAGGAGAGACGGTGCGCTTCTCGCTCGACGGCACCGCGTACGAGATCGATCTCTCGGAGGCCCACGCGACCGAGCTCCGCGAGGCGTTCGCACCGTTCGTCAAGGTGGCCCGCAAGGCCTCCTCGGCAGCTCGCGGCCGCACCGCGCAGCGCTCCTCGCGCGGCTCCTCGAACGCGAGCGCCGTCCGCGAGTGGCTGCGCGAGCAGGGCCACGAGGTGCCGGACCGCGGACGCATCCCGGGCAAGCTCCTCGCGATCTACGAGGCCGCCCAGGGCTGAATCGCCTCAGCGCAGCAGCGCAGCGAGAACGGGGATAGCGGGATCCGCTATCCCCGTTCCGCGTTCTCGGGGGAGGTCAGCACGCGCCGGGCATCCCCGACCAGCTCCGCCGAAGTGATCAGGTCGTACCGCGTCGCGACCATCTGCGACACCGAGGAGAAGTCGCGGCGATTTCGATTCATCGCGTAGGAGAGCACGCCGAAGAGCATTCCGAAGCCGGCGCCGATCACGATCGCAGCGATGAACACGCCGAAGATCGACGCGTTCTCGGGCTGGAAGATGAAGAGCAGGATCGACAGGAATACGCCGAGATATGCTCCCGACGAAGCACCCACCATCGCGACGCGACCGTAAGTGAGCCGACCGGTCACGCGCTCGACGCTGCGCAGGCCGTTTCCGACGATCGATACCTCGGCGACGGGAAAACGGGCGCGCGCGAGCAGGTCCACCGCGTGCTTCGCATCGGCGTAGTGCTCATAGGTCGAAACCACCTCGCCGGTCGGCAGTTCCGGCATGAGAAGGGCTCGGCGCGCGGCGCTCGGATTGGGACTGCTCATGAGTGCATTCTCCCATTCCCGCCTCTGAGGTTGCGGAATCCCCCGCCGAACCGATTCAGCGGGCGGCGAACGCGACCACCGCCTGCGGATATCCCGGGACCGGCTGCCGCCGCTGCCGGAGGTCCCGCAGCCGCACGTGCGTGTTCCCGTCCCAGCCGGCCTCCCGCGTGTTACCGCCGGCCACGGCTGCCCAGGCCTCGTCCTCCGCGTCGCGCCAGACCGTGACCGTCTCGTGCGGCACCGGAAGCGGCGCGACTCGTTCCGCACCGCTGTCGAGATCGAGCACCGACAGGTTGGGTTCCCCGGTCGCGTTGCCGAAGGCGCCCGTGCCGACGGTCACCAGCAGGCGGCCGTCGCGGACCGTGCCGTGCGCGTGCGAGTTCGCACGGCTCCGCAGCGCGTTCCCGGTCCGTCCGCTGCGCGGATCGAGCCGCACCACGGTCTTCCCCTGCACCGGGAGCAGGATCGTCCCGTCCGCGTCCACCGCGCCGTAGTGCGGCTTCTCCCAGGAGGCGAGGCCGCCCTCGGTTCCGAACGGCGCGATCCGGTGCTCCTGCGCCGCCAGGGTCCGCACGTCGACGACCGTCACCGAGAAGGTGTCGTGGTCGACGGTCGCGGCCCAGGATCCGTCCGGGGCGACCAGCACGTCGAACGGACGCCCGCCGACCCGCGCGGAGCCGGCGAACCGGCCGCTCGCCGTGTCGAAGACCTCCAGGTGGGCCCGCGGCTCGTCCGTGCCGACCGCGACGAAGACGCGGGTGCCGTCGGGCGACACGGCGAGGCCGAGACCGCCCGGGCGGTACTCCCCCGAGCCGATCCGCGGCGCGGGGTGCTGGTACGGCACGAGCGCCGAGCGCTTCGCGGTGCGCAGGTCGATCACCGCGAGCCCCTCGGCGGTGGCCGCGTACCCGGTCCCGCCGTCCGGCGAGACGCCCACGCCCCAGGGCGCCGCGCCCACCCGGATGCGGGTGATCCCGGCCTCGCCCTCGACCGCCGGATCGATCACCGCGACGGCGTCCTCGTGCGCGAGCGAGGCCAGCAGCAGGGCCCGTCGCGCGGGCGCCGGGAGTTCCGTCGCGCTGCGATCCGGCGTCGGCCGGGGTGACGCCGTCGCGGACCCGGAACGCGGCGTCCCGCTCTCGGGCGCGCAGCCGAGCAGCGGCAGCACCGCAAGCGCCGAAGCCGCGAGCAGGCCCCTCCGGGAGATCCGTTCCGTCGATCCGTGCATGCTCCCATCCTCGGATGCCGAGGCCCCGTCCGCCTCAACCGATCGATTGGTCCTGAGCGTTCGGCTCCGGGTGCCCCGAACCGGAGCCCGGCCCACTACCGTAGAGGGGTGAGCAGTTCGAGGATCTTCGTAGGCCGCCTCGCCGGACGCGGGGTGTTCGATCCCGTCGGCGACCGGATCGGCAAGGTGCGCGACGTACTGGTGGTCTACCGTGCGGCGAGCGCACCGCGCGTGGTCGGCCTGATCGTCGAGATCCCCGGCAGACGCCGCGTGTTCGTGCCCATCGGGCGCATCACCTCGATCGGCGCCGGCCAGATCATCGCGACCGGGCTCATCAACGTGCGCCGCTTCGAGCAGCGCGGCGGCGAGACGCGCATGATCGCCGAGATGATCGGGCGCGAGGTCAAGCTCGTCGAGGGCGGCCGCGACGCGGTGATCGAGGACGCGGCCATCGACCGGACCCGCTCGGGCGAGTGGATCGTCTCGGAGCTCTTCGTCCGCACCTCCAAGCCGGCCTCCACCTTCTCGCGCGGCGAGGCCCGCATCGTGAAGTGGGCCGATGTGCGCCTCCCGACCGATCCCTCGGCCGCGCAGTCGGCCGAGCTCCTGATCCAGACCCTCGTCGATCTCAAGCCCGCCGATCTCGCGGAGGCGCTGCTCGAGCTGCCGCAGCCCCGCATGCTCTCGGTGGTCGAGGAGCTGCCCGACGAACTCGTCGCCGACGCGCTGGAGGAGATGGTCGAGGCCGACCAGCTGGCGCTGCTCGAACTGCTGCCCCCGGCGCGCACGGCCGACGTGCTCGATCGCATGGAGCCCGACGACGCGGCCGACCTCATCTCGGCGCTGCCCGCGGCGGAGGGCGAGGAACTGCTCGACCTGATGGAGCCCGAGGAGGCGGAGGACGTCCGCCGGCTGCTCGAGTACGACGCGGACACGGCCGGCGGCCTCATGAGCCCGGCCCCCATCGTGCTCTCGGCCGAGGCGAGCGTCGCCGAGGGTCTCGCGATGATCCGTCGCGCCGAGATCCCGCCCGCGATGGCCTCGGCGGTCTACGTCACCCACCCGCCCTACGAGACCCCGACCGGCGAGTACCTCGGCATGGCGCACTTCCAGCGCATGCTCCGGTTCCCGCCGCACGAGCGGCTCTCGGCGTTGCTCGACACCGAGATCGAGGCGATCCCGGTGCGCGCGAGCGCCGCCGAGGTGGCCCGGCGCCTCGCCAGCTACGACCTCGTCGCGCTGCCCGTGGTCGACGAGCAGGACCACCTCGTCGGCGTGGTCACGATCGACGACGTGCTCGACCACCTGCTGCCCGACGACTGGCGCCACGCCGACGACGAAGCGCCGCACCCGAGGAACGGAGCCGCTCGATGATCTGGTTCCGCAAGAAGGACACCGCGGGACTCGACGCCCCGCGGGCGGCCGGCGGCCGCGTCGCGCGGGACCGCGACGTCTCGAACAACGAGGTGTTCGGCCGCTGGACCGAGGGCATCGCCCGCGGCATGGGCACGCCGTGGTTCCTGCTGCTGCTCAGCGTGTTCTGCCTCGCCTGGCTCATCTGGAACACCGTCGCACCCGACGGGTGGCGCTTCGACTCCGCCGCGCTCGGGTTCACCGCCCTCACGCTCATCCTCTCGCTGCAGGCCTCCTACGCGGCGCCGATGATCCTGCTCGCGCAGAACCGCCAGGACGACCGCGACCGCGTGCAGATCGAGCAGGATCGGCAGCGCGCGGAGCGCAACCTGGCCGACACCGAGTTCCTCGCGCGCGAGGTCGTCGCGCTGCGGCTCGCGATCAAGGATCTGCCCGACCGGGACTTCGTCCGCGCCGAGCTGCGCGCGCTGCTCGCCGAGCTCGCCGCGGAGGACGACGCCGAAGACCGCGACGCCGACGCGACGGGGGACGCCGGACGGGCCGACGCGCGATGACCGCCGAGGATCCCCGGGATCGGGAGCCCGGCGCGCGAGCCGACGCCTCTCCCGCGGAGGCCGCCGTCTGGGCCGCGCTCGACCGCGTCAAGGACCCCGAGATCCTCCGCCCCGTGACGGAGCTCGGCATGGTCGACTCCGTGCGCGTCTCCCCCGACGGCGCGGCGCACGTCGGCATCGCCCTGACGATCGCGGGCTGCCCCGCGGCCCGGCGCATCGAGTCGGAGGTGCACGAGGCCGCCGGCACCACTGCGGGGATCGCTTCCGCGGACGTCTCGGTGCGCGTCATGTCGCCCGAGGAGCGCCGCGCGTTCACCGAGCGGGTGCGGGGCGACCGTGCCAAGCGGCCCCAGCAGTTCGGCCCCGATTCGCTGACCCGCGTGATCGCGGTGACGAGCGGCAAGGGCGGCGTCGGCAAGTCGTCCCTCACGGCGGGCCTCGCCGTCGCGCTCGCGGCGCAGGGACTGCGCGTCGGCCTCATCGACGCCGACGTGTTCGGATTCTCGATCCCCGGTATCCTGGGGCTCAGCCGCGACGGCCGCGTCGAGTCGCCCACCCGCGTGGACGACCTGATCCTGCCCCCGGTGGCCCACGGCGTGAAGGTCATCTCGATCGGCATGTTCCTGGGCGATCAGGATCCCCGATCCACCGCCGTCTCGTGGCGCGGTCCGATGCTGCACCGCACCATGGAGCAGTTCCTGCGCGATGTCTGGTTCGGCGACCTCGACGTGCTCCTGCTCGATCTGCCTCCGGGGACGGGCGACATCGCCATCAGCCTCGGCCAGCTGCTCCCCCACGCCGAGGTGCTCGTCGTGACGACCCCGCAGGAGGCCGCGGCCGACGTCGCCGTGCGCAGCGCGCTCGTCGCCCGTCAGACCGGTCAGCGCGTCATCGGCGTCGTCGAGAACATGGCCGGGCTCGCCCAGCCCGACGGCTCGGTGCTCGACCTCTTCGGGTCGGGCGGCGGCATGCTCGTCGCCTCGCGCCTGAGCGACGACGAGCACGGCACGGTCCCGCTGCTCGGCAGCGTGCCGCTCAGTCCCGAGTTCCGGGCGAGCGGCGACGCGGGCTCGCCGGCGGTCATCGCGCTGCCCGAGGATCCCGCCGCGCGCGAGGTGCTGCGCATCGCATCGGTGCTCTCGGTCCGCCCGCAGAGCCTGGCCGGGCGCTCGCTCGGCATCTCGCCCACCGGATGACCCGGCGGCGACGGCCTAGGTGGCTTCGTCGTCGAAGTGGAAGCCGACCGCCGTTCCGTCGGGATGCAGTTCACCGACGCGCGGCGTGCGCGCGGCCTCGGTCTGCGAGCGACGGATCTCGGCGCGCGCTTCGCGCTCGTCCTCCAGCAGGGCATCGCGGATGATGCGACGGGGGTCGTACTGACGCGGATCGAGCTGCTTCCAGTCGACGTCGTCGTACTCCGGACCCATCTCCTCGCGCAGCCGATCCTTCGCACCGTCGGCCATGCGCTTGACCCCGCGGGTGAGCTCGCCGAGCTTCTTCGCGTAGCCGGGCAGGCGCTCGGGACCGAGCACGAACATGGCGATCACGAGAATCACCAGGATCTTTTCGATCGTCAGGCCCATAACCACCCATCGTACTGTGCTCAGCCGCGTGTTCGCGCAGTTCTCGGGCCTCGCGGCCCTACTCTTGACAGCAGGGCCCCGAGCCCGAACGAAGCTGGAGGAATGGTGAGCCGTCTCGAACGCAATTGGCAGTATGCGGAGCAGTACCCGACCGAGACCGATGCGCAGGTCCGGGCACGCCGCCTGTCGCTCGAGCTCGGCATCGAGCCGGTCAGCCGCGCCGTCGCGGCGCAGCTCTCGGGCCTCGCGGTCATGAGCGGCGCCCGCGCGATCTGCGAGATCGGCACCGGCGTCGGAGTCAGCGGCCTCGCGCTGCTGCGCCACGTCCCCGAGGCGACCCTCACCTCGATCGAGATCGAGTCCGAGCACCTGCGCCAGGCCCGAGCCGCGTTCGCCGGCGCCGGCATCGCCGCGGCCCGGCTGCGCCTCATCGAGGGCGATGCCGCCCAGGTGCTGCCCCGCCTCAACCTGGGCGCCTACGACCTCGTGCTCATCGACGCGGAGCCCGAGCGCCTGCTCGAGTATCTGGAGCACGCCCTGACCATCGTGCGCGCCGGCGGCACGGTCGTGATCCCCGGCGCGTTCTCGCGCGGCCGGGTCACCGATCCCGCGGCGCGGGACGAGGCCACGCACGTGCTGCGCGACCTGCTCGCGACCGTCGCAGAATCGGCGGCGATCGTACCGGTCCTCACCCCCTCGGGCGACGGCCTGCTGACGCTCACCCGCCTCGACGGCTGAGCGATCCCGCGAACGAAGAACGGCCCCGGCGAATCAGATGATTCGCCGGGGCCGTTCCGGTGTCCGTGGGGCGCTCAGCCGTCGAGCACGGAGCTGAGCACGTCGCGCAGCTCTGCGGCCTCGGTGTCGTTGACCGAGACCACCAGGCGGCCACCGCCTTCGAGCGGGACACGGACCACGATGACGCGGCTCTCGCGCACCGCTTCCATCGGCCCGTCTCCGGTCCTCGGTTTCATTGCCGCCATGACGCCTCCTCTGCGAGTGAGTGGAAAAGGGATTTCCCCCTACGCTTCTATTATCGCGGAGCACCGATGCCAAAAGGAAATCGGATTGTCATACTCAACGATTCAACCAATTGCGCAGCGCCCGCTCCGTCGCCTCGATCTGCGCGATCGGGACCCGCTCATCGTCCGCGTGTGCCAGCAGCGGATTCCCCGGGCCGAAATTCACCGCGGGGATTCCGAGCCCCGAGAAACGGGAGACGTCGGTCCACCCGAGCTTCGCGACGGGCGGCGCCCCGACCGCCTCGACGAACTGCTGCGCGAGCGGCGCATCCAGCCCCGGACGAGCGCCGGGCGCCCGATCCACGATCTCCACCGTGTCCGCATCGGCGAAGAACTCGCGGATCACGCCCTCGGCTTCAGCGAGATCCTTGCTCGGCGCGAACCGGTAGTTGACCTCGATCTCGCAGCGATCCGGGATCACGTTGCCCGCGACCCCGCCCGAGATCCGCACCGCGTTGAGCCCCTCGCGGTACTCGAGACCGTCGACGAGCACGCGCTCGGCCTCGAACGCGCCCAGACGCTCCAGCGCCGCGCCGGCGCGGTGGATCGCATTCACGCCCATCCAGCTGCGCGCGGAGTGCGCGCGCTTGCCCACGTACGTCACGAGGGCCCGCATGGTGCCGTTGCAGCCGCCCTCGATCGTGCCGTTCGAGGGCTCGCCCAGGATCGCGAAGTCCGCGGCGAACAGCTCCGGGCGGTTGCGCAGCGCGCGCCCCAGGCCGTTCAGATCCGACGAGACCTCCTCGTGGTCGTACCAGATCCAGGTCAGGTCGACCGCGGGATCGTCCAGCTCGACCGCGAGCACGAGCTGCACGGCGACGCCGGCCTTCATGTCGACCGTTCCGCGCCCCCAGATCACCGCCTCGCCGGTCTCGGGGTCGCGCTCGTCGCGCACCGGCAGGTTCCCGTTCACCGGCACCGTGTCCAGGTGCCCGGCGATCGCCACGCGACGCTCCCGGCCGAGCTCGGTGCGCGCGATGACGGTGTCGCCGTCGCGCGTCACCGTCAGGTGCGGCGCGCGTTCGGCGAGCACGGCCTCGACCGCGTCCGCGATCGCGCGCTCCTCCCCCGACACGGAGAAGATGTTGCAGAGCTGACGGGTCAGATCGACGGAACCGAGGCTGGGATCGAGGGCGATATCACTCACCCGATCCAGCCTACGCCGTGCCGGCCCTCCGGCTTCGCTACCCTGGTCACATGACGACTTCCCGTGCAGCCTGGGCCGTGGGCCTCGCCACCGTCGCGTTCGACGGCACCGTACTCGACGCCTGGTTCCCCGCGCCGCAGCTCGGCGCCCGTCCCGAATCCCGCGACCCCTGGATCGCACCGGCCGAGCTCGAGGCGCTCGAGGGACGCGACGAGCTCCGCGAGGTGGAGCTGCGCATCGTGCAGCTCGAGATCGATCTCGACGCCGCGCCGTCCTCCACCGAGGACGCCTACCTGCGCCTGCACCTCCTCTCCCACTGCCTCGTGCAGCCCAACACGATCTCGCTCGACGGAATCTTCGGCGCGCTCCCGAACAACGCCTGGACCCCCGCAGGGCCCATGCAGCCCGAGCGCTACGCGGCCAAGCTGCCCGCCCTCCGCCGAGCCGGCCTCAGCGCCGTCGGCATCGACAAGTTCCCCCGCCTCACCGACTACGTCGTGCCCGCGGGCGTGCGCATCGCCGACACGTCGCGCGTGCGCCTCGGCGCCCACCTCGCGCCGGGCACCACCGTCATGCACGAGGGCTTCGTCAACTTCAACGCCGGCACGCTCGGCACCTCGATGGTCGAGGGGCGCATCTCGCAGGGCGTCGTCGTGGGCGAAGGATCCGACATCGGCGGCGGCGCATCCATCATGGGCACCCTCTCGGGCGGCGGCACCGAGCGCATCAGCATCGGTGAGCGCGCACTGCTCGGCGCGAACTCCGGCATCGGCATCTCCATCGGCGACGACAGCGTCGTCGAGGCCGGCCTCTACGTGACCGCGGGCACCAAGGTCGTGCTCCCCAAGGGCACCGTCGATTCCCAGGGCGAGCCGGTCGAGGTCAAGGCCGTCGAGCTCTCCGGCGTCGCGAAGCTCCTGTTCCGCCGCAACTCCCGCACGGGCGCCGTCGAGGCGCTGCCGCGCGAGGGCACCGGCATCGAGCTGAACGCGGCGCTGCACGCGTAGGGGTTCGTTCCCACGCGACGTTCTACGCGCCCGCGATCATTCGACTTCAGAAGGAGATTCGGTCTCAGAAGGAGGATCCTCGCGATCCCGTCCTTACCAGGCCGGATCTCCTTCTGAACCGAATAGGGCTCACCCCGCGACGAGCTCCTCGAGCCGCTTGAGCCGAGTCACCGGGTCGCCGGCGAGCTCCACGACCCGCGCCGCGCCGACCAGCTCGGAGTCGTCGCAGAGCTCGAAGAGCTGATCCTGCATCGCCGCGCGCAGCTCGGGATCCTCGTCCTCGGGCACGCGGATGCCCGCGGCCGGCAGCAGGATCAGCAGATCGACCGTCTCCATCGCGTCGGCGGCGATCCGCGCGGCCGAGGCGACGGCCTCGGATCCGATGCCGCCGCGACCGAGCTCGCTCCAAGCCAGCAGGTAGGCAACGAAGTCGAGGGGGTCCGCGCTCCGCGATGAGCCTCGCCTCCGACGCGTGCCGCAGACGCGACGCGGAGACCCGGAGCTGAGCCGCGAAGCTCGCCGGCCCCGCGTCCTCGAACTCGTCGAGCAGCCCGTCGAACGGGTCGCCGAGTATCGCGTACTCGGGATGCGCGCTCGCGAAGTCCGAGATCAGCGTGCTCTTGCCGCTCGCGTGCGTCCCCGAGACGACGATGCGCACGCCCGGCACCGGCTAGCGGTCGAGGTGACGCTCGGGCGACCCCGTGTACAGCTGCTGCGGGCGACCGATCTTGGTCTGCGGATCGAGTCGCGCCTCGCGCCACTGCGCGATCCAGCCGGGCAGGCGGCCGATCGCGAACAGCACGGTGAACATGCGCGTCGGGAAGCCCATGGCCTTGTAGATCACACCGGTGTAGAAGTCGACGTTCGGGTAGAGCTTGCGCTCCTTGAAATAGTCGTCCTCGAGCGCGATCTGCTCGAGCTCCTGCGCGAGGCCGAGCAGCGGATCCTTGACCCCGAGCTCTTCGAGCACGCGACCCGCGCTCTCCTTCACGATGCGGGCACGGGGGTCGTAGTTCTTGTAGACGCGGTGTCCGAAGCCCATGAGCTTCACGCCGTCCTCCTTGCGCTTGACCTTCTCGACGAAGGTCTGCACGCTCTGGCCGGAGTCGCGGATCTGGGCGAGCATGTCGAGCACGGCCTCGTTCGCGCCGCCGTGGAGCGGGCCCGAGAGCGCGTTGATGCCGGCCGAGACCGAGGAGAACATGTTGGCGCCGGTGGAGCCGACGAGGCGCACGGTCGAGGTCGAGGCGTTCTGCTCGTGATCCGCGTGCAGGATGAGGAGCTTGTCGAGCGCGTCGACGAGAACCGGGTTCATGATGTACGGCTCGGCCTTGTTGCCGAAGTTCAGCCGCAGGAAGTTCTCGACGAAGCCGAGCTCGTTCTTCGGGTACAGGAACGCCTGGCCGATGGTCTTCTTGTGCGCGTAGGCCGCGAGCACGGGGAGCTTCGCGAGCAGACGGATGGTGTTCACCTCGACGAACTCGGGCACCGTGGTGTCGAGCGAGCTCTCGTAATAGGTGGACATGGTCTGCAGGCCGCCCGAGAGCACCGCCATGGGGTGCGCGGTGTGCGGCACCGCCTCGAAGTAGTAGCGCATGTCCTCGTGCAGGAGGGTGTGCCGACGGATGTTGTCGGTGAAGGCCTCGAGCTCGGTCTCGGTGGGGAGCTCGCCGTAGATCAGCAGGTAGGCGACCTCGAGGAAGCTCGACTTCTGCGCGAGCTCCTCGATCGGGTAGCCGCGGTAGCGCAGGATCCCCTGGTCGCCGTCGATGTAGGTGATCTCGGACTTGGTGGACGCCGTGTTGACGAACCCGTAGTCGAGCGCGGTGTGACCGGTCTGGCGCGTGAGCGTGCTCACGTCGATGGCCGGATGCCCGTCGACCGCGGGGACGAGCGGCAGTTCCGCCGTTCCTCCCGAGGGCAGCGTGAGCTTCGCGGTCGCGGCAGCGTTCGAGCCGGAGTTCGTATCGGTCACGTCGTCTCCTTGTGAGGTCGTCAGTGAAGCGGAACGGGCTGGGTGCAGTGCGTTCCCCTCCACCCTATCCGGTTCGGTGGGAGCGCGGACCCGAGGTGCCCTCCCAGCAGAGTATCTTGACGTCGAGCGAAATGTCGATTCGGCTCGCTCGCCGGCGGTCAGACCGCTCGGGCGTCGTGCGCAGCGCCCGAGAGCCGCTTCGCGGCCTCGGCGATCGCCGCATCGCTCGCGGTGAGCGCGAAGCGGACGTGCTGCGGGGAGTGGGCGCCGTAGAAGTGCCCCGGCCCGACGATGAGCCCCAGCTCGGCGAGCGCCGCGACCGAGTCCCAGGCGTCCTCGTCGCGCGTCGCCCAGAGGTAGAGTCCGGCCTCGCTGCGCTCGATCCGGAACCCGGCCGCCTCGATGGCGGGGCGCAGCACGGCGCGGCGCGCGATGTAGCGCTCCCGCTGCTCGATCACGTGCGCCTCGTCGCCGAGCGCCGCGACCATGGCCGCCTGCACGGGGGCCGGCAGCATCAGGCCCGCGTGCTTGCGCACGGTCAGGAGGCGCTGCACGAGCTCGGGATCGCCCGCGAGGAACGCCGCGCGGTACCCGGCAAGGTTCGACTGCTTGCTGAGCGAGTAGACGCTCAGCACGTCGCGATGATCGTCGCCCACGACCCGCGGGTCGAGGATCGAGGGGATGCGCTCGGTATCCCACGGAGCGTCCCAGCCGAACTCGGCGTAGCACTCGTCTCCGGCGATCACCGCGCCCAGCTCGCGCGCCCGCTCGACCGCGGCGCGCAGCCGGTCGACGTCCTGCACCGCTCCGTCGGGGTTGCCGGGCGAGTTCACCCAGACAAGACGGGCGTGCTCGGGCCAGTCCGCGGGATCGTCGGCGGCGATCGCGTCGGCGCCGACGAGCGCGGCGCCCATGGCGTAGCTCGGGTAGGCGATGCGCGGGAACACGACGGCCTCCCCCGCACCGATGCCGAGCAGGAAGGGCAGCAGTGCCACCAGTTCCTTGGACCCGACGGTCGGCAGCACGGCGGACGGGGCGACGGTCACGCCGCGGCGCCGCGCGAACCAGTCGGCGATCGCCTCCCGCAGTTTCGGGCTGCCCGCGGTCGCGGGGTACGCATGAGCGTCGGTCGCCGCGGCGAGCGCGTCGCGCACCGCGGCGGGCGTCGGATCGACGGGCGATCCGACCGAGAGGTCGAGGGCGCCGCCGGGATGCGCTGCCGCGCGCTCGGCGTAGGGCGCCATCGCGTCCCAGGGGTAATCGGGAAGCGGGCCGCGCATCGCGTCAGGATCCCTGCGCCGGCAGCGCCGCGATGATGGGGTGATCGAAGTCGTAGGCCCCGACCTTGGCCGCACCGCCGGGCGAGCCGATCTCGTCGAAGAACTCGACGTTGGCCTTGTAATAGTCGGCCCAAACCTCGGGCAGGTCATCCTCGTAGTAGATCGCCTCGACGGGGCAGACGGGCTCGCAGGCGCCGCAGTCGACGCACTCGTCGGGGTGGATGTAGAGCGAACGCTCGCCCTCGTAGATGCAGTCGACGGGGCATTCGTCCACGCACGCGCGATCCTTCACATCCACGCACGGGAGCGCGATCACATACGTCACGACGTCCGCCTTTCCTCGACCGTTCCGATGCCCTCCATCCTATGCCCGAGCGGCGGGTGCCGGATGCGCGCCGCGGGCTCTCGGCGCGGTGCCGGGCTCGCTCCGGCGTACCCGGCGGACCGGTGCGCCGTCCTGTGCTGGCCTGCCGTCCGGCCGTCCGGCCGTCGCGCCGGCCGGCCGTCGCGCCGTCCTGCCGTCGCGCCGTCCGGCCGTCCTGCCGTCGCGCCGTCCGGCACCGTCGAGTGAACGCGCGTACAGGAAACGAGCGCGCTTTCGATGTACGAGCGTTCACTCGATCGCGATGAACTTCACCGCGTCACCGCCCACATCGAGCTTCGAAGCGAGGACTCTGCCATTCGCGCTCGCGCCCCTGTGGAAACCGCGCTCGGCAGACCCACTGGCGGACACGATTTCCCTCATGTTCAGAACCAGCTCGCGGCTCCTCCGGAGGCGTCTCCTCCGCCCGGGACCACTATTGATGTTCGTCGCGCGAACCGCGCGTCGGGATGTCGGTGCCGATCACCGGGATCTCGGTCGTCAGCGTCGGGATCACGCCGCTCTCGCCCTCGCGCGGAAGGATCCCGGCGGAGAGGCCGCGGAACGCGCCGAGGTCGGGTCCCTGCCCGTCGAGCGGGACGCGCGTCTCCCCCGCACCCGGCTCGATGAGCATCTCCGCACCGCGGACCCGCAGCGGCACCGGACGGGTGCCGCGCAGGATCTCGAATCGGATCGCGTCGACATCGAGCCGCACGGCGAGCGAGCTTCCGCGCCACGCGAGCACGAACTCCATACCGCCCCAGTGATCGGGCAGCCTCGGATCGAAGGACAGCTCCCGACCGGCGTCGCGCATCCCGGCGAAGCCCTGCACCAGCGCGAGCCAGACACCGCCCGCGGAGGCGACGTGGACCCCGTCCTCGGCGTTGCGATGCAAGTCGTCGAGATCGACGCGCAGCGCGTGGTCGAAGTAGCGGTACGCGAGCTCGCGGTAGCCGACCTCGGCGGCGATCACCGATTGCACCACGGCCGAGAGGGTGGAGTCCCCGGTGGTGAGCGCGTCGTAGTACTCGAAGTTGGCGCGCTTCTCGGCAGCGCTGAAGTCGCCGCTGGCGAGCAGCATCGCGAGCACCACGTCGGCCTGCTTGAGCACCTGGAAGCGGTAGATCACGAGCGGGTGGAAGTGCAGCAGCAGCGGCTTCTGTTCGGGCGGCGTGGCCGCCAGATCCCACACCTCGCGTTCCAAGAAGTGCGCGTCCTGGGGATGCACACCGAACTCGGTGGAGAACGGCACCGCCATGCCATCGGCGGCGGCCTCCCACGCTTCGATCTCCTCGGCCCGCAGCCCGAGCCGCTCGGCGAGGGCCCGGTACTCGGCCGGGGCCTCACCCGCGAGGCGCCTCGCGACCTCGGCCCCGTAGCGGAGGTTGAAGCGCGCCATGACGTTGGTGAACAGGTTGTCGTTGACCACCGTCGTGTACTCGTCGGGGCCGGTCACACCGTGGATGTGGAAGCGGCGCGAGCCGTCGGGGTCGCTGCGCCAGAACCCCAGACTGCGCCACATGCGCGCCGTCTCGATCGGGATCTCGCTGGCGCCGGAGACCATGAACTCGAGGTCGCCGCTCGCCGCCACGTAGCGCGCGAGCGCATAGGTGATGTCGGCGTCGATGTGGTACTGCGCGGTGCCCGCGGCGTAGTAGGCGCTCGCTTCCTCCCCGTTGATGGTGCGCCAGGGGAAGAGCGCCCCGTCCTCGTTCAGCTGCGCGGCCCGGGAACGGGCGTGCGGAAGCATCCGCAAGCGGAAGCGCAGCGCATTGCGGGCCCAGAGCGGCGACGTGTAGGTCAGGAACGGGAGCGCGTAGATCTCACTGTCCCAGAAGGAGTGCCCGCTGTAGCCGGAGCCGGTGAGCCCCTTGGCCGCGATCCCTCGCCCGTCGGCACGAGCGGCCGCCTGCGCGAGCTGGAACAGGTTCCATCGGATCGCCTGCTGCACGCCCGGCTCGGCGTCCACCCGCACGTCGCTGCGCTCCCAGAACGCGTCCAGGAAGTCGCGCTGCTCGATCCAGCGCTGCTCGAGAGGATCGACCGCGGCGCGGTGGAGCGACTGCACGCAGCGGTCGATCAGCTCGTCGCAGGTCGCCGTGCGTGAGGAGTGGTAGACCGCCGTCTTGGTGAGGCGCACCGGGCGCCCGGCCTGGGCGGTGCCCTGGAAGATGTGCCGGATGCGGTCCGGTGCCACCTCCACCCGGCAGCTCCAGTCGTCGTCCGCGCCGTCCTCGCCGACCCGGGCACCGGAGTCGAAGTCGTGATCCGCGCCCACCGCGACGGCCATGCCCGAGTGGTGGACCCGGAAGCTCAGCACGCTCCGATCGGGCCGCTCGGGGTCGGCGAGCACCGGACCGCGATCGAGCACGCGTTCCTCGAACACCTCGGCCTGCCTCGGATCGACGGGCTCGTCCACCGCTCGGGCAGGATCTCCGGGTCGTCCGGCACCCTTCGACGCCCCCGGCTGCTCGCTGCGCACGCGGCCGAGGTCCTGGCGGTTGATGAGGAGGCTCGAAATGGTGAGGTCGGCGTCCGCGTCGAGCACCGTCACACGCATCTCGAGGGTGGCGAGGTGGCGGGATGCGAACGACACCATCCGGCGGGACTCCACCCGCACGCGCTTGCCCGTGGGCGTCAGCCAGAGCAGGGTCCGCGAGAGGGTGCCGGCACGCAGATCGAGGGTACGGCGCACCTCGAGGATCTCGGACGTCTCGAGGTTCAGACGCTCATCGTCGACGTAGATGCGGATCGTCTTCGCATCGGGCACGTTCACGATGGTCTGCCCCTGCTCCGCGAAGCCGTAGGCCGACTCGGCGTGCTGGATCTGCCAGGTCTCGTGCACGCCGTTCACGAAAGTGCCGTGACTCCCGAGCGGCAGCCCTTCCTCGTGGTTGCCGCGCATGCCGAGGTAGCCGTTGCCGAGCGCGAAGAGGGTCTCGTCGATCGCGGCCGTCTCGGGGTCGAGCCCCGGGATCGTGAGACGCCACGGATCGTCGCCGAAATCGCGATGCAAGCCCTCGACGGGATTCTCGAACGGAGGATCCGCACGATCAGCGAACGGAGCACCGGATGCGAACGGGATCATGAGAGCAGCTCCTCCAGGTCGGCAATCACGACTTCGGCACCCGAAGCGCGCAGCGCGTCAGCGCCGGCACCTCGGTCCACGCCCACGACGAGTCCGAACTCCCCGGCCGCGGCGGCCGCGACGCCGGACTCGGCGTCCTCGAACACGGCGGTCTCCCCCGGTCCGATGCCGAGCACCTCGGACGCAGCGAGGAACGTGGCCGGATCCGGCTTCCCGGGCAGGCCGTCCCGTGCCGCCACCGTGCCGTCCACCACCACCCGGAAGCGATCGGCGATCCCGGCCGCGCGCAGCACCTCCGCCGCGTTGCGCGAACTGGAGACCACGCCCAGCGGAATCGGCGAACCGTCCGGGCCCGGCGTCGCGGCCAGCGCGTCGAGCAGCCGGAGGGAGCCCCCATAGGGCCGGATGCCGTCGCGCCGGAGGATCTCCGCGAACATGCGATTCTTGCGGTTGCCGAGCTCCGTCACCGTGGCCGCGGCCTGCGCATCCGCGCCTTCGTCGTCCCCGGCGCCGTCGTCGGGATCGCCCCAGGGCAGCTCGATCCCCCGCGCCGCCAGCAGTGTTGCGACGCCGTCGAACCGGGGCCGCCCGTCGAGCGACGCGAAATACTCCGACTCGGCATACGGCTCCTCACCGCGCAGCGCGAAGAACCGGTCGAACGTCTCGGCCCAGGCGCGACGGTGCAGATCCACTGTCGGGGTGAGCACCCCGTCCAGATCGAAGAGGGCAGCGCTGCAGCGGGCGAGGTCTGAGCGGATCCGCGAGCCGTGCACGGCACGAGTGTATCGAGCGCGCCCGAGCACGGGGAGGGAGTCCACGCCGATTCGGCGAATCCGGAGGCCGCTGTTCAGCCGAACGCCACCAGCGCGATGCCGGACCACCCCGCCCCGAGCAGGACCGGGCCGAACGGCAACCCCGTGCGCCGCCCCCGTGCGAACAGCAGCAGGATCGCCGCCCCGGCGACGAGCCCGAACGCGCCCGCCAGTCCCCCGTCGACCGCACGATCGGGCCCTGTCGACCACCCCAGCGCGAACAGCACCACGGGCACGAGCTTGGCGTCCCCGCCTCCGAATCCGGCACCGCAGCGCCAGGCGATCCAGGCCGCAGCGAATCCCGTCGCGGCAGCGAGCAGCCCGACGACGACGCGTTCCCCCTGCCCGACCAGCAGGGCCGCGCAGACGGTCGGAATCGCGAACAGCGCGGCCGTCGCCCCGAGCAGGCGGTTCGGAAGCCTCCGCTCCCGCAGATCCGTGCGGACGAGCACCGCCGTCGCCGCACCGAACCCGGCGAACGCCACGACGGCCAGCACGGTCGCGAGTGCGGTCACCGACGAGCCCGCGCCGAACCCGCCGCGCACCGCGAGCACCGCGCCGATGCCGCCGCCCGCGAGCGCGGCAGCGGCCGTCAGCGCGGACGCGATGAACGCAGACGCGACGGACCTGGACCCGGCGGACGTCACCGCAACGGCGACCGTTTCCCCGTTATTCCCCGGTCGGCCCGGCAACGACTTCCGTTCCGATGCCCCGCGCCGTGAAGATCTCGAGCAGCACCGAGTGCGGCTCGCGGCCGTCGATGATGGCGGCCTTCGGCACACCCGCGCGCACGGCGTCGAGGCACGCCCGCATCTTCGGGATCATCCCTGATTCGAGGGACGGCAGCAGCGCGTCGAGCTCGTCCGTGGTAATGGTCGAGACCAGGGAGTCGCGATCGGGCCAGTTCGCGTAGAGCCCGGCCACGTCGGTGAGGATCACAAGCTTCTCGGCGCCGAGCGCCGCGGCGAGCGCGGCTGCCGCGGCATCCGCGTTGACGTTCAGGGACTCACCGGGTCGCTCTTCGTCGGGCGCGATCGAGGAGACGACGGGGATCATGCCCGCTTCGAGCACGGCGAGCACCGACTCGGGGCGCACTCCGACGACGTCGCCGACGTGGCCGAGATCGATCAGGCGACCGTCGACCTCGACGGGCGGACGGCGACGGCCGATGAAGAGCCCCGCGTCCTCGCCCGTGGTGCCCGCGGCGAGCGGGCCGTGCGTGTTGATGCGGTCGACCAGCTCGGGGTTCACCTTGCCGGTGAGGACCATGCGCACGACCTCCATGGCCTCGGGCGTGGTGACCCGGTACCCGCCCTGGAACTCGCTCTCGATGCCGAGCCGGCCCAGCATCGCGTTGATCTGCGGGCCGCCGCCGTGCACGACGACGGGGCGGATGCCGGTGTGCCGCAGGTAGACGACGTCCTCGGCGAAGGCCTCCAGGAGCGCCTCGTCGACCATGGCGTTGCCGCCGAATTTGATGACGACGATCGCGTCGCGGAACTTCTTGAGCCAGGGCAGCGACTCGATGAGCACCTGGGCCTTCGCGGCCGCCTCGCCGTGCTCGAGCGTGGTCGTGGTGTGGGTCATGGCGTCCTCAGCTCGAGTAGGCGCTGTTCTCGTGCACGTAGTCGTGCGTGAGGTCGTTGGTGCGGATGGTCGCGGCGGCCTCACCCGCGAACAGCTCGATGCGCACGTGCGTGCGGCGCGGGGTGAGGTCGCACTCCTCGACGGGTCGGTCGGGTCCGCCCGCGTGGCAGAGGCGCACGCCGTTGAAGCTCACGTCGACCGCGTACGGGTCGAAGGCCGCGTCGGTGGTGCCGATCGCAGCCAGCACCCTACCCCAGTTGGGGTCGTTGCCGAAGATCGCGGCCTTGAAGAGGTTGTTGCGCGCCACGGAGCGGCCGACCTCGACGGCCTCCGCCTCGCTCGCGGCGCCGAGCACCTCGATGTCGATGTCGTGGCTCGCGCCCTCGGCGTCGCCCTGCAGCTGGGCGGCGAGGTCGTCGCAGATCTCGGCGAGCACGGCCGCGAACACGTCCTCGTCGGCGGCGACGCCGGAGGCGCCGCTCGCGAGCAGCGTCACCTGGTCGTTGGTCGACATGCACCCGTCGGAGTCGAGCCGGTCGAAGCTGCGCCCGGTGGCCGCACGGAGCGCGCGATCGAGCTGCGCGTCGTCGAGCACCGCGTCGGTCGTGATCACGACGAGCATCGTCGCGAGCCCGGGAGCGAGCATGCCGGCGCCCTTGGCCATCGCGCCGATGGTCCAACCGTCGCGCTCGCGCACGGCGGTCTTCTCGACCGAGTCGGTCGTGAGGATCGCGGCGGGGGCCGTCGCATCGTCGGCGGCGAGCGCCGCGGCGAGCGCGGGCACGTTGTCCACGATCCGGTCGCGGAACGTCTGGTCGCCCGACCCGATGAGACCGGTGGAGCAGACGAGGATCCGCTCGGCGTCGACGGCCTCGCTCGCGTCGTCAACGGAGCCCTCGGCGGTCAGCGCTGCGGCGACGGCCTCGGCGGTGAGGCGCGTGGTCTCGTAGCCGAACTCGCCGGTGAAGCAGTTGGCTCCGCCGGAGTTCAGCACGATGGCCCGGGCGGTGCCGCCCGCGACCACCTTGCGGCTCCAGATGATCGGGTTCGCCTGGGCGCGGTTGCTGGTGAAGACCGCCGCGCTGGCGCGACGCGGACCGTCGTTGACCACGAGCGCGAGGTCGGGCTTGCCGGTGCTCTTGAGTCCGACGGCGATGCCGGCGGAGCGGAAGCCTGCGGGGGCGGTGACGGTCACGGTGCGACTCCATTCGTCGAGAGGCCGGTGGTCTCGGGCAGGCCGAGGGCGATGTTGGCCGACTGGATCGCCGCACCTGCGGTGCCCTTGGCCAGGTTGTCGAGCGCGCCGATCACGACGACGCGGCCCGCGGCCTCGTCGACGGCGAGCCCGATGAGGCAGGTGTTGGCGCCGAGCGTGTCGGCGGTGCGGGGCACCTGGCCCTCGGGCAGCAGGTGGACGAAGGGCTCGTCGGCGTAGGCGCGCTCCCAGGCGGCGCGGATCTCGGCGGCGTCGGGACGGCTGCCGTCGGCGCGGGTCGCGATGCGCGCGGTCGAGGTCGCGAGGATCCCCCGGCTCATGGGGACGAGCACGGGGGTGAAGCTGATGGTCGGCTCGGTCGATGCGCCCGCGCCGCGCAGAGCCTGGCGGATCTCGGGGATGTGCCGGTGGGTGCCGCCGACCGCGTAGGGGTTCGCGGATCCCATGAGTTCCGCGCCGAGCAGGTGCGTCTTGGCGGCCTTGCCGGCCCCGCTAGGGCCCACCGCGAGCACGCTGACGAGGTCCTCCGCCTCGATCACTCCAGCGGCGATGCCGGGCGCGAGCGAGAGCGCCACGGTGCTGGCGTTGCAGCCGGGTGCCGCGATCCGCGTCGCGCCGATGAGCGCCTCGCGCTGCTTGCCCGGAGCAGCCGGGGTGTCGCCCGCGACGAGCAGTTCCGGCACGCCGTAGCTCCAGGCCTCGTGGTGCTCGCCGCCGTAGAACGCGGCCCAGTCGGCGGGGTCGGTGAGCCGGTGGTCGGCACCGCAGTCGATGGCGAGGCGGACGTCGCGCAGCTGCGCGGTCAGTTCGCCCGAGGCGCCGTGCGGCAGCGCGAAGAAGACGATGTCGTGCCCGTCGAGCACGGCGGGCTCGGTGGGCTGCAGCGTGAGGTGCGCGAGCGAGCGCAGGTGCGGCTGGCTCGCGATGAGCGGCTGGCCCGCGGTGGAGTGCCCCGTGACGGTGCGGATCTCGAACTCGGGGTGCGCGGCGAGCAGGCGCAGCAGCTCACCGCCCGCGTATCCGCTCGCTCCGGCGACCGCGACGGTGAATGCCATAGTGCTCGTGCCTCTCTCGCTCGACACCATACGGAGCCGATGCCGTTCCAGACTCTCTATTCTGGCACTTCCTCGGGCACCGTCGCGCACGCGACGTCATCGACCGCCGTCAGAGATCGGCGATCACGATCTTCTTCATCTGCAGCATGTGCGGGAACGCATCGGGGCGCTGCATCAGTTCGTCCATGTTATCCGGCACGATCTGCCAGCTCACGCCGAACGCATCGACGAGCCAGCCGCACTGCTCGGCCTCGGGGACCGCCGAGAGCGCGTCCCACAGCAGGTCGATCTCGTCCTGCCCGTGGGCGTTCACGATCAGCGAGACGCCGTTCGTGAATGATTCCGGCTGCTCGACCCCCGAATCCATCGCCGAGAACCGCTGCGGCCCGACGCCGAACTCCCCGTACATGACCGCGCCCGCGGACGCGGGGCCCGTCTGCACCGGGTACGGGGCCGTGAACCCGCGATCGGATCCGCCGAGGCTCTGCGCCGCGCCGAGCACCGCGACGTAGCGGTCGATCGCTTCGCTCGCCCGATTCTGCGCCGCGGCGCCGAACATCAGGCAGGGCATCACGAACGGTGCGGCCGCGCCGGATGGATCGCCGCCCGGGGCCTCGGGATCCACCAGCATGAGCTGCCAGCTCACCCCGTAGCGGTCCTCGACCCAGCCGTAGCGGCCGTTGAACGGGTACTCGCCGAGCTCCATGAGCACCCGGCCCCCGAAGCCGAGCGCGCCCCAGGTCGCATCGAGCTGCGCACGCGCGCGCAGCGCCGAACCACCGAACCGCCGCGGATCGAACTGCAGGGTGAGCGAAATCGATGGATTCGGCCGGAACTCGGGGCCGGCGTTCACGAGGGTGATCCGATACCCGTCGATGAGCACGTCGACGGTGAGCGGCTTGCCGGCGAGCGGCTGCTGGAAGTCGAGCAGGCCCGTCTCGGGGTATCGGCTCATGACCTCGAAGGAGGTGTCGGGCAGTGCCGCGGCGTAGAACGCGGCGGTCTCCTCGGCCGCACCGTTCGACCAGAGGCAGGGGACGATCCGCTGGAGTGCCGGCTGCGCCGGCTTCCGCGTGCGGGGCTTCGCCGCCGTTCGCGGCTTTGCGGCCGCGGTTCGCGGCTTCGCCGCGGCCGAGGCGGACTTCGAGGTGGGACTGGGCTTCGCTGCCGTGGCCATGGGGTTCCTCTCGCCGTGGCCGGTCCGTTCCGGCCGATCGTGCGCTACGCCTCCGAGTGTGCCCCCGAGGCGAGCCATTCGTCAAAGGTGGTCGCGTCAAGCTGCGCATCCGACCCGGGCAGGATCGAGCCGTCGCGGATTGCGCGCCCGAACCCGCCGGGCATCGGGAACTCGATCACCCGGGCCGATCCCCCGCGCGCTGAGCCGATGCGACGCACCAGATCGGCCATGCGCTCCTCGCGCGGACCAGCGAGGTCCGGCGCGTCTCCGATCGGGCCGCCCTCGGCGATCTCGACCAGCCGAGCGGCGACCGATGCCGCCGCGACGGGCTGGGATCGCATCGCCGGCATGAGCGTCAGCGGGCCGAGTCGGATCGCGTTGGCGCTTGCGAACTCGAAGAACTGCGCCGCGCGCAGCACCGTCCACGGCACCGATCCCCCGGCGACCGCCCGCTCCTGCGCGGCCTTGCCCGCGTAGTAGCCGTACGGTGCGCGGGCGGCGCCCACGATGGAGAGCGCGATGTGATGCCCGACGCCCGCGGCGCGCTCCGCGGCCAGCAGGTTCCGGGTCACCGCCTCGAACCACTCGATCGAGCGCCTCGCCGACACCGCGAAGGCGCCGGACGCGTCGATCACGGCGTCGATGCCCACGAGGTCGATCCCGGTGCCCGCGCGCAGGTCGGTGCCGGTCGAGCGGGCGAGGATCCGCACCTCGTGCCCGCGGTCGTGGGCGATCCGGGCGACGTGCGCCCCGACCGTTCCGGTGCCGCCCGCGACCGCGATGGAGAGGTGCTCGCTCATGCGACCCACGCTACTCGGTCTCGGGACCGTCCGGTTCGTATCCGATCAGCCAGCGCACGCCGAAGCGATCCACCACTTGACCGTCGTGCGCTCCCCACGGCTGCTCGATCAGCGGATCGAGCACGCGCCCGTGCTCGGCGAGGGCATCGAACCAGGCGTGCAGCGTGTCGGGATCCGCTCGGCCGAGCAACGAGAGGAACATGCCCGTCATCGCCACGGCGTCCTCGTCGGGGCCTGCGTCGGCCGCGAACAGCGAGACGGGGCCGGTGAGGATCCCGTGCGCGATCGAGTCGCCCGGTCCGTCGAAGCGACCGAACTCGGCGAAGGTGTGCGCGGTGACGACCCCGCCGAAAGTCGCACGGTAGAACTCGAGCGCCTCGGCGGCGGTTCCCGGCAGCAGCAGATACGGGGCGGGCGCGGTCATACCGTCATGGTACGCCGCGCCCGTCCGCCGCTGCCGCTGGGATCGCGCTCAGTCGCGCAACTTCGCTCCGAAGCGCTCGCTCGCCGCGGCGACGCCGGCGAGCTTCGCCTCGCTCGCCTCCTCGGCGGTCAGCGTGCGATCCTCGGCCCGGAAGCGCAGCGCGAAGGTCAGCGCCTTCTCATCGTCGCCGAGCCCGGCTCCGCGGTAGTCGTCGACGATCGTCGCGCCCTCGAGCAGGCCGCTCGCGGTCGCGCCGGCGATCACCGCGTCGAGCACCTCCGCCGCGGGGATCGCGCGGTCCACCACGAGGGTGAGGTCCTGCGTCGCAGCGGGGTAGGTCGACAGCTGGGCGACCTCGGGCTCACGCGCAGCGACCTCGATGAGCCGCTCGAGATCGAGCTCGAACGCGGCGACGCGACCCGGCAGGTGCACCGCCTCCGCGGTCTCGGGTGCGAGCTCGCCGGCGACGCCGACCGGCTCGAGCGAGCCGTCCACCAGGACGAGCAGCTCGGCGGTGCGCCCCGGGTGGAACGCACGGTGCGCACCCTGACGCACCACGAGTTCGGCCGAGACCGCACCGGCGACGACGCGCGCGGCGTCGAGGGCGTCGGCCCAGTCCCAGGCGCGGGCGGGCTCGCCCGCCTGCTTCGCGACCGCGGCGCCCACGAACAGGCCCGCTGCGCGGCCCGGCTGCTTCGGGATGGATCCGTCGAGCTCCGCCAGCACCGCGTCGGACGGGCGCTCGCCGAGCGGCGGCACCGCGTTGGTGCCGAGGCGAACGTGCTCGGGATCGAACACCGCGCCGAACTCGACGAGCGCGAGATCAGTGAGGCCGCGCGACACGTTGCGCTGCGCCGCGGTCACGAGGCCGGCGAGCAGCGAACGGCGGAGGAACGGGGCCTCGCCGTCGAGCGGGTTCGCCAGGCGGATGGCGTGCACCGGAGCGGCTGCGCCGTCGACGGGCTCGCTGCCGGCACCGAAGCGATCCAGCTGGGCGCGGGACACGAACGGGTAGCTCTGCACCTCGGTGAGCCCCCAGGCCGTCGAGACGTTCGCCGCACGGCGGCGCAGTCGCTGCTCCCGGGTGAGCCCGCGACCCGCCGGAGCGGTCGGGAGCACCGAGGGGATGCGGTCGTAGCCGATGATGCGCGCGGCTTCTTCGACCAGATCGGCGGAACGTGTGAGGTCGGCGCGCCAGCTGGGGGCCGTCACCTCGAGCACGCCGTCGCCGGCCTCGACCAGCTCGCAGCCGATCATCTCGAGCGCGCTGCGGATCTCGGCGTCGCGGTAGTCGGTGCCGAGCAGGCCGTTGACCCGCGACAGTTCGAAACGGACCGCTTCGGGCGCCCACGGCGCCACGAGTTCGCTGCCGAGCTCGTCGACCGTGCCGCCGCCGAGCTCGACGAGCAGTTCGACCGCGCGCTGCGCCGCGGCGCGCGCGACGAGCGGGTCGACACCGCGCTCGAAGCGCTTGGAGGCCTCGCTGGGGAGCTTATGCCGGCGCGCGGAGCGGGCGATCGAGACGGAATCGAAGGTCGCGGCCTCGACGAGCACGTCGGTGGTCGCATCGTCGGTCTTGGTCGACTCGCCGCCCATCACGCCGGCCAGGCCGATCGCGCCGGAGTCGTCGGCGATGACCAGGTCCTCGACGTGCAGCTTGCGCTCCGCGCCGTCGAGCGTGACGAGGGTCTCGCCCTCGGTGGCCCGGCGCACCCGCAGGCCGCCCGAGACCTTGCCCAGGTCGTAGGCGTGCAGCGGCTGGCCCAGTTCGAGCATGACGTAGTTGCCGATGTCGACGGGCAGCGACAGCGCCCGGACGCCGGCGAGCTGCAGGCGCGAGACCATCCAGGCCGGGGTCGGTCGCGTCGCGTCGATGCCGCGCACCACGCGCGTGACGAAGCCGGAGGCACCGACGCGGCCGCGGATCGGAGCCGCGTCGTCGATCGTCACGTCGAAGCCGGACGCCGGGACCGGGGCGACCGCCTCGGCGGGGTCGCGGAACACCGCTCCGGTCGAGTGCGCGTACTCGCGGGCGACGCCGCGCACCGAGAACGCGTAGCCGCGATCCGGCGTCACGTTGATCTCGACGGCGGTGTCGGCCATGCCGAGCAGCTCGAGCGCGTTCGCGCCCGGCTCCGCGTCGATCCCCCAGCGGCTGAGCACGATGATGCCGTCGTGATCGTCGCCCAGGGCGAGCTCACGGGCCGAGGCGATCATGCCGTCGGACACGTGTCCGTAGGTCTTGCGCGCGGCGATACGGAAGTCGCCGGGCAGCACGGCGCCGGGCAGGGTCACCACGACCCGATCGCCGACGTCGAAGTTGTGGGCGCCGCAGACGACGCCGCGCACGTCCTCGCCGCCGTCGGCGGCGCGCTGGCCCTCGGGCGCGACGCGCACCTGGCACCAGTTGACGGTCTTGCCGTTGGAGTGCTCCTCGGGCTCGCGGCTCAGCACCTCGCCGACCACGATGGGGCCCGAGGCGTCGAAGCGGCGGATCGACTCCTCCTCGAAGCCGACGCGGACGAGATCGGCGTGCACCTGCTCGGGCGTGGTGCCCGCGGGCAGCTCGACGGATTCCGCGAGCCAGGAAAGCGGGATACGCATCAGACGAGTCCTCCGAACTGCTGGTTGAAACGGGTGTCGCCCTCGACCATGTCGCGCATGTCGTTGATGTCGTGGCGGAACTGCAGGGTGCGCTCGATGCCCATGCCGAAGGCGAAGCCCTGGTACTCCTCGGGATCGATGCCGGCCGCGGCCAGGACCCGGGGATCGACCATGCCGCAGCCGCCCCACTCGACCCAGCGCGCCCCGCCCTTGGCGTTCGGCTGCCAGACGTCCATCTCGGCCGACGGCTCGGTGAACGGGAAGAAGTTCGGGCGCAGACGGATCTTCGCCTCCTCGCCGAACATCTGCCGGGCGAAGTGCTCGAGCGTGCCGCGCAGGTGCGCCATCGTCAGTCCCTTGTCGATGGCGATGCCCTCGATCTGGTGGAACACGGGGGTGTGCGTCGCGTCGAGCTCGTCGGTGCGGTACACGCGGCCCGGCGCCACCACGTAGACGGGCAGCTCGCGCCCCAGCAGGGAACGGATCTGCACCGGCGAGGTGTGCGTGCGGAGCAGCAGGTGCCGGTCGGCGGGCTCCACGAAGAACGTGTCCTGCATGGCGCGCGCGGGGTGGTCGGGATCGAAGCCGAGGGCGTCGAAGTTGAACCACTCGTGCTCGACCTCGGGGCCCTCCGCGATCTCCCAGCCCATGCCGATGAAGATGTCGGCCGCTTCCTCCTGGAGCTGCGCCAGGGGGTGGCGGCTACCGGCGGTGCGGCGCACGGGCGCCTCGGTGACGTCGACGGTCTCGGCGGCGAGGCGGGCCTGCGCCTCGGCCGCGGCGAGCTCGCCCTCGCGGGCCTTGTAGGCGCCCTCGAGGCGGCCGCGGGCCTGCCCCATGAGCTTGCCGGTCGCGGCCTTCTCGTCCTTCGGCACCTCGCGCATGCGCGCGTTCAGCTGCGCGATCGCCGAGGCCTCGCCGACGTGGGCGTTGCGCGCGGACTTCAGCTCTGCGACCGTCGCCGCAGCGGCGAATGCGGCGAGCGCCGCATCGACCGCCGAATCGACCGCGTCCTGGGTAATGGGATTGGTGTCTGACACGGGAACCGATTCTATCGGGAAGAGCGGAGCGCGGAGGCCGGACGACGGAGGTCGCGGCCCCGCTCGCGTAGACTGGACGATATGTCCGCCCGGCCCGACGCACGAGCTCCCATGAGCCGTGCTGCCCGCACCGCTCGCGGTGCGGCGGGCGCCGGGCTCGCGACGCTGCTGGCGGCGGCGTCCCACGGCCTCGCCGGCGGCACGGTGACCGCCTTCTCGGTGATCGCGACCGCGGTGCTCGCGCTTCCGCTGTGCGTGCTGCTCGGCGGACGGGTCGGATCGCTCTGGCGTCTGGCCGTCGCGGTCGGCGCGAGCCAGTTCGTCTACCACTGGTCGTTCTCGGGCCTCGGCCTCGTCGGTTCCGGTTCGTCCGCGACCTCGGCGCCGACGCCCCTGCACGCCGGCCACCTCGCCGCCATCCAGTCGATGGCTCCGACCCTGCAGGTCGGTTCCGACCCGGCCTCGGCCGATGCGGCCATGTGGGCCATGCACGCGGTGGCCGCGATCGCCACCATCGCGCTGCTGCACCGCGGCGAGCGCGCCTTCCTCGGGCTGGTCGCGCTCACCGATTCGCTGCTCGCCGCGCTGCGGAGCGTGCTCGTCCCGCTGCTGCTGGGCGTCGGCGAGCATCGTCCTGCCGATCGTCCCGTCTCGCTCTTCCTCGCACCCGCCGCCCTGCGCGAGCGGCTGCATTCGCTCTCTGCGATCACGCACCGGGGTCCCCCGGCGCTCGGCGCGTAGCTCCGGCCGCGCCGTCCGCCGACCTCAGACTCCGCCCGCGGTGCCGTTCCGCGCACCCGGCTCCAGCAGAAAGCGCTCAGCTCACCCATGTCCAGAACTGTCTCGCGGCTCCGCCGCTTCACCGCGGCGACGGCGATCGCCGGCGCCCTCGCCATCGGCGGCACCGCCCTCGCGGCTTCGCCGGCCTTCGCGCACGACGAACTGGTCGGTCAGGGATTCACCCAGGACCAGCAGACCGGTGCGGTCTCCGGGATCACGCTGACGTTCAGCGACTCCGTGATCAAGGTGGGCACCGAGATCGCGATCACCGATCCGAAGGGCGCCGTCGTCAGCGATGGCGACGCGGTGGTGAACGAACGCGACGTGAGCCAGGCCGTCAAGGCTCCGCTCCCGGCGGGCGGCGCTTACCAGGTGGCGTGGCGCGTGGTCTCCTCCGACGGTCACCCGATCTCGGGCAGCTACTTCTTCGAGGTGGCTGAGGACGGGTCGGCGAAGGTCACCGCCGTCGGCGAGAAGGATCCCCGCTTCACCGAGCCCGAGGGCAGTGCGAAGCCGGATGCGTCCTCCGAGTCGAAGGCGTCCTCCGAGTCCGGCGGCGTGCCGATCGGCGCGGTCGCGGGGATCGGCGGCGGACTGGTGGTCGTGATCGCCGCGACCGTGGTGCTGACGCGCAAGAAGAAGCCGAGCGACTCCGTGGAGTCCGCGGAGTAGTCCTCTCCGACGCGCGCCTCGATGGCGCGCGCTCCCCTCGCTGCGCACCGCACGCGCGCGCAGCGATCCCTGTTTCGCCGTGCCCGCACGCGGCGATGCCCGGCGCGCCCGCGCGCCGAAGCGTCGCTCCGTCGCGACTCGGCCGCATCGACGGCCCGGTCGCGCCCGCGGCACGGCACCCGGCGCACCCGCGCCGAGCACATCATCTGGAGTACACACATGTCCCTTTCCACCGTTTCCCCGATCCGTCGCGCCGCCACCGGCGTCGCCGTCTCCGCGGCCGCGCTCGCGCTCGGTCTCGGCCTGACCTCCTGCTCCTCGACGCCGGCATCCTCCGAGAAGCCCTCGGCGACCGCCGAGCAGCAGCAGAAGGCCCCGGTCGAGCTGGCTGACGCCTGGGTCAAGGCGACCGACGGCGACATGAGCGCCGTGTTCGGCACGCTCAAGAACTCGGGCTCGTCCGACGTCACGCTCGAGTCGGCCTCGACGCCGATCGCCGGCATGGTCGAGCTGCACGAGACGATCGTCGAGAACGGCACCGCCACCATGCGCAAGAAGGAGGGCGGGATCAAGATCCCGGCAGGCAAGACCGCCGCGCTGGAACCCGGCAGCACCCACATCATGCTGATGGACCTGAAGAAGCCGGTGAAGGCCGGCGACGAGGTCCCCGTCACGCTGAAGTTCTCGGACGGCAGCACGCTCGAGGTGCCGGTGCTCGGCAAGGCGTTCAGCGGCGCGAACGAGAACTACGACGGCGGCGCCGAGCATGCCGGCCACTGAGCCCGCGACAGCCGAGACGGCCGCCCCGAGCGCGTCATCGACGCGCTCGGTCAGCCGGCGGGGGCTCTTCGGAGCCCTCGCCGGGGCGGCCGGCGGCGCGGCCGTCACGGCTGCCGGGTTCGCGATCGCGGGCGGTGCCGGCCGCCCCGGCGCGGAGCCGGTCGCCGAGACGACCCACGGCTCCGAGCGCATTCCGTGCCACGGCGCGCACCAGGCCGGAATCACGACGGCGCACACGGCGCACGTGAGCTATCTCGCGCTGGATCTGCTGCCCGATGCCGATCACGATGGGATCCTGCGCATGCTCCGCCTGCTGAGCGGGGACGTCGAGGCGCTCACCGCGGGCACCGCTCCCCTGGCGGACGTCGAGCCGGAGCTCGCCGAGTTGCCCGCGCGGTTGACGGTCACGGTGGGCTTCGGCCGGGAGCTGGTGCGGCGGGTCGATCCCGCAGCGGTGCCCGCGTGGCTGGGGCCGCTGCCGAAGTTCTCGCGGGACCGCCTCGAGGAGGCGTACAGCGGTGGCGATCTGCTGCTCGTGATCGCCGCCGATGATCCGGTGACGATCGCGCACGCCGCGCGGTTCCTGGTGAAGGACGTGCGCCCGTTCGCGAAGCCGCGCTGGCGGCAGGACGGTTTCGCGCGTGCGCGCGGCACCGAGTCCGACGGCCGCACGATGCGCAATCTGATGGGCCAGGTCGACGGGACCGTGAATCCGAAGCCGGCCGCGTCCGATTTCTCCGGGCTCGTGTGGCTCGGCGCGGATGCGGGCTGGTTGCGGAACGGGAGCGCTCTGGTGCTGCGTCGGATCCGCATGGAGCTCGATACGTGGGATCGGGTGGATCGGATCGGTCGCGAGTTCGCGATGGGTCGGACTCTGCGCGAGGGCGCCCCGCTGACCGGGAAGAAGGAGCACGACGAGCCGGACTTCGCGGCGCGGGATTCGCTCGGTTTCACCGTGATCTCGAAGGACGCGCACATCGCCCGCGCGCACTCGACGGATCCGGGCGAGCGCATCTACCGGCGCGCGGTGAACTACGACGACGGACTCGAGCAGGGGCTGCTCTTCGCCTGCTATCAGCGCGATCCGCTCGCGCAGTTCGTCCCGATCCAGCGGCGCCTCGACGAGGCGGACCTGATGAACGAGTGGGTCACCCACATCGGTTCGGCGGTGTTCGCGATCCCGCCGGGGTGGCGTGCCGGGGGCCGGCTCGGCGAGACGCTCGTGGCGTAGCGGTCCGGGCACCGGCAGTCGCGGGGCTGGACGGCGGTTGGCCGTCCTGTCCCCGCGACCGCCGGTATCGGCCAGGGGCGGCGGGTCAGCTTCCGATGCGCTGACCCGCCACCTCGACAGGCAGGCTGTGAGGCCCGTCGATGGCCTAGGCGCAGGTGTTGCGGTTCGTCAGCACACGCTCACTCACCACACCCGCACCACCCAGCACATACCCCGCCTGCGGCGTGATCTCACCCAGCACACCAGCCACAGACGCCGGCACACACCCCGAACGCACCAGCAACACCGGACCCGGCTTCCCACCAGCAACCGCAGCACCCGTCAACGCATCAGCGAACCCCGCACCCGTCGCGAGATACACCGCGCCCGACTTCGTATGCCACGACTTCGCAATCGCCGCCGACGTCGCATACCGATCCGCACCACTGTGACGGGCGACCTTCGCACTCTTGCCCAGGCCAGACTCGATGCCCTTCGACACCACGCCCGTGCCGCCCGCGATATGCACCGCGGCCGGCTTGAGCGCGGTCAGCTGCGCCCGCACATCCTGGCGCACCGCCCCGGCCTTCCCGTCGACGAGGAGCACCGGAGCGTCCACGCCACCCGCGGCAGCTCCCGCGGACAGCGCATCGGGGAAGTCCCGGCCCGTCGCGATGAACACCGCGGACGCGCCCGTCTTGCCCCAGCCCGTCTTCGCGATCTGGTTCGCCGTCGCGTACCGGTCGCTGCCGCCCATCCGCACCGTCTTGGCGCCCAGGGCACGCACCTGCTGCTCGACCTGCGCGGATACCGCGCCGGTACCGCCTGCGATGTACACCGTGTCGGGCTTGAGCCGCTGCAGTTCCGTCTTCGTCGCGGCCGTGAGGGTGCCGGTCTGGGTCAAGAGCAGGGGCGCGTTCTGCTTCACCGCGAACGGGGCCGCGGTCAGCGCGTCCGCGGGAACATCGTGGCGGGACAGCACGACGGCCTTCGCGCCGTTCGGGAAGTGCTCACGCGAGACCTTGACCGCGGTCTCGAACCGATCCGCGCCGCCCAGACGCGACCACACCGGAGCCACCGGCGGATCCACCGGCCCAAGGCCGATGGTGAGGTCGGCGCTCACCGCTACGTCGGATTTCTGGCCGGTCGCCTTCACCGTCACGACGCCCGGCAGGTGGGAGTCGGGGACGGTGCACTCGACGGCGATCCTCCCCTTCGCATCGGCCACAACTTCCTGCGCGCACACGCCGGTGATCGTCACGGCTTCGCCGGGGGCGAATCCGGCGCCAGTGAAGGTGAACGCCTTGCCCGGAACAACCGCGTCCACAGGGGTCGTGAGTTCCGGGTCGTCCGCGGGGAGCACTGTCAGGTCAGCCCGCCCTTCGCTGCCGACCGGGTCGCCGGTCACGATGATGCGCAGTTCGCCGGGTTCCTGTTCCTTGGGCAGGGTGCAAGTGACCGAAGCTTCACCGCGCGCGTTCAGGCGCACCGCTTGCGTGCAGAGCCCGGCGATCCGCACGCTCGTGTCGACGTTAAAGTGCTTCATTCGGATCGTGACTTCGTCGCCGGGGCGAGCCTGTTTCGGTTCGACCTCGACGAACGGATCAAACACCATGACCGGAGAGGTGACGAAGTACGTCTGTTCCGAACCGAACGTGATGTCACGGACGAGGACGCTCGCTCCGTCTCCGACGTGCACGCCGTACCCGATGACATCGTGCTCACCCAGCGCGGCAGCGATCGTATCGATCGAAGCCGCGGTGTCGGCACCGATGCCACCGATCGCCGCTGAGAGCGCCCATTCGGTCGTCGCGGAGAATTCGCCGCTGCGAGGAACGAGCGCCCGCACGGTGACGGGCACCGGCGGCTCACCGCGGCCATCGGGGTACGTATTCACTTCGATTTGCGCCCACAGGAGTTCGTCGGTTCCGAGCTCAGGAAGGTCGCTCCCCTGCACGTCTGATTCGTCCCAGGCGTTCACACGCATGGTTCGCGCATCCGTGATCGCGTTCGGCAGGTATGCGTCGGTGGCGAGCTGGTTCAGGAGTCGTGAGTCGCCTTCCATGAGCCAGTGGAAGCCCTGACCTCCCCGCCAGACTCGCATCGATCCGTCGTCTCCGGTTTCGCCGCGCCACCCGGGCGCATCGCTTCCGTCGCGTGCGACATGCGGCCACCGGACGACGCGTGTTTCCTGCTCGGAATCGGCGGCCTCGATCGTGATGAAGTACCGCGATTTCACGCTCCCATAACCGACAGCCAGATCTACTTCTCCCGGCTGCTGATCGTCCGGGACCGTGCAGGTCACTGTGAAGCTCGTCGTGGCTTCAACGGGCACGGTCTCCCGACACAATCCAGCGATCAGCACTTCACCGCCATTGTCGAATCCGGTTCCGGTGATGGTGATGGTCTCGCCGGGTTTCACCGTCGTTGCCGACAGCTTGACGCTCCAGTTGACAATCCAAGGCATGGAACTCTGCACGAATCTGGTGGTTGTTCCGTTGAACACGATCTGCCCGAGATACGCGTAGTCGCCCGTGTCGAGGAACACGCCGTAGCCGGTCACGTCGTGCTCGCCCAGCGCCGCCCGGATCTCATCGAACGAGACCGGGGTATCAGCAGGAACTCCGCCGACGGGGGCGGACAGCATCCACTCGCTCGCCTGCGAGAGGTCGCCATTCTTCGGCACCGCCGCCCGCACGATGACGTCCACCGGCACGTCGCGCACCCCGTCGGGATAGGCACGCACCAGCACCTGCGCCCACAGCGGAGCCGCGGGGTCTTCGTCTTCCGATTGCTCCCAGGGCGACTTCGGCGTCGCCGCGACCCGCATCGACTGCGCTCGATCGATGCCGTTCGTCAGGTACGCGCTCTCTTCGAGACCTTTGATGAGTTGGACTTTGCCAAGCATGTTCAGCCCGCCGGGAACCCACTGCCCGGTCATGTCCTCGTAGCTGAGGTCTCCACCGGCATCTGCAGCGTCATGCCACCCCGGGAAAGTATCGCCGTTCGGCCGAATCTCCGGAGCACTTTCCCGCTTCTCTTCACCCGTAGGAGTGGCCTCGGGGGCCGGACGGAACTTCGTCACACCCGAAGCATCGGTGAACGAGGAGACCAGCACCGGTTCGGCAGGCTTCCACGCAAGGAACCCCGTCGAGATCGCGTACGCACGATCCCCCAGTGCGGCGAGCATCTCGCCAGCGGGAGCGGCCGCGCCCGCGGCCAGCCCGCCGACGGCCTGACTCGTCGTCCACACGCTCGGATCGCCGGCCGGAGCGCGAAGCGTAGTCCAGAGGTCTCCGTCGTCCCACGTACCGGACGCATTCACGTCGACGCGTACACCCACCTGGTAGCTCAGGTCCGCCGTGTCGGACGCAACGAGTTCGAGCCCGTCGAGGACGTCCTCGATCGGTGTCGAGTCAGTGCCCTGATCGACGTCGTTCCCGTTCCCGCGGATCACCTGCGTGGGAACACCCGCCTCGAGCAGCACACCGTTGCGCTGCTGGACCGCTCGCTGCGCGTACCCGTCGCCCGGACCGAAGTGCCAGGTGTTATAGTGCTCCGATTCGGTATCGGCCTTCGTCGGCTGGATGCTCGCGCCCGGCACGTACGTCGGGGACTGCGCCTCACGCTTCCCGGCATCACCCGCCGGGGCCGCATGCGCGGTCCCGGCGAAGCCGAGCCAGTTCGCGCCGAGCAGTACGGCGGTCGCGCCCGCGGTCAGGCGCCGCGACCACCGGGTGGGCTGCCCGGCGCGTCCGGCGGAGTGCGTATGGTTCAGGTTCTGCATTGTGCTCATTTCTCCGGCGCCAGCCGGAAGTTCGCGGTGTCGTCCCAGTTGCCGCCCTGTCGGTAGTCGGGGCTGACACGCCAGGAGGTGCCGGATCGTTCGAACGGGAAGTGGAGGAGCGCGCCCGTGGTCGGTGCCCGATACCCGAGATGCGCCGGAGTCGTACTGGTTGCGGGGAACACGAACATCTGCTCCTTGTCGCCCCAGTAGGTCTCCTCGCTCAGCGCCTGGGTCTTCGTCTGGAACGGAGTCACCGGGTTTCCGGTGCCCCAACGCACCATCGGCGCACCGGTGCCGGGCTCGCGCGTGACGAGGTCGGGATTCCCGTCGCCGTTCACGTCGGTGACCGCGACCAGGCGAGACGCTCCGGCGAGCGACTTCTCGACGCGAGTGCCAGGGCCGGAACCGTCGGCGCCGCTGTCGGCGGTTCCGCTCCCGACGTCCTTCGACGCCGAGCGCGCTCCCGCGGAGCGCTGCCCGGTACCGTCCGCGGACGTGTTCGAACTCGCGGGCTCCGCAGGCTTCGTACCGCTGCGCGTCCCGACAGGGTCCATCGAGGTCAGCAGGACGCGCTCCGCGCCGAGCCCGACGCCGTACGCGTCCTTCGCACGCGCCACCAGGCTGCCATCGGCCTTCACCATCACGACCGCACGCCCGCTCCCCGTCGTGGGATGCGGCAGCTGACTCGCGAAGGTGAGCCCGCGCAGGCCCAACGCTCCCGTGGCGAGGATCGTCTGCGGTGCGACGAACGCGTTCGTGGCCCGGTTGTAACGGTGGTACAGCAGCCGGTCGCCGGTGACCGTGATCACACCGTTCGTGTTCGGTGCATCGTAGTCGTGCACGGGCACGATCCGGCTGTGCGCCTTCCAGTCCCACGCGGAGAGGAAGTGCTCAGTGTGCCCGCCGACCCAATCCGCTGCGAGATCGATCTCGGTGAACCGAAGCGGCACCGAGGTCACCGTGCCCGTGTAGGAGAAGTCGGTCTTCCCGTTCCCCGTGAAGTCGTAGACGGGCGTCTCCCGTTTGCCGATGGCATCCGCGAGCCACAGGCGCGGGGTCACGACCCCGGTGTTGCCTGGACGCTGATCGGCAACGGGCACCCCCGTCTCGCGCATCAGCGCAACGAGCTCGTCGACCGTCTTCGAGTACCCGAACTTCTCGCGCAGCACCGCGAACGCGCCCGCGACCTGCGGCGCCGCGAACGATGTCCCTACCATCGAGCCATAGCCATAGTCCCAGATAGGTTCAGCCGGACTCGAGTTGTTCCACGCCAGGTTGTTCTTATCGTCGCCCTCCGCGCTCCCGACCGGTGCCAGCAGGTGGGTGCTGGTCGACACATTCGTCGCTGACCCGGGTTTGCTTGTGAGCGTGTTCAGATCTTTGATCCCGGTCGCCCCGACACGAATGAGCCCTTCAGCGCACGACCAAGTGCCGACTTCTGAGGAGTGTCCCGTGTTGCCCGAGGTGACGGTGACCGCGACTTTCTTCTGCTTCAATTTCGTAGCGGTCTCGCCGTAGAAATTTGTGTTGCACGGCCCGGATCCCGCTTTCCCTCCGCTTGCCGAGAGGTTCACGGCCGCGATCCGCCCCGGGTACTTCGGCACGAGCACCTCGTCCACATACCGGAGCGCGGCACGCACCGCGGGATTGTTCCACCCCACCTGATCGCCGATCTTCAGCACGATCAGCTCCGCACCTGTCGCGACTCCCGCGTACCGTTCACCCGTCCCTGGGCGCGTATAGGGATTCCCTGCTACGGCACTCGCCGTAGCAGTCCCGTGGGCATTGTGGCAGAAGTACTCCCACGTTTCACCCGTAGCCTTGTCTTCTCCGACGCACACCGCGTTCTCGAGGTCCTTCGACACCGCGCTGCTGCCCGGTCCGGTCAGGATCTGCACGCCCGGGTCGAGGTTCCACGGACGGCTCGTCGCCCCGCAGAGGTTCTTCGCCGGAACCTTCTCTCCCGTTTCCAACGTCCAGATGGTGTCTTTGAAGAAGCACGCCTCGTCGATGACCTTGCCCTGCAGCATCGAATGCTGCGGGTTGAAGGCGCCGTCGATCACCACGACGATCTGCCCCTTGCCGGTGAACGAACGACCCTCCGCGTCGGTGAAGCCGCGGGTGTAGTCGCCGCCGAGCAACTCCGGCATCGACTCCTTCGCAATCGCATTCACCGCGCTCCGCGATACACCAAAGCCCTCGGGAAGCCCCTGGCTCGTCACCGCCCCGGGCGTCACGTCTTCCGCCTCGACCGCCACCGCGGCCTGCGGCCCGGCGACCAGGCCGGACCCCAGGAGCATCGCCCCGAGGCCCAGGCTCAGTATTCGTCTTCCACGCATCCCAGCTCCGTCACTCAGATTCGCCGAATCTCGGCTACCGGTAACATACCAACGAACGAAAACGACGATCCCGTTTTCCACAGCGGCGTCACCCGGCCATTCACCCCACTCAGACCCATAACGTCTCATTACTTCACACATCACACGAACTAGTGGATCTGGCATAGCTTGTGCGGAAGAACCCGACCGATCCGGTCCCCTCTCGCACAAGGAACCCCATGCCGCACTCCGCTCAGGCCCTGCCGATCTCCTTCCCCGATCCGAGCCGCAGCCGCACCTACGACAGCGTGCTCGAACTCATCGGCAACACCCCGCTCGTGCGGCTCAACCGGCTCACCGAGGGGCTGCCCGCCACCGTCTACGTGAAGCTCGACGGCTTCAACCTCGGCGGCTCCTCCAAGGACCGCATCGGCCTCAACATCGTGCGCGAGGCCATCGCCGGCGGCGAGTTGCGCCCCGGCGGCCGGATCACCGACACGGGCGCCGGCAACACCGCGATCGGGATCGCCCTCGCGGGCAACGCGACCGGCCACCCCTCGAGCTCGGTCCCGCTCCCGACGCTCTCCCCCGAGAAGGCTCGGCTGCTCGAGTTCCTCGGCGTCGAGCTGCTCCCCGGCCGCCCCGACGTGCCGCGGGAGGATCCCGAGAACTGGGCCAACGTCGCCCAGCGCCGCGCGGAGGCCGAGACCGACGGCTGGTGGTCGCACCAGGAGTCGAACGGCGACAACCCCGCCGCCCACATCGCCTCGACCGGGCCCGAGATCTGGCACCAGACCGGCGGACGCGTCACGCACTTCCTCGCGCAGATCGCCACGGGCGGCACGGTCAGCGGCACGGGTTCCTACCTGCACGAGCAGAACCCGGAGGTCTCGGTCATCGCCACCGACTTCCACGGCTCGATGCACTCTCAGAGCAACCTCTACCGCGTCGCGTCGGGCGAACCGGATGCTGAGCAGCTCGAGCGCGACTGGCCCGAGAACATCGACCTCGATGTGATCGACCGCATCGAGCGCCGCGACCGGGAAGCGGCCATCTCGATCGGCTGGCGGGCGGCGCGCGAGGAGGGGCTCCTCATCGGGCTCTCCTCGGCGCTCTCGCTCGGCGTGGCCCTCGATCTCGCCGCGGACGCCGACGAGGACGATGTCTTCGTGGTGTTCTCGGCCGACAGCGCCCGCGACTACGTCTCCCGCGAGTACAACCTGGCCTGGCTGCGCGAGAACGACTACCCCGAGCTGGCCGAGCGGCTCGCCCGCGGCGACTACTCCGCGCCGACGCACGGATCCACCGACCCCGACACCGTGCTCGTGGCCCGCGCCGACGACCGCGTCCTCGCCTGACCCCGGCCCGCCGGCTCGTTCCGACCACTGACAGGACTCCCATGCCCCAGCATCCCCGCACCGATCGCGATCACCTGATCCTCGCGCTCAGCTACTGGCCCACCGGTGCCACCAACAGCGGCTGGCGCTCGCGCTCGTCGTCGCTCGACGGCATCTTCGACCCCGGCTTGCTCGCCGAGACCGCCCGCACCGCCGAGCGCGGCGTCTTCGACTACTTCTTCTGGGGCAACACGGAGGACAGCTCGAACGCGAACCCCGGCGGCGTGATCCGCAACGCGTTCCAGTTCAACGGCTTCGCCGCCGCGTCCTATCTCGCAGCGGTCACCTCGCGGATCGGCCTCATCGCGAGCGTCAACACGACCTACAGCGACCCGTACCTCACCGCCCAGCTCGCGAGCAACGTCGATCACCTCTCGCGCGGACGCTTCGGCATCAACTTCGTCGCGGGTGCGCCCGGCGGCGCCGCGCACCGCAACTTCGGCCACGGCGAGCGACCCGATCACGCCGACGCCTATGTACGCGCCGGAGAGTTCCTCGAGGTCTTCACCCGCTTGCAGGACTCCTGGTCGGACGACTGGTTCGTCGGTGACAAGGAGGGCGGGCGGCTGTTCGCGCCGGAGGCCGCCGAACCGATCGACTTCGTCGGGACGCACTTCCAGGTCGCCGGCCCGCTGAACGCGCCGCGGTCGCCGCAGGGCCGCGTGCCGATCCTGCACGCCGGCACCTCCGACGAGTCGTTCGCGCTGGGCGCCCGCTACGCCGACGTGCGGTTCAGCCCCTACGCGTCGATCGAGTGGAACCGCGCCTACGCGCAGCGCAACCGAGAGCTCGCGGTCGCCGCGGGACGCGCGCCCGAGGACTACGCCTTCGTCGTCGGGGCCAACATCTACGTCGGCGAGACCCGCGCCCGCGCCCGCGAGCTGTTCAACGAGGTGCAGCGGAACCTGGTCGAGCGGTTCTCGCCCGTCGTCGTCGGCCGGCACCTCGGCCTCGACCTCGGTGACGTCCGCCCGACCGAACGGGTCATCGACGTCGTGGATCCGACCGCGCTCCCCGTAGCCGGCACGGGCCGCGCCCTGCTCGACGAGTTCGCCGGCATCGTCGGCGACCACGACTTCACCTTCGACGAGCTCTTCCGCTTCGCCGCGAACAAGAAGAACTTCCCGGTCGTCGTCGGCGATCCGCGCGAGATCGCCGACTGGATCGAGGCCGGCTACGTCTCGGGCGCGTTCGACGGTGTGAAGGTGTTCCCACCCTTCATGCGCACGGCGTTCACCGACTTCGTCGACTTCGTCGTGCCCGAGCTCCAGCGTCGCGGCGTCGCCCGGACCTCGTACACCACCGAGACGCTGCGCGAGCACTTCGGCCTCGCCCGGCCCGGGGTGCTGCGCCGCTCCCCCGAGTCGAGCGCACGACCCACCGTCGCCGCGGCCGAGCTGCAGGGGGTCAACGCGTGAGCGGCGGCTTCGCGGTGCTCCGCGACGTCGAGTACCGGCCCGCCGCGGACGGGCTGCGCCCTGCGGCATTCGACCTGTTCGTCCCCGAGCAGCGTGCCCTTCCCGGAACGTTCGTGTTCCTGCACGGGGGCGGGTGGCGCTTCGGTGACAAGTCCGCGAGCGAGCGGATCCCTGCGGCGCTCGCCCGAGCCGGCGTCGCAGTGGTCAACGCCAACTACGCGCTCACCACCGAGCGTCCGTACCCGCAGAACGTCGACGACGTGCTCGCGCTCATCGAGCACCTCGAAGCGCACGCCGAGGAGCTCGATCTGGACGGCCCCGCACCGATCCTCGGCATCGGCGGCGCGTCCGCAGGCGGGCATCTCGCGTCGCTCGCGGTCACGAAGGGGCTGGCCGAGGACCGGCTCGCCACCCGTCCGGCGGCGGTCGTGTCCTGGTACGCGCCGCTGGATCCGGCATCGCGGTTCCTCGCGCACCGCTACCCGCCCGCCCAGCAACCCGGCGGGTTCTGGGACCGCGGCGGCGCCGAGCCGCCCAGCCCCCGCGATCCCTTCGTCCCGTTCATCGGCACCGAGGACTTCGGCTCGGTCACCCTCGAGGAGGCGCTCGACGGCGATCCGCGTCGGCACCTCGCCCGGCTCGATCCGAGCGGCCTCCCGCCGTTCCTGCTGCTCACCGGCTCCGACGACTCCGCCGAGATCCGGTACGCGCAGCGCACCTGGCACGGCGCGCTGCGCTCGGTCGGCGCCGAATCGACGCTGATCGAGATCGCCGATGCCGACCACGAGGATCCGCAGTTCTCCTCCCCCGCGCTCATCGGAGCGGTGATCGGCCACCTGCGGGACGCTCTCGCCACCGCCCCGGTCCCGGCCCTCTCCGGACTCTGACCTCCCTCCAGCCCCACCCCAGCCACGCACGCGGCACGCTCGAAAGGACCCCGCTGCACATGAAGACCACATCACGAACCCTGCTCCGCGCCGGAGCCGCCGCCCTGATCATCGCGACGACCGCGATGCTCGCGGCATGCTCCTCCTCGGCATCGGCGCTCGAGAGCGGCGCGAAGTCCGACGGCGGATCGACGTCGAAGGGTTCGAGCGAGAGCTATACCCTGCGGGTCACCGACCCGGGCAACAGCGGCTGGCTCGCCGTCGCGAAGCACGACGGCACCCTGGAGCAGGCGCTGGGGCCGCTCGGCGCGACTGTGGACTGGGTCCCCGCGAAGGGCGCGGTCTCGGCGAACCTCCCGCTGTTCAGCACCGGAGAGCTGCAGGTCAGCGAGGGCGCGTTCACGCCCGTCGTCGGCGCGGCGGCCAAGGAAGCACCCATCCGCATCGGCGCCGTGCTCGACACCGAGACCGCGGGCGACGACTCCGGGATCATCGCGACGAAGGCGAGCGGCGCGCGAGCGGTCGCCGACCTCCGCGGCAAGACGGTCGCCGTGAACCCGGCGGGCAAGGGCGAGTACATCGTGCTCCAGGCGCTCGCCCAGGCAGGGATCGCGCCGTCCGAGGTGACGCTCAAGTACCTGCAGCCGGCCGACGCCCTCGCCGCGTTCGCCTCGGGCAAGGTCGACGCGATCTCGACGTTCGGCGACTTCTTCCGGCAGGCGAAGGCGACCGGGACCATCGTGGCGACCGAGCACGACATCGACTCGCAGGATCGCGAGATCATCCTGTTCACCACCGACCTGCTGAAGGAGCGGCCCGACATCGCGAAGGCCGTCGTGCAGGCCGCGACGCCCCTCGTCGCCGATCGCGCGAAGCACCCCGAGCGCTTCGTCAACGTCTTCGAGACAACCGGCCCTCGGGCGCTGACCGGCGACGCGCTCGCCTGGCAGCTCGAAGTCAACCGTTCACGTCCGGCGGTCCTGCGCCTGCCGACCGCGCAGGACCGCACCCGCGTGCAGTCCATCGCCGATCTCTTCGCGAAGAACGGCGTGATCCCGAAGGGCGTACAGGCGAATGGCCTCATCGCAGACCTGGGTTGAGGCGCCCGCGGCGGGGCCGATCCCGGGATCGACCCCGCCGCCCGCCCGCCCGGTCGAAGCGCCGAGCGCGCTCCGATCCCCCGACTACCCGCGCGAGCGGGTCGCCCACCGCGGCGCCGTCCTGCTGCGTCGCATCGCGCTGCCCGGATCGGTGCTGCTCGCCTGGTGGATCGTCTCGGCCCTCGAGCTCGTCCCAGCCGCGGTGCTGCCGAAGATCCCCGACGTGCTGGCCGCCGGCTGGGACCTGCTCACCAGTGGGCAGCTCGCGGTCTCGCTCGGGGCCTCGCTGACCCGCGTGCTCATCGGCGTCGTGCTCGGCGCCGGCCTCGGCCTCGCGCTCGGGCTCGTCGCCGGGCTCTCGAAAGCGGGCGAGGACCTCGTCGACGGATCCCTGCAGGTGGTGCGCGCGATCCCCTTCCTCGCGGTGATCCCGCTGTTCATCGCGTGGTTCGGCATCGACGAAGAGTTCAAGGTGCTCGTGATCGCCTTCGCGACGATCGCCCCCATGTACGCGTATGTCTACCTGGCCGTCCGCGGCATCGACCGGCGGCTCGTCGAGGCGGCCCGCGGCTACGGCCTCGGCGGAGCCGGACTCATCCGCGAGGTCGTGCTGCCGCTCGCACTGCCGGGGATCCTGATGGCGTTGCGCATCAGCCTGAGCATCAGCATCGGCGCGCTCATCGCCGCCGAGAACGTCGGCACCCGGGTCGGACTCGGCTACCTCGTCTCGCTCGCGCAGCAGGTCAACCGGGTCGACTACCTCTTCCTCTGCGTCGTCGTCTACGCGCTGCTCGGACTGCTGTTCGACGCGGTCGTGCGCCTGCTCGAGCGGGTCCTCCTGCCGTGGCGCGCGGGGGTGGCACTGCGATGAGCATCGATACCGCCCCCATCGGAACCGACGAGGATCTCCGCGTCCGCGTCCGCGGCGCCTCGCTGTCGTTCGGCGGGCACCCCGTGCTCGATCGCATCGACCTCGACGTGCGCAGCGGCGAGTTCGTCGTGCTGCTCGGGCCCAGCGGCACCGGCAAGACCTCGCTGCTGCGCGTGCTGGCCGGCCTGCAGCGCCCCGATGCCGGAGAGGTCCTGGTGCCCGAGCGCAGCACGTTCGTCTACCAGGAGCCGCGGCTGATCCCGTCGAAGCGGGTCCTCGCGAACGTCGCGATCGGGCTGCCCCGGACGGAGGCGACACGCGCCGCGGCCGCGCACGCGCTGGAGGAGGTCGGCCTGGCCGGACGGGAGCGCAGCTGGCCCGCGACGCTCTCGGGCGGCGAGGCGCAGCGCGTCGCTCTCGCCCGGGCGCTCGTGCGCGAGCCGCAGCTCCTCCTGCTCGACGAGCCCTTCGCGGCGCTCGACGCGATCAAGCGGATCGAGATGCAGACGCTCGTGGCGGAGCTCGTGGATCGGCACGGCCCGGCCGTCGTGCTCGTCACGCACGACATCGATGAGGCGATCCGCCTCGCCGACCGGATCCTCGTGCTCAACGCGGGCGGGATCGCCTACCAGCACGTTCCCGACAGCGCGCGTCCGCGGGATCCTGCCGACGCCTCGCTCGTGCCGCTCCGGCAGCGCCTGCTCGAGGAGCTGCACATCCGGTAGCGGTCGGCGCGGCGGCCGCGGGCCGGGGTCGCCCCGGCTCGCGGCCGCAGACGCCTGTGTCGTCGTCCGCTCAGGCGCGCTGCGCGAACGCCGTCGTGTACATGCAGACCGATGCGGCGGTTGCCAGGTTCAGGGACTCGGCCGCACCGTAGATCGGCAGTCGGCGGGCCGCATCGGCGAGCTCGCGCTCGTCCTCGGTGAGCCCGCGCGCCTCGTTGCCGAATACCCAGGCGACGGATCCGGTCAGGGCCGGATCGCCGGGGGCGAGCTCGGCGCCGTTCACGTCGGCGGCGAGCACGGCCAGGCCGGCGGCTCGGGCGGCGTCGATCGCCGCGGCGAGGTCGGGGGCGGTCACCACCGGCAGGTGGAACAGCGAGCCGGTCGTCGAGCGTACGACCTTCGGGTGGAAAGGGTCGATGCTCGCGCCGGCGAACACCACGGCGTCGGCACCCGCGGCATCGGCCGCGCGCAGCACCGTGCCCGCGTTGCCGGGATCCCGCACCTCGTGCATGATCGCCACGAGCCGTGCCCCGCTCAGCGCCTTCGCGAGCGCGTTCGCCTGCTGCTCGGGGTCGACGGCCTCCCAACTGCGGGCGACCGCGATCACGCCCTGCGGCGTGACGGTCTCGGCCATCGCCGCGAGCACCGGTGCGGTGACGCGCACGAGCGGGAGTTCGCGGCCGTCGCGCCGGGGGCTCGCCTCGGCCTCGTCGACCAGGCGATCCACCTCGATGAGGCGCTGATCCCCGTCGAGCGAGACGTACACCGTCTCGGCGAGCTCCGGACGGTGCACGAGCAGCTCGCGCACGGCCTGCAGGCCCTCGACCAGGAACCGGCCCTGCTCCTGCCGGATCTTCTTGCGGGAGAGCGCTGCGGCCGCGCGCACGCGTCCGGCCTTCGGGTTGTCGAGGATCTCGTTCACCAGTCCAGGGTAGTCCCCGTCGCTCAGACCCTCTTCCGTTCCGTCGTTCCGAAGGAGATTCGGCGTCGGAAGGAGGATTCCGGCCCGAACGTCCTTCTGACGCCGAATCTCCTTCCCGACCCGGCGCCCGACCGCGGGAAGCACGGTCGAGAAACGCAAGAACCCCGCCGCGAATGCGACGGGGTTCTCGGAAAGCGAGATGCTTAGGCAGCCTTGGGCGCGTTGACGTCCTCGGGGAGAGCGTTCTTCGCGACCTCGACGAGCGCGGCGAAGGCCGCGGGCTCGTTGGTGGCCAGCTCGGAGAGCATGCGACGGTCGACCTCGACGCCGGCCAGAGCGAGGCCCTGGATGAAGCGGTTGTAGGTCAGGCCGTTGGCACGGGCGCCAGCGTTGATGCGCTGGATCCACAGGCGACGGAAGTCGCCCTTCTTCTTGCGGCGGTCGTTGTACGAGTAGACGAGCGAGTGGGTGACCTGCTCCTTGGCCTTGCGGTACAGGCGCGAACGCTGTCCGCGGTAGCCCTCGGCACGCTCGAGGATGACGCGACGCTTCTTGTGGGCGTTTACGGCCCGCTTGACTCTAGCCATTTCTGTTCTTCCTTACGAAAAGTCTCGGGTGGAGGCGGCCGATTAGTGGCCGAGGAGCTTCATCGCCTGCTTGGCGTCGCCCTTGGCGAGCACCTGCTCGGCGTTCAGACGGCGCTTGCGCTTCGAGGACTTGACCTCGAGGTTGTGGCGCATGCCGGCCTGCTGCTTCATCAGCTTGCCGGAACCGGTGAGCTTGAAGCGCTTCTTGGCCCCCGAGTGGGTCTTCTGCTTGGGCATCTCGATTTCTCCTTGTTGTGTGCGCGCCGCCCGAAGGCGGCTGCGTCGTGAGCGGCGCGGCCCGGTCAGCGGGCGGCCGCAGATCTGTGATTACGCGTCCGCGGAATCCGATCCGTCGACCTTCTCGGCACGACGGGTGGCCTTCTCTTCGGCGCGACGGGCGTTCTGCTCGGCCTTCGCCTCGGACTTGTTCTTCAGCGGGGCGATGACCATCACCATGTTGCGGCCGTCGATGCGCGGGGTGCTCTCGACGGTGCCGAACTCGGCGATTTCCTCGGCGAAGCGCTGCAGCAGGCGGACGCCCATCTCGGGGCGGGACTGCTCGCGGCCGCGGAACAGGATCATGGCCTTCACCTTGTCGCCCTGCGACAGGAAGCCGATGGCACGCTTCGTCTTGGTCTCGTAGTCGTGCTTGTCGATCTTCAGGCGGAAGCGGACCTCCTTGAGGACCGTGTTGGCCTGATTGCGTCGCGCTTCCTTGGCCTTCTGCGCGGCCTCGTACTTGAACTTGCCGTAGTCCATGATCTTGGCCACGGGCGGCTTCGAGTTCGGGGCCACCTCGACGAGATCGAGATCGGCGTCAGCTGCGAGACGCAGCGCGGTTTCAATCGGCACCACGCCGACCTGTTCGCCACTGGGACCAACCAGTCGCACCTCGGGGACGCGGATTCGCTCATTCGTACGGGGATCGCTGATCGCCGGCTCCTCTGTTCAGGGAATTCGTTCGCTTCACCGGAGGCTTCCGGTGGAGCAAATCGGAGGCAGAGGATCGGGCACGCATGCGCGTTCCCACACCCTTTTCAGCTGCTGCGACTGCTGTCGCGGCGGGGTGTCAACTACCCGGTAACCTTGTTGAGCGGTGCCGGGTGGGAGGATATCCACTTCCGAAGCCTCGGCAGAGTGCCGAGAACCTTCGATAGCTTAGCACACGAACGCAGCACAGAGACAGGACAGCATGAGCGACACGCAGGCCACCCCCGATCACACCCACGCCGACGCATCGAGCGCAGAGGCCGATTTCGCCGATCAGGCGGTTCGCGACATCGCCGACGTCGCCGCGGTCGAGGTGATCACCACCGCCGCCGTGCACCTGCTGAGCGCCGCCGCGGTCAAGGTCGGCCTCGCCGACGAGCCGAACGCGGACGAGATGGTCGACCTCGACGAGGCGCGCAAGCTCATCAACGCGCTCGCCGGCCTCATCACGGCCGCCGCTCCCGAGGTCAGCGACATGCACGCCCGCAGCCTGCGCGACGGACTGCGCTCGGTCCAGCTGGCGTTCCGCGAGGCGTCCTCGATCCCGGACGCCCCCGGCGCCGGCCCCGGCGAGAAGTACACCGGCCCCGTCATCTGACGCGCGGCCGCGCTTCCCCATCGTCATCCTGCGCGAGCTTGCGAGTCGCAGGATCCTGCGACTCCTTCGTCGCGCAGGATGATCTGAGGTCGCACCGAGCGGGCCCGGGATCGAACTCGATCCCGGGCCCGCTCGCGCGTCTAGCGCCTCGGCGCGCTCACCAGGAGCCGAACAGGGGCACCTCCCCGCCGAGACGGGCGTCGCGCCAGAGGTCGACGGCCCCCTCGGGGGTCGCGCCGTCGAGCAGCGCGTCGATCTCGGCGAGCTCGGCGGCGTCGAAGTCCAGGTTCTCGAGCGCACGCCAGTTCTCGTCGAGCTGCTCCAGCCGACTCGCGCCGACGACGAGGCTCGTGACGCGCGGATCCCGCAGCGCCCACGCCAGCGCGAGCTGCGCGAGCGACTGCCCGCGGCGCTCGGCGACGGCGGCGAGACCGCGCAGGCGCTCGCGCAGCTCGTCGGTCAGCAGCTCGGTGTTCAGCGACCCGGCCCCGGCACCGCGCGATCCCTCCGGGATCTCACCGAGGTACTTGCCGGTGAGCAGGCCCTGCGCGAGCGCGGTGAAACCGATCACGCCGAAGCCGGCCTCCTCGGCGACGTCGAGCAGCCCCTCGGTCTCGATCCAGCGGTTCAGCATGCTGTACGACGGCTGGTGGATGATGACCGGCGTCCCGAGCTCGCGCATGAGTCCGGCGAGCTCGCGCGCGGCCTCCGCCGAGTAGGACGACATGCCGACGTAGTGCGCGCGCCCCGAACGCACGATGTGGTCGAGCGCCGCGGCGGTCTCCTCCAGCGGCGTGCGCGGATCCGGCCGGTGCGTGTAGAACAGGTCCACCCGGTCGGTGCCGAGGCGCTCGAGCGAGCGGTCGAGGCTGGTGACGAGGTGCTTCCGGCCGGCGCCCGCGCCGTGATACCCGGGCCACATATCCCACCCGGCCTTGGTCGAGATGACCACCTCGTCGCGATGCGCGGCGAGATCCCGCCCGAGGATCCGCCCGAAGTTCTGCTCAGCCGAGCCGTAGGGCGGCCCGTAGTTGTTGGCGAGGTCGAAGTGGAAGATCCCCCGGTCGAACGCGCCGAGCACCAGCTCGCGCTGCACCTCGTGGGGCCGGTCGTCGCCGAAGTTCTGCCAAAGGCCGAGCGACAGCAGCGGCAGGTGGAGGCCGCTGCGGCCGACGCGGCGCACGGGGGTTCGATCGTAACGGGAGGTCGCATCCGGAAGGCTCATGCCCCGATGCTAGCCCCTGGCAGGGTCACTCCCCCTTGAGGTTCTTCATGGCGAAGTGCGAGCTGACCTTGCCGACACCGGGCACCGACATGATCCGCTGCGTGAGGAACGCCTCGTACGCGACGAGATCCGCGGCCTGCACCCGCAGGAAGTAGTCGGGGGTACCGAAGAGCCGCTTGAACTCGGCGACCTCGGGGTGTGCGGCGACCTCGCGCTCGAAGGCGCTGACGATTCCGGCCTCCTGCGTGGCGAGGTCGACGTGCAGGATCACCTCGAACGCGCGTCCAATGGCCTCCGGCTCCACGACCGCGCGGTAGCCACGGATCACGCCGCTCTGCTCGAGGCGCTGCACCCGGCGCAGACAGGGCCCTGGCGTGAGCCCGATCCGGGCGGCGAGCTCGACGTTGCTCACCCGGCCGTCCCGTTCGAGTTCCGCGATGATTGCGCGATCCAGAGCATCCACGCAACCATCTTGCACGATCAGGCGCAGATGCGCCCGGATCGGCATGCACATTGCGCGGCGAATGCGACAGGATGGTCGCATGCCCGGCGCGACGACCCCTCAGACACCCGCCGCGCCGAGCGGCCGCGCCGCGCAGATCCGCGCGGGGCTCTCCGATTCGTTCGGCGTCGGACTCGGCATCTTCCCGCTCGGCATCGCCCTCGGCGTGCTCGTGATCCAGGCCGGCCTGCCCTGGTGGCTGGCGCCCGCGCTCTCGATCGGCATCTTCGCGGGGTCCGTCGAACTGCTGCTGGTGACCATGCTCGCCGCCGCGATGCCGCTGGTCACGATCGCGGTCACGGTGCTCGCGGTCAACTTCCGCCACGTGTTCTACCCGCTCTCCTTCCCGCTGGGCCGGGTCTCGCCCGGTCTCCCCCGCGCGTACTCCGTCTACGCGATGATCGACGAGGCGTACGCGACGTACGTGCTCATGCCGCCCGAGCGGCTCTCCTCCGCGCGCATCGTCACGATGCAGCTCGCCTCGCAGGCGTACTGGGTCGGCGGCGGCCTCGTGGGCGTCGTCTTCGCGCAGCTGCTGCCGCATCCGATCGAGGGCTTCGAGTTCGCGCTCTGCGCGCTCTTCATCGTCATGTCGCTCGACGCCGCCCGGTCGAAGCGCGAGCTCCCCTCGATCCTGCTCGCGGGTGTCGCCGTCGCTGCGGCGCTGATCGCGTTCCCAACGCAACCGCTGCTCCCGGCGCTCGTGCTCTACGCGGCCCTGCTCACGCTGCGGTTCTTCTGGAACCGACGCCGCGAGGCCGGCACTGCTCCCGGCACCGAGCCGGGCGCCGGAACCGCCCCCGAACCGGAGGCGGCAGCATGACCCCGGGCACCGGCTACCTCATCGCGGCGGTCGCGATCTCGGGCGTCATCACCCTCGCGCTGCGCGCGCTCCCCTTCGCGATCCTGAAGCCCCTGCGCAAGTCCCGCTTCGTGCAGGCGCTCGGCCGCTGGATGCCCGCGGGGATCCTCCTGATCCTCGCCGTCGTGGTGCTGCACGAGCAGGGCACCGCGCACCCGGGCCGCATCGTCGCGCTCGGCATCGCTTCCGCGGTGACCGTCGCCGTGCACCTGCTGTTCCGCCGCCGCGCGCTCCTGAGCATCGCGGCGGGCACCGCCTGCTACGTCGCACTGATCAACCTGCTCTAGGCGGCGAAACGCTCGGCGATCCACCCGGCGGCCTCGGAGGGCGCGTTGCCCTCGCGCATCACGCCCGAGTGGTGCGTCGGCCACCAGCGGCTCGTCAGCTCGAACCCGGCGCGGCGGTATCCGCGTAGGAGGGCGGCGGTCAGCGGGGCCGGCGCGACCTCGTCGAGCAGCGCGGCATCGATGCGCAGCGGCGGCTGGTGCTCGGCAGGACGCAGCAGACCGACCTCGTTGCGGGTGAATGAGGCGAAGAGCCGCTCCCACAGCTCCGCCTGACGCGGCCCGCCGATCCGCGCGGGAGCGATCCCGCCCCAGGAGTCCGGCGCGATGAGCTCAACGAGCGTCTTCGTGCCCAGATCGCCCCATGCCCCGCGAGCCCGGTCGCTCAGCCCGCCCTGTTCGATCAGCTCCCGCAGGCCCGGATCCTCCTCGGCGGCGCCGCTCAGCATGAGCCCGATGAGCGCCGAGACCGTCCCGCTCCCCGGCACGGCCGCGCCGAAGCGGCGCGCGAGGGCGATGCTGCGATCCATGCGCGTGACCGGTGCGAACACCGCGGTGCCGAGCAGCCGGGCCTCGGGATCCGGTGCGGGCGCGACGGAGGCGAACAGCGCCGCCACCGCTCCTTCCGAGTGACCGGCCAGCACCCACCGGTCGCCGAGGCGCTCGTCGACGCTGCGGCGAGCGCGCATCGCGGCGAGCATCGATTCCCCGAGGGAGGCGCCGATCAGGTAGGGGTGCGCGCCGTTCGACCCGATCCCTTCGTAGTCGGGGCGCAGCACCGCGATCCCCCGGCGCAGCAGGCGGGCGCAGAGGGCGTCGCCCTGTGAGATGCGCCGCCATTCGACGTGGCCCGGGTGCGCACGGCTGGGCGCGGCCGCCTCGGAGCCGCCGGTGGTCATGTGGCCGAACACCACGACGGGGTATCCGCCGTCGGGCGGTGCGGTGTCGGGCAGGTGCAGCAGTCCGGTCTGCTCGTGGGTTCCGCCGTGCAGGGCCCTGGCGGGGAACACGATCGCGCGGCCCGGCAGCTCCCGCTGCGCGGGATCGGGGGTCACCATCGCCCCCGCGGCAGGCGCCGCCGGATCCGCGTCGGCACGAGGCCCAGGGTGGACCCGCGCCGGGCTTCGGCGTCGTCGATGACGTCGGCGAAGAAGCGGGCGACGGGGACGAGCTGGTCGGTATCGATGCGATCGATCGTATCGGCGTCGTCGTAGAGGTACAGCGGGCCCGAGACGAGGCTCACCGTCGGCACTCCCGCGACGAAGGTGAAGGATGCGTCGGTGGGGATCCCGTTCGCGGACGCTTCGAGCGCGGCGGCGCCGAGCAGGCTCGTGGAGACGAGCCGGTGCCGGCGCACGAGCTGCGCGATGCGGCGGGTGAATGCGGGGTTGACGTTGAGGAAGATGCCGCGCGGCTCGGTCTCGGGCACCGATTCGAAGCCGCCGTCGGATCCGCGGACGGCACGGAGCCCGACGTGCTCGATGGTGGTGTTGAGCACGATGTTCCAGGGCGCGTCGGGGGCGAGCACGTTGCGCCGCGCGAAGTCCATGTGGGCGTGGTAGCCGGTGAAGTGGGTGTCGAAGGTGATGAAGAGCAGAGTCTTGTCGCGCTGCTCCCCCGCTCGTGCGCGCGCTCCGAAGTGCTCGGCGAGCGCGATGACCTCCGCCGTGCCGGAGGCGTCCTCGACCGCTCCGGGGCTCACCGAGTCGTGGTGGGACTGCACCATGACGGCGTCGCGGGTGCGGCCGGGCAGGACGCCGAGCACGGTGCGGGAGACGACCCGCTCGCGCCGGATGTCGAGCACGAGCCGGCCCGTCGCGGGTCCGGCGCTCCCGGCGGCGCGAGCGGGTCGGGCTCCGGCGAGGCTGCGGCGCAGCTCCTCGCCGGTTGCTCGCGTGATCCACACGCCGGGCAGCGCGAAGAGCGTCCGCCGGTAGTACTCGTTGTGGTACCGGTGGGACTCGGGGTAGTCGCGGAGCACGCCGATGAGCCCGACGGCTCCCGCCCGCATGGCCTCCCGCATGACGCGCGCGAGCGTGGTCACGTAGGGGTTCCTGCTGCCGAGGACCTCGCGTCGGCGCACCAGGCGGTCCGGATCGTAGAGGTAGCGCGTGAGCGGGAGGGTGTGCGCGGTGGTCATGGTGAAGGCGAGGTCGAAGAGCACGATCCTGCCGCGGACGTCGTGCTTGCGGACGGGATCCGCGCCGATGTCGACGATCGGGGCGTCGAGCCGATGCTCCGCGGCGCCGGTCCAGTCGTGGCTCGCCAGACCCGAGTGCAGGATCGGCGAGCACTCGAAGCGCTGACCGCCGACCGCCAGCTCGTGCGCCGTGCTCCGCCACGCATAGGAGTCGACTTCGAGGGTCTCGGTGTCGAGGCCGGCCGCGGTGAAGCGCTCGGCGACGTACTCGGCGGCGCGGACTCCCCCGGGGGTTCCCGTCGCCCGCGGCGCCATCGCCACGAGGTCCTCGATCGTTCGGAAGATCTCGGGTGTTTGCAGATTCATACGCAGAGCGTAAGACTATGGGCAGTTCTGAATCAGAAGCACGCATGATCCGTCATGGATCACCGAGAGACAGGTCGATTCCTGCAGATGAACGCGACCCTTTCCGCCCCCGCCGCAGCACCGCCGCGGCTGCTCGACGAGCTCGATCTCGCCATCGTGCACGCGCTGCAGATCGATGCGCGGGCTCCGTGGACCCGGGTCGCCGCCGCCGTCGGCGCGGACAGCGCGACGGTCTCGCGCCGGTGGGAGCAGATGCAGGAGGAATCGCTCGCCTGGCTGACCTGCTGGCCGCAGTCGGCGCAGTGGGAATCGAGCACCGACCTGGCGATGGTGCTGCTCGGCGCCGATTCCGACCTCGATGCGGTCTGCGCGCAGCCCTGGGCCTTCTCGGTCGACGAGACCTCCGCGGGCGTCGTCGCGCTCGTGGCCGCCCAGTCCGGTCTCCGCGGGCTCGGCGGACGGGTGCAGGAGCTCGCCGAGATCGCAGCCGGCCCGGGCGGCGCCCACGACGGGCGGGCCCCGCGCATGCACGTCGTGTCCGCCGTGCTCGCCGAGGACTCCTCCTGGCGCACGCGAGCGCTCGACGCGCGCGGGCAGCGGATCATGGCGGGCGAGCCGGGCGGCGCGGGCGGATCCGCCGCGCGCACGCCGAAGCCGGAGGTCGTCGCCGAGCTGCTAGAGGCGCTGAGCGAGGATCCGCGCATGAGCGCGGCGAAGCTCGCCGGGCACCTCGGCGTCTCGGAGGCGACGGCCCGACGCACGGTGGAGCGCTCCGCGGAACGCCTCGGGCTCGGCTGCGACCTCTCCTCGTGGGCGGCCGGCCTGCGGCGCGGCGCGATGCTCTGGGCCCGCTCCCCGCAGCTGCACGCCGCGGGCGCACAGGCGCGCTGGCTCCCCCAGTCATACCGGGCCCTGCAGGTCGTCGGCCCCGCGCCGCTCTGCATCAGCGTGCGGGCGACGACGCTGACGGCCCTGCCCGAGCTCGAGCACGCGCTCGGCGACGGGATCGAGATCGTCGACCGCTGGACCGTGCTGGGCGCGCGCAAGCGCAACGGCCGCCTGCTCGACGAGTGGGGCCGCGCGCTCGGCCGCGTCGACGTGCGCTGGTGACCGCGGGCCGGTGACCGCGTGCGCTCAGCCCGCGTGCTCGGCCGCGCCCCGGGCCGCGCGCTCCCGAAGTTCCGCGTCGAGCCGGTACCGCGACAACGGCACCAGGCTCAACGCGCACAGCACCGCGGGAACCGCGGACACCCCGATCACGATGGCCCAGCGCGCCGATTCGGACTGCACGACGGCGCTCCCCACGCCCTCCGCGTAACCGCCGATCCCGAGCAGCAGGCCGAGCAGCGCCGGGCCCAGCGCGAGCCCGAGCAGCTCGAAGCCGGACCACAGACCGGAGATCATGCCGATCCGGTTCACTCCCGAGCGGCGCGCGTCCTCGGCGGCCACGTCGGGCAGCATCGCCAGCGGGAAGATCTGCGCACCCGCGTACCCGATGCCCACGACCGCGGAGGCCGCGTAGAGCGCGACGAGCGAGCCCCCGCTCGTCCCGATGAGTCCCAGCAGGCCGACCGACATGATCACCGTGGCGACGGCGAAGCCGCGCTGCTTGCCGATCCGCACGCCGAGCCGCGACCAGAGCGGCGCGAAGAGCACCGCGGGTCCGACGAAGCAGACGAACGCGAAGGTCGCGGCGCCAGGGTCGCGCACCACGTGGCGTGCGACGTAGACGACCCCGCTGAGCACCATGCCGATCGCGACGGCCTGCAGCACGAACGCGGCCACCAGCCGCCGGGTGTCGCGGTCGCGGAGCACGACGCCGAGCTGCTCGACCAGGCGTCCGCCCGCCTGCTCCTCGCGGGTGAGCCGCACGCCGCGGGTGCCGAACCACAGCCCGAGCGCGCCGCAGAGGATCAGCACCGCCATCACGACCGCCATGATCCGGTAGCCCGTGACGCCCTCGCCGATGTCGACCAGCATGGGCGCCACCGCGCCCGAGACGAGGATCGCGAGACTGAACACCGCCACCCGCCAGGTCGTGAGCCGGGTCCGCTCGGCGTAGTCGTCGGTGATCTCGGCGGCCATCGACAGGAACGGCACCTGGAAGAACGCGTACACGGTCGCGCAGACGAGCGAGATCAGCAGCACCCAGAGGCCCGCCAGCAGCGGAGGAGCGACCGGCCCCACGAAGATCAGGACGAAGACGACGGCGAGCGCCGCCCCGGCCCGGATCACGAACGGCCGTCGGCGGTCGGTCGGGTGCGTCGAGCGGTCGCTCACCCGACCCGCGATGGGGTTCAGGAGGAAGTCCCAGGCCTTGGGGGCGAACACGATGAGTCCGGCGAGCGACGCCGCGACGCCGAGGTGGTCGGTGAGGAACGGCATCAGGATCAGTCCGGGCACGGTGCCGTAGGTGCCCGAGGTGATCCCGCCGAGCGCGTAGCCGACGCGAACGCGAGGAGACAGCTGTGTCATGCCCCGATGCTAGGGGGCCGCTCAGATCGCGGGCGAAGCCTGGTGGGATCGAGCATTCGGCCGCTCCTCATGCGCGGAATCCTTCAGGTCGCACGGACCGGGTGGTCGATGCGCTTGCGCCCGAGCGAGGCCGAGCGGACCGGCCGGGCCCGCCGGGTCGGCGTCCTACTCGAGGCGCTCGCCCGCCCGGTCCTCGCCGCCGGCGGGGTACGCATCGACCTCGCTCTTGCGCGACAGCGCGATGGTGCTGCCGACGAGGCCGCCCCAGATGATCACGGTCGCGAGGACCAGGAACACGATCGCGATGGGGGTCATCGCGCACCTCCCTCGTTCGTGGCGGCCACGGCGGGCTCCGCCTCGACCCCGGTCAGACGAAGCGTCGACCGCTGCCCCGGCACCTCGGGCCACGGAGTGAAGCGGTCGGGGTCGTAGCGCCAGCGGCTCGACGTGAGCAGCACCGATCCCAGGATCATGGCCGCGACGACGCCCCAGCCGAAGATCGCGACGTACTCCGGCGCATAGTTGCCGTAGGGCTTGGCGATGAGTCCGTCGGGGCCGAACACGGTGACGAGCAGCATGTAGCCGAGCACGATGGGCCCGAGGAGCGAGACGAAGAACCGCCAGGTGCGGCCGACCCTGAAGGTCGAGAGCGCGCTCAGGTGCCCGGAGAGCTCGCGGCCGGAGCGACGGATCCAGAGCACCGTGATGGTCATGGCGACCGCCGAGCCGACGATACCGATGTTGTTGGCGAAGTTGTCGATCGTGTCGAGCGCGATGAGGCCGGTGCTCGTGCCGAAGAGCACGACGGAGACGACCGCGAGCACGCCGCCGATGCCGTACACCGCCTTCTTGCGGCTCAGGCCGAACTTGTCCATGATCCCCGCGAGGATCACCTCCATGATCGAGATCAGCGAGGTGAGGCCCGCGAGCGTCAGCGCACCGAAGAAGAGGGCTCCGAAGAGCTGACCGCCCGGCATCTCGGCGGCGATCGCCGGGAAGGTGACGAACGCCAGCATGGGGCCCGAGAGGTTCTGCAGCTCTCCGACCGCGACGCCCTGCTGGTGCGCGAAGAACCCGAGGGTGGCGAACACGCCGACGCCCGCGAGGATCTCGAACGACGAGTTGCCGAAGGCGACCACGAGGCCGGGCGTCGTGAGGTTCGACTTGCGCCTGCGGTACGACGAGTAGGTGAGCATGATGCCGAAGGCGACCGAGAGCGAGAAGAAGATCTGACTGTAGGCCGCGACCCAGACGCTCGGGTTCGCGAGCGCCGCGAAGTCGGGCGTGAAGAGCGCGTTGAGGCCCTCGGCGGCTCCCGGCAGGAACAGCGCCCGCACCACGAGGATCAGGAAGCCGACGACGAGCAGCGGGATCGCGATCACGTTGAGGCGCTGCACGCCCTTGACCACGCCCGCACCGAGCACGACGAGGGTGACGATCCACATGAGCACGAGCGGGATCAGCACCGAGGGCACGAAGGCGAGACTGAACAGCGAACCGTCGGTGGGCATCTGCAGGTAGTCGCCGGTGAAGAACCCTGCCGCGTCCTTGCCCCACTTGAGGTCGAACGAGAACACGAAGTAGCTGCCGGCCCAGGCCAGCACCGCCGTGTAGTAGATCGCGATGAACACGCAGATCATCACCTGGAACCAGCCGATGCCCTCGCCGAACTTGCCGGCGATGCGACGCAGCGCGAGCGGGGCGGACCCGCGGAAGCGGTGTCCGATGGCGTAGTCGAGGAACAGGATCGGGATGCCAGCGGTCAGCAGCGCGACGAGGTACGGGATGAGGAACGCGCCCCCGCCGTTCTCGTAGGCGACACCGGGGAACCGCCAGATATTGCCGAGGCCCACGGCGGAGCCGATCGCCGAGAGGATGAAACCGATCTGGCCCGTCCACTCGGCCCGGGCCGGGGCGGCCTGGTTCGTGGTCGTCTGCGTCACGTTCGCTGGCTCCTGAGCTGTTCGGGCCTCGGACGGCCGCTCCTCGCCCGAGGGCTCCCGGGCATGCGGAGAGCGTAGCAGGACCGCGGGCCCGTTTCGGTCTCGGGTGACGCGGTTCCCTAGGCTGGTGGGATGACTGTCCCGACACTCCTTTCCGTTCGCACTCCCGATGGCCGCGTGCTCGCCGGGGCGAGCTTCGGCCCCGCCGATGGCGAACCCGTCCTCTTCATCGCGGGCGCCGCGACCGGCAGGAGCATGGCGTTCGGCGAGGATCTGCTCGAGGCGCTCGGGGTGCGGCTGCTCACCATGGATCGTCCCGGCATGGGCGCCTCGGACGCGGACACCGGCCGCACGCTCGCCTCGACCGTCGACGACTACCGGGAGTTCGTCTCGGCAGCGCTCGGGAACGCGGATGCGCGAGTGCCCGTGGTCGCGAACTCCCAGGGCGGAGTGTTCGGGCTGGGTGCGGCGGCGGCCGGCTGGGCCACGAGACTCGTGCTCGTCTCCCCCGCCGATGAGCTCGCGCACCCCGCGATCCGCGCGATACTGCCAGCGGAGGCGACCGGGCTCGCCGATCTCGCCCAGCAGGATCCGGCTGCCGCGGCCGAGGTGCTCGCCGGGTTCGATGCGGAGGCGATGGAGCAGATGGTGCTGAGCGGCTCGGGTCCCGAGGACCGCGCGTTCTATGCCGCCCCTGCGTTCCTCGAGCGGTATCGCTCCGCGCTGGCCGAGGGCTTCGCGAACGAGGGCGCCGGCTACATCCGCGACACGCTCATCGCGATGCGCGCCTGGAACCTGCCGTTCGATCGGATCGGGGTGCCCGTGTCCGTGCTGTTCGGTGCGAAGGATCTCACGCACTCGCCCGATCACGGCGAGGTGCTCGCGTCGCGCATCCCCGGAGCCCGGCGCATCGTCTTCGCGGACGCGGGCGGCGCGCTCCTGTGGACTCACGCACGGGCGGCGCTCGAGGCCGTGCTCGACCGCTGAGCAGCAGAGCTCAGCGGTCGGCGGCGATCAGCCGCTGATCGGGCGGACGCGCAGCGAGTCGACCCGCTCGGCGATGATGGCGGACGCCGTCCATCGCTGCTGCAGACGCTGCAGCAGCTCGGCGAGCGCGGCGCGGTCGACGCCGTCCTCGGCGTGCGCGAGCCGGATCCGCACGTCGACCTCGGCCTCCAACAGGCGCCCCTCGAGGTCGCCCGGCGCGAGCCAGATCGCCTCGACCATCGGTTCGCCCGCGGCCGACTCGGCGAACGCCCGTGCGACGTCGGGATCCGCCCAGGCGGGCAGCACGCGCTCACGCAGCGCGAACGCCTCGAGCGCCGTGCGGCGCACGCCGAACTCGCGCTCGGGGGTTCCCGGGTCGATCATGAGCAGGTCGGTGCCCTCCTGGGCCGCCGCGACCGCCGCCTGCACTCCCGGGACCGGGATCGGGCGGGCCTGCGGGTTCCAGGCCGAGAGCGTCTCGGTGGAGCTGAAGATCGGCAGCACGGTGCGCCCGTCGGGGGCCGCGACCGTGACGATCGAGAGTTCCTGGGTCTTCTCGACGGTGCGCCCCTCGGGGGTCACGCCGAGGTCGCCGGCCTCGGCCAGCATCGGCACGAGGAAGCGCTGGCCGCCGAGGGCGGCGATCGCGTCGGCGTGGGCGTCGGCCAGCACGGCGAGCGCGTCCCAGTAGTCCCCCGCGGTCGCGACGCCGTTCGTGCGGCGCGCGGCCTCGCGGACCGCGTCGATCGCGGCAGCGGTCTCGGCGGGCGTCGTGCCGTCGTCGTCGGCGAACGCGGTCTCGTGGTGGTCGAAGGTGCGTCCGGCCCACGGGAAGCCCGCGGAATCGCCCGCACCTCCGGGCACCAGGCTCTCGGGGACGCCGGTGGATCTCGGGGCGTCGCCCGTCGAGGGGAGCTTCTTGATCGCCATGCCCGCGCCGCTCAGGCCGAGCGGCCGGCCACGTCGAGCGCCGCGCCGAGCGTGAACGCTCCGTCGTAGAGCGCCTTGCCGATGATCGCGCCCTCGATGCCGCTCGGCACCAGCTCGCGCAGCGCCGAGAGGTCGTCGAGGTTCGAGATGCCGCCCGAGGCGACGACGGGGCGGTCGGTCCGTTCGCAGACCTGACGCAGCAGGTCGACGTTGGGGCCGCGCATGGTGCCGTCCTTGGTCACGTCGGTCACGACGTAGCGCGGGCAGCCGGCGTCCTCGAGGCGCTCGAGCACCTCCCAGAGGTTGCCGCCCTCCTCGGTCCAGCCTCGTGCAGCGAGGGTCTCGCCGCGCACGTCGAGCCCGACGGCGATGCGGTCGCCGTGGCGGGCGATCGCGTTGCGCGTCCACTCGGGGTTCTCGAGCGCCGCGGTGCCGAGGTTCACGCGGCGCGCGCCCATCTCGAGCGCGGCCTCCAGGCTCGCGTCGTCGCGGATGCCGCCCGAGAACTCGATGTTGACCGTGCCCGCGCGCTTCATGATCTTGCGCGCGACCGCGACGTTGCTACCGCGTCCGAAGGCCGCGTCGAGGTCGACCAGGTGGATCCACTCGGCGCCCTGCTCGATCCAGTCGAGCGCGGCGTCGACCGGGCTGCCGTAGTTGGTCTCGGTGCCGGCCTCGCCCTGGGTGAGGCGCACGGCCTTGCCGTCGACCATGTCGATGGCGGGAAGCAGCTGCAGCTGGGGGCCCTCGGCGAGCTCCGTCATGTGGGGGTTCCTCTTCTCGGGAGTGGTCAAAGCGTTTCGAGCCAGTTGCGCAGCAGCCGGATCCCGGCCTCGCCCGACTTCTCGGGGTGGAACTGCGTGGCGCTCAGCGGACCGTTCTCGACGGCGGCGACGAAGCGCTCGCCGTGCTCGGCCCAGGTCACCTTCGGCGCGGTCGCGGGGCCGCGACCCTCGAGCGTCCACTCGGTCGCCGCGTAGCTGTGCACGAAGTAGAACCGCTCGCCCTCGAGGCCGCGGAACAGCACTGAGTCGGCGGGCGCTTCGACCGTGTTCCAACCCATGTGCGGCAGGCGCGGTGCGTCGAGCTCGCGCACGGTGCCGGGCCACTGGCCGAGCCCCTCGGTCTCGATGCCGCGCTCGACGCCGCGATCGAACATGATCTGCTGTCCGACGCAGATGCCGAGCACCGGTCGGCCGCCCGCCAGGCGGCGGTCGATCAGCTCGTCCCCGCGCACCTCGCGCAGCTGCTGCATCACCGCGTCGAACGCGCCGACACCGGGCACGAGCAGCCCGTCGGCCGCCGCGACGCGCGCCGCGTCCCGGGTCAGCTCGACCTCGGCCCCGGCGTGCTCGAGCGCCTTGACGGCCGAGTGCACGTTGCCCGAGCCGTAGTCGAGCACCGCGACGGTCGGACGGCTCACAGCGCGCCCTTGGTCGACGGGATGCCCGCGACGAACGGGTCGATGGTCTTGGCCTGGCGGAAGGCGCGCGCGAAGGCCTTGAACTCGGCCTCGGCGATGTGGTGCGGGTCGCGCCCCTCGATCAGCTTGAGGTGCACGGTGAGGCGCGCGTTCAGCGTCAGCGCCTCGAAGAAGTGGCGCACCATGCTGCCGGTGAAGTGCCCGCCGATGAGGTGGAACTCGAACCCGGCCGGCTCGCCGGAGTGCACGAGGTACGGCCGACCCGAGATGTCGACGACGGCCTGCGCGAGCGACTCGTCGAGCGGCACGAGCGCGTCGCCGTAGCGCGAGATGCCGCGCTTGTCGCCGAGCGCCTCGAGGATCGCCTGTCCGAGCAGGATCCCCGTGTCCTCGACGGTGTGGTGCACGTCGATGTGGGTGTCGCCCGTGGCGCGCACCGTGAGATCGGTGAGCGAGTGGCGCGCGAACGCGGTCAGCATGTGGTCGAAGAACGGCACGCCGGTCGACACGTCGGCGTCGCCTGAACCGTCGAGGTTGACGTTCAGGGCGATCTGGGACTCACTCGTGGCGCGCTCGAACTGCGCGGTACGCGGGGCTGCGGTCATGATCTCGATCCTACTTGGCGGGGTCCGCGCCGGCGCCGCCCGGGCCGAGCGCGGCGATGGCCTCGATGACGGCCGTGGTCTCGGCGTGCGTGCCGGCGGTGATGCGCAGGTGCCCCTCGATGCCGAGGTTGCGGATCAGGATCCCGTCGGCGCGGAGCGCTTCGAAGGTCGCCGCGGGATCGGTGAACCCGCCGACGAGGAGGAAGTTCGCCCCGGAGGGGTGCACGGTGTAGCCGAGCTCGACGAGCGCGGCCTCCAGGCGATCCCGCTCTGCACGGATGTCGGCGACGGTGGCGAGCATCTCGTCGGCGTGCCAGACCGCAGCGGTCGCGGCCGCCTGGGTCAGGGCGGACAGGTGGTAGGGCAGCCGGACGAGTCGCAGCGCGTCGACCACCGCGGCATCGGCGGCGAGGTAGCCGAGCCGCACGCCCGCGAAGGCGAAGGCCTTGCTCATGGTGCGGGAGACCACGAGCAGGGGGCGGCCGGGCAGCAGGGCGACGGCGGTCTCGTGCTCGGCGTCGAACTCCTGGTACGCCTCGTCGACCACGAGGATCCCGCCGTACTCGGCGATCGCGTCGTACGCGGCGACGATCACCTCGCGTTCGAGCGGGGTGCCCGTCGGGTTGTTGGGGCCGCACAGGATCGTGACGGTGGGCCGGTGCTCGCGGATCGCCGCGACGACGAGGTCCGGGGTCAGCGCGTAGTCAGCGGGGCGCTGGACCGGGATCCAGCGGGTGTCGGTGCCGTCCGCCAGCAGCGGGTACATGGAGTAGGTCGGAGTGAAGCTCAGCAGGCTGCGCCCCGGACCGCCGAAGGCCTGGAGCAGCTGCTGCAGCACCTCGTTGGAGCCGTTCGCCGCCCACACCTGCTCGGCGCGAAGGCCGTGCCCCAGGTAGCCGGCGAGCGCGGTGCGCAGGCTCATGAACTCGCGATCGGGATAGCGGTTGACGCCGCGAACCGCCCGCTCCAATTCGGTGATGATGTCGGCGATGACGGCCTCGGGCAGCGGGTGCGTGTTCTCGTTGACGTTGAGGCTGACCGGCACGGGGTCCTGCGGAGCACCGTACGGATGCTTGCCGACCAGGTTGTCGCGGAGCGGCAGATCGCCGAGCTCGATTGCGGACGGCGAGGTCGTGGGCACGGTTGCGGGCTCAGAAGTCACTGATCCAGTCTACGGGGAGGCCCTGCACTCGCGCCCCTGAGTTACGCCGCACTCGCGGGCTATGCCCCGGCGGCGAGCTCGGCGTTGGTGCCGATGCCGACCTCGGAGGCGGGCACGACGCCGGTGGCGTGCGAGTAGCGCAGCGGAACCGCGACCGGCTGCCCGGCCTGCACGCCCGACCCGTCGAGCTGGTTGAGCTGCACGATCTCCGCGATCAGGTCGCGGGGATCCGCTTTGGCGTCGAGACGGGTGGCCACGGCCCAGAGGGATTCGCCGGGCTGCACCACGACGTAGCCGAAGTCGGCGGGACGCCCGTCGACGTTCGCCTGCGCCTGCGCGGAACCGAACACGGCAACACCGGCGAGGAGCGCCGACACCGCCAGCGTCGCGAGAGCGCCGAACACGCGGCGGCCGCGGCGCGTCAGACGCAGGCGGCTCTTCGCGGCAGGGACCTGCGCGTCGGTGTGGTGATCGATCGTTGCACCCAGTTCTCGTGCGCCCATGATCGGCTCCTCTCGTACTTCGACGCCGACCCGCGGTCGAACATCTGTATCGAATATACGTTCGATACTCGAAACCCGCAACCCTCGATTCGAATCTGTGACCGATATTTTTCGGCGACACTCGAACGTATGTTTGCCGCGGAACCGGACCGCGAACTAGGGTTTCGAACACCGGTAGTCACTGAACCACCGACTACCGACATTCATGATCGGCACCGGGGCGCACCGCCCCGATCACCCGAGCACCACCCGGAGAGAAGGCCCAGATGAGCGAGACGACCCCGAGCCGCCCTCCGAAGCCGCTCACCGAGAAGCAGCAGGCGATCCTCGAGTGCATCGCCCGCTCCGTCGAGTCCCGCGGGTACCCGCCGAGCATGCGCGAGATCGGCGACGCCGTCGGACTCTCCTCACTGTCGAGCGTCACCCACCAGCTCACCCGGCTCGAACTCGGCGGCTACATCCGCCGCGACCCGAACCGCCCCCGGGCCCTCGAGATCCTGGTCGAACTCGCGCAGACCTCGCAGTCCCTCGGCGACGCACCGCAGCAGCAGGTCGAGGAGGCCGCGTACGTGCCCCTCGTCGGGCGCATCGCGGCGGGTGTTCCGATCACCGCCGACCAGCAGGTCGACGAGATCGTCCCGCTCCCCCGGCAGCTCGTCGGCGACGGGCAGCTCTTCATGCTCAAGGTCGTGGGCGATTCGATGATCGACGCGGCCATCTGCGATGGCGACTTCGTCGTGATCCGCCAGCAGCGCGACGCCGAGAACGGCGATATCGTCGCCGCCATGCTCGACGGCGAGGCCACGGTCAAGGTGTTCCGCCGCCGCGACGGTCACACCTGGCTGCTCCCGCGCAACAGCGCGTTCGAACCGATCCTCGGCGACCATGCCGAGGTGCTCGGCAAGGTCGTGGCGGTCTTCCGCTCGGTCTGACGACGGAGCGGCACCGCCGAAGGACGCGTCGGGGCGATGGGCTCCGGCGCTTCTTTCGTCGATTTTGATTATTTACACTCAGTCCATCTATTCTGTGAGGCATGTCCGAGACGATCGCGCTCCCCCGCATCCGCACGCACGAAGCGGGCCTCTCCGCACCGATCCCCTACGAAACCGGCCTCGCACTGCAGCGGGAGGCCGTCGCCCGCATCGTCGACGACGGCGACCGCGGCACCCTGCTCCTGCTGGAGCACGAACCGGTCTACACCGCGGGACGACGAGCGCTCCCGGAGGAGTTCCCGAACGACGGCACCCCCGTGGTCCCCGTCGACCGCGGCGGCAAGGTGACCTGGCACGGCCCCGGCCAGCTCGTCGCGTATCCGGTGATCCGGCTCCGCGAACGCCTCGGCGTGGTCGACTTCGTCCGCGAGCTCGAACAGGCGATCATCGACGTCGCCGCGGAGTTCGGTGCGCGAGGATTCCGCGTCGAGGGCCGCTCCGGGGTCTGGGCGGATACCGGGGCCGTCGCCCCGGCCAAGTTCGCGCAGATCGGTCTGCACACGAGCGGCGGGATCGTCACCCACGGCCTCGCGATCAACTGCAGCAACTCGCTGGATCCCTTCGCCGCGTTCATCCCGTGCGGCATCACCGACGCCGGCGTCACCACGCTCAGCCGGCTCGTCGGCGCAGAGGTCCTGCCCGCTCGGGTCGCCCCGTCGCTCGCGACCCGGCTCGCCGCGGTCTTCGCGGAGGTCGCCGAGTGAGCGCCCGCAACATCGGCACCCCGCTCTCGGAGGTGCTGGCCGCCGAGCAGCCGAGTCGACCCGCCGCCGGCGGGTGCGGCGGCGGGCACGCGGCGAGTCCGGCCGCCGCGACCGGGCCCGCCGTCGAGGGACGCCGCCTGCTCCGCGTCGAGGCGCGCAACGCCGAGACGCCGATCGAACGCAAGCCCGAGTGGATCAAGACGCGTGCCCGCCAGGGACCGGAGTTCCGCGACGTCCACTCGCTGGTGAAACGCGAGGGACTGCACACCGTCTGCCAGGAGGCCGGCTGCCCGAACATCTACGAGTGCTGGGAGGACCGCGAGGCGACCTTCCTCATCGGCGGCTCCATCTGCACCCGCCGCTGCGACTTCTGCATGATCACCTCCGGCAAGCCGCTGCCGCTCGATCTCGACGAGCCGAGACGCGTCGCCGAGTCCGTGCGCACCATGGGGCTGCGCTACGCGACCATCACGGGCGTCACCCGCGACGATCTCCCCGACACCGGCGCCTGGCTCTACGCCGAGACGATCCGGCAGATCCACGAGCTCAACCCCGGTTCGGGCGTGGAGGTGCTCGCCGACGACCTGGGCGGTCGTCCCGAGGACCTGGAGCAGGTGTTCGAGGCGGCGCCGGAGGTGTTCGCGCACAATCTGGAGACTGTGCCCCGCATCTTCAAGCGGATCCGCCCGGGCTTCCGCTACGACCGATCGCTCGGCGTGATCGCGCAGGCGCGCGACGCGGGCATGATCACGAAGTCGAACCTGATCCTCGGCATGGGCGAGGAGCGGCACGAGATCACCTCGGCGATGCACGAGCTGTTCGACGCCGGCTGCGACATCCTCACGCTCACCCAGTACCTGCGTCCGTCGAAGCTGCACCACCCCATCGACCGCTGGGTGCGCCCCGAGGAGTTCGTCGAGCTCAAGGCGGAGGCCGAGTCCATCGGCTTCGCCGGGGTGCTCGCCGGCCCGCTCGTGCGCTCCTCGTACCGGGCCGGGCGCTTGTGGGCGCAGACCATGGCCGCGAAGGGCCGCGAGGTGCCCGAGCACCTGCGGCACCTCGCGGAGCGCGCGGCCGAGAGCTACCCGCAGGCGGTGTGACGGAGCCTCAGCCGACCGGCGCGAGCAGGTTCAGCTCGCGCAGCACGGCGAGCACCTGCTCGTGCCGGTTGAAGGTGTACAGGTGCACCGATGGCGCACCGCCGGCCAGCAGCTCGCCGGCCAGGCGGATAGTGTGCTCGACGCCGAGCTCCGGCGCGTAGCCGCCGGCCTCCTCGAGCGCGCGTTCGAGGAGCACCGGTGCCGGCCGTCCCGCGAGGGAGGCGACCTTGCGCAGCTGGGCGCTCGTCGACACGGGCATGAGACCGGGCAGCACGGGGATCCGCAGGCCGGCGTCGCGGGCGTCGGAGACGAACGACAGGTACTCCTCCGCCTCGAAGAACAGCTGCGTGATGGCGAACTGCGCCCCCGCCTCCTGCTTCGCGACGAGCCAGTCGAGGTCCTCCGAGCGCGAGCGCGACATGGGGTGCCCGTTCGGGTACGCCGCGACGGCGGTCCGGCCGACGCTCGTGAGCGCCGGGCGCTCGGCGCGCGCCTCGGCGATCAGCTCGGTGAGCTCGAGCGCCGACAGCGATCCCGAGACCAGCGGGTCCGCTTCGGTCGACCCGCGCGGCGGGTCGCCGCGCAGCGCGAGGAAGTCGTGCACGCCGGCGTCCATGATCCCGTGGATCGTGGCGCGCACGGCCTCCCGCGTCTCGCCGACCGTGGTCAGGTGCGCGAGCGGCAGCGCGTCGGTGTGATCCCGCAGGTACCGCAGCAGGTCGAGCGAGGCGTCGCGGTTCGAGCCGTTCGCGCCGTAGGTCACCGAGATGAAGTCCGGCCCGGCGGCCGAGAGGTGCTGCACGGCGTGGCCGAGCGCCAGCGCCGCGGCCCCGCTGCGCGCGGGGAACACCTCGAACGAGAACCGGGCGCGCGTGGGCGCGCTCCCCGTCAGCAGGGTCGCGTTCATGCGGCGGCTCCGCTCAGCTCGGCGGCCGCGAGGGCCGTGCCGCGCACGCGCGCGGCGATCTTCGCGAAGGCGACATCGCGGGCGAAATCCGGCGATCCGTGCCGCGGCTTCTCGTCGATCAGATAGGGCGAGAACCCGCAGTCGTCGGTCGAGCCCAGCAGCTCGGGCGGGATGAACCGCGCAGCGCGCACCAGCTGATCGCGCACCTGCTCGGCGGTCTCGAGCTTCGGACTCGTCGGGTTCGTCACGCCGACGAGCACGCGGGGCGCGGGTGCTGCGGAGGCGGCGCGTCGGCGGAGCTGCGCTCCGACGAGCCGCGCGACACGATCCGGTTCCGGTTCGCTCGCGGCCTGCACGAGGAAGTACCCCGCCTCGATCTGCAGCAGCTCGGGGGTCAGCTCCGCGTAGTCGACGTCGGCGGAGTGCACCGAGTCGTTGTCGTTGCCCGGACAGGTGTGCACCCCCACCGCGGCACGCTCCTCGGGGGCGAGCTCGGCCAGCACCCGGTTGAAGAGTTCGATGAAACCCCCCAGCGCGTCCGGCCCGGCCCACGGGGCGCGGAGGTCCCGCCGCAGCGCGAGCCGCCCCTCGGTGAAGTCGATCGAGACGCGCGCGGCGCCCGCCGCGAAGCAGCGGCGGATGTCTTCCGCGCAACCGGCCACCACGTCGTCCAGGAACTCGGCTCGCGAATAGTCGCCGAGGCCCGCCTCGGGCACCATGAGCGACAGCATCGAGGGCGAGATCACGGCCTGCTTGAGCGGCAGCGCGGTGAGCTCCCGCGCCGCCGTCACGTCGTCCGCGGCCCAGGCGCGGTACCGGAACGGTCCGCGCGCGAGGCTCGGGATCACCCGGTGGTGCCCGTCGGCGAACACCGCGAACACCGGCCCCTCGCGCACATCGCCCTCGGCGCCGCCGGCGCCGAGCGGGTAGCTCGCGAAGCTCTGCCGGCGCTGCTCGCCGTCGCTGATGATCGGCGAGCCGGTCGCCTCGAACCGCGCCAGGGTGTCGCGCACTGCGCGATCCTGCTCGGCGCGGAGCTCCGCGGCCGGGAGCTGACCGATCTCGGCGTCGAGCACCGCCCGCTGCAGGCCGGCCGGCCGCGGCAGCGAGCCGACCGGCTCGGTCGGTAGCACGCCGCCGACCGGCCAGCTCGCGGGACCGGAGGGTTCCCCGCTCACGCCGTTCCCGTGGCGCCGGCCTGCTCGGCGCGGACCGCGCGGGCGGCCTGCACGAGGTTCGTCAGGCTCGCCACGGTCTCCTCGTAGCCGCGGGTCTTGAGGCCGCAGTCGGGGTTGACCCAGAGCTGCTCGCCCGGGATGCGGGCGGCGGCGATGCGGATCAGCTCGGTCTGCTCCTCGACGCTCGGCACGCGGGGCGAGTGGATGTCGTAGACGCCCGGCCCGATGCCGCGCGAGTAGCCGTGGTCGCCCAGCGGCTCGACGACGTCCATGCGGCTGCGGGCCGCCTCGATCGAGGTGACGTCGGCGTCGAGGCCGTCGACCGCGTCGATGATCTCGCCGAACTCGGAGTAGCAGAGGTGCGTGTGGATCTGCACGTCGGCGGCGGCACCGCTCGTCGCGAGGCGGAACGCTCCCACCGACCAGTCGAGGTAGGCCGCCTGGCGGTCGGCGTCGAGCGGCAGGAGCTCGCGCAGCGCGGGCTCGTCGACCTGCACGATCCTGATGCCGGCCTCGACGAGGTCGTCGATCTCGTCACGCAGCGCGAGCGCGACCTGCGACGCGGTGTCGGCGAGCGGCTGGTCGTCGCGCACGAACGACCAGGCGAGGATCGTGACGGGCCCCGTCAGCATGCCCTTGACGAGGTGGTCGGTGAGCGACTGCGCGTAGGCCGACCAGGCGACGGTCATGGGCGCCGGACGCGACACGTCGCCCCACAGGATCGAAGGCCGGGTGGCGCGGGTGCCGTAGGACTGCACCCAGCCGTTCTCGGTCACCGCGAAGCCGTCGAGCAGCTCGGCGAAGTACTGCACCATGTCGTTGCGCTCCGCTTCGCCGTGCACGAGCACGTCGAGGCCGATCTCCTCCTGCAGACGGATCACGCGCTCGATCTCGGCTCGCAGGAAGCCGTCGTAGGCGTCCTGGTCGATCTCGCCGCGGGTGAACGCGGCGCGCGCCTTGCGGATCTCGGTGGTCTGCGGGAACGAGCCGATGGTGGTCGTCGCGAACGCCGGGATGTCGAGCGCGCGCTGCGCGTCGCGGCGGGCCTGCTCGGCGTCGCGGGTGCGGTCGGCGTCGGTCACGGTGTCGACGCGATCGCGGATCGCGTCGATGCGCACGCCCGGTGCTGCTGCGCGGTCGGCGAGGATCGCCGAGGTCTCGGCGAGCTCCGCCTCGATCGAGTCGGCGCCGTGGCGCAGGCCGCGGGCCAGCACGGCGACCTGCTCGACCTTCTGGTCGGCGAAGGCGAGCCACGAGCGGAGGCGCGCTTCGAGCTTCGTCTCGTCGTTCACGTCGTGCGGCACGTGCTGCAGGTTGTTCGAGGTGCCGACGACCACGTCGATCCCCGCGAGCTGCAGATCCTGCACCACGCCCGACGCGATGCGCAGGTCGGTGCGCCAGATGTTACGGCCGTCGATGACGCCGGCGACGAACTGCTTCTTGTAGAAGGCGCTCTCGAACTCGCCCGAGCTGAATGCGCCGTGCGGCAGCGTGCCGCGCACGAGGTCGGCGTGCACCGCCTCGACCGGCAGCGCCGCGATGCGCAGCAGCGAGGCCGAGGAATCGCCGTAGGGCGTGGTCAGGAGGATCTGGGGGCGGTTCTCGAGGCCGCCGAGCACGCCGTAGGCGCGCTCCACGAGCGCCGTCGCCTCGTCGCGGGAGACGGAGAGCGAGTCCGACACGAGCGCGGGCTCGTCGAGCTGCGCCCAGGTGGCGCCGGCTGCGGCGAGCGCGCCGAGCAGCTCGGCGTAGACCGCGACGACGTCGTCGAGCCGGTCGATCGGGGCGAAGCCCTCGCCCGCGGCGTCGGACGCCTTCGCGAGCAGCAGGTAGGTGACAGGCCCGACGAGCACGGGGCGGGTCTCGATGCCCTGCTCGCTCGCCTCGGCGAACTGCGCGACGAGCGCAGTGGCGTTCGCTTCGAAGGGGGTCTTCTCGTCGATCTCGGGGACGCTGTAGTGGTAGTTCGTGTCGAACCACTTGGTCATCTCGAGCGGCTGGTGATCCTTGTCGCCGCGGGCGAGCGCGAAGTACGTCGCGAGGTCCGTCGCGTCGTCCGCGAAGGCGACGTCGGCGAAGCGGGACGGGACGGCGCCGAGCGCGAGGGTCGCGTCGAGCACCTGGTCGTAGAAGCTGAAGCTCTCGGGGATCGCGCCGCCCGTCGCGGGCAGGCCGAGCTCGACGAGGCGCGCGCGGGTCGCGGCGCGCAGCTCGCCCGCGGTCTCGAGAAGCTGGGCCTCGGTGAGGTCGCCCTTCCAGTAGGCCTCGACGGCGCGCTTGAGTTCGCGCCGGCGGCCGATGCGGGGGTACCCGAGGATGGTGGCGTTCGGGAGGGGCTGCGTCGCGGGCATTGGAGTGTCCTTCGCGTGAGATGACTGGATCAACTTCACGCTAGCCAGCGGCGTCTGCGAGCGGCAGGTTCGTGTCGCAGTATTACCCGGTTTCCCAGTGTTACCGCAGGGTCGGCGGCGGACCCCTCCGATCCGCTATCCGGCGCGCAGGAACGGCTCCAGTTTCGCCACCGTCTCGCCGGTCACGAAGGCGCGCACCCGGGTGCCGGTCTCGACGTACTCGGTCTCGAGCACGCGGTTGCGCTCGTGCAGTTCCGCGACCAGGTCGCCCCGGTCGTAGGGGATCACGACGTCGACCTCGCGGTCCGGGACCGGCAGGGCCACGTCGATGCGCGCGCGCAGCTCCTCGAGGCCCTCGCCCGTCCGCGCGGACGCGAACACCGCGTCGGGCGCGAGGCCGTGCAGCACGAGCCGCTGGGCGTCGTCGATGAGGTCGGACTTGTTGAACACGACGATCTCGGGGATGCCCTGGGCGTCGACCTCGGCGATCACGTCGCGCACGGTGCGCAGCTGCGACTCGGGATCGGGGTGCGAGCCGTCGACGATGTGCAGCACGACGTCCGCGTCGCCGACCTCCTCGAAGGTGGACCGGAAGGCTTCGACGAGCTGGTGCGGCAGGTTGCGCACGAAGCCGACGGTGTCGCTGTAGGTGAACGTGCGCCCGTCGGCGGTCTCGGCGTGCCGGACGGTCGTGTCGAGCGTGGCGAACAGCTGGTTCTGCACGAGCGCGGCGCTGCCCGTCAGACGGTTGAGCAGGCTCGACTTGCCGGCGTTCGTGTACCCGGCGATCGCGACCGACGGCACTTCGCCGCGCTTGCGGTTGGCCCGCTTGGCCTCGCGCGCGGGTGCGAAGCCCGCGATCTGCTTGCGCAGCTTCGCCATGCGCGTGTGGATCTTGCGCCGGTCGAGCTCCATCTTGGTCTCGCCGGGGCCGCGCGATCCCATGCCCGCACCGCCGGAGCCAACCTGGCCGCCGGCCTGGCGGGACATCGATTCGCCCCAGCCGCGCAGGCGCGGCAGCAGGTACTCGAGCTGCGCGAGCTCTACCTGCGCCTTGCCCTCGCGGCTCTTCGCGTGCTGGCTGAAGATGTCGAGGATCACCGCGGTGCGGTCGATCACCTTGACCTTCACCACGTCCTCGAGCGCGCGCCGCTGGCTGGGCGCGAGCTCGGTGTCGGCCACGACCGTGTCGGCGCCGACGCTCGCGACGAGCTCGGCGAGCTCGTGCGCCTTTCCCTTGCCGAGGTAGGTGCTCTTGTCCGGGTGCGGGCGCCGCTGCAGCAGGCCGTCGAGCACCTGCGCTCCCGCCGTCTCGGCGAGCGCGGCGAGCTCGCGCAGCGAGTTCTCGGCGTCGTCGAGGCTGCCCTGGGGGTAGACCCCGATGAGCACCACGTTCTCGAGCCGCAGCTGGCGGTACTCGACCTCGGTGACGTCCTCGAGCTCGGTCGAGAGCCCCGGAACGCGGCGCAGCGAGGCGCGCTGCTCGCGCTCCAGGCGGATCGCGTCGATGTCGGCGGAGAGCTGATCGTGCGCCTCGTCGCCGAGCGCCTGCGCGCCGCCCGTCAGGTTCTCGACACCGCCGTCGCGGATGACCGTCGCTCCGGTGGAGCCGGAGCCGCTCGCGCGAGCCAGGATTCGTTCGATGGGATCGGTGACGTCGGTGCCCGGATCCTCTGAAATGCGTTTCGTCATGCGGGCACCAGTCTACGGCGCGCCCGGCCGCCCGACCAGGCCCGTTCGCCGAGAGCGTCCGCGGCCGGGGCGTGCGGGCATGCCGGTAGGCTCTCGGCCATGGCACTTCCCCTTCTGCGAGCGTCCCGGGCATGAGCGGCCACTACTTCAGCGAGTCCCCCGACAGCGACCTGCGCCCCCGCGAGATCCGGGCGATGCTCGGCGGTGCGGAGCGCACGGTGCGGACCGCCGGCGGCGTGTTCAGCCCCGAGCATCTGGATCGCGGCACCGAGGTGCTGCTGCGCACCCTCGCCGCCGCCCCGCCCGCCGGGCGCGTGCTCGACATCGGATGCGGTTGGGGGCCCATCGCGCTCGATGCGGCGCTCGCCTCCGCAGCGGCGGGCGTCGACGCGGAGGTCTGGGGCATCGACGTCAACGAGCGGGCGCGGACGCTCGCGGCGGAGAACGCGCGCGCGCTCGACCTCGGCACCGTGCGCATCGCCTCCCCCGACGCGGTGCCGGGCGATCTCCGCTTCGACGAGATCCGCTCGAACCCGCCCATCCGCGTCGGCAAGGCGGCGCTGCACGAGATCCTCGGCACCTGGCTCCCGCGCCTCGCGCCGGGCGGCACCGCCTACCTGGTCGTCGCGAAGCACCTCGGGGCCGACTCCCTGCAGCGCTGGATCGGCGAGACCTTCCCCGAGCTCGCGGTGGATCGCATGGCCCGCGACAAGGGATTCCACGTGCTCCGCGCGCAGCGCGACTGACCCGCGGAATCCCCACTCCGCGTTCCCTGAGAGCGCCGCACCGCCCGCACTCCTAGACTGATCCCGAGCGCCCGGAAGTCGCCGGGGCCGCAACTCGAAGGACAGACGATGTCGAACCTGTTCCCGCCGCAGGACCCCAGCCAGACCGGGCTCCCGGATGCGACGACGAGCGCTCCCTTCTCCGAGCAGCAGCCCCCGTACCCCGGGCCCGCGCAGCCCCCGTTCCAGCCGCAGCCCGAGGCGCCTCTCAACGCGCTCTCGCTCGTCTCGTTCATCGGCTCGTTCTTCATCGGCCTCGTCGGCATCATCTGCGGCCACATCGCGCTGAAGCAGATCAAGCGCAGCGGCGAACGCGGGCACGGATTCGCGCTGGCGGGCACCATCATCGGCTACGTGACGCTCGCGTTCGAGCTGATCGCGGTCGGGTTCCTGATCCTCTTCGGCGTCTTCGCGGTCGGTGCGATCGGCGTCGCTGCGGGCAACGCCGAATCCCACCTCCGAGACGAGGGCGGCTCCGTCCCGTACAGCGAGGAATCGGTGACCCCGACCCCCGCGGACCAGCCCCTGTGCGACGCGCTCAGCACCTACTGGGACGAAGTCGACGCGTACGTGATCGGCGAGCCGGCTCCGCAGACGCTGATCGACTCGGTCAAGAAGGTCGCCGAGATCGCGCCCGAGACCCATCAGAAGCTCTACACCGACTACATCGCGATGCTGTCCGGGACCTCGAAGCTCACCGCGGCCGAGAAGCAGCAGCTCCAGGCGGACGCCGACAACGCGCTCACGGAGGACGGCGCCGACTGCTGGTGATCCACCGCTCCGCGCTTTCCGCGGAGTGACTTTCCTTGCCCATTCAATTGAATGAGCAACTTACTTCGCGACGCATTTCACGCACGATATTCGATTTGCTTTGCTCCCGGCTGCGCGAAGTGGAATTCTCCGCATACACTCATTGCGGGGACAGGGCCGAACCGGTGTGTTCTCTTTCTCCCCGCCAACGAAATCCGCGCCCGTCGGGCGCCCCCTCAGACCCGGAAGAGATCGCATCGTGACGACCCCCGAGCAGCCCGAGAACCAGGCTCCGAACCAGCCGCCCGTCCAGCCCCAGGCGCCCCAGACCCCCGTGCCGCCCGCTCCGGCGGCGCCGAGCGCACCCGCCGTTCCCCCGGTGCCGCCGGTTCCCCCGGTCGCCTCGGAGCAGCCGACCGTGCAGTTCCCGCAGACCGCTCCCGTCGCGGGCGCACCGGTGCCGCCGGCGGCTCCCGCCCCGCAGCCCGCTCCGGTCGCCGGCGCTCCGGTTCCGCCGCAGGGCCCCGGCGCCCCGGTGCCCCCGTACCAGCAGCAGCCCGGCGCCCAGGTTCCCGCGCCCCAGACGCCCATGAACCCGCTCGCGCTGGTCTCGTTCATCGGTTCGTTCTTCGTCGGTCTCGTCGGCGTGATCTGCGGCCACATCGCGCTGAAGCAGATCAAGCGCGACGGCAGCCGCGGACGCGGTTTCGCGCTCGCCGGCACGATCATCGGCTACGTCAGCGTCGCCAGCGGCATCATCGCGACGATCATCCTCATCGTGACCCTCGTCACCGGTGCGGCCATCGTCGGTACCGCGGCGTCCGAGGCGCAGAAGCAGTACGAGGACAGCCAGACCAGCATCGCCCCCACCGAGACCACCGAGTCGACCCCCAGCGAGTCCGCGTCGAGCGGTTCGCAGTCCGCCGAGTTCTGCGCGGCCCTCGACAAGGTGCAGGCCGGCACCCCGACCATCGACCCGTCGACGGGCAAGGCCGACCAGACCACCATCGACGACTACAAGGCGCTCGCGAACGCCGCGACCGGCGCGCACAAGGATCTCTACCAGAAGATCGCGAACCTGTTCGAGAACCCCTCGGCGGACTCGCTCAAGGACTACAGCAGCGTGTCGAGCGATCTCGCTTCGGCGCTGATGGAGGACTACCTGGCCTGCCAGTAGTCGCACTCCGCTGAACGCCGAAGGGCGGTCCGCCCCTCGGGGTGGACCGCCCTTCGGCGTTCCGGGGTCCGGGAGTCGCCCGGTGCGCCGGAGACCCGCCCGGGTTATCAGAGCGTCGAGAGGTCGATCTCGCCGCGATAGACCAGTTCGGCCGGCCCGCTGAGCGAGACGTGCTCGCCCTCCTCGGTCGGGAACATGCGCACGCCGAGCCGTCCGCCCGGTACCTCCACGCTCCAGTGGTTCGGCATCCCATCGCCGCCCCAGTGGCGGAACGCGAGCGCCGCGGCCGCGGTCCCGGTCCCGCAGGACAGCGTCTCGCCGACACCGCGCTCGTGCACGCGCATGCGGATGTGCGCGACACCGTTCTTGAGCAGCGGATCCTCGGGGACGACGAATTCGACGTTGGCCCCGGATTCGGGCAGCGGATCGAGCGCGGGGATCTTGGCGAGGTCGAGCCCGTCGAGCTCTCCGCCGTTTGCGAGGGCGACCACGACGTGCGGGTTCCCGAGATCGATGCCGAGGCCGGGCCGTGCGACGTCGAGCCCGCTCGCCGCGACGAGCCGCTCGGGCGCGAGCCGCCAACGGCCGAGATCCACCGTGTAGCCCGAGACCCCGGCGAGCACGTCCTTCACGCCCGCGCGTGTGCCGATCGGCAGCGTATCGCGCCGCTCGGGGGCGACGAGCCCCTCGGTGATGAGGTAGTGGGCGTAGACCCGGATGCCGTTGCCGCACATCTCCGCGGGGGTTCCGTCGGCGTTCCAGTAGTCCATGAACCACTCGGCCTCGGGCTCCTCGGCGAGGATCGCGGCCCCCTCGGGGAGCGCCCGGGATCGGACCGCCCGGATCACGCCGTCGGCACCGATGCCGAAGCGCCGGTCGCAGATCGCGGCGATCTGCTCGGGGGTGAGCGGCGACTCCCCCTCGGGGTCGGTGAAGAGCACGAAGTCGTTGCCCGTGCCGTGGCCCTTGGTGAACGCGAGGGTCGTCATGATCCCAGTCTAGGGCTGGCTCCTGCGTGCCGGATCGATGCGCGCGATGCTAGCGTGACGGCATGACCGACTCCGTCCCGGACGCGCTGACGCCCGAAGATCTCGTGCACCTGCGACGCTGCGTGGAACTCGCCCGCGAGGCGCTCGAGGACGGCGACGAGCCCTTCGGCTCGCTGCTCGTCGATCCCGCGGGAACCGTGCGATTCGAGGATCGGAACCGGGTGAAGCACGGCGACGCCACCCGGCACCCCGAGTTCGAGATCGCCCGGTGGGCCGCCGAGCACCTCACCCCCGAGGAGCGTTCCGCGAGCGTGACCTACACCTCGGGCGAGCACTGCGCCATGTGCTCGGCCGCGCACGCCTGGGTCGGGCTGGGCAAGATCGTCTACGCGACGAGCACCGAGCAGTACGCCGCCTGGTCGGCCGAGTGGCGGATCCCGCAGGCCCCCATCGCGCTGCTGCCGATCCGATCCGTCGCTCCCGGTGTGCCCGTCGCCGGCCCCGCTCCCGAGCTCGCCGACGAGGTGCGCGCGCTGCATGCACGCAGGTTCGGGATCGACCTCTGATCGGTCCCTGATCGGGCCTTGATCCGCGCGCCGGGCTTCGGCTCTGGAATCCGCGATCAGGAATCCGCGATCAGCCTCCGACTGCGCACAAGGACGTCGTCGGTCCCGTAGCCGAGCGCGTCGTAGAGCCCGTGCACCCGGTCGTTCCCGACGCGCACCATGAGCTGCACCTTCGGGCATCCCATGGCCTCGAGCCGCCGTTCGGCCTCCGCCACCAGGGCGCGGGCGATCCCCTGCCCGCGGTGAGCCGGATCCGTCGCCAGGGAGTAGAGCCAGCCGCGGTGCCCGTCATAGCCCGCCATGACCGACCCAATGATGCCGCCCGATGCGTGCGGCTCGGCGACGAGGAACAGCTCGGGCTGCACCGTGGCCTTGCGGGCGATGTCGGCGCGCGGGTCGTTCCACGGACGGGTCAGTTCGCAGGTCTCCCAGAGCGCGACGACCGCTTCGGTATCGGGTTCGGCGAAGGTTCGAATGCGCGCGTCCATGCGGGAACGATAGCAGCGGGTCCGGCCGCGCTGCGACGCCCGCTGCGTCGCTGCGTCGCCGCGACGCCGCGACGCCGCGGCGGATGCCGGGATCAGCCCGCCTGCCCCGCGATCCGGTCGACCTCGGGCCGGTCGAACCACTCGATCCCCGGATACCGCTTGAACCAGCTGACCTGGCGCCGCGCGTAGCGGCGGGTCAGCGCCTGGGTCTCCGCGATCGCCTCGGCTTCGCTCGTGCGTCCCGCGATCTGCGCGAGCGCCTGGGCGTACCCGATCGCTCGGCCGGCGGTCCTGCCCTGCTCGATCCCTCTCGGGATCAGCGCGCGGACCTCGTCGAGCAGGCCGTCCGCCCACATCCGCTCCACGCGACGGTCGAGCCGCTCGACGAGCTCCGCGCGTTCGCAGTGCACGCCGATGATCCGGGTGCCGTCGCCCGCCTCGGGTCGCCAGAGCTCCGGGGCGTCCGGCAGCACGACCTGGGCGTCGCCGCCGAGCCGTGCGACCTCGAGCGCGCGGACGACCCGTCTCGGGTTCCTGGCGTCGACGGCGTCGGCCACTTCGGGGGCGATCCCGCGCAGTTCGTCGAGCAGCGGACCGACTCCGTCGCGGTCGAGCCGTGCTTCGAGCTCGGCCCGCAGCGCATCGTCCCTCGGCGGGAAGCGGAAGTCGAAGATCGCGCTCGAGACGTAGAGCCCGGATCCGCCGACGAGGATCGCGTGATGGCCGCGCCCGAGCACCTGTTCGATCGTCCGCCGGACCGTCGGCTGGTACCAGGCGACGGTCGCCTCCTCGCGGGGGTCGACGGCGTCGAACAGGTGATGCGGGATCCCCCGGCGTTCGGCCTCGGGGAGCTTCGCCGTGCCGATGTCCATGCCGCGGTAGAGCTGCATGGCGTCGGCGTTCACGATCTCGGCGGACGTGCCGGCGGCGGCGAGCCGTTCGGCGAGATCGAGCGAGAGGGCGGTCTTGCCGGTGCCGGTCGCGCCGACGACGGCCCAGATCCGCGGACGCTCCGGGGCGGGCGAGTCGGTCACGCGGTCCGGATGGTCGGGATGCCGAGGCCGACCTGCCGGGCGGCGCCGGCGGAGCTCGGAGCGGGAACGCCGCAGCTCTCGGCCTGGCGACGGTCCCAGGCGTCACCGGCGCGGGTGCGTCGCACCGAGTAGCCCGAGGTGTCGTCGGCGATGAGGAAGTGGGGTGCGGCGGCGGTCACGCCCACGGTGACGACGTCGCCCGGGCGGGGTTCCTCGGCGCCCTCCGGGAGAGCGAAGTGCACGAGGCGGTTGTCTTCGCCGCGGCCCGACAGGCGCCGCGTGGCGGTGTCCTTCTTGCCCTCGCCCACGGAGACGAGCACGTCGATGCGACGTCCGATCTGAGCTTCGTTCTCCTCGAGGGAGAGACGCTCCTGCAGCGCGACGAGGCGTTCGTAGCGCTCCTGCACGACGGCCTTGGGGATCTGGTCCTCCATGGTGGCGGCGGGGGTCCCGGGGCGGATCGAGTACTGGAAGGTGAAGGCGCTGGAGAATCGCGAGGCTTCGACGACGCGCAGGGTCTCGGCGAAGTCCTCTTCGGTCTCGCCGGGGAAGCCGACGATGATGTCGGTGGTGATCGCCGCGTCGGGGATCTGTTCGCGCACGCGGTCGAGGATCCCGAGGAACTTGGTGCTGCGGTAGGAGCGGCGCATCGCTTTCAGCACGCGGTCGCTGCCCGACTGGAGCGGCATGTGCAGCGACGGCATCACGTTCGGGGTCTCGGCCATGGCCGCGATGACGTCGTCGGTGAACGCGGCGGGGTGCGGGCTCGTGAAGCGCACCCGTTCGAGCCCGTCGATCTCGCCCATGGCGCGGAGCAGTTTGCCGAACGCCTGCCGGTCGCCGAACTCGACGCCGTAGGTGTTGACGTTCTGGCCGAGCAGGGTGACCTCGATGGCGCCGTCGTCGACGAGCGCCTGCACCTCGGCGAGGATGTCGCCGGGCCGCCGGTCCTTCTCTTTGCCGCGGAGGGCCGGCACGATGCAGAAGGTGCAGGTGTTGTTGCAGCCGACGGAGATGGAGACCCAGCCGCTCGATGCGGAGTCGCGCTTGGTCGGCAGCGTGGAGGGGAAGGTCTCGAGCGCTTCGAGGATCTCGATCTGCGCTTCGTCGTTGTGGCGGGCGCGTTCAAGCAGTGCGGGCAGGGATCCCATGTTGTGGGTGCCGAACACGACGTCGACCCAGGGGGCCTTCTCGACGATGGTGTGCTGGTCCTTCTGCGCGAGGCAGCCGCCGACGGCGATCTGCATGCCGCCGTCGCGTTCGCGTTTGACCCCGGCGAGGGCGCCGAGCGTGCCGTAGAGCTTCTTGTCGGCGTTCTCGCGCACGGCGCAGGTGTTGATGACGATCACGTCGGCGTCATCGCTGTCGCTGCGCACGTAGCCCGCGGACTCGAGCGAGCCGGAGAGGCGCTCGGAATCGTGCACGTTCATCTGGCATCCGAAGGTGCGCACCGCGTAGCTGCGCGGGGTGCCGTCGGCCCGGACTGCGGCGGGCGACGGTGCGATCTCAGTGGGTTCGGAGACGACGGTTGACATGCTCAGAGTCTACCGAGGACGTCGCGCGCGCAAGGACCGCCCGTGCCCGCCTCGTCGAAGCGAACGCTCGATTATTCGAAGCGAACGCTCGATCCGCGGCCGCCCGAGGGGCGGGATCCCGCGGAGCGGGCGCCGGTGCCGTCGAGCGCATCGCGCACCGCACGAACGGCGGGCTCGCCCGACCACCCGCGCCGTGCGAGGAAGCCGAGCAGTCGACGCTCGGCGGTCTGCCGGTCGACGCCGCCGAGACGCCGCGCGCGCTCGAGCGCGGTACGACGCAGCAGCGCGAACTCCTCGTCGTCGTCGAGCTCGCCCAGCGCGGTCTCGATCGCCTCGTCCTCGAACTTGCGCTCGCGCAGCTTCTGCCGGATCTGAGCCCGGCTCGCCCGCTTGCTCTCGCGCAGCTTCTCCGTGACGACCCGTGCCAGGCCCAGGTCGTCGAGGTAGAGGCTCCGCACGAACTCGTCGATCACGTCGTCGACCTCGTTCGGGTCGTGTCCGAGCGCGATGAGTTCGCCCCGCAGTTCGCCGCTGGACCGGGCCCGGCGAGCGAGGAGGCGCACCGCGTCCTCGTTCGCCGTGCGGCTCGGACCGTCGTCGGTCTCTTCGGAAGCCTCGCGCGCGTCGACGTCGGCCGTTTCGGAAGCGGTGCCGCGACCGGTTCCGCCGCCCCGCCGCGAGCCGGCGGTGTTGCGCCCGAACGCGGCCTCGACAACGTTGCTCCGAGGGCTCGGAGCCGCGGCCGCCGCTTCGCGCGACGCCTCAGGATCGACTTCGGCTTCGGCCTCTGCCTCGGCTTCGGTCGCCCCGCTCTGCCCGCCGGACGCGGAGGCGCTGCCGAGCCGCGAACGGAACTCGATCACCTCGGCGAGGTCGCCCCGGTCGGCGGCGGTTGCCGCCGACCGGTCCTCGGGAGGCGGCAGAAAGCGAACCGCCATGATGCTCAGGCCCCGATGCGTACGTCGTCCGCGGCTTCGCCGCCCTCGACCGCGGTCGCGTCGGCCTCGGTGCGCCCGTTGACGCCGAGCTTCACCAGGATCTTCTCTTCGATCTCGGCGGCGACGTCCGCGTGCTCGATCAGGAAGCGGCGCGCGTTCTCCATGCCCTGCCCGAGCTGATCGCCGTCGTAGGTGTACCAGGAGCCGCTCTTCTTGACGAGACCGTGCTCGACGCCGAAGTCGATGAGCGAGCCCTCGCGGGAGATGCCGACACCGTAGAGGATGTCGAACTCGGCCTGCTTGAAGGGGGGAGCCATCTTGTTCTTGACGACCTTGACTCGGGTGCGGTTGCCCACCGCGTCCTGGCCGTCTTTGAGGGTCTGGATGCGGCGGATGTCGAGACGGACCGACGCATAGAACTTGAGCGCCTTGCCGCCCGAGGTCGTCTCGGGGCTGCCGAAGAAGACGCCGACCTTCTCGCGGAGCTGGTTGATGAAGATCGCGGTGGTCTTGGTCTGGTTCAGGCCGCCCGTCATCTTGCGGAGCGCCTGCGACATGAGTCGGGCCTGCAGACCCACGTGGCTGTCGCCCATCTCGCCCTCGATCTCGGCCTTCGGCACGAGCGCCGCGACCGAGTCGATGACGATGAGGTCGACCGACCCCGAACGGATCAGCATGTCGGCGATCTCGAGCGCCTGCTCACCCGTGTCGGGCTGCGAGACGAGCAGCGAATCGATGTCGACGCCGAGCTTCTGCGCGTACTCGGGGTCGAGTGCGTGCTCGGCATCGATGAACGCGGCGATACCGCCGGCGCGCTGCGCATTCGCGATCGCGTGCAGCGTGAGCGTGGTCTTGCCCGAGGATTCCGGGCCGTAGATCTCGACGATGCGGCCGCGCGGGAGCCCGCCGATGCCGAGCGCGACGTCCAGTGCGATCGAACCGGTCGGGATCACCTCGACCGGAGCGCGCTCCTGGCTGCCCATGCGCATGATCGCGCCCTTGCCGAACTGACGATCGATCTGCGCGAGTGCCGCGTCGAGGGCCTTTTCGCGATCGTTTGCTGCCATGGTGTGCTCCTTCTGCTCGGGCGGAATCCGCCTGCTCTGCCGCCTATCGGCTGTCGTGCGAAACAACCTTCGGTTGCTCCTCGACAAGGCGTGATGGCTTCGTGTTCAGACACTAGAAGCAGCCACCGACATTCACGTCGGAGATCACAGCTCCCGGAGCCCGAAAGGCACCGAATCCATCTGGGGACGACGATAGCAATATTCGAACACACATTCGATAGTGCGGCGGCGTGTCGCCGACCGCGCGGGGCCGCACGCTCAGCGCTGCGGGTCTCGGAGACCCCTGCCGTAGCGGCGGGACGGAGGCACGTCGAGGTCCTCGCAGACCGCGGCCCAGACGTCTCGCGCGGGAACTCCGCGCTCGATCGCCGCGTCGGCGGTGCCGTCGAGCGCGACCAGCCAGTGGTCGCGCATGAGCACCCCCGCGTAGGCGTCGCCGAACTCCTCGCGCATCGCACGCTGGAACTCGCTCAGGCGCATCGCTCCCCCTCGGCATGAAGAGGGCGCCCGGCCGCGAACGGCCGGACGCCCTCGAACGATCAGATCGGACTAGCGAGCCATCAGCTCGGACGCGTAGCCCGAGACCAGGTCTGCGGGCACCGTGTCCGGTACGCGCGACGCGAGCGGCACGCTGAGGCCCTCGACCACCGCGAGGCGATCGCTCACCTCGCCGTAGATGACCGACAGCGGCGTATCGAGCGCGTCGGCGACCGCGGCGAGGATCTCGCTCGAGGCTTCCTTCTGCCCGCGCTCCACCTCGCTGAGATAGCCCAGCGCCACGCTCGCCTCACCGGCGACCTGTCGCAGGGTCCGGCCCTTCTGCAGGCGGAAGTCTCGCAGCACGTCACCGATCTCCTGACGAACCAGCACCATGGCGTCCTCCTTATTGCATCCGCGATCCGAGGATCACGTTTCCACACTACCTGCCCGGAATGGTCTTCTCCGAGCGGGTGACGCTTCAAGTCTGCCGAGCGTCACTGTGAACAACCGGCGCGACTCCCCGACTATTCCTGAATATCACCTGAATATGAGCCGAGTCGACTCAAGTCAGCGGGAATGCGTCGTTCCCGGGTCGAGCCCCTCGCCCAGCAACGCGCCGAGCGTCTCGATCCCGGCTCGCACCGCGGCTTCCCGGATCGCCCCGCGATCCCCATCGAGCCGCAGTCGCACGGCTTGCTCCCCCGCCGCTGAGCTCACACCCAGCCACACCGTGCCGGCGGGCTGCCCGGTCTGCGGGTCCGGATCGGGCCCGGCCACGCCGGTGGTCGCGATGCCGATCTCCGCGGGGCGGCCGTCGACCGCGCACGCCGAACGGACCCCGCGCGCCATCTGCTCCGCGACCTCGGAATCCACCGGCCCCCGCACCCGCAGGAGCTCGGGATCCACCCCGAGCAGCGCGGCCTTCAGCGGCGTCGCGTAGGCGACCACACCGCCGAGCACCACCGCCGATGCCCCGGGGACCGACACGAGTGCGGAGCACAACCAGCCGCCCGTGAGGGATTCGGCGACGGCGATCCGCTGCCCGGAACGCCGGGCGGCCGCGATCACCTCGCCCGCATCGGTCATCGTTCCGCGCGCCCCTCCGCGGCCGCGTCACGGCGCAGCCTGGCGAAGTTGACGACGTAGTCGATACCGCTCGCGACCGTCAGGATCACCGCGATCGACATCGCGATGATGTTCACCACGTGCATCCAGGAACCGAGCAGTTCGGGGAACGGGAAGATCGCGAGCGGGATCGCGACCGACTGCGCGATGGTCTTGAGCTTGCCCATCCACGCCGCCGCGACCACCACCTCGCGCGCCTCGAACAGGCGGTGCACGGTGATCCCCACCTCGCGGATCAGCACGAGCGCGGTGATCCACCACGGCAGTTCGCCGAGGATCGAGAGGCAGACGAAGGCTCCTCCGGTGAGGAACTTGTCGGCGATGGGGTCGAGCAGCTTGCCGAGATCGGTGACGAGCCCGCGGGAGCGGGCGAGATAGCCGTCCCAGGCGTCGGTCGCGATCGCGAGCACGAAGAAGGCGCCGGCGGCCCAGCGCCAGGGTCCCATCTGCCCGTGGTCGGCGAGCAGCATCCAGATGAAGAACGGCGTCGCGAGGATCCGCGCCCCGGTGATGATGTTGGGCGCGTTCCAGTTCGAAACGCGTTCGGGGGTGTCGCTTCCGCTCATTCCGTGGCTCCGCTCACTGCCTGGTCCGCTGCGCGTCTCAGTAGTAGGTGATGGACAGCTTGCCGTCCTCGAACACCGGCCGGAAGATCAGCCGCGAGAAGTCGACGTCGAGCGTCTCGGACCCTTCGCCGCCCCCGATCGCCTTGCCGGTGAAGGTGACCGATGCGGCCCCCTTCTCCTTCAGCTCGTAGGAGTACTGCTGGAGCTCGACCTTCGGGTAGGACTTCACCGATACCGTGGCCTTCTTCACGTCGTACACCTTCGACGGGTAGCCCGAGATGCCGCACTTGCGGACGGAGGACAGATCGGTCACCGACTTGAGGCACTCATCGATGTGCGTCTTCAGCTGCGCGTCGATCTCGTCCGCCATCGCCTGCGACGGCACGAGCTTGGGGGTGTTGAGCCCGGAGGCCCCTTCGCTGCCGATCTCGAAGACGAAGGGCTCGCTGAACTCGAAGTACTTGTTCGGCGGTTCCGCGGTGTAGACGCCGGGGTAGGCCTCCAGGCTGAGGTCGTTCGTGATGAGGCCGTCGTATCCGGGCAGCCGGTAGGCGTCGGCCCCGTTGGATCCGTAGACGCGCGGGAGCGGATCCGTCAGGCCGCGGGAGACGTACCAGCCCTTGTCGTCCTTGCGCAGTTCGAAAGTGCCCCGCACGGTCGATCCGTCGACCTTGTAGGTCGTCGAAGCGAGCGCCCGATCGTTGACCTGGCTGATCGAGGTGAGTTCGTAGTCGGTCGCATGCTTCGACTTGGCGTACGCGTCGGACTCGAGGACGGCGAGACGCTTGTCGCCGTCGACGCGGGCGATCTTGTTCGCCGCGGCGACCTTGCCGCTCGACAGCGAGGAGAGGTAGTCGCTCGCGGTCCCCTTCGGGCCGCCGGAGGAGACGACCACCACGAGCACGACGACGAGCGCGATGATCGCGAGGATCGCCGCGCTGCCGCCGATGATCAGCCAGAGGGCCCACTTCGGCAGCCCGCGCTTCACGGGAGGTGCGCCGGCTGCGGGATACGGCGCGCCGGGGGCCCCGGGAGCTCCGGGCGCACCCGGGGCCCCGGGCTGCGGGATCCACTGCTGGGCGGGGTCGGCACCCGGCATCGCGGGAACCTGCGCCGCGGGAACCGGCATCGCCGGGTCCTGGATCGCGGGGGTCTGCACGGCCGGCGGCGCCCACTGCGGAGCAGGGTCCACGACGGGGAGCGCCGGGGGCGCGGGATCGGCCTGAGCCGGCACCGCGGGGGCGGCCCACTGCCGGATCGGGTCCGATTCTTCCGGAGCGGGCGCGGCGGGCGGCTCAGGGGCGGCCACGGGCTCGGGCACGATCGGAGCGGCGGGCTGCGCCTCGGAGGGGTCCGGTGCGACCGGCTGCGGTTCGGGGACGGCGCCGTCGGGCGAACCCGGCTGATTCGTATCGCTCACGGTGGTCTCTCGCTCTCGGAGGGGGGGGTCGTCGTCTCGACGCTAGCAGGGCGCACGGGATTTCGGGCATCGCGCGCCATCCCCGTAGACGCGAACGCGATGCCGAGGCATTGCCCGCGGCATCGCGTTCGCGTCTGCGGGAGGACCCGCTCAGTCCCGGCCCGTCAAGCTCCAGGCGTCCTCGTCGTCGTCGGCCTCGACCTCTTCGAGTCCGGCCTGGTGGCGTCCGATCGGATCGTCGTAGGGGTCGGGCTCGGCGGCCTGCGGCGCCGCGGGCGGTGCCGCAGGAGGAACCGGGACCGCCCCCGCGGGAGGCGCGTCGCCGCGGAGCCGCGCGAGGACCTCGGGCAGCTGCTCGGGCGAAACGAGGACGTCGCGGGCCTTCGAACCCTCGGACGGGCCCACGATGTCGCGGGACTCCATCAGGTCCATGAGGCGGCCGGCCTTCGCGAAACCGACGCGGAGCTTGCGCTGCAGCATCGAGGTGGAGCCGAACTGCGAGGAGACCACGAGTTCGACCGCCGCGAGCAGCACCTCGAGGTCGTCGCCGATGTCCTCGTCGATCTCCTTCTTCTCGACCGTCTGCGCCACGTCGGCCCGGTACTCGGGCTGGGCCTGCGCCTTGACGTGCGCCACGACCTTCGCGATCTCGGATTCGTTGACCCAGGCGCCCTGCACGCGCATCGGCGTGGATTCGCCGTTGAGCAGCAGCAGGCCGTCGCCCTGGCCGATCAGTCGCTCGGCGCCGACCTCGTCGAGGATGACGCGGGAGTCGGTGCCGGAGGCCACAGCGAACGCGTACCGGCTGGGCACGTTCGACTTGATGACGCCGGTGACGACGTTGACCGACGGACGCTGGGTGGCGAGCACCAGGTGGATGCCCGCCGCACGGGCGAGCTGCGTGATGCGCTGGATCGAGTCCTCGACGTCGCGCGGGGCGATGAGCATGAGGTCGGCGAGCTCGTCGACCACGACCAGCAGGTACGGGTAGGGCTTGAGCACGCGCTGGCTGCCCTCGGGCAGGATGATCGATCCGGAGCGCACGGCGTCGTTGAAGTCGTCGATGTGGCGGAAGCCGAAGCTCGCCAGGTCGTCGTAGCGCATGTCCATCTCTTTCACGACCCACTGCAGCGCTTCGGCCGCCTTCTTGGGGTTCGTGATGATGGGGGTGATGAGGTGCGGCACGCCCTGGTAGACCGTGAGCTCCACGCGCTTGGGGTCGACGAGCACCATGCGCACCTCGGCCGGCGTCGCGCGCATGAGCACGCTCGTGATCATCGAGTTGATGAAGCTCGACTTGCCCGAACCGGTCGCACCGGCGACGAGCAGGTGCGGCATCTTGGCGAGGTTGGCGACGACGAAGCCGCCCTTGACGTCCTTGCCGACGCCGATGGTCATCGGGTGGGTGCTGCGCTGGGCCTTCGCCGAGCGGAGCACGTCGCCGAGCGCGACGTTCTCTCGGTCCTTGTTGGGGATCTCGATGCCGATCGCGCTCTTGCCGGGGATCGGCGAGAGGATCCGCACCTCGTTGGAGGCGACCGCATAGGAGAGGTTCTTGGAGAGCGCGGTGACCTTCTCGACCTTGACGCCGGGGCCGAGCTCGACCTCGTACTGCGTCACCGTCGGGCCGCGCGAGAAGCCCGAAACGCGGGCGTCGACCTTGAACTCCTCGAACACGCGGGCGATCGCAGCCATGATCTGGTCGTTGGCATCGGTGTGCGTACGGGGCGCGTCGCCCGCGCTCAGCGTGCCCTGGTCGGGCAGCAGGTAGCTGGGGGCCACGGCCGGCACGTGCGGGGGCGCCACCGCGAACGGCGTCGTGGGGGCCAGAGCCGGGGTCTCGTCAGCCTGCCAGTCGGCGACGAAATCGCTCGGCGAGTCGTCACCGAGCCCGGACGCCGCGGAGGCGCCCGATGCCGCGACCGCGGCCTCGGCCTGGTCGAGCTCGTCGAAGAGGCCGGTCGGGAACCCGTCGTTCGCCTCCGCCGCGGGAATCTCGGTCGTCTCGCCGCCCGCGAACGCCGTGTCGAAGGCGTGCGTGCGGTCGTCAGTGCTCGGGGCGCCGTCGAGCACCTCGTCGATGGCCTGGGCGTCGCTCGAGTAGTCGGGGTCCTCTTCGCGACCGGACGAGTTGCGCCGCCACCAGGGCAGCTCGCCGCCGGACGGGATCTCTTCTTCGATGTCGAAGAGCGTGTCGTCGTCGCGCGCCTTGCTCTTGCGCGAACGCTTGGGCGCGGACTCGATCGCTGCGTCTGCTGCGGGCTCCTTCTCGGGTGCGCCGAAGAGGTAGCGGTAGGCCTCCCCCATGCGGGCGCCGATGCGGGCCGGCGGCGTCTTCGTGATGATGAGCAGCGACAGCGCCGCGAGCAGCGACAGCACGGGCACGGCGACCCACAGCGTGAGGTACGAGAGCGGTGCGCCCAGCATCCAGCCGAGCAGCCCGCCGGCGCTCGCGAGCGCGACCATGCCGTTCTTCGGCTGCGGCTGCCCGCCGAGCACGTGACAGAGCGCGGCGATGCTGAGCACCGCCAGGCTGATGCCGATGGCGATGCGGCGGTTGTCGTGCACGCTCGACGGCTTGTTGAACAGCCAGAAGGCGAAGCCGATCATGACGATGGGCAGCCCGAAGGCGACCCGGCCGAAGAGGCCGCCGAAGCTCCAGGCGTCGAGCTGGACGGCGACGGGATTGCCGATGAGGAACCACTCGACCACGGCGCCGGCGATCGCGAGCAGCACGAGGAGCAGCGGAATGCCGTCGCGCCGGTCCTCCGGAGCGATGGGCTCGATGCGGAAGGCGCGCGCGGCACCGCCGACGACGTGCCCGAGGCCGCGCCAGGCGCGCGCGACGACGCCCTCGGTCTCGACGGGTTCCAGCACCGTGGTCTTCGCGGTTGCGCGCGAGCGGGATCCTGTGCTGGAGGACCCCGCTTTTCCGCGCGTCGAAGTCTTGCTGGCCATGCTTCGAGGGTACGTTCGACCACCGACTTTTCCGTGGTGACGCTCCGAAACCGCCGGAAATCACGGCCGTTCACGGCGCGTCGGCGCCCGTCGGACGCGGTCAGGCCCCGTGCGGCAGGCCCACCTTCGGCTTCGCCCAGGACCGGCCCTTCGTGTCCTTCAGGATGTCGTACTCGACGTCGACGTGGGGCTCGATCGCGCTGTACTTGTCGTTGGGCGCGCCGATCACCAGCTGGAAGCCGAGCCCGCGCCAGGCGCCGATCGCGCGGCGGGTGAAGTGGGCGTCGGCCTTGATCAGCGCCTCGTCGAGGAACACGGGCGCGTAGCGCGGGCGCTCCGATCCCGCGTCGCCGAGCTGGTACCGCAGCGCGGCACCGACGATGAACGCGATGAGCTCCTGCGATTCACCGCCAGATTTCTCGCCGATGTGGTCGTACAGCGCCGCGTGCTCGCCGGTGTCGGCGTGGATCTTCTCGGCGCTGATGCGCACGTGGTTGCGCACGTCGATCAGCTCGGCGAAGTCGGGAGCCGAGCGACGGATCCGGCCGATGAGCCGGGCCATGCGCTCGTAAGACTGCGCGCGCTCGGCATCGCTCGAAGCGGCGTCGATCAGGCCGCGCACCTCGCGCAGCTCCCGTCGGAACCGCCTGCGCGCCTCGGACTGGTTCTCGCGGGCGATGATCTGCAGGCGGTGCTCGTCGTCGTAGAACGGCAGATCCTGCATGATCCGGTTCACCGGCTCGATCCGATCGCGGATCTCGCGCAGTGCGCGGCCCAGCGCGGAGTCGAGGTTGGTGAGGTCGTTGCCGGAGAGATTCACGAGGCTGTCGCGCCACTCCGCCTCCAGCTCGTGCAGCCCGCTCGCCTCGAGTTCGGCCAGCAGATGCTCGAAGTCGCCGATCGAGGTGTCGGGATCCGCCCGGAGATTCGGGTTCGGCCAGCTCTCGAGGAACCCCTCGAGGGTGCGTCGCAGCGCGTCTCGCTGATCCACGAGCGTGTCCTGCGCGGCGCGCTGATCATCGATCAGGCGCTTGCCCGCGGCATCGAGCGCCGCGTCGAAGCGCAGCAGCGCGTCGGCGCGGCTGGCGCCCTCCTCGGACTCAGCCTCGGGACCGGCGAAACGCTCGTCGAGGTAGGCCGCTTCGGCCCCCGAGAGCTCGGAACCGGCGTCCTCGGCGCGCTCGACGGCGATCTGCGCGGCGTCGACCTCGTCGGTGATGTCGGCCCAGCGCTCGGCGATCCGCTCCTGCACTCCCTTCGCCCGCCCGGTCTCCTGCTGCAACCGCGCGACCTTCTTGCGGGCCTCCGCGATCTGCTTCTGCAGGCCCGCGATCTCGGGGCTGCCCTCGGCGACCTCTCCGATGATCCGAGTCCACCGCTCGTGCTCCCGTTCGACGGACACGAGATCGACCCGTGACCAGTCGGTGTCGCGAATCTTGCCGTAGGCCTCGTGCCGCGCATCGAGCGCGTCGAGCGCCGCGGCCGCGCGGGTCGCTTCGGCCTCCGCCGCACCGAGGTCGCTCGAGAGCTCAGCGATGCGCGCGTCCAGTTCGGAGAGCCGCCCCGCGCTCGAGAACCCGAGCACGTTCGCGGTGCCGTGCCCGCCGTGGGCGCCGCGGGATCCCTGCGACATCTGCCCCGAGACCGCGAGCGCGTCGGCGTGACGGGAGAGCTCCGCCGCCGAGTCGACGCACACGAAGTCGAAGCGCTGGGCGAGTCGGTCCTGCAGCCACCCGGTGAACGGAGAGTCACGGTGGTCGAGGCGGCCGGGCAGGCGGCGCGGATCCGCACCGGACGCGGTCGGCAGCCCGGTGTGCGCGCCCTCGTAGCGGACCCGGACGCGGGTGCGGACCGAGTCGATGGCGGTGCGGAAGCGTGCGAGGTGCTCGGTGTCGATCAGCAGCGTCGTCGCGAACCCGCCGAGGGCGAGGTTGAACGCCCCGCGCCACGGCTCGAACTCGGTACGGACCTCGATCAGCTCCCCGACGAACGGCAGCTCGTCGATGGTGAGCCCCGCCGCCTCTGCGAGCGCTCCGCGCGCCTCGTGCAGGGCCGCCGGGATGCTGTCGCTGCGCCCCCCGGCCGCGTCCCGCTCGGCCCGCGCGGCGAGCAGCTCGCGCT
>NZ_LAYO01000014.1 GCF_000980875.1 Leucobacter sp. Ag1 | reverse complement strand
AGGGGTAACTATTGCTTTACTACAAGATAAGCAGCTTGTTGAACTTAACCGCGAGCCCGCAAATAATAACTTCGCCGTTGGAGATATCTATCTCGGACGTATCAAGCGAATTATGCCTGGGCTTAATGCAGCTTTCGTAGATGTAGGCTACGAAAAGGATGCTTTTCTACATTATTTAGATTTGGGTCCTCAAGTTCAATCTTTGCTAAAGCTTACGCGTATAGTGAAGAATGGCAGTTATCAAGAGAAACTGCTCAATAGTTTAAAACTTGAAAAGGATATCGATAAAGCTGGTAAGATCTCTGATGTCTTGAGCAAAAATATGCTCGTGCCAGTACAAATCGCCAAAGAACCCATTTCAACAAAAGGACCGCGTCTGAGTTCAGACCTTTCAATAGCAGGTCGTTTTGTCGTTTTGGTACCTTTCTCAAGTACTGTTTCCATTTCCAAGCGTATCAAAGGTAGTAATGAACGCAACCGCCTAAAAAAGATTGTCGAAGGGATTAAGCCAGCTAATTTTGGTGTTATCATTCGTACAGTTTCCGAAGGTAAGGGTGTTGAAGAACTACAACGTGACTTATTGGACCTGATCTCAAAATGGGAACTATTTACCAAACGTCTTCGTAATGCTGAACCGCCTCAAAAGGTTCTTGGCGAAATGGATCGTGCATCCACTATTCTACGGGATATTTTGACAGACGAGTTTTCACATATTTATGTTAATGATCCTTCGATCTTCGAAGAAACAAAATCATATATACACGATATATCTCCAGATTTGGAGAAAATTGTCAAACTTTATAAACATAAAGAGCCAATTTTTGATCATTTCGGAGTTGAAAAGCAAATCAAGGCAGCTTTTGGCAAAACGGTAACATTGCCTGGTGGTGCGTATCTCGTTATTGAGCATACCGAAGCCCTGCATGTCATCGATGTCAACAGTGGTAACCGTTCTGCGAATAAGGAGAATCAGGAAGACAATGCATTGCTGGTCAATATGGAAGCAGCAAAAGAAATTGCGCGACAGCTGCGTTTGCGTGATATGGGCGGAATTGTAGTCATCGATTTTATCGACATGCATAAACCCAATCATCGAAAAGAGTTGTATACGTTCTTAAAAGAATGTATGGTAG
>NZ_LAYO01000007.1 GCF_000980875.1 Leucobacter sp. Ag1 | reverse complement strand
ATGAGCTCGGTGAAATTGTGGTATCGGTGAAGACGCCGATTACCCGCAATGGGACGGTAAGACCCCATGCACCTTCACTATAGCTTAACATCGATATTGGGTACAGGGTGTGTAGGATAGGCGGGAGATGTTGAAGTGGCTTCGCCAGGAGTCATGGAATCAACCTTGAAATACCGACCTTTCTGTATTCGGTTTCTAACTCCTTAATGAGGAGGACATTGTTTGGTGGGTAGTTTGACTGGGGTGGTGGCCTCCAAAAAGGTAACGGAGGCTTTCAAAGGTAAGCTCAGTACGCTTGGTAACCGTACGCGGAGTGCAATGGCATAAGCTTGCTTGACTGTGAGACCGACAAGTCGAACAGGGTAGAAAGACGAACATAGTGATCCGGTGGTTCTGTATGGAAGGGCCATCGCTCAACGGATAAAAGGTACTCTGGGGATAACAGGCTGATACCGCCCAAGAGTTCATATCGACGGCGGTGTTTGGCACCTCGATGTCGGCTCATCTCATCCTGGGGCTGAAGCAGGTCCCAAGGGTATGGCTGTTCGCCATTTAAAGAGGTACGCGAGCTGGGTTTAGAACGTCGTGAGACAGTTCGGTCCCTATCTACCGTGGGCGCTGGAAATTTGAGAGGATCTGCTCCTAGTACGAGAGGACCAGAGTGGACGAACCTCTGGTGTACCGGTTGTGACGCCAGTCGCATCGCCGGGTAGCTATGTTCGGAAGGGATAACCGCTGAAAGCATCTAAGCGGGAAGCCTACCTCAAGATAAGATTTCCCTAGGAATTTATTCCTCTAAAGAGCCGTTCGAGACTAGGACGTTGATAGGTTGGGTGTGGAAGCACGGTGACGTGTGAAGCTGACCAATACTAATTGCTCGTGAGGCTTGACTATACAACACCCAAACAGTTGTTGTACTCAAGATAAATTCAATACACAACTTGATTTAGTGTGAAATCTAGTTACAATACAGACCCAATAATCTAATCCGTTAATAACTCTTTCGGTACTAAGTGGCAAAGAACTTAAAACTAAGTTCAAG
>NZ_LAYO01000008.1 GCF_000980875.1 Leucobacter sp. Ag1 | reverse complement strand
GCGCTCGATCCGCTGCGCCGCATCGAGTACGAGACCGGGGATGCGCTGCGGCTGCACCGGGGCTCCGGCCGCGCGGAGCGCCGCGGGCCGGTCGTCGACGCGCTCGTCTCCGCGGGGATCCCGGACGCCGAGGAGCGGCTGCCGCAGCGCAGCGACGAACTCTCGGGCGGGCTCCGCCAGCGCGTGCTGCTGGCGTCCGCCACCATCGCCGACCCGCGCTTCGTCGTCGCGGACGAACCGACGACCGCCCTCGACGCCGCCTACCGGGACCGCGTGCTCGCCGCGCTCCGCGCCCGGGCCGATGCGGGTGCGGGTGTGCTCCTGGTCACCCACGATCTCGGCAGCGTGCGCGCCGTCGCCGACCGGGTGCTCGTGATGCGCGACGGACGGGTGATCGAGTCGGGCACGCCCGAGGAGGTGCTCGGCACGCCCCGTCACGTGTTCACCCGCGAACTGCTCGATGCCTCCCCCGAGCGCGCACCGCGCGGCACTCGCCTGCTGGGGCGGAACCGGGGCGCGTCCTCGGAGATCCGCGCGGCGGGGCCCGACGAGACCCCGATCCTCGAGCTCGCCGAGGTCTCGGTCGCGTTCGGCCGGCGCACGGTGCTGCGCCGCGCCTCGCTCGCGGTCCGCGACGGCGAGACCGTCGGACTCGTGGGGCCCTCCGGCTCCGGCAAAACCACCCTGCTCCGTGTCGCGCTCGGGCTGCTGCGCCCGGACACCGGTGATGCGCGCGTCGACGGCGCGTCCTGGGCCGCCGCACGCCCGCGCGAACGGCGCGCGCTGCACCAGCGCCTCGCCCTCGTCCCCCAGGATCCCCTGGCGTCGTTCCCCCGCGGAGCGGACGGGCTCGCGATCCTGCGCGATGCCCTGCGCGCCGCCGGCGTCGAGCGCGGGCTGCGCCGGGGGCGTGCCCTTGGCCTGGCCGACGAGGTGGGGCTCCCCGCATCCGCGCTGGCGCGCCCCGCCGCCGATCTCTCGGGGGTCCAGCGGCAGCGCCTCGCCATTGCCCGGGCGCTCGCCCGCTCACCCCGGATCCTGCTGCCCGACGAACCGGT
>NZ_LAYO01000103.1 GCF_000980875.1 Leucobacter sp. Ag1 | reverse complement strand
GCGGCGCAGCGGATCGAGCGCGCCGAGCGCGTCCTGGGGCACGAGCGCCGCCGCCGAACCGCGGAGGCGGGCCCAAGCGCTCGCATCGCGTTCGGGAGCCGCGACCGCGGGCCCCGCGGTGCCCGCGATCCGGCGCGCGCTCCAGGACGCCCGCGCGAGCGGCGGCAGCAGGTCGAGCAGTGCGCGGCCGGTCAGCGACTTGCCGGATCCGGACTCGCCGACGAGCGCGACGACCTCGCCGGAGCGGACCTCGAGCGAGACCCGGTCGACGGCGGCGCGATCCTGCGAGGGGAAGCGGACGGTGAGATCGGTGATCGCGGCCAGGACCTCGGCGTCGCGAGCGGTCATCGGAACCCCCCGCGGCGGTCGAGCGCGCGGCCGAGCACGGTCGCCGCGAGTCCGGTGAGCATGATGCAGGCGCCGGGGAACACGGTCAGCCACCAGGCGCGCACGAGATAGGGGCGCCCGGCGTTGAGCATCGAGCCCCACTCGGGCGCGGGCGGCGGGCTGCCGAGGCCCAGGAAGCCGAGCGCGGCCGAGAGGATCACGGCGTGGCCGATGCCGAGCGCCGCCAGCACGATGACGGGACGCATCGCCTCGGGGAGGATGAGCGTCGACCAGACGCGCAGCGCGCGATCGCCCTGCGACCGGGCCGCCTCGACGGGGGCGGATCCGATGGCGGAGCGGATGCCGCCACGGACCATCCGCGCGTACCCGGGGGCGGTACCGAGGGCGACCGCGATCACGACCGAGGAGACTCCTGGGCCGCGGATCGCGATGATGAGGAGCGCGAGTAGCAGTCCCGGGAACGAGAAGAGCGCTTCGATGATCCGATCGGCGGCGAAGCGCAGCGGGGCCAGGCCGCGCCTCGCGCTGCCCCCGGCGAGGCCGCCGAGCACCAGGCCGAGGCCGAGGCCGGCCGCGGTGGCGGCGAGACCGATGAGCAGCGAGTCCCGAGCTCCGAAGATCACGCGGCTGAGGATGTCGCGGCCGGACTCGTCGGTGCCGAGGGGATGCGCGCCGCCGGGCGGGAGGAACGCCTGATCCGGTGCGATGGCGAGGGGATCGTGCGGGGCGAGCAGATCGGGGACCGCGACGGCGAGGAGCAGCACGGCGGCGACGATCCCGGCCGCGATCTCGACTGCGCTCGCGCGCGGACGGCGGAACTCAGACACGGGCCATCGCCTCGATCCGGCCCTCGGTGCGCGGATCGAGGCGCGCGACCAGCAGATCCGTGACCAGGGTCACGACCACGTAGGCGAGCGCGCTGACCAGCACGCCGCCGAGGACCACCGGGACGTCGCGGGCGAGCACCGCGCTGACGAGGGTGCGTCCGAGTCCGGGCCGGGCGAAGATCACCTCGATCACCGCCGCCCCGCCGAGCAGCGAGCCGAGCGCCCACCCCGTCAGCGTGAGGCCGGGGACGATCCCGTGGCGGAGCACGTGGCGGAAGCGCAGGCCGAGCTGCGTCTCGCCGCGAGCGCGGGCGCTGTCGATGAAGGGCGCCGAGCGGGCGTCGTCGATACCGCTGCGGCACACTTGCGCGATGAAGCCCGCCGTCGGGATCGCCAGCGCGAGCGCGGGGAGCACGAGGCCGGACGGGCCGCCCGTGCTCACCGCCGGGAGCCATCCGAGGGTGCCGGCGAAGAGCAGCACGAGCAGGCTCGCGAGCCAGAAGTTCGGCATCGCCGCCGCGACGAGATCGAGCGCGGAGGCGGTGGCGCGCGCGACGCGGGACCGGCCGCTCGCGATGAGCAGGCTCAGGAACGCGAGCACCCAGGCGCCCAGGAGCGCCGTCGCGGCCAGCGCGAGCGTCGGGGGCAGCGCGTGCGCCAGCACATCGGTCACCGGGATCTTCTGCGCGTACGACGTGCCGAGGTCGCCTCGGAGCAGCCGGCCGAGGAAGTCCAGGTACTGGACGACGATCGGGCGATCCAGGCCGTACTGCGCGCGAGCGGCGGACAGCGCCTCCGCGCTGGCCTGGCTGCCGGGGCCGCCGACGGCGGCTTCGGCGGAGTCGCCGGGCAGCAGCTGGAGCGCCAGGAACGCGAGGGTCGCGACGGTGAAGAGCACGGCGATCGCTCCGCCGAGCGCGATCGCGGCTCGGCGGAGGGTCGGATGCGGCGGTCGCGCCGCGCTCGTGCTCACCGGGGAATCGTATCCCCGCTACTTCGCGCCCACGACGGCGTCGGCGAGCACGGGGGTGCTGACCGTCGGCAGCGCGCGGAAGCCGCGCAGGTCGGAGCGGTAGAGGAAGTGGTTCTGCTGGTCGTAGAGCGGCAGGATGATCGAGAGCTGCGCGATGCGCTCCTGCGCGGCCTTGGCCGCCGCCGCGCGCTGCGTCGGATCGCTGTCGGTGCCGATGATGCCGAGCTGGCGGTCGAGTTCCGGATCCTTGATCATCGCGTGGTTCGCGAAGTAGCCGCTCGGAGCGGGCACCGTAGCGTCGCTGTGGTAGAGGAACCGCAGCACGTCCGGGCCGATCTTGGTGTAGGGCGCGCTGACCAGTTCGTACTCGTGGGCACCGAGCGCGCCGTACCAGCTCGACAGGTCGAGCAGCGAGATCTTGACGTCGAAGCCGGCCTCCTTCGCGCCGGCCTGCAGCTGCTGGAACAGCGCCTGCTCGGCGGGCACCGACTGGTCGGTGCTGACGGGGAACCGGACCTCGAGGCGCTTGCCGTCCTTGGTGCGAACGCCGTCGGCGTCGCGCTTCGTCCAGCCGGCCTCGTCGAGCAGATCCTTCGCGACGCGGGGGTTGTACACATACGCGCTCTTCGACTGCAGGGCGAGGGGCTCGACGCTCGACAGCGCGCTGGCGGAGCGCTCGGCGGTGCCGTCGAAGAGGGACTCGACGGCGGCGTTCACGTTCACGGATGCGATGAACGCCTTGCGCACGCGTTCGTCGTCGAAGGGGGCCTGGCCGGTGTTCAGCTCGATGCGGTTGCTGGCCCCGGGGCGCGGCGCGTTCAGGTGCGCGATGGCGCCGCCCTTCTCGACCTGCGAGATCTGGTCGGGGAGCGGGTTGTCGATCACGTCGACCTCGCCGCTCTGCAGCGCCGCGTAGCGCGAGGTCGCGTCGGGGATGAAGCGCCAGGTGACCTTCTGCACCGCGTCCTTCGGGGGCGGTTCGGTGCCCTGCGGGGCGGAGCGGTAGTCGGGGTTGCGGGTCAGCTCGACGCGATCCTGCTTGCTCCACTTGGCGACGGTGAACGGACCGGTGCCCACGGGGGCGAGGCAGTTCGCCTCCTGGCCGCGCGCGATCCCCTTCGGCGATTCGATCGCGACCCAGGGCTGCGCGAGGGACTCGAGGAGCGCGGCGTCGGGGCGTACGAGGTGGAACCGCGCGACCGTGGGGGAGACGACCTCCACGCGCTTCACCTGCTGCACGGCCAGGTAGCCGGTGGACGACGCGGTCTTCGGATCCTGGAGGTGCTCGATGTTCGCCTTGACGGCGGCGGCGTCGACCGGAGTGCCGTCGGTGAAGGTCAGTCCGGGCTTGAGGGTGAAGTCCCAAGTGAGGCCGTCGGGGCTCTGCTGCCACTTCTCGGCGAGCCAGGGCACGATCTCGCGCTTCTCGTCGAGGCCGACGAGCGATTCGAGCACCTGCGAACCGAGCAGCGCCTGCGGGAAGTTGCCGCCGACGTGCGGGTCGAGGCACGTGGGCTCGGCATCGCCGGTGGCGTAGACGAGCGTGTCGGCGGGGCCGGAGCGCGGCGCGGCGGCCGTGCCGGATCCGCTGCACGCTGCGAGCGGGAGGGTCAGTGCGGTGACGGCGATGGCGGCGAGGGCCGTCGTGACGAGGCGTGAGGGAGCGGGACGCATGCGCGGGGATCCTGTCGATGTTGTTGAACGCGGTGCAAAAACACCGACGTCCATTCTCGCACAGTCCCGAGCGCGCGCGTCGATAGGCTTGGATCCATGGCAGTTCTTCCCATCCTGATCAGCGGCGAGCCCGTGCTGCACCGCCCCGCAGAGCCCATCACCGAGTTCGATGCGTCGCTGCGCACCCTGGTCGATGACATGTACGAGACCACCGTCGCCGCGCCGGGAGTCGGCCTCGCGGGCCCCCAGGTGGGAGTCGGCAAGCGCCTCTTCGTCTGGATGTACGACGATCAGGACGAGGCTCCCGAGCAGGGTGTCGCGATCAACCCCGAGCTGTGGATCGCACCGCTCGAGCCGGGACTGCCCGGCGACGACGAGATCGAGGGCTGCCTGTCGTTCCCGGGGGAGCGCTTCGCGCTGCGTCGATCACCGCGCGCGCTGCTGCGCGCTCAGGACATCGACGGCAAGCCGTTCGAGATCGAGGCCAGCGGCTGGTTCGCGCGGATTCTGCAGCACGAGTTCGACCACCTGAACGGCCTGCTCTACGTCGACCGCCTGCTGCACCCCGAGAGCAAGGGTGCGCAGAAGGCGCTCCGCAAGAACGGCTGGGGTCGCCCAGGACTGAGCTGGACCCCGGGCATCGACGACCTCGAGGGCTAGAGCCCCTTCTCGTCCTGAATGGCGTTGCCGCCGTCGACGACGAGCACCTGGCCCGTGACGTACGACGCACCCGGTGACGCGAGGAACTCCACGACGGCCGCGACCTCGTCTGGGGTGCCCGAGCGGCCGAGCGGTGTCGCGTCGCCCATGCGGTTCTCGTGCTCCGTCGCGGAGCCCGTGCGGATCCAGCCCGGAGCAACGGCGTTCGACGTGGTGCCGCTGGAGGCGAGGTCGACCGCGAGCGAGCGGGTGAGTCCGACGAGGCCGGCCTTGGCTGCGTGATAGCCCACGTCGCCGCGGTAGGCGAGCAGGGGCCCCGACACCGATGAGACGGTGACGATGCGCCCGTGCGGCGCTGCCGCGAGGTGCGGGATCGCGGCCCGGGTGAGCAGGTAGGCCGTCGTGAGGTTGCGCGTCAGCGCGTGCTCCCAGCCGGCCAGGTCGAGCCCGTCGATCGACTGGGGATCCTGAGGATCGGAGACCGAGGTCATGCCCGCGTTGTTCACGACCGCGTCGATGCGACCGTAGGTCTCGATCGCCGCGTCGACCATGCGCTGCGCGCCCTCGGCCTCGGTGAGGTCGGCCACGACGCCGATCGCGACGGGGGTGCTCGCGCGCCCGAGGTCGGTCTGACGCGCGCGTCGCGGGGTCGGGCGGGGCGCGATCAGCGCCCGGAGCTCCGCCGCGCGCTGCTCGATGCGGTCGGTGGTGGCGCCGACGACGACGCGGTACCCGGACTGCACGAGCCGGCGGGCGACGGCGAAACCGATGCCGTCGGGGGAGCCGGCGCCCGAGACGACGGCGACGCGCGGTTCGCCGTCGGTGTCGCCGGGAGCGGAGACGGCGGGAACGGGCGCAGCGTGGGGAGTCGAGGAGGCCTGCATGGCCGCAGCCTACCCGGTGCTGCTGACGTTCCGGTCACGAGCGGTCGAACTCCCGGCGACGGGGGTGAACGACCAGGCGAGGGCGGCGAGCGCGAGCAGTGCGGCGGTGACCGCGAAGGCCCAGCCGAAGCCCGCCGCATCGACGATCGCGCCCGCGACGAGGGGGCCCAGGACGCCGCCCAGGTCGCTCGCCATCGAGTACCCGGCGACCACGCCGCCGCCGCGCCGCTTGCCGACGACATCGGCCAGGACGGCCTGCTGCCCCGGGTTCACGAGCGCGGATCCCGCGCCCGCGACCAGCATGATCCCGAGCGTCACCCAGATCGACTGCGCGGCCGGCAGCGCCGCGTACCCGAGGGCGGTGACCGCCATGCCGGTGATGAGCAGCGGGCGGCGTCCGAACCGGTCGTTCCACCGGCCGGAGGGGAAGATCAGGATCGCATTGCCCGCCGCGTACGCCGCGAGCACCCAGCCGGCGAGCGCGGGCTGCCCCGGGAACGTCGCGGCGATGAGCAGCGGGACCACCGAGACGCGCACGCCGAAAGACGACCAGCCGAACGCGAACACGGAGGCGAGGAGCGTCCGGTAGCTCGGGATCCGCAGTGCCTCGCCGAAGCGGAGCGGGGGCTCGGCGTCGGCGCCGTCGTGCCGCCCGACGATCGTGGATCGACGGAGCGCGAACCAGACCACGGCGGCGGCGATCACGAGCGTGGCGAAGTAGAAGACGAAGGGGGCGCGCAGGCCGAAGCCCGCGACCAGCGCGCCGAGCACGGGGCCCAGCAGCGTGCCGAGCAGGAACCCGGCGGCGTTGACGCTCGCGACTCGTCCGCGGGCCTGCACGGGGCTCACCTTGATGAGCAGCGCCGTCGCCGCGACCGTGAACATCGTCGATCCGATACCGCCGGCGGCGCGCAGCACCAGGAGCTGCGGATAGCTGTTCGCGAGGGCGCAGGCACCCGTCGAGAGGGCGACGATGAGGATGCCCGTCGAATAGGTGCGCCGTTCGCCGAGGCGGCCCACGACCCAGCCCGCCAGCGGGGCGGAGACGAGGCGCATGAGCGCGAACGCGCTGACGATGGCGGACGCCGCGAGGTTCGTCACGCCGAAGGCGTGCGCGTACTGCGGGATCGTCGGAGCGACCACGCCGTAGCCGAGCGCGACCGTGAACCCGCCGGCGACGAGGGCCCAGACCTCGAACGGGAGTCGGGTCTTCGAATCGCGGGGCACCGAACAAGCCTAGTCGCTCCGCGGCGCGTAGGATCGAACGTATGACCGTGCTGATCGACCCCCCGGCCTGGCCGGCGTACGGGCGGCTCTGGTCCCACCTCGTGAGCGACGCCTCGGTCGAGGAGCTGCACGATTTCGCCGCGGCGAACGGCATTCCTGCCCGCGGATTCGACCTCGACCACTACGATGTACCCGAGGAGTCGCACGCGCGGCTCATCGCCGCGGGCGCTGTCTCCGTGAGCGGTCACGAACTCGTGCGCCGTCTCATCGCGTCCGGCCTCCGGGTCACCGGACGGCAACGGCGGGAGAACGCCCACCGATAATCCGTACGGCTTGAGGTGGCACATCCGGGCAGAATCCGGAAAGATAAGAAGCTCCGCAGCGACGCCGTCGCGGCGGTCACACGGATCACCACGAGTGATCCAGAACAACCGAAGGAAAGACGTTATGGCCACTGGCACCGTCAAATGGTTCAACTCCGAAAAGGGCTACGGCTTCATCGCACCCGACGACGGCTCCGCCGACGTCTTCGCGCACTTCAGCGCGATCCAGGGCAGCGGCCGTCGCGACCTGGTCGAGGACCAGAAGGTCGAGTTCGAGACCGAGCAGGGTCAGAAGGGCCCGCAGGCCACCAACATCCGCGCGCTGTAAGCACGTGTCGGGGTCCGCGCACGGCGCGGCCCCCGGAATGCTTCGCGGGTGATCGGCCGGTGGCCGAGCACGCAGACCGGGCCGCCTCTCTGAGGCTGTCCGGTCTTCTCGCGAGCCCGCAAGGTCTCGCCGTGTACCCTCGAAGTACCCGCCTCCGTAGCTCAGTGGATAGAGCAACGGCCTTCTAATCCGTTGGTCGCAGGTTCGAATCCTGCCGGGGGCACCACACCTGATCCGAGCGTTCCGATCGACCAGGAAGTCGGTTCCGCCCGGGCCTTCCTCGCTGGCGCTCCGGCCGCAGCGTTGCGCGCCGGAAGCTCCGAGTCGGGAACGACGACGTGTACGAGCCCTCGTACTGGTCTCGTCGGACGTGAGAGAATCCTTCGAAAGTCGTCGACCGTAGCGAGGGAGCTCCCGTGCGACACCTTCACACCCGAACCGGCATCCTGCTGAGCGCGCTCCTGCTGATCGGGGGAGTCGCCGGCTGCACCGATGCGGGGGATGCGCCGAAGCCGTCCACGACGCGCACGGCGCCGAGCGAGTCGGCTCCGCCGACGTCGCAAGCGCCGAGCGTCGAGCCGGCGCGCGGCGCGGCGGTCGAGATCCCGGTTCTGACGCTGCGCGTCACCGAGGACCTTCGCTGGCTCCCCGTTTCGACTCGGTTGACGGCGTCCGCGACGGCGGTGCTCGACGACGGATACCCGGCGACCGTCACCGCGAGCGAACTGCAGTCGGTGCAGAACGATCTCGACGCCTACGCGCGAGCCTCCATCGAAGTGTCGACGTACGACCCCCGGCCGACCCGTCTCGAGAACCGGACGATCGACGGGGCCGAGGCTTGGGCGGCCGAGGCGGTGGGCGCTGAGCTCCGCTCCTACTGGGTCGGCGGGATCCATGGCGACCGGCAGTGGTCGGTCCAGATCGAGACCCCGGTGAGCCTCGCCGACGCCGAGGCGACGCAGCTGCGCGAACGGATCCTCGCCAGCATCGAGTTCACCGGAGCGCCGTCGGCATGAGGCGGAACGCCCGGCGATCGATGACGGTCGCGATCGTCGGGGGTGCGATGCTGCTGAGCATCGCCGCCGCGCCGGTCGGCGATTCCGGGGTCCGCGCCTACGTCGACCGGGCGCTCTCCGGGTTGCAGGTCGGCTACTACGTCGACACGCCTGAGTGGGACGAGGCGCTCGCGGAGGAGCTCCCCGTGCTGCGCGCGGCCGAAGTTCCTTCCGATACCTACGCCGCACTGAGCCGCCTGAGTCGCGCCGCGGGCGGGCGCCACAGCCACTTCTCGACGCCCGTGCAGACCGCCTCCGCGACACAGCCCGATGCCCCGTGGTCCCGCACGACCCCGACCGTGCGGTACGACGGGCGGCTCGGCATCCTGACGATCCCGGGCTTCTCCAGCGTCCACGCGGATGACCAGGATCGGTACCTCCGCGCGGCGAGCGAGATCTTCGATTCCGCACAGGCCCGCTCCGCGTGCGGGTGGGTCGTCGACGTGGGGCAGAACGACGGAGGATCTCCCTGGGCCATGATCCTCGCGGCGAGCCCGCTGCTCGACGACGGCACGGTCGAGCGGTTCCGCACGCGCGACGGCCGCGCGAGCGCGGTCCGCGTCAGCGGGACCTCCCTGAGCTGGGACGGTCGGCGGTGGGACGGCCTGCCCGTGTTCGCGGGACGGTTCGGCGCACTCGATCGGCTCGGCCTGCCCGGGCTCGTGATCGCCCCGGAGCTCCCGGGCGCGCCGACCAAACTGGCGGGGCGACCGGTCGCGCTCCTGCAGTCGACGCGGTCGGCGAGCGCGGCCGAGATGGTGCTGCTGGCCTTCGCCGGGCAGACGAGGACCGCGACCTTCGGATCGGAGAGCGCCGGATACACGACGGTCAACGGCGGCTTCCTGCTTCCCGACGGCGCCCAGGTCACGCTGTCCTTCGCGCTGATGGGCGACCGCGACGGCACCTTCTTCGAGGGGGCGATCCCACCCGATCATCCGGCGGATCCGGAAGACGGATCCGCCCTCGACGCGGCCCGGAGCTGGGTCCTGCAGCAGTGCCCGAGCGGGTCCGGCGGCTAGCCGCCACAGGTCCGCCGTTCGGTGCGGAGGGTTCTGCGCAATGTACAGCTGTCGGCATGGTTCGTCGGCTACGGTGAGGGAAGCGATCGGCGACCGCCTGTGGCTTCACCTGAGTTGCCGCGACCGGTAGTTCATAACGAGACAGGTGCCGATCGTGTCATCGACTGCTCCCCGCACACTCGACGGGCCCGGCCCGCTCCGGCCGACGCGCGCGAAGGCCGGCGACTTCCCGCCGATCGCGAAGGCCTACACCCGGGTCTCCCAGGTCGTGCGCGAGTCCGGGCTCCTGCGCCGCGCCCCGTGGTTCTACCTGGCCGTCGGAACCGCGCTGCTGCTCGCTCTGGGCGGGGCGATCACGGGCTTCATCCTGCTGGGCGACACCTGGTACCAGCTGCTCATCGCCGCCGCGCTCGGCATCATCTTCACCCAGATCGCGTTCCTCGCGCACGAGGCGGCGCACCGGCAGATCCTGGCGACGGGTCCGGCGAACGACCGGCTCGCCCGGATCCTCGCCGGTGCGATCGGCATGAGCTACTCGTGGTGGGATTCGAAGCACTCGCGGCACCACTCGAACCCGAACCGGGTCGGCAAGGATCCCGACATCGAGGTCGACACGATCTCCTTCCTCGAGGAGGACGCGGTCGAGGCCCGCGGGTTCCGCCGCATGCTGACGAAGCGCCAGGGCTGGCTGTTCTTCCCGCTGCTCACCCTGGAGGGGCTGAACCTGCACCGGCAGAGCTTCGGGCACCTCGCGAGCCGCGAACCGGTGCGGGGACGCTGGATCGAGATCGGCATCATCGCCGCGCGATTCGCGCTGATCCTCGTGCCCGTGTTCCTCCTGCTCCCGTTCGGCATGGCCTGCGCGTTCATGGGGGTGCAGCTCGCGGTGTTCGGCGTCTACATGGGCGCCTCGTTCGCCCCCAACCACAAGGGCATGCCGGTGATCGCGCACGACGCGAAACTCGACTTCTTCACGAAGCAGGTGCGCACCTCGCGCAACATCCGGGGCGGCTGGTGGGCGACCTGGCTCATGGGCGGCCTCAACTACCAGGTGGAGCACCACCTGTTCCCGAGCATGGCGCGCCCGCACCTGGCACGGGCGCGAACCATCGTCCGCGAGCACTGCCGCACGCTGGGCGTCCCGTACACGGAGACCTCGCTCTGGCGGTCCTACGCGATCGTGATCGCCTACCTCAACAGGGTCGGGCTCGCGGCGCGGGATCCGTTCGAGTGCCCGATCACCGCCGAGTACCGGCGTGCCTGAGCGGATCGCCGGCGGATTCGGCGTTCCGAACGGGGCCGAGTTCGAGGTGGGCGGTGAGACCTTCCTCGCGACCCGCCTGCTCAGGTCGCACATCGCCGTCTCGATGCGGGGCACCCGCATCGCCGAGGTCGTCCGCACCGGGCAGTACTGGCAGGTGAGCGGTCTGCAGGACGGCGATCGCTCGACCAGGCATCGCTCCTTCGCCGAGGCGCTGACCGCCGCGTCCAGCCGCTACTGAGCGGGCCAGACCCCCGAGCTGCCTCGGCGGTGGGAACCGATCAGGTGGGTGTCGATGATCCCGATCGCCTCCATGAGGGCGAACATCGTCGTCGGTCCGACGAAGGCGAAGCCGCGGCGTCGGAGCTCCTTCGAGAGTGCGACGGACTCGGGCGAGGTCGTCGGGATCTCCTCGAAGCGCCGCGGCCGCGGGGTCTCGTCGGGTTGGAACGACCAGATCAGCGCCGACAGGCCCACGTCCTCCCGCAGCGCGATCGTGGCGCGCGCGTTGCCGATGGCGGCGAGGATCTTCTGCCGGTTGCGCACGATCCCCGCATCGGCGAGGAGGCGTTCGACGTCCTGATCGTCGTACGCCGCGATCAGATCCGGATCGAAGCCGTCGAAGGCGGCGCGGAACGCGGGACGCTTGCGCAGGATCGTCGCCCAGGAGAGACCGGCCTGGAACCCCTCGAGCGAGACGCGCTCGAAGACGCCGCGTTCGTCGGTGACGGGCATGCCCCACTCGGTGTCGTAGTACTCGCGCAGCAGTGGATCGACGGATGCCCAAGCGGGCCGGGCGAGCCCGTCGTCGCCGATCACGACTCCGGGATCCTCGTGCGTTCCGATCATGTCTCTCCGTTCGTCTCAGCCGTCGAGGCCGGTCATGCGCATGGTGATGTTGATCCGGCCGGCGCTCCGTCCGTCGGCGCCGTCGAGTCCGCAGCCGTCCGGTGCCGTGAACGGGTGGACTCGGGTGACGCCGTGGTAGGCCAGCCGAGATGCTCCGCCGAACACGAACAGGTCGCCGGAACGGAGCCGCAGGTCGGTGTAGGGCCGGTTGCGGTGCTCCGTGTTGCCGAATCGAAAGGTGCAGGCGTCGCCGATCGACAGCGAGACGATGGGGGCGAGCGTCTGCTCGTCCCGGTCCTGGTGCATCCCCATCCGTGCGCTCTCGTCGTAGAAGTTCGCGAGCGCGGTATCCGGGGTGTACGCGGAGACCTGGTGGTCGGGGTAGCCGGCCTCGCGCAGCGCGCGTCGCCCGAGCCGGACCATCCAGTCGGGGAAGGGGAGGACGCGCTGCCCGTTCACATCGGTGGCTTCGCGCGTGTACCGGTAGGGCTGCCAGTGCCAGCCGAGGCAGACGGTGCGCACCGACATCTCGTGTCCGCGCACCTTCGCAGCGCGGATCGGGACCGGGCCCGCCGTCCAGGTGCGGAACCGACCGACGATCCATGCCTGCTGTTCGAGCGTCAGCCAGCCGGGCACGTGGATCGCACCATCGGCGAGTTCCGACGGGCGCTCCGGCTCGGAGGGGAACTCGAAGAGCTCGGTCATGCCGACCGTTCCATCTCGAGCAGGGCGGTCTTGGCCTCGAGCCCGCCGATGTATCCGCCGAGCGTGCCGTCGGTGCGGAGCACGCGGTGGCAGGGGACCACGACGGGCAGCGGATTGGTGGCGCAGGCGGTGCCGACGGCGCGGACCGCCTTCGGGTTCCCGACCATCTCAGCCATCTGCTTGTAGCTGCGGGTCTGCCCGTAGTCGATCTCGGGCAGGTGCTGCTGCACGAGCTGGCGGAATCCCTTGGAGAGCGAGAGGTCGAGTGCGAGGTCGAAGGTCCTCCGCCTGCGCTCGAAGTACTCGTCGAGCTCGCGGGCCGCGGTGTCGAGCCGCTTCGGTGCGCGCAGCACGCGCGGACTGACCTTGGCGGCGAGATGCTCCAGCACTCGGTCGTGGTCCTCGGTCGCGAAGGCGACGCGGACCAGTCCCCGCGGGGTGGAGGCGAGCAGCAGCTTGCCGAGGGGGCTGTCGACGATGCGGTAGGCGACGTCGAGGAGCCCCTCGGACTGCGCCGCGGCCTCCAGCCGCCGGTGCAGCTCGGCGAGCTTGTCGGGGGTGACGGGTGCCGTCAGGGCGGCGATACGATCTTCGTTTCGGATGTCGTTCATGATCGTGCTCCTTCCGTGTTCGTGCCCGGATAGGTTCTTCTGAGGTTCTTGAGTCCGTCGGCGGCCGCTCTGCGTGCGGCTTCGACGGTTCCGCCGAGGATCGCGGCGATCTCGGCGTAGGGCATCCCGACCAGATATCGGAGGGTGATCGCCTGGCGCTGCTTGGGCGGGAGCCCGCCGACCGCCCGCCACAGATCGGTGTCCTCGGCGCCGGGCACTCCGAGCCCCGTCGGCGCTTCGGGGAGTTCCTCGACGGGCAACGGATTCCGTTTGCTCGCCCGATGCACGTCGATGGACTTGCGGCGGGCGATGGTGACGAGCCAGGCCTCGACGTTCGCGGTCTCGGGCAGGTCCGGGTAGGCCCGCATCGCCGCGAGAAAGGTCTCCGACCAGGCATCATCGGCGTCGTGGATCCCGAGCAGCGACCGGCAGACGCGCAGCACGGTGGTGCTGTGGAGCTCGACCACGACTTCGAACGGCTGTTTCGTGTTCATCGCACTGCAGACGGTGCGGGAGGACATTTCGTGAGACTCACGTCGACAATCCTCTCGCAACGATGTCCGGTGCACAGTCGATCTCACGTTCCGCACCTCCCGTACGTCTGCAGTGCGAGAAGATGGACCCGCGCGAGCGGAAGGAGCGTCGACGCATGAGTATTCGGCATACGGTGATCGATTCGAAGGTGGACTCGCTCCTCCTGGTCGCGGACGGCGATGCGCTGGCCGGCCTGTACTTCGAGGGGTACCGCTTCACTCCGCCGCTGGACGGACTGGGCTCCCGGGTCGGTGCCGGATCCGATCCGGTGTTCGCGCAGGCGGGCCGGGAGCTCGCCGAGTACTTCGCCGGGGAACGACGCGTCTTCGACGTTCCCGCGGTGACCACGGGCGATGCGATGCAGGAGCAGATCTGGGCGCGGCTGCGCGAGATCCCCTACGGCGAGCGGGTCACCTACGGCGACATCGCCATCGGCCTCGGTGATCGTTCGCTGTCGCAGCTGGTGGGGCAGGCCGTGGGGCGCAACCCCGTCAGCATCGTGATCCCGTGCCATCGCGTGGTCGGAGCCGGGGGCAAGCTCACCGGGTTCGGCGGCGGGCTGCGACGGAAGCAGATCCTGCTGGAGCTCGAGGAGCCGGACGAGGTCCGGGGGAGCCGACTGTTCTGAGGATCCCCGGTGCACCGCACCGGATCGGTGGACACCGGCTGCCGCTGCCGCTTGAATCGACGCATGACGGAATCGCTGCGATCGGTATTGGAACGGCACGCGGCCGAGGGGGTGTTCCCCGGACTCGTCGGCGTCGACGGTGCCGCCGATGGCGTCCTCGAAACGGTGGCGGTCGGGGCGCTGCCCGCCGACGCGATCGTGCGCATCCAGTCGATGACGAAGTCCGTGCTCGCGGTCGCGACGCTGCGGCTGGTGCAGCAGGGGCGTCTGGGACTCGACGACCCGGTGGAGCGGTGGCTGCCCGAGCTCGCCGACCGTCGGGTGCTGCGCGAGCCGAACGCGGAACTCGACGACACGGTGCCCGCCGAGCGTCCGATCACCATCCGGCATCTGCTCACGAACACCTCCGGGTACGGGGTGATGACGGTGCCATGCCCGTTGGGGGCGGCCATGGCGGAGGCGGGGGTCGAAGCCGGTCAGGAGCCGCTGGCCATCGGCGCGGAGGATTGGCTGCGCGCGATCGCGTCGCTGCCGCTCGCCTTCCACCCGGGGGAGGGCTGGCGGTACCACCACTCCTTCGGCATCCTCGGGATCCTCCTGTCGCGGGCGACCGGCGGACTGGACGCGCACCTGCGGCGCGAGCTCTTCGAACCGCTCGGCATGGTCGACACCGGATTCAGCGTGCCGCGCGAGCAGGCGCATCGGCTGCCCGCGGCCGTGCGGCGCGTCGCCGACGGTTCGCTGGTCGAGGTCGAACCGGCGGCCGGCGGGCTGTCGGCCGCTCCGGCTCCCTTCGATCTCAGCCACTCCGAGCTCGTCTCGACGGCGGCCGATTTCGCGGCGTTCGCGCGGATGCTTGCGGACGGCGGCCGCCACGAGGGGCGGTCGTTCCTCGCTCCCGAACTGCTCGACCTCATGCGGGCGGATCAGGTTCCCGAGCGCATCAAGGCCGAGGACAGTTTCTTCCCCGGATTCTGGGACGGCACCGGCTGGGGCTTCGGAGTCTCGGTCCTGACGCAGGGGCCGAATGCCGGGCGCTTCGGCTGGTCGGGCGGCCTCGGCACCGACTTCTTCGTGGATCCCGACGGCTCGTTCCGGGTCGTGCTCACCCAGCTGGAGATGGGACCGGAAGTGATGCGGCTCTTCGCCGAACTGCAGTGAGCGGTCGGCCGTCCGACGGTCTCACTTCGTGGCCTCCGAAGGGTCGAAGACCGGCGCGTCGAAGTCGATGTGGTGGCCCTGCAACCACATCATGGATTCCCCGCCGTCGCGCGCCGCGCGACGGAAGATCACCGGCATCATCGTGTCTCGCACGAGCCGCCCGATCGGCCCCGCCGCCTTCCGCGCCGAGCTCCGGCGACCGTGCTCGACGATCCGTTCCACGCGGGCTCGGCGCAGCTCGACGAAACGGCTGAAGGCGGTGCCGGTGTCCGGGCAATCGCGCAGGCACTGCGCGAGTACGACGGCGTCCTCGATCGACATCGCCGCCCCTTGGCCCGCCGCGGGGGCGGTCGCGTGCGCTGCGTCACCGATCAGCACCATGCGGCCGGCGCCGTCGTGCCAGTTCCGCACGACGGGCATGTCGTAGGTGGCCCATCCGGTGAGCGGCGCGGGCGCTGCCTCGAGGATCTCGGCGGACGGTCCGGCGTCGCCCCGCATGAGGTCGCGAAGCCACCCGCGCCATTCCGCGTCGCTCATCGCGGAGAGCGCACCCCGGGCCGGCTCACGGCGCATCGGGGGATTCGCGAACCAGATCGTGCCGCCGTCGGGCGTCCGCATCCAGGCGAAGAAGCAGCGGCTGCCGAACTGCATGACGAATTCCTGGTCGGGGGCATCGACCGCGAGGCCCGGGATGAAGCCGCCGACGTTGAGGACGGGGACGTAGCGCGGAGGCGCGGCCGCCGGATCGATCGTCTGCCGGACCCGAGAGTGGATCCCGTCCGCGCCGATCAGGATGTCGCCCTCGGCCGTCGTGCCGTCGGCGAATCGTGCACGTACGCCCGTCACGGTGCGCTCGGCTCCGACGAACTCCCGGTCGTATTCCACTCGGACGCCCTGCTGCGCGGCCCGGTCGGAGAGCGCCCGGTACAGCTCGGCACGCGGCATCACCACCGATGCCTGGCCGTCGGGTCGCCGCGCGGCCATGGGCATGCCGCCCAGCGAGCGCCCGGATCCGTTCACGAAGCCGATGCGATCGACGGGGTAGCCGAGCGCTTCGACGGACTCCGCCATTCCGATGGCGCGCAGGGCGTCCATGCCGTTGGCCTGGAAGGTGATCCAGGCGCCTCGTCGATCGTCGTCGCGGCTTCCCCGTTCGAAGACGGTCGAGTCGATACCGACCCGGCTGAGGGCGACCGCGAGGACGGGGCCGGCGATGCCGCCGCCGATGATGAGCGCGTGCATGATGGGGTCCTCCATGAGTCGGGCGTCGGCGTGGACGCCGGGCCGCAGATGAGATAGCTTGATATTCAAGCAATCATGAAGCGGAGGTAGCTTGATTGTCAAGCAATATCCCTGAGTCTCTCGCGGCGCTCGGTCCGGCCATCCAGCACTATCAATCGACCGTCGACGATTTCGACCGCGAGACCGCTCGGCTCCTCGGGGTGAACCGCACCGACCAGCGCTGCCTCGAGGCGCTCGCGGACTCGGGGGACGACGGGCTGACCCCTCGCGAGATCGCGGATCGCCTGGCGCTCACCTCGGGGAGCGTGACGACGATGCTCGACCGGTTGGCGCACGCCGGGTACGTCTCGCGATCCCGCCATCCGGAGGACGGGCGGCGGCTGATCGTCAGGCTCACCCCGACCGCGGGCCGGCGGATCTGGGAGCTCATCGACCCGCACATCGCGGAGTCCACGGCGGTCGTCGCCGAGGGCTTCGCGACGGAAGAGCTCGAAGCGGTCCGGCGGTTCCTCGAGACCATCACGAGCGTGCAGCGCGCCCATGTAGTCGCGCTGCGGGAGCGGGACGCGTTCGGAAGCATCGAGGGCTCCTCGTGACCGCCGAGTTCTGGCGCAGCGAAGCGCTTCCGCAGCTGGAATCGCGACGGTCCTGCCGCGAGGTCGCCTGCTACCGGCCGCACACGCACGACCGCTTCTCGATCGGCCTGATCGACGCCGGCGAGTCGAGCTTCACCGGTGCGAGCGGCCGGGCCGTCGAGCTCCGGTCGGGCGATGTGCTCTGCATCCCCGCAGGGCACGTGCACGCCTGCAACCCCGAGGGCGGACGCTGGGAGTACCAGATGATCCACGCGGACCAGTCCTGGATCCGGCAGCTGCTCGGCGCGGCTGGCCCGGAGGCAGGGGAGACGGAGCGGCTGCTCGGAGCCATCTCGGTGTTCCGGGTACCCGGGCTGCACCGGCGATTCGATGCGCTCAACGAACGCTTGTTCGCGGGCGGAGTCCCGGATCCGGCTCGCATCGGCGACGAGTTGCGGAACGGTCTGCGCCGATGCGCGCGAGCCGTACCGCTGCACCGGGAGGCGCCGGTCTCCGACCCGGAGACGAGCACGCGGTTGCGGGCAGTGATCGCGCGGCTCCGCGATGACGAGACGGCGCCGGCGCTCGGCGAGCTCGCGGAACTCGCCGGGATGAGTCGATTCCAGCTGATCCGTGCCATGAAGCGGACCACGGGACTGACGCCGACCTCCTGGCGCCACGATCATCGGGTCAACGCCGCCCGAAGACTGCTGCGTGAAGGCGGCACGCTCGCGGGTGTCGCCGCCGAGCTCGGCTTCGCGGATCAGAGCCACTTCCACCGGGTATTCCGCTCCCACGTCGCGAGCACACCGGGGAGCTATCGGGCGTAGCTCCGTGCAATCCCGTTCAAGACGGGGGCGCGCGGCTCGTCGAGGATCGGTTCGTGATGCTCTCGCCCGAAACGCTGCAGTCCGCTTCCGACACCCTTCGATCGCTCGCGTTGGACGAGCGACTCAAGCAGCGCGCGCTGGAGATACCGGATCTTGCGCATGCCCTGCGTCGCGTCGCCGCCAGATACATCGCCGGCGATACCGCGGCGGACGCGATCGCGCTGCTCGGTGCCAATGCCGTACGTGGGCACCTCGGCAGCGTCGAGCTCGTAGGGGAGTCGGTGCGGAGCCGCAGCACGGCCGAGCGCGAGACGCGGCGCCTGGTCGATCTGGCGGCGGGTCTCGCCGCGGAAGAGCGACCGGCGACCATCTGCTTCGACCTCTCGCACATCGGAGCCCTGGTCTCGGCCCGGCTCGGACTGGAGAACGCGAGCCGTATCGCGCAGGCGGCACGCGAAGCGGGTACCTCGGTGCTGATCTCCGCCGAGGGATCCGACCGGACCGACCTGGTGCTCGACCTCTGGGAACGGCTGTCGCACGATTTCCCTGAGACCGGCATCACGCTGCAGGTGCGGCTGCACCGAACGCCCGGAGATCTCGCACGTGTCGCGCGTCGCCCGGGCCCGGTCCGCGTGGTGAAGGGCGCGTTCCTCGAACCGGAGGGCGTAGCGTTCCCGCGCGACTCGGCGCCGATGCTGCAGGCGTATCGGACCGCTGTCGCCGCGCTCGTGCGCGCGGGGCACCCCGTGCGCATTGCGACGCACGACGCGGATCTGGTCAGTGGGCTCCGCACGGATCTCGGTGCGGAGCTGCGCGGCGAGCACGTCGAGTTCGAGGCGTTGCAGGGACTCGGCGTCGAGCTGCTCGACGGGCTGGCGGCGGAGGGCTTCGTCACCCGGGAATACGTGGTGTACGGGCCCGAGTGGTGGCTGTACGTACTCAACCGCATCGCTGAGCATCCCGGGCGAGCGATCCTCGCGCTCGCGGACCTGGGTCTCGCCCGGGCACCGCGCGAGGACGGTGGTGCGACGGCGGGAGCGTCCGTGGCCGTAAGCTGAACGAGATGAGTCTTCCCGAATCGGACAGAGCAGGGCTGCCGGCGCATCGGTAGCCCGAGCCTCCGACACCGCACCACGCATTCCGCGCGCTGATCCGCGCGGAATGCGTGCGCACCCGCTTCGCGCTGCCGAGAGCGCCGAACGAACCCACGTTCGACCTCTCTCGGAAAGACACTCATTCACATGCCGTTCCTGGTATATCTCCTCGCCCTCGCGGTGTTCGCGCAGGGCACCTCCGAATTCATGCTCTCGGGCCTGCTGCCCGGGATCGCTCCGGATCTCGGCGTTTCCGTCGGGGCTGCCGGCCTCCTGACCTCGGGATTCGCACTCGGCATGGTCGTCGGCGCCCCCACCATGGCCGTGCTGGCTCGGCGACTCCCGCCGCGCTGGACACTGAGCGGGTTCCTGCTGCTGTTCATTGCCGCGCACGCGGTCGGTGCGTGCGCGGGCGACTTCGAGACGCTGCTCGTGACCCGTGTCGTGGCGGCGCTCGCGAACGCCGGCTTCCTCGCGGTGACGCTCTCGACCGTGGCACGTGCGGTTCCCCCGAGCTCGCGGACCCGCGCGCTGGCGGTTATCCTCGGCGGGACCACGGTCGCGCTGATCGCCGGAGTACCGGCCGGTGCCCTGGTGGGCGACGCCTTCGGGTGGCGCGCAGCGCTCTGGATCGTGGCGGGCCTGTGCTTCCCCGCGCTCGGCGGAATCCTCGTCGCGGCTCCGGCGGCGGCGGGACCTCGGGCAGTTGCATCGCTGCGTGAGGAGCTGTCTGCTCTGCGCCGCCCCGTGCTGGTCCGATTCATCCTCCTCGCCGCGCTCGCGAACGCGGCGACGTTCTGCACGTTCACCTACCTGGCGCCGATGGTCACCGACGGCGCAGGGATGCCGGCAGCGGCGATTCCCGCGGTACTTGCCCTGTTCGGGGCAGGAGCCTGCATCGGAGTGCTCGCGGCCGGACGGCTCGGCGACCGGCACTGGGGAGCGCTGGTCCGTCGCGTCGCCCCGGCCGCGCTGGTCGGCTGGGTGCTCCTGGGTGCCGGGCTGCGAAGCTCCGTCGCGGTGTGGACGCTCGTGCTTCCGCTGGGTGCGCTCTCCTTCTGCCTCGGGAGCGTGCTCGTCGCGCGAACGATCAGCACCGCGGAATCGGCACCGAACCTGGGCGGATCCTTCGCGACCGCTGCGCTGAACCTCGGCGCTGTCGTCGGGCCCATCGCGGGAGGCGCGATGCTCGGCATCGCGGGTCCCTCGGGTCCTGCGCTGACCAGCGCGGCCTTCGCGCTGGTGGCGTTGCTCCTCGGGTGGACCGGCGGCGGCGGCGTTCGCGGGGGTCGAGGACGCGGCGGGCCGGTCGACGGCTGAGACCGGCGACGCGGCCGCTGCTCCCTAGGATGGCCCCATGACCGATCCGAAGGACCTGGCGGCGCGCATCGACGCGGAACTGCGCGAACGATCCGTTCCCGGCCGGGCGGAGCAGGAGCGCGCCTACCTGAAGAGCGAGCTGGAGCATTACGGGGTTCCGGTGCCGATGGTCCGTTCGGTCGTCAAGCGGGCGCTGCGCGGGGCAGGGTTGGACCGCGGCGATGCGACTGCGCTGGTGGCCGAGCTCTGGGCGGTCCCGGTGCACGAGCGCCGGGCCGCAGCGGTCGAGGTGCTGGTCGCCTCGGTCGGCCTGCTCGGCAGCGAGGACGTTCCGCTGCTGGAGCGGCTCATCCGGGAATCGCGCACCTGGGCGCTCGTGGACGTGCTCGCGGGATCGGTGCTGGGCCCGCTCGTCGAGCGCGATCCCGGCCTCGTCGGAACGCTCGACCGCTGCGCGGCGGATCCGGACTTCTGGATCCGCCGCTCGGTGCTACTCGCGCACCTCGAAGCGCTGCGCGCCGGCGGCGGGGACTTCGACCGCTTTGGCCGCTACGCGGACGGCATGCTGGAGGAGCGCGAGTTCTTCATCCGGAAGGCCATCGGCTGGGTGCTGCGCGATACCTCGCGGAAGCGTCCGGAGCTGGTCTTCGACTGGATCCTGCCTCGTGCGTCCCGCGCTTCGGGCCTCACGATTCGCGAAGCGGTCAAGCGCTTGTCTCCCGAGCAGCGCGAGACGGTGCTCGCCGCGCGCTGACCGTGGCGCGGTCGATGACGCCTCCGTGTCATCGACCGCGCACCGCCGCACGGCGGCTCCGGCGGCTCCGGCGGCTCCGCGGGTTCAGTGCCAGACGGTGAAGATGACGTGCCGGCGTTCGGCGCGGGCCGCGGCGAAGAAGGCGCGCAGCTCGTCGAGCCAGCCGAGCGCGTACGCTTCCTCGTCGTCGCCGTACTCGGGGTTGCGGAGCTCCTCGGGCATGGCGCGGTACGCCTCCGAGAACTCATCGTCGCTCAGCTCGTCGAGATAGTCGGCCACCTCGGCGGCTTCGCCGGGGTTCAGGTGCGTGATCAGTGACTCGTCGTCGTCGTCCTGCAGCTCTCGGGCACCGCCGATCACGCCGCGCGCGGGCCAGGCGTCGTCGGCGCCCGCGGGCGCGATCGCGCAGGCGATCGGATCCCACGCCTTGTCGGTCTCGCAGGCGCGCGAGAACTCGGCCTCGTTCTCCTCGAGCTCGGCGAGAACGGTGCGCAGCGCCGCATCGTCTCCGGCGGCCTCGAGCACTTGCGCCGCCTTCTCGTCGTTCAGACGGAAGTGGAGTCCGAGCTGCATGATGGCGCCTCCTCAGGTCATCGTCCATGCATCGTAGGCTCCGGGGATCCGCCGTTGGAGGCCGGACACGCAGGAACGGCGGTTTCCGATCGCAGGGAAGCGGATCGCGAGGGAGCGGATCGTGAGACCGTTCGGCCGAGAAGAGGTCTGGCCACTCTCGCCGTTGAGCGTGTCCAGACGGGTGCCACGCTACCTCCGACCGGCGCGGACCGCAAAAGACGAGACCGAAACGTGACTTCCGTCGGGTTACTCGAAGCGGTTGACCATTGCGAACGCGGCCCGCTCGACGTAGTCGCGCAGTGCGGCATCGTGCAGCGGAGGGAGCGCGGCCTCGTCGAGCGCGGCGTTCATGTGCGCGAGCCAGCGGTCGCGCGCATCGGGGGTGACGGGGAACGGCGCGTGCCGCATGCGCAGGCGCGGGTGTCCGCGCTCCTCGGAGTATGTGGTCGGGCCGCCCCAGTACTGCTCCAGGAAGAGCTGGAGCCTGCGGATGGCGCCGTCCCAGTCGTCCTGCGGGTACATGGGCGCGAGCACCGGATCCTCTCGCACCCCGCGGTAGAAGGTGCGAACGATGCGCTCGAAGGTCTCGCTCCCGCCGATCTGACCCCAGACCGTGTCGGTGACCGCCGCGCCCTGCTCCGCGGAGCGAAGCGTGAGGCGCGGCGTCGGGGGATCGGTCTGTCCGGCGAGGCTCGGTTGTTCGCTCATTTGGCGCCTCCGGGAGGATTGGGGAGCTGATCGGAGAGCTGGATACCCTCGGCGGCGAAGCGACGGCGGATCTCGGCGCGGATGCCGCGCTGGACCTCCCACTGCGCCTCCGGGCGCGTGCGCACCGCGAGGCGCAGGGTGGCGCGGTCGCCGAAGACGCTCTCGAGGCCGAGGATCTCGGGCTCGCCGGTGACCTTGCGGGCGAACTTCTCGGAGTGGAGCAGCGCTCGGGCGGCTTCGAGTGTCACCTCGGAGACGTGGCTGAGGTCCTGGTCGGCGGCGACGGTCACGTCGATGAGCGCCCGACCCCAGCCCTGCGAGGCGTTGCCGAGGGTCAGGATCTCTCCGTTGCGCACAAACCAGAGCGTGCCGTCCATGGCGCGAACCCGGGTGACCCGGATCCCGACGTCCTCGACGGTGCCGTTGACCGTGCCGATGGTGACCACGTCGCCGATGCCGAGCTGGTCCTCGAACACCATGAAGATGCCGTTGAGCACGTCCTTCACGATGTTCTGCGCGCCGAAGGCGAGGCCCGCCGCGATCACGCCGGCCGAAGCGAGGACCGCGGTGAGGTTGACCCCCAAGCTGCTGAGGATCAGCACCACCGCGGTCAGCACGATCACCCATGTGATGACCACTCGGCCGACGGTGCCGAGCGTGCGCGTGCGCTGCACGGCCCGCGCGTTCACGTACGGCGCGGCCTGGATCTCCGAGGTCGTGTCGACGTCCTGCGCCTTCTTGACCCCGCGCACGATCTGATTGACCGCGCGCATGAGCAGCTTGCGCAGGATCCAGTTCGCGAGGATCGCGAGGACGACGATCAGCACGATGTTGAGCGGCACGTCGTAGGTCTTCAGGAAGTCCTGGATCGCCGCGCCCGCGGTGTTCTCGGCCGTCTGCAGCATCTACACCTCCGCGTCGGCGGTCTGCGCCGCGAGCGCCCGCTCGACGCCCGACAGGTGCTCGGAGACGAGGCGGCGCAGGGCTGCCGGAGCACCGGGGGAGGCGTCGAGCCAGGCGGCGGTCGCCGCGCGCAGGCGCTCGTCGGCGAGGGGCGACGGGAAGAAGCCCTCGACGAGCTCCTCGGCGATCGCGTGGCTGCGCGAGCCCCAGATGTCCGAGATCGAGTCGAAGTACCGGGTGACGAACGGCTCGAGCAGGGCGAGGTCGGCGGCCCGGGTGAACCCGATCGCCGTGGCGCGCACGATGAGGTTGGACGCCGTGCTCGCGTCGAACACCGAAGCCCAGGCCGCGGCCTTGTCGTCGGGGGTGGGGAGTGCCGCTCGCGCGTGCGCTGCAGACTGCTCGCCGGTGGCGGTGCGGTCGTCGGCCAGCGCGGCCTCGATCTCCTCGCGGGTCGCGCGGCCGCCCGCGGCGAGGGCGATGAGCAGCTCCCAGCCGAGGTCGGTGTCGATGTCGAGTCCGTCGAGCGGAGCGGTGCCGTCGAGCAGCGCGAGGACGATATCGAGCTGGTCGGGGGTCGCGGCGAGCTGCGCGAAGGCGCGGACGAACTGGAACTGCCGGTCGGAGGCGGGGTCCGCATCGGCCGCCAACTGCCAGAGCGCATCGGCGACCCGCTCCAGGGTCGCGGTGCGCCGGGCGGGGGAGACGTAGCTCTCGGACGCCAGGAGCAGCTGGTTCAGCAGGGTGCGGAGCGTCGTCGACGCGTCTTCGGCGCCGATGTGGGCGAGCACCAGGTCGATGAAGCGGGACGCCGGGAACTCGGCATCGCGGGTCGCGTCCCAGAGACTGCCCCAGAGCAGCGCCCGCGCCAACGAATCCTCCACCCCGCCCAGAACCTCCGTGACCGTCGCGAGGGAACGGTCATCGAGACGGATCTTCGCGTAGCTCAGATCGTCGTCGTTGAGCAGCAGCAGATCCGGCTGCACCACCCCGACGAGTTCGGGGACCTCGGTCAGCGGGCCATCGATATCGATCTCGATCCGCCGCACCCGCCGCACCACCGCCTGCGCGCCCTCGCCCACGGTGTCGTACAGGCCGACCGCGATGCGGTGCGGGCGCAGCGTCGGATACGCGTCGATCGCGGTCTGCCGGACCGCGAACCGGGCGTACCGGCCGTCCGCGTCGAGCGCGAACTCGGGACGCAGCGTGTTCACGCCCGCGGTCTCGAGCCACAGCTTCGACCATCCGGCGAGATCGCGTCCGGAACGGGCCTCGAGCTCGCCCAGCAGGTCGGGGAGTTCGGTGTTGCCGTGGTGGTGCTTCACGAAGTAGTCGTGCACGCCCTGCATGAAGGGTTCCCGGCCGACCCAGGCGACGAGCTGCTTGAGCACGGACGCGCCCTTGGCGTACGTGATGCCATCGAAGTTGACGAGCACGTCTTGCAGGTCGCGGATGGGGGCGACGATTGGGTGCGTCGAGGGGAGCTGGTCCTGACGGTAGGCCCAGGACTTCTCGGATGCGACGAAGGTGGTCCAGCAGTCGCTCCACTCGGTCGCCTCGGCGGTCGCGAGCGTCGACATGTACTCGGCGAAGGACTCGTTGAGCCAGAGGTCGTTCCACCAGCGCATGGTGACGAGGTCGCCGAACCACATGTGGGCGAGCTCGTGCAGGATCGTGACGACCCGGCGCTCGCGCATGGCGTCGGTGACCTGGCTGCGGAACACGTAGGCCTCGGTGAAGGTCACGGCGCCCGCGTTCTCCATCGCGCCGGCGTTGAACTCGGGGACGAAGAGCTGATCGTACTTGTCGAACGGGTAGGCGTAGTCGAACTGCTCCTCGAAGAAGGCGAAGCCCTCGCGCGTCTTGTCGAAGACGTAGTCGGCGTCGAGGTGCGGTGCCAGGGACTCCCGGCAGAAGACGCCGAGGGGGATCGTGCGGCCGTCGCGGCTGGTCAGCTCGGAGCGGACCTCTCGGTAGGGGCCGGCGATGAGCGCGGTGATGTAGCTCGACATGACCGGGGTCGGCTCGAACGCCCAGGTCGACAGCGCCTCGCCGTCGCGCTCGCCGGCCGCCGCGGGCTCGGGCGTCGGCTGGTTGCCGACCATCTTCCAGCGGGCGGGCGCCGTGACGGTGAACTGGAACGTGGCCTTCAGGTCGGGCTGCTCGAACACCGCGAACACGCGCCGGGAGTCGGGCACCTCGAACTGCGTGTAGAGGTAGGCCTCGCCGTCGGCGGGATCCACGAAGCGGTGCAGACCCTCGCCCGTGTTCGTGTAGCGCTGCTCGGAGACGATGGTGAGCACGTTCTCGGCGGCGAGCCCGTCGAGCTGCACGCGCGAATCGGCGAAGGCGGAAGCGGGGTCGATGGCGCGGCCGTTGAGGTCGATGCTCAGCACGCGCTCGGCGATGAGATCGATGAACGTCGCAGCGCCCTCGGTCGCGTCGAAGCGCGCCACGGTCTCGGCGCGGAACAGCTCGGGGCCGGTCGCGAGATCGAGCGCGACGGCGTAGCTGCGGGACGTGACGATGGCGGCGCGCTCCTGCGCCTCGGCGCGGGTGAGGTTCTCTCCGGGCACGATGCTCCTTCTGCTGCAGTGGTTCTGTGCGATGGAATACGGGGTCGCGGCGCCGATGGTGCGGGCCGCGGATCGACTCAAGACTATTCCCACCCGCCGACATCCCGCCGTGCTCCGCCTGTCCGTCTTCGGTGAGGTTCCTGACCGCCCGGGCGGCGCGCGACCGGAGGGCTACGCTGAGGACATGACGGAAACGCGTGCGCTCGGAACCTCGGACCTGCTCGTCTCGGCGGTCGGACTCGGCTGCAACAACTTCGGCCGGCCGGGCTCGGCCACCGAGGATCAAGCCGGGACCGACCGTGTGATCGGGGCCGCGATCGATGCGGGGATCACCTTCTTCGACACCGCCGATCTGTACGGGTACTCGTTCGGGCGGAGCGAGGAGATGATGGGCCGCGTGCTGGGCGCCCGGCGCGACGGCATCGTGCTCGCGACCAAATTCGGATACCCGGACTCCGGCGCGCCGTACGGCGGGGCGCGCGGATCGCGCGAGTTCATCCGAGCCTCGGTCGAGGGATCCCTCTCGCGTCTTCGCACCGACCGGATCGATCTGTACCAGATGCACTGGCCCGACACGGAGACGCCGATCGCCGAGACGCTGTCGGCGCTCGACGAGCTCGTGCGCGAGGGCAAGGTGCGTGCGATCGGGCACTCGAACTTCTCGGCCGAGCAGATCGACGAGGCGGCCCGCGTCGCGACCGAGCTCGGCGGCGCGGCCTTCGTCTCGGCCCAGAACGAGCTGAGCCTCGTGAACCGCGAGACGGATCGCGAGGTGACGCCGGCGGCGCTGCGCAACGGGCTCGGGCTCCTGCCCTTCTTCCCGCTCGCCAACGGGCTGCTCACGGGCAAGTTCACGCGCGATCACTTCCCGGCCGATTCGCGGATCATGCGGCAGCGCCCGCACGTGGCCGAGCAGGCGGACTGGGACGCGCTCGACGCCTATCGGGATCTCTGCGAGGCCTGGGGCGTCACCATGCTGGAGGCGACCTTCGGGTGGCTGCTCGAACATCGGCCGATCGCGAGCGTGATCGCGGGCGCGACCCAGATCGAGCAGGTGCGGCAGAACGCCGCGGCGGGCTCGGCGTTCCGTCCGAGCGCCGAGCAGTCAGCGCAGATCGACGCCCTCTTCCCGATCCCGAGCTGAGTCGGGCGAGCCGGGTGCCGCGGTGGTGCCGGCATCGCCCGCATCCGTCGGTGCGGCCGTCGAGGCGGCTTTGGCATCGCGCCTGCGCCCGCTGATGCGGCTGGTGACGATCTCGACGAGCAGGCCGATGACGAACGCGGTGGCGATGCCGAGCACCAGCGCGAGCAGCGGATGGTTGCCGAACACGTGCCCGAAGACGGCGCCGATGGCGATGGAGTACGCGGACCAGAAGACCGCGGCGAACGCCGCGGCGATCGTGAACTTGCGGACTGGATAGCCGGTGGTGCCCGCTGCGAGGTTGACGGCGGTGCGTCCGACGGGCACGAAGCGGCCGGTCATGATGAGGATGGGACCGCTGCGGTCGATGGCGTGCGTCGCCCAGGCGAGTGCTTTCGAGACGCGGCGGCCCGAGAGCCACTTCGGTCGGCTGTCACCGAGCCTGCGTCCGATGCGGAAGACGATCTGGTCGCCCGTGAACGCGCCGACGGCCGCGATCACGCCGAGCCACAGCAGCGCCTCGGGGTGATCCTTCGCGACGACGGTGGCCACCGCGATCACGACGGATTCGCTCGGGACCGGCGGGAACGCCGCGTCCACGATGCAGAGCATGAGGACCACGAGCAGGATCCAGGGGGACTCGACGGTCGCCATCGCGAACGCCTGAATGGCATCGGTGATCCACTGGAACAGGCGCCCCGCCCCCTTCGTCGAAATGTCAGATCTCCAGCTTAGGATCGTCACATGGGAAACACACCGACGTCCGTCGAGTTCTGGTTCGATCCGATCTGCCCCTGGTGCTGGATGACGAGCCGCTGGGCCAGCGAGGTCGCGAGCGTGCGCGGCTTCGACATCGCATGGCACCCGATCAGCCTGCGCATCATCAACGAGAACAATCCCGACGACTCGCACCACGAGCACCACGTGCGCGGCCATCGCTTCGGCCGCGTGGTCGAGGCGGCCCGTCGCGAGGCCGGCGAGTCGGTCGTCGGCCCGCTCTACACGGCCATCGGAACGCGGGTGCACCCCGGTGAGCGCGAGGACGTCGAGGCGATCGTCGCCGAATCGCTCGCGGAGGTCGGCATCGCGGGCGAGGCTGCGCAGCGCATCGCGGCCGAGGCCGACCTCGAGACCTCGGACGCGCAGCTGCGCGCCAACACCGCGCACGCGCTCGAGATCGCGGGTCCCGACGTGGGCGTTCCGATCATCTCGATCGACGGCGTCGCCTTCTTCGGTCCGGTCGTGACCCCGGCGCCCACGGGCGACGCGGCGCTCCGACTGTGGGACGGCATCCACGCGGCCGCGAGCGTGCCCGGCTTCTACGAACTCAAGCGGGGCCGCACCGCCGGCCCGCAGTTCTGAATCCGGCCCCTCGGGCTGCCGATAGGATCGCAGTCATGCGTATTCACGTTGCGACCGACCACGCCGGACTCGAATTCAGTCAGCAGCTGCAGCAGCACCTGCGCGAGCAGGGGCACGAGGTGATCGATCACGGTCCCGCCGAGTACGACGCGCTCGACGACTACCCGTCGTTCTGCATCAACGCCGCCGTCGGCGTCGCTCGCGATCAGCGCGACGGCGTCGAGGCGCTGGGCGTGGTGTTCGGCGGTTCGGGCAACGGCGAGCAGATGGCCGCCAACAAGGTCGAGGGGATCCGCGCCGCGCTGGTCTGGAACGAATCGACCGCGAGCCTCGCGCGCGAGCACAACAACGCGAACGTGATCTCCATCGGTGCGCGCCAGCACCCGGTGGAGGACGCGATCCGCTTCATCGACCTGTTCATCGCGACTCCGTTCCCCGGCGACGAGCGCCACGTGCGCCGCATCGGCCAGCTCGGCGAGTACGAGCGCACCGGCCTCATCGCCGGCAAGCAGGTCGACGCGATCTAAGCGATATGCCCGAAGGACACTCCGTACACCGGATCGCCCGCCAGTTCGCCGCGAACTTCGTGGGCGGTCCGGTGGCGGTCTCGAGCCCGCAGGGCCGTTTCGCCCCGGGCGCGGCGATCATCGACGGTCGCGAGATGATCGATGCCCGTGCCGTCGGCAAGCAGATGTTCCTCGAGTTCGCCGGGGCTCCCGGCGAGGATCCGCACTGGCTGCGCGTCCATCTCGGCATCTACGGAGCCTGGGACTTCGCCGGAGCGGTGCGCGTCGATCCGAGCATCCAGATCCACGGCGTCACGCCTGGGCACTCCAAGCTGGGACAGACGGGGGAGTACTCCCGTCCCGACGGCGCGGCTCCCGTCGACCGCGACGGCGAGGACTCGGTGACCTCGATCGGCGCACCGCGGCGCACCCGGGTGCGCATGGCCGAACACGACCGCGAGAGCGACGAGCTCGGTGCGTTCCCCCCGGAGCCGGTCGGCCAGGTGCGCGTGCGCCTGCTCAACGATCTCGTGTGCGCCGATCTCCGCGGTCCGACGGCCTGCGAGGTACTCACGCCGGCTGAGGCCGACGCCGTGATCCAGCGCCTGGGGCCCGATCCGGCGAACGCGAACACGCCTCGCGAGCGCGACCGCTTCGTCGAGCGGGCCGCGAAGAAGAAGACCCCGATCGGCCTCGTGCTCATGGACCAGTCGGTCGTCGCGGGGATCGGCAACGTCTACCGGGCCGAGATGCTGTTCCGAGCGGAGCTCGATCCGCACACCCCGGCGAATTCGCTCGACCGCACGGTGCTCGAAGCGCTGTGGGACGACTGGGCGCACCTGCTCGAGATCGGGATCACCGTCGGGCAGATGATCACCATCGACGGACTCGAGGGCGAGGCCTACCAGCGTGCGCTGACCGAGCGCGATGAGCGGCACTGGGTCTACAAGCTCGAGGGGACGCCCTGCAAACGCTGCGGCACGAACATCGCACTGGAGGAGATGGCGAACCGCAAGCTCTACTGGTGCCCCGGCTGTCAGACCTGACCCCGGCCGGCACCGGCCCGGATCCGATCCGCGACCCGGCACCGGCCGGCGTCGGGCGGCTGCGCAGGCCCGCGCCCAGTACGCTGGTGTGCATGCGTGACTTCCTCTCGACCGTGATCGGCAAGTCGGTCCGTCAGGTCGCCCGGCTGCGCGGCGGAGGCTCCGCGCTCCCCGGTCTCGTCGTCGAAAAGCTCGATCCCGGGTATCTCGCCCGCGTGCTCGGCCGTCTGCCGCACGGCGTGGTCGCGGTGAGCGGCACCAACGGCAAGACGACCACCACGAAGATGATCGTCGAGATCCTGGAGGCCCAGGGCCTGCGGGTGTTCACGAACCGCACCGGTTCGAACTTCTCGCGCGGCGTCGTCGCGGCGGCGGTGCAGGAGAGCTCGATCGGCGGGCGCCTCGCGGCGGACATCGCGGTGCTCGAGCTCGACGAGGCCCACGCCATGCACTTCATCGCGAAGGTGAAGCCGCGGCACACGCTGCTGCTCAACGTGCTGCGCGACCAGCTCGACCGTTTCGGCGAGATCGATGCGACCGCGAAGCTGCTGCAGCGGATCGCCGACGCGACCACCGACGGGGTCGTGGTGAACCGCGAGGATCCGCTGCTCGCCGCGGTGGGGGCGCGCGTCGCCGAGTCCGGCAGGGGGGTCGCCGTGCGCGAGTTCGGGCTCTCCCCGAATCTCCGTGCGATGTTCCCGAGCGACGACGATTTCCACGCCGGCGCGCCCGCGGACGACGCCCCCGAGGTCGAGACGCCCGACGCAGGACCCGCCGACGTGACCCTCGTCGAGGTCGGCGATCACTCCGCGGTGTTCCGCATCGACGGTGAGGATCGGGCGACGACGCTCAAGCTCGAGGGCCTCTACAACACCTTCAACGCCGCGGCGGCGCTCTCGACCGTGCGGATGGTGCTCGGCGATGCCGACCCCGACGCGCTGCTCTCGGCGCTCTCGGAGGTGCGTCCGGCGTTCGGTCGCGGTGAGCAGCTGGTGCTCGACGGGCAGCCGCTCGAGCTGGTGCTGGTGAAGAACCCTGCGGGGTTCCGCCTCGCGCTCGCCTCGTTCGCTCCCGAGGGCGTCGGCACCATGATCGCGATCAACGACCAGTACGCCGACGGACGCGACATGTCGTGGCTGTGGGACGTGGACTTCGCCTCGCTCGCGTCCGAGGGCGTCGACACCGTCTCGGGCGCGCGCGCCTGGGACATGGCGCTGCGGCTCGAGCACGACGAGGTCGCGGTCGGCACGGTGCAGGAGGATCTCGCGGCAGCGCTTGCCGGCTTCCGGGAGCGCACCCCCGGGCGCCCGCGACGCATCTTCTGCACTTACACGGCGATGCTCGCGCTGCGCAAGGAGCTGGCCACCCTGACCGATGTGGAGGAGATCTGGTGAACGAGGATCAGCAGGATCGGACGGCTCCGCGCGAGCTCGTCATCGTCTCCCTCTACCCGAGGGACATGAACATCTACGGGGATCGCGGCAATGTGCTCTCGCTGGCCCGGCGCGCGCGCCTGCAGGGGTTCGAGCCGCGCATCATCGAGATCAATCCTGGGGACCCGCTACCCGACCGGATCGACATCATGGTTGGCGGAGGCGGGCAGGACTCGGGCCAGGGGCGCGTCGCGATCGACCTCGTCGACAAGCGGGATCGGATCCGCGAGCTCGCGGAGGACGGCACTCCGATGCTCATGATCTGCGGGCTCTACCAGCTCTTCGGTCATCGCTTCGTCACCTACACGGGTGAGGAGCTCGTGGGGATCGGCGTGCTCGACGTCGAGACGCGCGGCGACGACACGCGCATGATCGGCAACATCGTGCTCGAGAGCGACGAGTTCGGCGAGATCATCGGGTACGAGAACCACAGCGGCGTCACGACGCTCGGTCCGGGGTCGGTGCCGTTCGGGCGGGTGACGCAGGGCGCGGGGAACAACCCGAGCGACGGCGTGGAGGGTGCGCGGACCGGCAATGTGATCGGCAGCTACCTGCACGGCTCGCTGCTGCCGAAGAATCCGGCGATCAGCGATTTCCTGATCGCCCGCGCCGCGGAGCGGCGGTACGGGTCGTTCGAGCCGACCGCAGCGGCGGCCGCGGGGGACCGCACGGTCGAGCAGGCGCGCGCGAGCGCGAAGCGCCGTCCGCGCTGATCGCGCCGCGCCGACTCGCGGTTTCGAGAAGAAACCGTGAGTTCGGGGAATATTCATCGCAACAGTTGCATTCAACTGAATGGATCGTGAGAGAATGATCCTCGTACTTGAATCATCAACCGTTGGAGGGCGCACGCCATGACCATCACCGCAGATCAGATCCCCGGCTACCGCACCGGCACCTGGAAGATCGACCCGACTCACTCGGAGGTCGGCTTCTCGATCCGCCACCTCGCCATCAGCAAGGTCAAGGGCAAGTTCGAGAAGTTCGACGCGACCTTCCAGACCGGCGAGAACCCGCTGGATTCGACCGTCTCCGCGACGGCCGAGGTCGCCTCGGTCAACACCAACCAGGCGGACCGTGACGGTCACCTGCGCACCGGCGACTTCTTCCTCGCCGACGAGCACCCCGAGCTGAGCTTCGTCTCGACCGGTGCTCGCGAGGACGGTGGCGATTTCCTCGTCGACGGCGATCTCACCATGCGCGGCGTGACCAAGCCCGTCACCTTCGCCTTCGAGTTCGGCGGCTTCGGCGAGGACGCCTACGGCAACTACAAGGCCGGCTTCACCGCCACCACCGTGGTCAAGCGCGAGGACTTCGGCCTGACCTGGAACGCGCCGCTCGAGAAGGGCGGGCTGCTGCTCGGCTCCGACGTCACCATCAACATCGACGTCCAGGCCGCACTGGTCCAGGACTGAGCGCGCTGCGCGCCCGGGCGTCGACCCGGGCTGCGTGAGCGATGAACAGGGCCGGCCCCCGGAAGGGGGCCGGCCCTGTTCTGGTCAGTCAGGAGGAGGCCGGGGCCGAGCCCGAGCTCAGTGCTTCGAGCGCCGCGATGGTCTTCTCGAGGTGGGCGGCCTGCTCCGGGTCGCCCACCCAGAGCTCGAGGTACTCCCGATCCTCCTCATCGGAGTCCCGGATCCGGTGCAGCCAGGCGAGCAGGACCCGCGTCCCCTCTGCGGTCGCTTCGAGCGCGACGCCGCCGAGCGCCGGATCCGCGAGCTGGTCGGTGTCCCCGGTCAGGATCTCGGAGAGCGCGAGCGCGGTGACGTCGAACAGGTACTCGTCGTCGCCCGGATCGTCGCTGAGGAACCCCTCGTTCCGAGCCGCGGCGACGAGCTCGTCCGCGGTGACGCTGCTCCGCTCCGCGGCCAGCCCCTCGATCGCGGAGAGGAGCTCGAGGCCCTCATCGCTCTGCAACGCCTTCACGCCCCATGCACCCATGCCTTCAGACTAGGCGGTTCTCCGTTCCAGGGAAACCGGGTAAGAATGGGGGCTCGACTGCGGGCCCTATTCTTGCGACTTCTTGCGCCCGACGCTGGGGTCGAAGCCTGAGGCCGCGCAGGCGTCGATGGTGCGGTTCACCGCATCGACGAAGAGACTGACTGCGGGAGTGCGCTCGTTCTGCAGGAGCAGTGCTGGATCTTCGGGGAGCGCCGCGACGGTCTCGTCCATTCGGTCGCGGATCTCGCCGCTCGCACGTTTCGCGATCCTCCGGACCTCCGCGGACCGCTGCGTCGCGGTTTCCAGGCGAATCTGGCGCGGTCGAGGCTCACTCGCGTCCGAACCCTCGAAACCCAACTCGATCTCCCAAGTCGCGATGATGAATTCGTCGCAGGGCGCATCGTTCGGATGCTCAAGAGCCGCAATTGCTTCGGCGGTGCAGCCTGAAAGCGAAAGGGCGCCGCCGGTGCACAGCACCAGGAGGATCGCAGCGAGGCGAGGTGCGGGTATCCGAGTGGGCATGGCCGCAGCCTAGCCAGCCGCTGATATCGAAAACGTATCTCCGAAGCGGACCGGGTGTCCGTGCGCGGGCCGCGGCTACGGAAGGTCTCCGGTGATACGGCCGCGCACGCGGCGCAGATCCTCCATCAGCGATCCGATGAGCACCCAGTGGACGGGGTGCGGGCGCGGGATCGTGTACGGCTGCGTGAGAGCGAGCGGCTCGGCCTCTGTCTCGTCGCCCGTAGGATCGCTCTCACCCGCCGGGTGCGCGAGCAGCTCGAGGTCGTGCGCCGCGCGGCGCATCTCCTCGACCATGCCGGCGACCGAAGGGTCCTCGACGAGTTCGGGATCGTACAGGTCGTAGACCGCGCGCGACATGCCGATGACCTGCGTGACGATCGGCTGCAGCCGCTCGAACAGCGCGTCGTCGGCTGCGAGGGCCTCGCGGTGCCGGGGTCCGCGCGGGTTCAGGCGCAGGCTCTCGCGTGCGCGCCGCAGCAGCGCGTGCACGTCGGAGCGCTTCTGCTGCAGCGTGCGGGCCCGGGTGAGCATGTCGTCCAGCCAGGCCTCGTCGCGGGGCTCGGCGAGCGCGTCCGCCAGCCGCCGCAGTGCTGCGGCCGCATCGAGGGTCAGCTCGCTGATCTTCGACCGGACCGAGGTGGTGCGCACGGGCGCGACGATCGCCGCGTTGACGATGACGCCGATCGCCGCGCCGATCGCGGTCTCGACGAGGCGCTCGACGCCGTAGCCGAGGTGCAGACCGCCGAGGGCGATCATGAGGAGCGCCGAGATGGCGATCTGGTTCATCGAGCTGTTGCTCATGCGGAGCAGCCAGCCGACCGCCATGGCCACGACGAAGGCGAGGATGAAGAGCCAGGACTGGGCGCCGAAGATGCTGCCCGCGCCGATCGCGACCGAGACGCCGAGCAGCACGCCGACGACGCGCTCGATCCCCCGGGTGAGCGAGGCGTCGACGCTCTCCTGCACGCAGAGCAGCGCGGCGATCGCGCCGAAGATCGGCAGCTGCTCGGGGAAGATGAGGAGGCAGACGAACCAGGTCAGGATCGCGGCGACCGTCGCTTTGGCAACCTGGAGCAGCGGCGCGCGTTCGTTGACGGTGAAGCGTCCGGTGAGGTTGCGCGAGGCCCGCCGCCACTGCCGCGTCTGCGGCGGCTCGGATCCCGAGAAGCCCGCGGCGCCGGCGCTCACAGCAGTCCCAGCTTGCGCAGCTCCTCGCGCAGCGTGGCGCCGTCGGGTCCGTAGATCCAGGGCACTCCGCTCACGCTGCGGTGCAGGCGGGCCTTCGAACGGCCGCCGGCCAGTACGGCCTCGCCGACCGAGAGCTGCCGGATCGCGACGGCGGCGACGTTCTCGGGGTGCGCGGTCGCGAACTCGTGGTAGAGCGACTCGTCGTGCTGGCCGTCGTCGCCGAACAGCACCCACTTCACCTCGGGGAACTCGCGCGCGAGACGGCGGAGCTCGCGGCGCTTGTGCTCCTTGCCGCTGCGGAACCAGCGATCGTGGGTCGGGCCCCAGTCGGTGAGCAGCAGCGGCCCCATGGGGTAGAGGTTGCGCGCCATGAAGCGGCTGAGCGCGGGTGCCGCGTTCCACGCGCCGGTGGAGAGATAGATGACGGGGGAGCCGGGGTGGGCCGCCATCAGGTGGTCGAGCATCACGGCCATGCCGGGCGTCGCCGACCGGGCGTGCTCGTCGAGCACGAAACTGTTCCACGCGGCGACGAGCGGCTTCGGCAGGGCGGTGATCAGGATCGTGTCGTCGACGTCCGAGAGGACGCCGAAGCGGGCCGCGGGGTCGACGATGTAGACGGGCGCCTCGGCGGGCTCCTCGTCGGCGATGCGGAGCCCGATGGTGTGCCAGCCCGGCGACAGCGCCGCGCGCACGTTCGCGTCGACCACGCCGCCGCGATCCGCCTCGACCTCCGCGTGCGGTTCGCCGTCGATCAGCACCTGCACCCGCTGGTGCGGCACGTGCAGGCTCGTGAAGGTGCGCCAGCCGCGCACGCGCGAGACCTCGGCCACGTCCGATCGGAAGCGGCTCTGCTCGTGCGCGGCGGGCTTCAGATAGAGCACGCGGCCGAGCACGCGCACCCACTCGGTCGATCCGTAGCCGATGTAGGGGATCACCGCGGGCAGCTTGCCGCGGGCCTTCGCCCGCTTCTCGCGGCGGGAGTGCACCCAGTCCTCGGTCCGGGCTGCGAGTCTCGGCCGGGAATCGGGAATGGCGGGATCAGTCACCAGTCCATCCTAGGCAGAGACGGGGGTGCCGGGTGACATGTCGCTCGACGTGAAGAAATCCCTGATCCAGGTGTTGTTCGACGTCAAGATGTATTTGCAGTGAACCCCCAGGAAGCGGAAAATAGACAGTGACCGGACACCGTTCGGTAGCTCTGCGGGGAATCACCATCCCCAGCCGGAACTCACTATGGGAGTGCGCTCCATAGTGAGTGCGCGCCCGCACCCTGGAGTGTCATATGAACGACTTCCTCGATGCGCTCACGCTGGCCCGATGGCAATTCGGGCTGACCACGCTGTATCACTTCCTCTTCGTTCCGCTCACTATCGGCCTTGCGTTCCTCGTTGCGATCCTGCAGACCTGCTGGTACCGGACGGGCAAGGCCAAGTACCTCCGCCTGACCAAGCTGTTCGGCAAGATCTTCCTCATCAACTTCGCGATGGGCGTCGTCACCGGCATCGTGCAGGAGTTCCAGTTCGGCATGAACTGGTCGAACTACTCCCGCTTCGTCGGCGATATCTTCGGCGCGCCCCTCGCCATGGAGGGCCTCATCGCCTTCTTCCTGGAGGCCACCTTCATCGGTCTCTGGATCTTCGGCTGGGACAAGCTGCCCAAGGGGCTGCACCTCGCCTCCATCTGGCTCACGTCGATCGCGACGATGCTCTCGGCCTACTTCATCCTCGCCGCCAACGCGTTCATGCAGAACCCCGTCGGTTTCGAGATCAACGCCGAGAAGGGCCGTGCCGAGCTCACCGACATCGGAGCCGTGCTGCTGAACCCGGTGGCCACCCACCAGTTCCCGCACACGATCTTCGCGTCGATCATGTTCGCCGCCTGCGTCATGGTCGCCGTCGCCGCATGGCACCTCAAGCGCAACCAGTTCGTCGACGACATGCGCACGGGCCTGCGATTCGGCCTCTGGGCGAACATCCTCGCCTTCGCGGGCGTCGGTCTGACCGGGCACTCGCTCGGCATGGTGATGACGCAGACCCAGCCGATGAAGATGGCGGCCGCGGAAGCCTTCTACAACACGGGCTCCGGCGCGGACGCCTCGTTCTCGATCTTCAGCTGGGGCACGCCGGACGGGGCGCACGAGATCTTCTCGATCCGCATCCCGTACCTGCTGTCCTTCCTGTCGAACGGCAACTTCACCGGGAGCGTCGAAGGCATCCGCGACCTGCAGGCGCAGTACACGCAGCAGTTCTGCGGAGCGGACTCGACGCTGCTCACCTGCCCGACCGACGGCTCCTTCGTGCCGATCGTCTGGGTGACCTACTGGGCCTTCCGCTGGATGATCGGCCTCGGCGGCCTCGCGACGCTCGTCTCGATCGCGGGCCTCTGGCTGACGCGCAAGAACCGCGAGGTTCCGGCGTGGGCCTGGCGCGTGGCGATCTGGACCGCCCCCATTCCGATGGTCGCGTCCCTCGTGGGCTGGATCTTCACCGAGATGGGTCGTCAGCCCTGGCTCGTGTTCGGGGTGATGACCACCGCGTCGGGCGTTTCGCCGGGGGTGCCCGGCTGGGCGGTGCTGGTGTCGCTCATCGTGTTCACACTGGTCTACGGCTCGCTCGCGGTCGTCGAGTTCAAGCTCATCACGAAGGCCGCGAAGGTCGGTACCCCCGACCTGTCCGCGGACGGCGACGACGACGCGGATGCCGACGCGTCGAAGCTGCAGACGGTCTATTAGGAGATCACGATCATGGAACTCACCACCATCTGGTTTCTCATCGTCGGCGTCATGCTCATCGGGTACTTCGTGCTCGACGGCTTCGACTTCGGCGTCGGCATGGCCCTGCCGTTCCTCGGCAAGGACGACACCGACCGCCGCGTGCTCATCAACACCATCGGCCCCGTCTGGGATCTGAACGAGACCTGGCTCATCGTCGCCGGCGCCTGCCTCTTCGCGGCGTTCCCCGAGTGGTACTCGACGATGTTCTCGGGCTTCTACCTGGCGCTGCTGCTGATCCTCGTGGCGCTGATCCTGCGCGGCGTCTCGTTCGAGTACCGCCACCAGGGCAAGGGCCGGGAGTGGACCCGCTGGTTCGACCAGTTCATCTTCTGGGGCTCGCTGCTCCCGCCGCTGCTCTGGGGCACCGCGTTCGCGAACCTGGTGCAGGGGCTGCCCATCGAGGAGCTCTCGACGGGCGGGTGGATCTACACCGGCTCGTTGCTCACGCTGCTGAACCCCTACGGCCTGCTCGGCGGCGTCACGCTGACGCTGCTCTGCTTCACCCACGGCCTGGTGTTCATCGCGCTCAAGACCGAGGGCGAAGTGCGCACCCGGGCTCGTGCACTGGCGACGAAGGTCGGGATCGTGACCCTGGTCGCGGCGGCGGCGTTCCTCGTCTGGACCGTGCTGATGCACGGGGCCCACCCGAACGTCGTGCTGATCGCCGCGCTGGCCGTGGTGGCCGCGGTGGCGTTCATCGTGGGCCTGATCGCGAACCTCCGCGGCCGCGAGGGCATCGCCTTTGCCGGCAACGCGGTCACGATCGCGTTCGCGCTGCTCACGATCTTCGCCGCGCTCTTCCCGAACGTGATGATCTCGAGCACCGATCCCGCCCTGTCCATGTCGATCGCGGACGCGGCGAGCTCGCAGAAGACGCTCGAGCTCATGACCTGGGTCGCGGTGTTCACCATGCCGCTGGTGCTGGCCTACCAGGGCTGGACCTACTGGGTGTTCCGCAAGCGCATCTCGCGGACCCACATCCCGGCAGCCGCCCACTAGGCTGATCCGAGATGAAACCACTCGATCCCCGGCTGCTGCGGACGGCGCGGGCCGCCCGCAGCGTGCTGGCGATCGGAGCGGTCCTCGGCGTGGTCCGCACGCTCGCGGTGGTCGCCTGGTGCTGGTTCCTGGCGCAGGCGATCACCGCGGTCGCGTTGCCCGCTCTCGGGATCCCGGGAGGGGCCGCGAGCGCGGCGGGCGGGCGCGTCGCCGAGGGCTCGTCATCCGTCGCCGATCTGCCGATGCTGCTGCTCGCGGCCGGCGTCGCGCTGGTCGTGCGCACCGGCGCGGGCTTCGCGATGGATCGCCTCGCGGCGCGCGGCGCGGTGCTTGCGAAGTCCCAGCTCCGCACCGCCGCGCTCGATGCGCTCGATTCCCGTTCGCCTCTGGCGACGGACGGCCGGTCCGAAGCGGAACGCGCCGTGTCCCTCGGACGCGGCCTCGACGCGCTGGACGGCTACTTCTCGGGCTACCTGCCGCAGCTGATCCTCGCGGCATGCGCGACGCCGATCCTCGTGCTCACGGTGCTGCTCGCCGACCCGGTGAGCGGGATCACCGTGCTCGTGGTGTTCCCGGTCATCCCGATCTTCATGATCCTCATCGGACTCGCGACCCAGCGGGTGCAGGATCGCCAGTGGTCGCAGCTGAACCGGCTCTCGCGCTCGTTCCTCGACGCGGTCGAGGGCCTGCCCACGCTCAAGATCTTCCGTCGCGAATCGCGGCAGAGCGAGCGCATCGCGCGCGAGACCGGCGAGTACCGCTCCCGCACCATGCAGGTCCTGCGCGTCACCTTCCTCTCGGGCTTCGTGCTCGATCTTGCGGGCACCTTCTCGATCGCGCTGGTCGCGGTCACCGTCGGCACCCGGCTCGTCAGCGGTGGATTCCCGCTCGGGCTCGGCCTCTTCGTGCTGCTCCTGCTGCCCGAGACCTTCGCGCCCATCCGACAGGTCGGCGCGGCCTATCACGCCTCGGCGGAGGGGCTCGCCGCGGTCGGCGCCGTGTTCGCGATCGTCGACGGCCCTGGTGCTCCGAGCTCCCGCAGCGCTGACGCGGCTGCGACCGGAGGCGCGAGCGGGGCCCCGGCCGACGTCCGTGCCGAGCCCGGGCCCGGACACCGGGGGATCCGCTTCGACGAGGTCGTGGTGCACCGCGGCGACCGCGCCGTCGTCGGCCCGGTGAGCTTCGAGGTCGCACCGGGCGAAGTAGTGGCGCTCGCGGGGCCGTCCGGCGCCGGCAAGACGAGCCTCGTCGCGACGCTCCTCGGGTTCCTCGAACCCAGCACCGGGTCGGCCGCGCACTCCGGTGCGATCGCCTGGAGCGGGCAGCGCCCGGACCTGCTGCAGGGCACCGTCGCCGAGAACCTCGCGCTCGGTGCCGACCGGATCGACGACGAGCGTGCGGAGCGCGTGCTCGGGCGGGTCGGGCTCGGGGATCTCGATGCCCGGACCCCGCTGGGCGCGGGCGGCTCCGGCCTGTCGGGCGGACAGGCGCAGCGCGTCGCCGTCGCCCGCGCGCTCTACCGCGCCGACGAGACCGGCGCGCACGCCCTCGTCCTGGACGAGCCGAGCTCCGCGCTCGATGCGCAGAACGAGGCCGTGCTCGCCAAAGCGCTCCGCGCCGAGGCGGAAGCCGGGCGCGCGGTGCTCGTCATCAGCCACCGGGCGGCGCTGCTCGCCTCGGCGGACCGCGTGGTCCGGATCGGAGACGCCGAATGACCCGTTCCGTCGCGCTCGAGCGAGATGCGACTCCGCTCGAGCGGGTCATCGCGCTGGCCCTGCCCGAGCGGTCGAAGCGCGCACCCGGGGTCGCCCTCGGGGTGCTCGCCGACGCCTGCGTGGTCGGCCTGCTCGCGCTGAGCATGTGGCTGATCGTGCGTGCGGGGGAGCAGCCCCCCATCCTGCATCTGACCTTCGCGATCGTGGGCGTGCGCGCGCTCGCGATCGGCCGGGCCGCGTTCCGCTATGCGGAGCGGCTCGCCAGCCACCGGGCGGCGCTCACCCAGCTCTCCGATCTCCGCGTGCATGCCTACGAGCGCCTCGTCCCCAGGATCCCCGGCGCGATCGAGGATCGGCGTCGGGGCGAGGTTCTCGGCGCCTTCGTCGACGACGTCGACCAGCTGCAGGACCTTCCGCTCCGCGTCCGTCAGCCGATCGTGACGAGCAGCATCGTCATCGGTCTCTCCCTGATCGCGGTCGCGATCGTGTCACCGCTCGCCGCGCTGATCCTCGCCCTGGCGCTCGCGGGGGCGGGTGTGCTCGCGGTCCGCTGGTCCTCCAGGATCGCGGCCGAGAGCGATCGCGAACTGGGCGCCGCGCGCGCGACCCTGCTGGACGCGCTGCTGGAGCGTTTCCGCGCGGCCGAAGCCCTCGCGGCGTTCGGCGCGCTGGACCGGCAGCGGGAACGGATCTCCGCGGCCGAGGCCGAGCTGTCCCGCGTGCAGCTGCGCCGGGCTCGGGCCGCCGGACTCAGCGCGGCCGTGCTCGGGGCCGCTTCCGGGATCGCCTCGATCGCGATCCTCCTGCTGCTCGCGCCGGCGACCGGGCAGGGGCTCTCCGCCCCCCTGTTCGCAGCGGCGGTCGTGGTCCCGGCCGCGGTGTTCGAGGTGTTCGCGCTCGTACCGACGGCGTTCGTGGCGCGACGCACCGCACTGGCGAGCGCCGAGCGGGTCGCCGAGCTGATCGAGACTCCGCTGCCGGCCGAGATCCCCGTCGATGATGCGGGCGATCGTTCCGCGGTTCCCGCGGCGGATCCGCGTGCCCCGCTGCTCGAGGTCCGCAACCTCTCCGCCGCGCACCCGGGCTCCGCCGGACCCGCGTTCTCCGAGGTGAGCTTCGCGCTGCACCCGGGCGAGACGCTGGTGGTGTCGGGCGAGAGCGGCGCGGGGAAGAGCACGCTCGCGGCCGCGCTCGTGCGGTTCCTCGACTACTCCGGCTCGTACGCGATCCGCGGGCGGGAGGCGCGCGACCTCGTTCAGACGGAGGTGCGGGCCGCCGTGGGGCTCTGCGAGCAGACCCCGCACCTCTTCGACGCGGATCTCCGGCAGAACCTCAAGTTCGCGAAGCCTGAGGCGAGCGACGACGAGCTGCTGGCCGTGCTCGATCGTGTGCGCCTCGGCGACTGGGCACGTGCGCGCGGTGGGCTCGACGCGGAAGTGGGCGAGCGCGGGGCGCTCGTCTCGGGAGGCCAGGCGCAGCGCATCGCGCTGGCCCGGGCGATCCTCGCGGAGTTCCCGGTCGTGATCCTCGACGAGCCGACGGCGGGAGTCGACCGGGAGGTCGCCGACGCGCTGCTCGCCGACCTGCTCGGGGCGCTGCCGGACGACCGCGCCGCGATCCTGATCACCCACACCGAACTGCCCGAGGGGGTGCGGGCGCGCCGCATCGTGCTCTGAGCAGGTCAGACCGGACTGAGGCCGCGGAAGTGGTCGAAGACGATCTGTGTCTGGGACTGGGCGAGCGCGGGATTCGATCCGATGTGCCGCGCGATCAGATCGCGCAGCGCGGGCACGCTCGCGCACGCGACGTGGAGCACGAAGTCCCGATCGCCGCCGATCAGATAGACCTGCTGCACCCCGGGCACCCGGCGGAGTTCCTCGGCGAGCGCCGGAATTCGGTTGCGCTCGTGGCTGAGGACCCGGAGCAGGATGAGGGCGTGGACGCTCGCCCCGGTCACGTCGGGGTCGATCTCGGCGTGGTAGCCGCGGATCACGCCCGCCGCTTCGAGTGCTCGGACCCTGCCATGGCAGGTCGAGACCGGGAGCCCGACCCGCGCGGCGAGCTCGGTGTAGGCCAGGCGACCGTCGGCGGCGAGCTCCGACAGGATCGCGCGGTCGGTGTCGGTGAGCGGGAAAGTGTTCACGGGCTCCTCCAGATGGGCGGGTCATGCTGAAGCCTATCCGGATGATCCACCGAAGGTTGGAAGATTTCCGGATTATCGGCGCCGATCCCGCGTTCTCGACAGACTGAGATCGAAACCGCACGTTCGCGATGGAGGGAAGCCGTGCAGATCATCGACCTCAGCCCCGCAGTCGACGGTGCGACCGCCGTCTGGCCCGGCGACGCCCCGTTCCGCCTGCAGCGGCGCTGGTCGATCGCCGCGGGTGACTCCGTCTCCGTGCAGACCATCACGAGCACCGGCCACGTCGGTGCGCACATCGATGCACCCGCCCACGTGCTCGAGGGCGCCCCCGATGCCGCGTCGATCGATCTCGACGCCTGCATCGGATCCTGCCTGGTCCTCGACGTCTCCGAGCTGGTCGATCGCTCGGGCGACCCGTTCAGATTCGCGCCGGAGTCCGCGATCCGCGCGCGGATCGCGGACGTCTCGGCCGAGCCCGTCGAACGCCTGCTGCTGCGGCATCGCGCGGTACCCGGCAACGACTGGATGCCGAAGAGCCCGGGCGTCGACCCCGCGTTCGTGCGCTGGTTCGCCGAACAGGGAGGCCGACTGCTCGGGATCGATCTCGACTCCTTCGATCCGCTGCAGGACACCGTGCTCGCGGCTCACCGGGCGGCCATCGCCGCAGAAATCGTATTGCTCGAAGGACTGGATCTCGCGCTCGCGCCCGAGGGGTCCGGCGAGCTCATCGCGTTCCCGCTGCGCCTGGTGGGCGCCGACGCCTCGCCCGTGCGCGCCGTGCTCCGGCGCCCCTGACCCCCCCGAACTTCCCATCCCGGTCGACCGAGAGGACCCCATGACCGACACCGACCGCACTCCGACCACCCGCGCGTTCTGCGTGGAGGCCGATGCCCAGGACCCGCTGGCCGGGCTCCGCGACGAGTTCCTCCTCCCGGAGGGACTCGTATACCTCGACGGCAACTCGCTCGGAGCCAGGCCGAAGGGAGCGCTCGAACGCGCCGCGGCGGTCATCGAGCGCGAGTGGGGGCACGACCTCATCGCGAGCTGGAACACGCACGACTGGTTCGAACTGCCGAAGCGGATCGGCGCGAAGATCGGACGCCTGATCGGCGGCGAGCGCGGCGGATGCGTCGTGAGCGACACGACCTCGATCAACCTGTTCAAGGTGCTCGCAGCCGCGCTGAAGATCCAGGATCAGGCGGCGCCGGAACGCCGCGTCATCGTCTCGGAGCGCGAGAACTTCCCGACGGACCTCTACATGGTCGAGGGGCTCGCGAAGCTGCTGGACCGCGGCTACGAGCTGCGCCTCGTCGACGAGGACCTGCCGCTCTCGGAGGCGCTCCGCGAGGATGTCGCCGTGCTCCTGCTCACGCACGTGAACTACCGCACGGGGGCGCTCTGGGACATGGCGGCGGAGACGCGGCGTGCGCACGAGGCCGGTGCTCTGGTGATCTGGGATCTCTGCCACTCGGTCGGCGCGGTGCCCGTCCGCGTGAGCGAGGCGGACGCGGACTTCGCGATCGGCTGCACCTACAAGTACCTCAACGGAGGGCCGGGATCGCCGGCGTTCGTGTGGGTGCACGAGCGCCACCAGGCCGCCGCCGAGCAACCGCTCTCGGGCTGGTGGGGGCATGCCGCACCGTTCGACATGGCCGTCGCGTTCGAGCCCGCGCCGGGGATCGACCGCTTCCTCACCGGGACCCAGCCGATCGTCTCGCTCGCGATGACCGAGGTCGGCGTCGATCTCGCGCTGAGCGTCGACGACCGCGCGCTCCGCGAGAAGTCCCTCGCGCTCACGACCCTCTTCATGCGCCTCGTGGACCAGCGGCTGGCGCATCACGATCTGACGCTCATCACCCCGGAGGATCCGGAGCGACGGGGCAGTCACGTGAGCTACCGGCACCCGGAGGGGTACGCCGTCATGCAGGCGCTCATCGCGAACGGCGTCGTCGGGGACTACCGCGAGCCCGAGGTGCTGCGCTTCGGCATCACCCCGCTCTACGTCGGCTTCCTGGACGTGTGGGACGCGGTGGAGACGCTCCGATGGGTGCTCGACGAGGAGGTCTGGCGGGCGCCCGAGTTCCAGACCCGCGGCGCGGTCACCTGAGCGCCGCCCGCTCCCGATCCAGCCCTGCAACGACGCACGACCGAACGGACCAGCACCATGACTCAAGAGTTCAGCGACATCCAGACCCGCGAGATCGGGCTCCAGAAGACGCTCAGCGCCCGCCAGCTCAGCATGATCGCGCTGGGCGGGGCCATCGGCACCGGCCTCTTCCTGGGGAGCAAGTTCGCGATCGGATTCGCCGGACCGAGCGTGGTCATCAGCTACATGATCGGTGGCGCGATCGCACTGATGCTCATGGGCGTGCTCGCCGAGATGACCGTGAAGCATCCGACCTCGGGATCCTTCGGCGCGTACGCCGAGCACTACCTGAACCCGCTGTCGGGGTTCCTCGTGCGCTACATGTACTGGGCCTGCATCGTGCTCGCGGTCGGCACCGAGGTGACGGCGGTCGGCGAGTACATGCAGCTCTGGTTCCCCGGCGTCCCGCCCTGGATCTGGGTCGTGCTCTTCTCCGCAGCTCTGATCGGCGTGAACGCGATGAACGTGAAGAACTTCGGCACGCTCGAGTACTGGTTCTCGGCGATCAAGGTGTTCGCGATCATCGCCTTCGTGATCGTCGCCGCCTGGCTCGTGTTCTTCTCGGGCGGCGGAGGCTACGGTTTGCACAACTGGACGGCTGGCGAGGGATTCATGCCGAACGGGCTGACCGGCATGTGGTTCGCCGTGATCGTCTCGATCTTCAGCTACCTGAGCATCGAGATGATCGCCGTCGCCGCGGGCGAGGCGAAGGAGCCCGAGGCGGCCGTCAAGCGCGCGTTCAAGGCGACGATCTTCCGTCTCGTGGTCTTCTACTTCCTGACCCTGTCGCTGATCGTGTCGATCGCGCCGGTGTCCGAGATCCTCAAGGGCGGCAGCCCGTTCGTCACGGTGATGCAGCTCGTCGGGATCCCCTATGCGGATTCGCTCCTCAACTTCGTGGTCATCATCGCGGCGCTGTCGGCCATGAACAGCCAGCTCTACATCTCCACCCGCATGATGTTCTCGCTGGCTCGCGCGGGGGAGGCGCCCCGGGCGCTCGGGCGGGTCCGGCCCAACGGCGCACCCCTCAACGCGCTGCTGCTCTCCACGGCCGGCATCGCGGTCGCGACGATCATCTACGTGCTGATCCCGGGAGAAGCGTTCACCATGATGTTCGCCATCTCGATGTTCGGGGCGATGTTCACCTGGTTCATGATCTTCGTCACGCACATCGCGTTCCGGCGGCGGATCGCGGCATCGGGGGAGAAGCTCGCCTACCGAGTGCCCGGGTCGCGCGCGGGCGCCGTCGTCGGGGCGGTGCTGATGCTCGCGGTCGCGATCTCGACGGCGTTCACGGAGGAGTTCCGCGCGACGCTGCCGTTCGGGGCGCTGGCGCTCGCACTCGCCGTCGCGGCCTTCTTCATCCTGCGACGTCGACGGCAGCGGGCCTCTCAGCCGCGCTGATCGGCGCGGGGCCGGCCGCGGCCGCGCATCGGGCCCGCGCCGGGGTCCCGGCCGGCGTCCGCGAGCGCCTGCCGCAGCAGCACTTCGATCTGCGCGTTGACCGACCGGAGATCGTCGGACGCCCACTTCGCGACGGCCGCGTGCACGCGGGGATCGAGCCGGAGCAGCAACTGCTTGCGCTCACCGCTCTGCCGGCGCGACGGCTTCTCGGATCGGCCGCCGCCCGCTCCCGGATCGGACCTCTCGGACATGATCAGCTGTAGAGGGAGCCCGCGTTGATGACGGGGGTCGCCCGCTGGTCGCTCGTGAGTACGAGCAGCAGGTTCGACACCATCTGCGCGCGCCGTTCGTCATCGAGCACCACGACGCCCTCCTGCTCGAGCCGGCTGAGAGCCTGCTCGACCATCGTGACGGCGCCCTCGACGATCTTCTCGCGGGCCGCGATCACCGCGCTGGCCTGCTGGCGCTGGAGCATCGCCTGCGCGATCTCGGGAGCGTAGGCGAGCGACGAGATACGCACTTCGATCACCTCGAGGCCGGCGATGGCGACGCGGGCGGCGACCTCCTCGGCGAGCTCGGCCGAGACGAGGTCGGTGCTGCCGCGCAGCGACTGCTCTCCGGGGCCCGGCTCGTCGTAGGGATGGGTGGTCGCGACGTGCCGCAGCGCCGCCTCGGCCTGGGTCTCGATGAACTCGCCGTAGTTCTCGACGGCGAACATCGCCTTGGCGGTGTCGGCGACCTGCCAGACCACGATCGCTGCGATGTTGACCGGGTTGCCGTCCGAGTCGTTGACCTTCAGCTCGTTGGTCTCGAAGTTGTGCACGCGCACCGAGACCTTCTTCCCGCTCGTGAAGGGGGCGACGAGGCTGATGCCGTCGCGGCGGACGGTGCCGACGTAGCGCCCGAAGAACTGCCGTACCGAGGTGTGGCCGGGCGTCACGATGGTGAGCATCGTGCAGATGAGCACGGCCGCGATGATGACGACGAGGCCGAGGGCGAGGATCGCTCCACCTGCGCCGTCTCCGCTGTCGAGGAGCGCGCCGCCGCCGATGACCAGGAGACCGCCTCCTGGGAAGCCGACGATGGCGAGCAGCAGCGCCGTGATGCCGGCTGCGCTGCCGAGGTGCCAGGCGGATCGCTCGGCGATGTTGACGCGGATCCCGTCGTGGCCGACGGGTTCGGGGGCGGTGGTCATGGCGGGCTCCTTCGGTCGCCGGGCGGTGATACTAAAAAGATATCACTTTATGCGGAGCCAGGCCGGCGCGACTTCCTCCCAGCTCGCATCGACCGCCTCCCGGAACCGCGCGAGGCGGTGCGGATCCGGGGCGGGCAGCACGATGCCGTCGATGGCGCTCACCGGGCGGATCCCGTGCAGCGCGTTGACCGCCCAGACCTCGCGCGCGGCGAGCGCCTCCGGCTCGAGCGACGCGGAGGTGCGGGGGATCCCGAACGCTGTCGCGGCTTCGTCGATGAGCTGTTCGGTCACGCTCGGCACCCGGGCGGAGGACCCGCTGCCGAACAGGACCCCGTCCTCCCACCAGAGGAGCGACGTGGTCGCGCCCTCCACCGCCCGGCGCTGCGGATCGAGCAGCAGGGCCTCGGCGCCGAGGTTCCGATTGAGCTCGGCGAGCCGCGAGATGTTCGGGCCCTTGCGGTCGGCGTGCTCGAGCACGACGCCGGGCGCGGAGCGCAGCTCGACCGCGGTACGGAGCTCGGGCAGCGGCCGCAGCGACAGGCGCAGATCCAGGCCGCGATCCGCGGCGCTGCGCCAGAGCTCCCAGCGGGGGAACCCCTCGCCGTACTCGGCGATGCGGAACCGGGCCTCGTCCAGGAAGTTGCCGACGCCCCGGAGCGCACCGGCGCTCGCTCGATGGGTGGACCGGGAGAACCTGAAGATGTGATGGGCCAGGCCGCGGACCTCCGCTCGCCCCTCGCGCACCCGCACGCGGAAGGAATCCGCCACGAGCAGCTCGTCGCGCGGTTCGGGCTCCGGATGCGTCACGGCGATGCCCCTTCCTCGCGCTGTCCCGGTTCCGTCCCACACTACGCTGGCTGCATGATCGAAGCGGTGCGTGGTGCAGTTCGCGCTCTGCCGTACCCGGGGGATCCCGTGGCCGTCGCGCGGGCGCTGTCGGCGGAGTCGGCCTGGTTCTGGCTCGACGGCTCCGCCGCAGGGGACTCCCGGACGAGCTATCTCGGCACGGCCGATCGGGTCGTCGACGCCCGGCCCGGCCGGGAGCGGGAGTTCCTGGCGCTGCTCGAACCCTCGACCGACGCGGGTGCCCGCGGCGGCTTCTCCGGCGGCTGGGTCGTCGCCCTGTCGTACGAGTTCGGCGTGGCGCTGCTCGATCTCGAGCCCGCTCCCGATGACGCGGCTCCCGCCTTCGCCCTGCGTGCATCGACCGTGCTCGTGATCGACCACGAGCGTGAGGCCGCCGAGCTGCGGGGCGAGAGCGACGCCGCGCTCGACGCGTGGATCGCGCGGTTCGGGAGCGGCATGTTCGCCGAGCCCCGCGCGGACGCCGAGCGGCCCGACGCGATCGGATCGGGCGGGTCGACCGTGCCCCCGGCGGAGCCCGCGTGGCGACGGACCGCGGCGAACTACCGAGCCGACGTCGAGGCCTGCCGTTCCGCGATCGCTGCGGGCGACGCCTACGTGCTCTGCCTCACGGACACCGCCGAGATGGCGGGGAGCTTCGACGCGCTCGACCTCTACCGCGAGCTGCGGGCGGCGGGCGGCGCGATCCGCGGCGGCGTCGTCGCGGCGTGCGATCGTGCGCTCGTCAGCGCCAGCCCCGAACGCTTCATCGAGATCCGCGGGGACCGCGTGTCGACGAGACCCATCAAGGGGACGCGGCGGAGGGATCCCGATCCGGTCCGGGACGCCGAGCTCGCGGCCGAGCTCGCCCGGGACCCGAAGGAGCGCGCCGAGAACCTCATGATCGTCGATCTCATGCGCAACGACCTCAGCCGGGTCTGCCGGCCGGGCAGCGTCCGCGTGGACGGCTTCCTCCGGGTCGAGACCCACGCGCACGTGCACCAGCTCGTGAGCACCGTCCGCGGTCGCCTCGAACCGGGGTCGGGGATCGCCGAGGTACTCCGATCCTGCTTCCCGGGCGGATCCATGACGGGGGCGCCGAAACGCCGTGCGGTGGAGATCCTCGCCGGGCTGGAGCGGGGGCCGCGGGGCCTCTACTCGGGGTGCTTCGGATGGATCGGCGACGAGGGCGACGTCGAGCTCGCGATGACGATCCGGAGCGCCGAACTGCGCGGAGGAGCGCCCGAGCCGGAAAGCGGTCGGTCGCTCTTCGCGACCGCGCGCGTCGGGGCCGGGGGCGGCATCACCGCGGATTCGGATCCGGAGCGCGAGCGCGCGGAGAAGGAGCTGAAGGCCGTGCCGCTGATCCGTGCGCTCGGCGCGGTATCCTGGTGACTTGTGCGCCCGCTGCCGAGCGGGTGCGTGCGAGTAAGAGATCGAGGTGCGCGTGACCGAGCAGCAGGCCGAAGGCTACGACTTCCGGGCGATTCAGGATCGATGGCTTCCCGTGTGGGAGCAGCTCGAGCCGTTCGCCGCGGGTCGTTCCGACGACGGACGGCCCAAGAAGTACGTGCTCGACATGTTCCCCTACCCCTCGGGCGACCTCCACATGGGGCACGCCGAGGCGTTCTGCTTCGGCGACGTGCTCGCCCGCTACTGGCGCGGTCGCGGCTACGACGTGCTGCACCCGATCGGTTGGGACTCCTTCGGTCTCCCCGCAGAGAACGCGGCGATCAAGCGCGGTGTCGATCCCCGCGAGTGGACCTACGCGAACATCGCGCAGCAGAAGGCCTCGTTCCGGCTGTACGCGCCGTCGTTCGACTGGAGCCGCGTGCTGCACACGAGCGACCCCGAGTACTACAAGTGGAACCAGTGGCTGTTCCTCAAGATGTACGAGAAGGGCCTGGCCTACCGCAAGGCGAGCTGGGTCAACTGGGATCCGGTGGATCAGACCGTGCTCGCCAACGAGCAGGTGCTGGCCGACGGCACCTCCGAGCGCTCCGGCGCCGTGGTCGTGAAGAAGAAGCTCACCCAGTGGTACTTCCGCATCACCGACTACGCGGATCGCCTGCTCGACGACCTCGACCAGCTCGAGGGCAAGTGGCCCACCAAGGTGCTGAACATGCAGCGGAACTGGATCGGCCGATCCGTCGGTGCCGAGGTCGAGTTCGAGATCGAGGGCCGGGCCGAGAAGGTCCCGGTCTTCACCACGCGCCCCGACACGCTGCACGGCGCGACCTTCATGGTCGTCGCGCCCGACTCCGACCTGGCGGCCGAGCTCGCCGCATCGGCCTCGGCCGAGGTGCGCACGCAGTTCCAGGCCTACCTCGAAGAGGCGCAGAAGCAGAGCGAGATCGATCGGCAGAACGCCGACCGCGAGAAGACCGGCGTCTTCCTCGACCACTTCGCGATCAACCCGGTCAACGGCGAGCGGATCCCGGTCTGGGCCGCCGACTATGTGCTGGCCGACTACGGTCACGGCGCGATCATGGCCGTGCCGGCGCACGACCAGCGCGACCTCGACTTCGCGCGCAAGTTCGACCTGCCGGTGCGGGTCGTGCTCGAGGTGCGCGACGCCGAGGGCGAGATCGTCGCGGACCCCGCCGAGAGCGGTGTCGCGGCCTCCGGCGACGGGATCCTCATCAACTCGGGCGAACTCGACGGGCTCGGCAAGACCGACGCCATCGCGAAGGCCATCGAGGTGCTCGAGTCCCGCGGCACGGGTCGCGGAGCCAAGACCTACCGCCTGCGCGACTGGCTCATCTCGCGCCAGCGCTACTGGGGGACCCCGATCCCGATCCTGCACGGGGCCGACGGCTCCATGCGCCCCGTCGAGCAGTCGGCGCTCCCCGTCGAGCTGCCGGCGTCCGAGGGCCTGGACCTCAAGCCGAAGGGCGCCTCGCCGCTCGGCGCGGCGACCGAGTGGGCGACCGTCGTCGACCCCGAGACCGGCGAGACGCTGACGCGCGATCCCGACACCATGGACACCTTCGTGGACAGCTCCTGGTACTACTTCCGCTTCCTCTCGGCGAACGACGACACGCAGGCGTTCGACCCGGCCGAGGCCAAGAAGTGGGCGCCGGTCGACCAGTACGTCGGCGGCGTCGAGCACGCGATCCTGCACCTGCTCTACTCGCGATTCATCACCAAGGTGCTGCACGATCTCGGCTACATCGACTTCGAGGAGCCCTTCCTCGACATGCTCAACCAGGGCATGGTGCTGCTCGACGGCGCCAAGATGTCGAAGTCGAAGGGCAACCTCGTCGAGTTCGCGTCCGAGCTGCGCGACCACGGCGCCGATGCGCTGCGCGTCACGCTGGCGTTCGCGGGCCCGCCCGAGGACGACATCGACTGGGCCGACGTGTCCGTGCAGGGCTCGGCCAAGTTCCTGGCGCGCGCCTGGCGCATCGCCGACGACGTGCAGAAGTCCGGTTCGCCGGCGGGCGCATCGTTCGACTCGGGCGATGCCGCGCTGCGCCGCGCCACGCACAAGCTGCTCGCCGATGCTCCCGAGCTCGTCGAGGCGTACAAGTTCAACGTCGTCGTCGCGCGCCTCATGGAGCAGGTCAACGTGACCCGCAAGGCGATCGACGCCGGTGCCGGCGCGGCGGACCCCGCGGTGCGCGAGTCCGCCGAGGCGATCGCGATGATCCTGTCGATCTTCGCGCCCTACGCGGCGGAGGACATGTGGGCGAAGCTCGGGCACGAGCCGACCGTCGCGCTCGCGGTGTGGCCGCAGGCCGATCCCGCGCTCCTCGTCGAGGACGAGGTGACGATGGTGGTCCAGGTCGATCGCAAGGTCCGCGACCGCCTGACGCTGTCCGCGTCCGTCACCGAGGCCGAAGCCGAGGCCGCGGCGCTCGCATCGCCCGCCGTGCAGCGCGCGATCGGCGACCGCGAGATCGTCAACACCGTGGTGCGCGTGCCCAAGATCGTGAGCATCGTCACGAAGCCCGCGAGCTAGGCGCCTCCGCGACCGCCGACGGCGGCCGGAACGACGAAGCGGAGCGGAACCTGCACGGTTCCGCTCCGCTTCGTCGTTCTCGGGCTCAGCGCAGCGAGGTGCGACGTTCGATCGACCGCACGCCCCACCACGACAGCAGGGCCGTCACCACGATGGTCAGGGGGATGACGCCGAGGCCCAGCACATCGACCTGCTGTTGGCCGCCGGCGCCGGGGTTCTGGAGCACGTCGACGAACTCCTGCAGCATGCCCCGGGCGACGAGGGTGCCGGCATCCGGTCCGCCGATGGTCAGGCCGAGGGGGACGAAGAGCATCGCCGCGAGCCCGGCGCCCTGCATGACCACGTAGAGTCCGACCCAGCCGAGCAGCGGAGCGCCGAATCCGAGCCGGTTGAACCGTCCCTCGGCGCCGATCGACATGATCGCCGCACCGCAGAGCACCGCGAACACCAGCTGCACGAGCAGGACGACGGCGAGGAACCAGAGCATGGGAGCCCCCAGCGAGTCGAGCATCCCGCGGAGCGAGTCGAGGGCGGCGTCCGTCGAGAGCCCCTGCGAGATGCTGAGCACCACCATCGCGGTGGCGAGTCCCAGCGCCGAGATCGCGCCCGCGACCACGGCGACGATGAGCGCGTACAGCGTCTTCGCCCAGAACAGGCTGCGGCCGCGCACCGGGATCGACATCGTGAAGTAGCCCTCGCGCCCGTACATCGACTGCCAGTAGCGGATCGCGAGGACCGCGAGCGCCGCGGGCACCAGCAGGAGGGACGCGAGGATCCCCACGACGAGGCCGGCGGAACCGATCAGGGGAACGCGGAGCGCGGCGAGGGCGAGGGAGAGCGCGGCGACGAGCACGATCGTGCCGAGCGTGCCGAGGAGCATGCGGCGGCTCGTGCGGAGTTCCTGGGAGAGGAGTGCCGACATCATGATGCGTAGACCTTTCGGAAGAGGGCGTCGAGGCCCATCTGGTGCTGTTCGCGGAGTTCATCGGCCGCGCCCTGGAGCAGGATCCGGCCGCCTCGCAGGAACACGACCGAGTCGACGATCGCCTCGACGTCCTGGATCAGGTGCGTCGAGATGACCATGAGCGAGTCCTCGGCGAAGCCGGAGATGATGCCGCGGAGGATCACGTCGCGGGACGCCGGATCGACGCCCGAGATCGGTTCGTCGAGCAGGTAGACGCGGGCGCGGCGGGACATCGCGAGCGAGATCTGCAGCTTCTCGCGCATTCCCTTCGACATCTCCTTCAGCGTGAGATCCCACGGGAGCGCGAAGAAATCGATCATCTCCCGCGCCTTCGCCTCGTCGAAGTCGGTGAAGAACCGCGCGTACTGCGCGATGGCATCCGCCGGGCGGAGGCCGTCGGCGAGGAACGACGCATCCGGGAGGAACGAGACCATCGCCTTCGACTCCGGGCCCGGCGCGCGTCCTTCGACGCGGACCTCGCCCTCCCACTCCGAGAGCAGACCCGCCAGGATCTTGAGCAGGGTGGTCTTGCCGGAGCCGTTGTCGCCCATCAGGCCGACGATCTGCCCGGAGGCGAGCTGCAGCGAGAGCCCGTCGAGCGCAGCGCGCCCGTGGTAGGTCTTGCGGAGTCCCTCGACCTCGACGGCCGGGTGCTCCGGGGTGATCGATGTGCTGCTCATGGCACGTCCTTTCCGTGTGCTGTGCGCTGTGCCCAGCGCTGTTCGAGAAGCGCCACGGCGGCGGAGGGCTCGAGCCCGATGCCGCTCATCGCGTCGATGAAGTGATCCGCCGAGGTCTCGGCGAGCGCGGACCGTGCGGCGGCGACCGCTTTGCGGTCCGTGGTCACGAACCGGCCGACCGTGCGATCGGTGGTGGTGAGTCCGAGGCGGTCGATCTCGACCAGGGCCTTCTGCACCGTGTTCGGGTTGGCGCCGAACTCGAGCGCGAGTTCGCGGACGGAGGGGATCTTTCCGCCGGGAGGCCACTCGCCCGAAGCGATGAGGCGGCGGACCTCGTCGACGAGCTGCGCCCAGATGGGGCGGGAGTCATCGATCCTCATGGGTGTCCCTGCTCTCGGATTCTCGTGCGACCTGTTGTCTCGTTGTATTATTACACTAATACAGTCGATCCGGCCATTCGATCCACCTCACCCGCGCGGACGCGCCCACCGAGACGCAGCACTCCGATCCCTGTGCATAATCGTCCGACCGCGAACCCACGCACCTACGGTCGATCGCATGTCCCACATCTCGTCACCGGCTCCGATCGATCGCCCCCAGATCCGCCGCGCGCTCCTCGAGCGTTTCGGCCCGCAGCTCTCGGCCGAACCGCCGCCAGAACCGATGCGTCTGCAGCCGGTGGTGCCGGTGCGGGAGCGCGTGCGCAGAGCCCTGGGCGTCCCGGTGCTCGCAGGGATCGCCGTGTTCACGATCGCCGTGGTCGTCGCGGTCGCGCTCGTCTGGTTCCGGCCGCATCGCGTCGAGGCTGCGCCGAGCGCCGCAGAGGCGGGTCGCGGTGTCACGGAGACGTCGCCGCAGCGGAGCACGTCGAACGGGCCGTCGGACGACGGCCCCCGCTTCGTGCACGTCGTGGGCGCGGTCGAACACCCCGGAGTATTCCGCATGCCCGCGGGAGCGCGGGTCGAGGACGCGGTCGAAGCGGCCGGCGGCCCCACCGAGGACGCGGTCGTCGCGGGCGTCAACCTCGCGAGGGCCGTGCAGGACGGCGAGCAGATCCTGATCCCGAACCGGTCCGATGCGGCCGAGCCCTCGGCCGGCGGCGGTGCGGCGTCCGGCGGTGCGGGCGCGCCCGACGGCGCGGCTCAGATCGATCTGAATCAGGTGGATGCCACGGGGCTCGAGGCGCTGCCCCGCATCGGCCCCGCGCTGGCGCAGCGGATCGTCGACTGGCGCACCGCGAACGGTCGTTTCCGGTCCGTCGACGACCTGCTCGAGGTTCCCGGCATCGGCGAGAAGACGCTCGACGGGTTCCGCGACGTCGTGCGGGCGGGGTGAGCGCTACGCGTCGCTCGGACACCGTCGACGGACTCTGGCGGGTGCTCGCCCCGTCGCTCTGCATCTGGGCCGTCGCGGCCGCCGTCATCTCGGTACCCGGTGCCGGCGTCTGGCTGAGCGCCGCTTCGGTGGTGGCGGCGCTCCTCTCGAGCACGGTCGCGCACGTCGTCGGACGTCGGCGAAGTCGGGCCGGGTCCTCGACGGACCCGGTGCTCGGAGCCCGGGTGCTCGGGGTGCTGCTGATCGGAGCCGCGGCGCTGCTCCTCCTGGGCGTCAGATTGATCGTGCTCGAGGAGGATCGGAGGCACCCCGGGCTGAGCACGGCAGCGGGCAGCGGCCGCGCGATGACCGTTGAAGTGCGGCTGAGCGCCTATCCGGGATCTCGGGCCTCCGAAGACGGGACGCGGTCCTGGCTCCGGGGAACGGTCGATGCCGCGCCCGTGCTGGTCTGGTTGGACGGGGCTCCCGATCCCGAATGGGGGCCGGGGAGCCGGGTCGGAGTGACGGGCGGGATCCGGGCGCAGCCGCCCGAATCGGGCGCAGCCTTCGAGATATCCGCGCGCGGCGCCGCCGAATCGATCCCGGGTGCGCTCGACGGCATCGTGGGAGCCCTGGCGGAGTCCCGCGCCCGGCTCGCCGCCGCGGCCGCCGTCGTTCCGGGCGCCGAACTGGTCCCCGGTTTCGCGGTCGGCGATACGAGCCCGGTGCCGGAGCGCCTCGACGACAGCATGCGTGCGACATCGCTCACGCACCTCACCGCGGTGTCCGGGTCGAACTGCGCGCTCGTGATCGGGGCGATCACCTGGGTTTCGGCGCGTCTCGGAGCCGGGCGCCGGACCCGGATCGTGCTCTCCGGGCTCGCTCTCGTCGGCTTCGTCGCCCTCATCGGTCCCGATGCGAGCGTGCAGCGTGCGGCGGTCATGGCGGGGGTGATGCTGGCCAGCCGATTCGGAGGAGTGCCGGGGGCCGGACTTCCCGCGCTCGGCGCGGCCGTGCTGCTCCTCGTGCTCGCCGACCCCTGGGAATCGAGGCAGGCCGGGTTCGGGCTGTCCGTGCTTGCGACCGGGGGAGTCCTGCTCCTCGTCCCGGCGCTCGAGGAGCGCCTGCGGCGAACCGCGCGGCTGCCCCGGGTCCTCGGGCTGCCGATCGCGATGAGCGTCGCATCGCAGTTCGCCTGCGGGCCCGGCCTGCTCCTGATCGAACCGGGAATCCCGCTGGCCGGCATCCTCGCGAACCTGCTCGCGGCGCCGGCGGCACCGATCGGCACCGGCGTCGGATTGATCGCTCTGCTCCTGCTCGGGATCTCGGAGTCGCTGGGGAGCGCCGCCGTCGTGGTGGCGAGTTGGGCCGCCCGTTGGGTGGCGGCCGTTGCCGAGGTTTGCCAGACGCTTCCGCTCGCCCGGCTCGAATGGCCCGGCGGGTGGCTCGGTGCGGCGCTGCTGATCGCCGTGCAGTGCGCCCCGCTGATCGCGATAGGACTGCGATCTGGTGCCATCGGGCTGCCCGGAGGTGCGCGGGTGCGCCAGCGCGCGCCGTGGCGTCCCGCCCCGTCGGTGCCGACCGTCGTGCGCGTCACGATCGCGCTGCTCGTGTTCGGGTCCGCGGGGACCTCGGCCGGGATCACGGTCGCGGTTCCGCTCGCGGAACGGGCGGCCACGCCCCGCGACTGGGCGTTCGTCGCCTGCGATGTCGGGCAGGGCGATGCGCTGCTCCTGCGGGACCCCCGTTCGCCCGACGCGGTCGCGCTGGTCGATACCGGGGACGAGCCCGAGCGGCTCACGGATTGCCTCCGGCGCTTCGCAGTCGACCGGATCCAGCGACTCGTGCTCACTCACGACGACCGCGACCACGTCGGCGCGCTGGAGCGGGTGATCGATCGTGTCGACTCGGCGACCATCGCGCCGCCCGTCGGCCCGCCCGTCGCTCCCATCGCCGAGGGAACCTCGCGGGATGCCTGCGGCGGCGACCCGCGGGCCGTCGCCGAGCGGCGCGTGCTCCGCGAGCTGTGCGCGGCTGCGATACCGGTCGAACTCGGCGTCGCGGGGAGCGGGATCTCACTGCCGTCCCGGACCGGTGACGCGCTCGCCTCGAAGGGCGCACAGCGGGAGGAGCGATCCGGGGTCGAGGTCTCGGTGCTCGCGCCGTCCGTCGGTGAGCGTCCGGCCGATTCGAACGGCGCCTCTCTCGTACTCGGCGTGCGGGCGGGCGGGTTCGCGATGCTGCTGCTCGCGGACACCGGGCGGGAGGAGCAGCTCAGGCTGCAGCGGGCGGGGACCGACCTCGCGGCGGACCTCGTGAAGATCGCGCACCACGGTTCGCGCGATCACGATCCCCGACTGGCGGCAGCGGTCGGTGCGGGACTCGCGGTCGTCTCGGTGGGCGCGGGCAACCGCTACGGACATCCGACCGCCGAGGCGATCGCGTCCTACGAGCAGGCGGGAGCCGTCGTGCTGCGCACCGACCGACTCGGCTCGATCGCGATCTCGCCCCGGGGCGACGGAACGGCTCGGGTGTGGGCGGAGCGCGGCGGCGAAGCGACGGACGGGCGGGCAATGTCGGCGGGCTGCCCTAGGCTTGAAGGGTGGCAGCGGCAAAGGGCGGAAGCAAGAGCAAGATCCCTCAGGTGGGATGGTTCGAGGCGCGCCCGGCGCCGGTCGTGCTCATCAGCGGACCCGAGGCGTTCCTCGCCGACCGTGCTGCACGGACCATCCGCGATCAGCTCAAGGCCGCGGTCCCCGAGACCGAGGTTCACGACATCGAAGCCTCCGGGTACGCCTCCGGCGAGATCTTCACGATCGCGAGTCCCTCCCTCTTCGCCGAGCCCCGCCTCATCCGCGTCGATGGCGTCGAGAAGTGCTCCGACGCGTTCATCACCGACATGAAGCGCTACCTCGAGCAGCCTGCCGAAGACACGACCCTCGTGCTCCGCCACGGAGGCGGGCAGCGCGGCAAGGCCGTGCTCGATCAGGTCCGCGGGCTCGCGGACGCGATCGAGATCCCGTGCCTCGAGATCAAGAAGGATCAGGACCGCTACGACTTCGCCATGGGCGAGTTCCACCGGCTCGGGGCGCAGGCGACCCCCGGCGCGGCGCGGCAGCTCGTCCTCGCCTACGCGGGCGGTCTCGGCGAGCTCGCCGGTGCCTGCGCCCAGATCGTCGAGACCGCGGGCGCCCGCATCACCGAGGACGACGTCGAACGGGCGACCGAGGGACGCGTGGAGGCGAGCGCGTTCAAGGTCGCCGATGCCGCCACGGCGGGCAAGGCGGCCGATGCGCTCGTGCTGCTCCGTCAGGCGCTCTCGACCGGCACCGATCCCATCCCCATGCTCGCGGCGCTCAACTTCAAGCTCCGCGGCATCGCCCGGGCCTACGGCGCCCGCGGATCCGCGGGGCAGCTCGCGAAGGACCTGGGTATGGCGCCCTGGCAGGCGGAACGCGCGGTGAAGGACGGCCGGGCGTGGAGCGAGGAGCACCTGGCTGCGGCGATCGACCTCGCGGCCGAGACGGAGTGGCTGCTCAAGGGCGGCAGCCGGGACCCCGAGTACGCGCTGGAACGCTTCGTGCTCTTCGTCGCCCGCCGCGGACGCGAGCCCCGCCGCGCCTGAGGCGCTCCCGGCGGTTGCGGGTGCGGGTGCGGTAGCGCCGAGCGCACTGGTTCCGGCTGCGGTGAATCTCGCTGAGGCGTGTCTGACCGGCATGGTTCTCGGCGGAGTGCATTTTGGCGGGGTGCTTTCCGAGAACGCTGCGTGTGTCGTGCAGATTCGACGCCCGGGTCAGCTCGGGACGAAATTGGCTCCCGCCGGGTGATCCCGTTCGCGAGAGGGACCCTTGCCTGCTGTCCCTGTTTGGGCGGGTGGCGCCCAGGAAGCGGTCGGAGCGGTCTGCGTCGACGGGCAGCCGCTGAAACGCGACGGGGCGCTGGCACGGTGGTCTGGCCGCAGGACCGACGAATGGATGCCGAACCGACGATTGGACGTCTTGCCGGTGGCCGACTCGCCGTCCACTTGTCGAGAAGGCGTCCAGCCTTCGAAAATACGGCCAGCCGTTGGGAACACGTACAGCCGTTGGGAACACGTACAGACGTTGGGAACACGTACAGACGTTGGGAAGCGCCCGACGGATGGACGACCTAGCGCCGCCGAAGCGCTCGGCGGTCCGGCTGTGGCGGTGCTCCCCTTGGGTGTGGAGTCGGCGCCCGACGGATGGCCTTGTACGGAGCGGGGAACTTCACGGGCTGTGCGGGTGGTGCCTCAGATTGTCGGCGCGCGCCGAGCCACGATTGGACGCCGAACCGACGATTGGACGTCTTGCCGGTGGCCGACTCGCCGTCCACTCGTCGGGGAGCCGTCCACTCGTCGGGAAAGCGTCCACTTGTCGGGAAGACGTCCGATCGCCGTGGCCGTCGCGGTTGTCGTGGCCGTGAGTGCCGACACAGACGCGGACATCATCGGCGAAGTCGGTGGCCTGTCCGTCCGCCTATCCGCATCAGGCCGCCCTGACCAGACCCGGCCCAGACCGAGCGGCCTTCCCCAAAGGAGTTGTCCGGGGGAGGGAGCCGCGAAACGCGGAAATGCAGGAAGCAAGAAACGCAAGCAGCCCGAGAACCCAGAGGACCCGGGTACCCAGGTTCCCGGGTACGCAACAGGCCCCGCCGGAATCCCGGCGGGGCCTGTTGGAAGCTGTGAAAGCTGGTCGAGCTTAGAGCGCAGCGACCTTGACCGCGAGCTTCGACTTGCGGTTCGAGGCCTGGTTCTTGTGGATGACGCCCTTGCTCACGGCCTTGTCGAGCTTGCGCGCGGCAACCTGCAGCTTGGCCTCGGCAGCGCTCTTGTCGCCAGCGGAGATCGCCTCGCGCACCTGACGGATCACGGTGCGAAGCTCGCTCTTGTACGCACGGTTGCGCTCGGTCGCCTTGCGGTTGGTCTTGATGCGCTTGATCTGCGACTTGATGTTTGCCACGTTGGGTTCTGTCCTTACGAGGTAAGAGGTATTGACGGGTTGTCCGCGCGGCGAGAGAGGGCACCTTGCGGGTTGTGTGGTGTTGATCCACACGCAAGCCAAGAGTCGAGTTTAGCAGAGATGGGTGCGGAATTCAGGCGATGAGCTCGACCGTGTCGCCGACGCGGATCGTGCCGCCGCCGTGGAGGGGGAGCAGGAACCGTCCGAACGTCGGCTGCGCCTGCCCGATCACCCGGGTCAGCGTGGTGAGTACCTCGGCGTCGCGGACTCCGGTCTCGGGATTCGCGTGCGTGTTGAGGCAACGACCGATCACCTCCTGCGGCGCGAACTCGAGATCGCCGATCCGCACCCGCGACAGCTCCGAGATCTCCTCCCAGGGCTCGACACCCTCGATCGCGATGTTGGAACGGAAGCGGTGGTCGTCGATGGGGCCGGCGAGCGCCGACTCGAGGGCCCGGAGGCTCTCGCGGCTGTGCATCGAGACGAATCCGCGGGCGCTGTCCTGGAACCGGGATCGATCGGCATCGCCCAGCAGGCTGAGCGGCAGGCGGCCGGGAGCCTCGAGTCCTCTCGCGTCGGCCGAACCCAGCAGGTACTCGGTCACGGCCGCGGAGACCCGCTCGCGCCCATCGTCCGAGAGGGGCTCATCCACGTGCAGGCCATCGGGCCCGTCGATGCGGATCCGCTCCCCGGAGGCGTCGGTCGAGAGCTTGAGCGCGGCGAGCGCCGGATACTCCATCCGGGTCAGGCCCTTGGACTTGGACCAGATCTCCATGCCGTCGCGTTCGCGCGGCGCGAGCGCGTTCGCGTACCGGAAGGCGAACGCGCGATCCCCGCTCACGCGCCCGTCGTCCTGGATCGTGAGCTCCTCGCAGGCCTCCTGGGTGAACCCCTTGACCGGGAAACGATAGAGCGCGACGACCTGTGCCATGCCCCAATCCTCGCAGACTCCGCCACGCGGGAGCGCGTTCGAAGCGCAATCGGCCGCGGGAGCCGCGGTTCTCTGGAATAATGGCCTCCATATGTCTCCACGAAGTGTGAATCCGCCCAAGCCGGCTGCGACCGACCCCGCGCAGATCCGCAACTTCTGCATCATCGCGCACATCGACCACGGCAAGTCGACGCTCGCTGACCGCATGCTGCAGATCACCGGCACCGTCTCCGACCGCGACATGCGCGCGCAGTACCTCGACAACATGGATATCGAGCGCGAGCGCGGCATCACCATCAAGTCGCAGGCGGTGCGCATGCACTGGCAGGCCGCCGGCGGCGACTACGCGCTCAACATGATCGACACGCCGGGTCACGTCGACTTCAGCTACGAGGTCTCCCGTTCGCTCGCGGCCTGCGAGGGTGCGATCCTGCTGGTCGATGCTGCGCAGGGCATCGAGGCGCAGACCCTCGCCAACCTGTACCTGGCGATGGAGAACGACCTCGAGATCATCCCGGTGCTCAACAAGATCGATCTGCCCGCGGCCGACCCCGAGCGGGTGTCGCGCGAGATCGCGGATCTCATCGGCGGCGACCCCGACGACATCCTCAAGGTGTCGGGCAAGACGGGTGCGGGCGTCGAAGAGCTGCTGGATCGCGTCGTCGAGCGGATCCCGGCTCCCGTGGGCCAGGCCGATGCGCCGGCCCGCGCGATGATCTTCGACTCGGTCTACGACCCCTACCGCGGCGTCGTCACCTACGTCCGCATGGTCGACGGTCGTCTGACGCCGCGCGAGAAGATCCAGATGATGTCGACGAAGGCCGAGCACGAGGCGCTCGAGATCGGCGTCTCGGCCCCCGGCCCGACCCCCACCGGCGGCCTCGCCGTCGGCGAGGTCGGCTACCTCATCACGGGTGTGAAGGATGTGCGTCAGTCGAAGGTCGGCGACACCGTCACGACCAAGCTGAAGCCCGCCGAGCAGCCGCTCCCCGGCTACACGGATCCCAAGCCGATGGTGTTCTCGGGGCTCTACCCGATCGACGGCAGCGATTACCCGGTGCTGCGCGAGGCGCTCGACAAGCTCAAGCTCTCCGACGCCGCCCTGCAGTACGAGCCCGAGACCTCGGTCGCCCTGGGCTTCGGTTTCCGCTGCGGATTCCTCGGCCTGCTCCACCTCGAGATCATCAGCGAACGCCTGCGCCGCGAGTTCGACCTCGACCTCATCGCGACGGCACCGAGCGTGGTCTACCAGGTCACGCGCGAGGACGGCAAAGAGATCACGGTGACGAACCCGTCGGAGTACCCCGACGGCAAGATCGCCAGCGTGCGCGAGCCGATGGTCCGCGTCGCGATCCTCGCGCCGAAGGACTACGTCGGCACGATCATGGAGCTCTGCCAGAGCCGGCGCGGCAGCCTGCTCGGCATGGAGTACCTCGGCGAGCGCGTCGAGCTGCGCTACAGCATGCCTCTCGGCGAGATCGTCTTCGATTTCTTCGACCACCTCAAGAGCCGCACCCAGGGGTACGCGAGCCTCGACTACGAGCCGATGGGCGAGCAGGAAGCCGATCTGGTCAAGGTCGACATCCTGCTCCAGGGCGACAAGGTCGATGCGTTCAGCGCGATCGTGCACCGCGACAACGCCTACCACTACGGCACGATGATGGCGGAGCGGCTGCGCAAGCTGATCCCGCGCCAGCAGTTCGAAGTGCCCATCCAGGCCGCGATCGGCGCGCGCGTCATCGCCCGCGAGACCATCCGCGCGATCCGCAAGGACGTGCTCGCCAAGTGCTACGGTGGCGACATCAGCCGCAAGCGCAAACTGCTCGAGAAGCAGAAGGAGGGCAAGAAGCGCATGAAGATGGTGGGCCGGGTCGAAGTACCCCAGGAAGCCTTCATCGCCGCGCTCTCGGGTGACGTGGAGGGCAAGGAGCAGAAGAAGTGAGTCGGCGCAGCAGTTACGTGCCGATGCCGGTGACCTATGCCGCCGTCGGGGCGTCGAACGCACCGGATCTGCTCCGCTTCCCGCCCGAGGGCACCACTCCATTTGAGGAGTCGCTGCTGATCGGCAGCGGACAGGAGCGCTTCCTGGCCGCGGTCAGCCTGCTCATGACCTGGGGTGCGCACCGGGCCTCCGGCGAGACCATCGCCGACGTGGTCCGCGGCGACGGCGGGCAGTACGCGGGCCTCACCTTCGACGCGCAGGGCTCGGCGGAAGCGCCCGCCGTGCGCGAGGATCACTTCGGTCCCGACGGCGAGCCGTACCTGACCTCCGGTACGACCGCGACGATCAGCCGCAACAGTGGCAAGCAGTCCCGCCGCATCCGAGTGGTCTACGTGATCGATGAGGCCGACCGCGTCGGCTTCGCCATCGGCACGGACGACGACGACGGTGCGATCGGCGAGGAGCTGTTCCTCGTCGAGCACCGTTCGGACGACACCGTCTGGGGCGTCACCCGAGGCTTCCTCGGCTCGACGAGCGCGCTCAAGGGACGCTCGCAGATCCGTTCCGCGATCGGGCGCGCCAAGCAGCACCTCGAAGCGATGCTCCCCGGCGTTGTGCCCGACGCGGCTCCCGTCGAGGCCGCCGCGTCCGATCGGGAACCCGCCGCGGTGCACGCCACTCCGATGGTGCCCGTGCCCGGGCTGACCGAGGGCGTGGGATCCGTGCCGAGCGCACCGCAGGCTGCGCCCGAACCCGAACCGCTGCCCGAGGCGCAGGCCGCGGCCGAGCCCACTGCTCCGGCTGTGCCGGAAGCCGTTCCGCAGGCCGCGGCGGACCCGCTTGCGGCCGAGGCCGCCGCGGTGGATCCTGGCCCCGAGCCCGAGCCCGAGCCCGAGCCCGAGCCCGAGCCCGAGCCCGAGCCCGAGCCCGAGCCCGAGCCCGAGCCCGAGCCCGCCGACGCGAAAGCACCCGCTGACGCTGGCGTCGTGGCGCCCGCCGCAGCGGAGGTTCCCCGGGTCGAGCCGCACGACGCGGCACCCGTGACCGCGAAGTCGTGGGGCAAGTCGAAGGGCAAGGCCCAGGGCGGCAAGTCGCCCGGCTCGAAGCCGCACGGCGGCAAGAACCGCGGCAAGTCGCGCGGCGGCAAGGGCTAGGCGTGCCCAGCATCCTTCCGGAGGGCGATCCCGCTCCCTCCGACGGTTCGCTTCCGACGAGCGTGCTCGACGGCGCCTCGGATCGCGCCTTCGGCGTCTACGTCCACGTGCCCTACTGCCGGGTGCGCTGCGGCTACTGCGACTTCAACACCTACACGGCGAGCGAGCTGGGCGGGGGAGCGAGCCAGGCCGGATACGCCGCAGAGGCTGCGGCCGAACTCTCGTTCGGCGCTCGCGTGCTGCGCGAGTCCGGCTTGCCCGAACGGCGGGTCTCGACCGTCTTCTTCGGCGGCGGGACGCCGACGCTGCTCCCGGCCCACGACCTCGCTTCGATGCTCGGTCGCATCCGCGACGAGTGGGGGCTGGCCGCCGGTGCCGAGGTGACGACGGAGGCGAATCCCGATTCCGTCGACGCTGCCTACCTGCGCACGCTCGCCGATGCGGGGTTCACCCGGGTGAGCTTCGGCATGCAGTCCGCTGTGCCGAGCGTGCTCGCCACCCTCGACCGCACGCACACCCCCGAACGCATTCCGCTCGTCGTCGAATGGGCGAAGGAGGCGGGCCTGCAGGTCAGCCTCGACCTGATCTACGGGACTCCGGGTGAGCGGATCGGCGACTGGGAGCGATCGCTCGACGTCGCGCTCGCCTGCGAACCCGATCACCTCTCGGCCTACGCGCTCATCATCGAGCAGGGCACCAAGCTCGCGGCGCAGATCAAGCGCGGGCAGGTCGCCGCCCCCGACGACGACCTCCACGCCGAGATGTACGAGCTCGCCGACGCGCGGATCGCCGACGCGGGGCTGCACTGGTACGAGATCAGCAACTGGTCGCGCACACCCGAGACCCGATCCCGCCACAACCTGTCGTACTGGACGGGCGAGGACTGGTGGGCCGCGGGCCCGGGCGCGCACAGCCACGTCGGAGGCGTCCGCTGGTGGAACGTGAAGCACCCCGCCGCTTACTCGCAGCGGATCGCCGAGGGCATCTCGCCGGCGCATGCCCGCGAGACGCTCGACGCCGAGTCCAGGCGGACCGAGCGGATCCTGCTCGAGACCCGGATCTCGGACGGGCTCGACGCCTCGGTGCTCCGCCCGGAGGAGCGGCGGGCGATCCCGGGGCTCATCGCGAGCGAGCTCATCGACGGCCCGGCGGCGATCCGCGGCCGGATCATCCCCACCCTGCGCGGCCGTCTGCTCGCCGACACCGTGGTGCATCGGCTGCTCGGTTCCGCCGACGGCTGAATCGGGGTGACGCGGCGGCCACGGACGGGCCGTTCCGCGGGGTCGGTGGGATAGACTTGGCACTCATCGATTGCGAGTGCCAGTCGACGGGTGCCGACCCGATCCACATCGAACGCCGGCGAGGAGGTGCGTGATGGTCTCGGAACGCAGTCTCGCCGTGCTGCACGCGCTGGTGGGCGACTACGTCGAATCGAACGAGCCGGTGGGCTCGAAGTCGATCGTCGAGCGCCACAGCTTCGGCGTCTCCGCCGCCACCATCCGCAACGACATGGCGCTGCTCGAGGACGAAGAACTGATCGCGGCGCCGCACACCTCGTCCGGTCGCGTTCCGACCGACAAGGGCTACCGGCTCTACGTCGACACGCTCAGCCGCTTCCAGCCGTTGAGCGCCGGTCAGCGGGCCGCGATCGAACGCTTCCTCGGCGAATCGAGCGACCTCGACGACGCCATGGCCCGCACCGTGCGGCTGCTGGCGCAGCTCACCAACCAGGTCGCCGTGGTGCAGTACCCGTCGCTCAAGCGCACGGCGGTGCGCCACATCGACCTCGTCGCCGTGGGCGAGGCCCGCGTGCTTTGCGTGCTGATCCTCGGCACCGGCGTGGTCGAGCAGCAGGTCGCCGCCCTGCCCGCGGTGCGCGTCACCGAGGCCTGGGTGCACGGCCTGCGCGAGCGCATCGCCGGCGCGGTGATCGGTTCCGATCTCGAGAGCGCGGTGCAGGCGGTCGAGCTGCTCGACCGTACCGTCGAGGACTGGGCGGAACCCGCCGAGGCCGAGCTGGTGCGCAGCGTGCTCGCGGTCGTCATCGGACAGCTCCGGGCGAACCGCAGCGAGCGCATCGCGATCGCGGGCGCCGCGAACCTCTCGCGCGGCGCCGACTTCTCGGGCAGCCTCTCCACGGTGCTCGAGGCGATCGAAGAGCAGGTCACCCTGCTCCGACTGTTCGGCGAGATGGCGCAGGAGGGCCGCGAGGTCTCGGCGTCGATCGGTCGCGAGAACGAGCCGTACGGGCTCGAGAGCGCGTCGATCATCGCCTCCGGCTACGAGGACGTCTCGAGCACGCCCTCCCAGCTCGGCGTGCTCGGCCCGGTGCGCATGGACTACGCCGGCAACATGGCGGCCGTGCGCGCGGTCGCGAGATACCTGAACCGGACCCTCGGCGAGGGCTGACCCAGGGTCGCGGCCCGAGAGCACCCGGCGCCCGCGACCGACGAACTTCATCCACCATCGAATCGATGAGAGGAGCCGCACACCGTGGCGGACCACTACGAGACGCTCGGCGTCGCACGCGACGCATCGCCCGAAGAGATCAAGAAGGCCTACCGGCGCCTGGCGCGGGAGCTGCACCCCGACGTGAATCCGAGCGAGGAGGCGTCCGAGCGCTTCAAGGGCGTCACCCACGCCTACGACGTGCTCAGCGATCCCAACGAGCGCCGCCGCTACGACATGGGCGGTTCCGAGGGCGGCGCGTCGATGGGTGACTTCGGCGACATCTTCGAGACGTTCTTCGGCGGCGGCGGATTCGGCGGCGGCCAGCGCGGTCCCCGATCGCGTGCGGAGCGCGGGGACGACGCGATGATCCGCGTCGACGTCTCGCTCGCCGAGGTGATCTTCGGTGTGCAGCGCGAGGTCAGCATCAACACCGCCGTGCTCTGCGGCACCTGCTCGGGCAGTTGCTGCCAGCCGGGCACCGTGCCGGTCACCTGCGACGTCTGCCACGGCTCCGGCCAGGTGCAGCGGCAGGTGCGTTCGCTGTTCGGCAACGTGGTCACCAACCATCCCTGCGGTTCCTGCCACGGCTACGGCACCATCATCGAGCACCCCTGCGTGGAGTGCGGCGGCAAGGGGCGCGTGCGCGAGCGCCGCACCCTCAACGTCGACATCCCCTCGGGCATCGACACCGGCACCCGGCTCCAGATGCGCGGCGGCGGCGAGGTCGGCCCGGGCGGCGGGCCGAACGGCGACCTGTTCATCGAGTTCCGGGTCACCCACCACGACATCTTCAGCCGCGACGGAAACGACCTGCTCTGCACGCTGCAGGTCGGCATGACCGACGCGATCCTCGGCACCGAGAGCACGGTCACCGGCCTCGACGGTGAAGTGCAGGTCGAGGTTCCCGCCGGCACCCAGTCGGGCGACGTCATCACGATCCGGGGCCGCGGCATCCAGGGGCTTCGATCCACCGCGCGCGGCGATCTGAAGATCGCGGCCCAGGTGGTCACGCCGACCAAGCTGTCCAACCGCGAGAAGGACCTGGTGCGCCAGCTGGCCGCGCTCGGCAAGGACGACGGACCCAAGCTGGGGGAGTTCCAACAGGGCTTCTTCGGCAAGATCCGCGACCGCTTCTTCCGCCAGGGCTGACGGCGGGCGGGCAGCAGCGTGGCGAATCTGTACTACGTCGAGCGCGGGACCGCGCTGGCCGTCGGCGCGACCGTCGAGATCGGCGGCGAAGAGGGCCGTCATGCCGTGCGGGTGAGCCGGCTCCGCGTCGGTGAGCGGATCCTGCTCGGCGACGGTGCGGGCGCGATCGGCGGGGGCGTCGTCGTGCGCACGGACCGCGACCGCTTCGCGGTCGAGCTCGACGAGGTGCGGACCGACGCCGAGGCGAGCCCGCGGGTGACCCTGGTGCAGGCGCTCGCCAAGGGCGATCGCGACGAGCGCGCGGTCGAGCAGGCCACGGAGTTCGGCGTCGACCGGGTGCTGCCGTGGCAGGCCGCCCGTTCCGTCTCGCGCTGGGACGGCGCCGGCGGTGCCGAGAAGGCGGCGAAGGGCGTCGCGAAGTGGGCGCGCATCGCCCGGGAGGCATCGAAGCAGTCGCTCCGCGCTCGGATCCCCGAAGTGGGATCCCCGATCTCCTCGGAGGAGCTGCGCGCGGCCGCGGCGGACCCTGATCGCGCGGTCATCGCGCTGCATCCTCGGGGTGAGCGCACGCTGTCGGAGTGGGCGGCCCGCTTCGCGGCCGGGGCGGTCCGAGCCGCCGGTGCGAGTGCAGCGGCCGAAGCCTCCCGCCCGAGCGAAATCCTGCTCGTCGTCGGGCCCGAGGGCGGGTTCAGCGATGCCGAGCTCGACGCCCTCGAATCCGCCGGCGCCGAGATCCTGGTGCTCGGCACCACCGTGCTCCGCACCTCCTCTGCTGGCCCCGCCGGCCTCGCCGTGCTGAACGTCGCGCTCGGCCGCTGGTGAGTCCGTCGATAGACTGATGCCCATGGCAGCAGAGACCATCTTCGGCAAGATCGTGGCAGGCGAGATCCCGGTCGAGATCCTCGCCGAGACCGAGCGCGTGATCGCGTTCCCCGACATCAGCCCGCAGGCGCCGGTGCACATCCTGGTGATCCCCAAGACCACCGAGTACGCGAACGTCACCGAGCTCGCGGCGGGCGATCCCGCGCTGCTCGCCGAGATGATCGGCGTCGCGCAGCAGCTCGCCGACGAACACGCGAACGGCGACTACCGACTCCTGTTCAACACCGGCGCGAGCGCCGGGCAGACCGTCTTCCACGTGCACGCGCACGTGCTGGCGGGCGGACTCGAGGAGCGCAGCCTCGTTGGCAACTGACGCTCCGGCCCCGAACGAGGGCCCGCAGCTCGAGCGCACCGTGCTGCTCACCGGGGTCGACCTGGCGAGCTTCCTCGGGCATCGCGATCAGCTGATCGCCGATCTCGAGCAGCAGCACCCCGCAGTCTCCTTCCACGCGCGCGACCACGTGCTGACCCTGCGGGGCCCGGCCGCGCAGGTGCGCGCCGCCGAGCAGGTCGTCGGCGAGGTGCTCGAGGTCGCCCGTCGCAGCGGCGCGGTCTCCCGCCACGACGTCCGAGAGGTGACCCGCATGGTCGAACGCGGCGACGGCCCGACGGCCGCGCAGGTGCTGTCGGAACCGATCCTCAGCGTGCGCGGCAACGCGATCCGGCCCCAGACCGCGGGTCAGCGCTCCTACGTCGACGCGATCGATCAGAACACGATCGTGTTCGGCATCGGTCCCGCGGGCACGGGCAAGACCTACCTCGCGATGGCGAAGGCCGTGCAGGCGCTACAGCGCCGCGAGGTGGCGAAGATCATCCTCACCCGTCCGGCGGTCGAGGCCGGCGAGCGGCTCGGCTACCTGCCCGGCAGCTTGGAGGACAAGATCGATCCGTACCTGCGGCCGCTGTTCGACGCGGTCGGGTCGATGATGGATCAGGACCTGGTACCGCGCCTGCTCGCGAACGGCACCATCGAGGTCGCTCCGCTCGCCTACATGCGCGGACGCACGCTCAACGAGTCGTTCGTGATCCTCGACGAGGCGCAGAACACGACCCCCGAGCAGATGAAGATGTTCCTGACCCGCCTCGGCTACGGCTCGAAGATGGTCGTGACGGGCGACGTGACCCAGGTCGATCTGCCCGTCGGCACGAGCGGACTCCGGCTCATGAACCGGATCCTGCGCGGCGTCGACGACATCCACTTCGCCGAACTGTCCTCCGACGACATCGTGCGGCACAGCCTGGTCGGCCGCATCGTCGACGCCTACTCGGCATACGAAGAAGCACGCGCGGCGAACCGCGACGAACGAAAGGGTCCCGCAGCATGAGCGTCGAGATCAACAACGAGTCCGGCATCGCGGTCGCGGAGGAGAGCCTGCAGCGCCTCGCCGCGTTCGTGTTCGAATCGCTGCACGTCCACCCCGAGACCGATCTCGGCGTGCTGTTCGTCGACGAGGCCGCGATCGAGCAGCTGCACGTGCAGTGGATGGACGAGCCCGGCCCCACCGATGTGCTGAGCTTTCCGATGGACGAGCTGCGTCCGGGCCGCGTCGACGCGCCGACGCCCGCCGGTCTGCTGGGCGATGTCGTCATCTGCCCGCAGGTCGCCGAGCTCCAGGCCGAGGCCGCGGGGCACGATCTCGTCCAGGAGGTGCGCGTGCTCCTGACGCACGGCATGCTCCACCTGCTCGGATTCGACCACGGCACCCCCGACGAGGAGGCCGAGATGTTCGGTCTCCAGCGGGATCTGCTGCTCGGGTTCGCGATGCGCGAGCGGGGCCGATGACCGGCGGTCTGATCGCGCTCTTCCTCGCGGCGGCCGTCGTGCTGCTCGCGATCGGCGGCCTGCTCGCGGCGAGCGACGCAGCGCTCTCGGTGCGTTCGAAGGCCGAGCTCCTGGCGCTGTCCGAGGACGCCCGTCGCGGCGCGTCGATCCGGGCGATCGCGGAGGACGAGGCCGCGCACCAGAACGCCCTCGGCTTCGCCCGCGTCGCCGCCGAGACGCTCGCGGCGGTGCTCATCACGCTCGTGCTCGCCGCGCTCATCGAGCCGCTCTGGCTGACGCTGCTCGCGGCCGCCCTCATCATGACCGCGGTCACCTTCGTGCTCGTCGGCACGAGCCCCCGCACGGTCGGCACGCACCACCCCGAGGGGATCATTCGGTTCTCGGCTCCGCTCGTGCATGGGATCCGCGTACTGCTCGGGCCCGTCGCGAGCAGCCTGATGCGCGTCGGCGACCGGGTGACCCCGGGACGCGGCGGCAGCAGCGCGCTGATCCGCGACGAGCAGCAGCTGCTGTCGATGGTGGATCAGGCCGCGGAGCAGGAACTGCTCGAGGCGGACGACCGCGATTACATCCACTCGCTCGTCGAGTTCGGCGATACCCGGGTGCGCGAGCTGATGGTGCCCCGCATCGACATGGTGACGGTCGACGCCGAGCTGTCGATGAAGGACGCGCTCGAAGCGATCCTGGCGTCGCGGCACTCGCGGGTCCCGGTGGTCACCGACGACGTCGACGACGTGGTCGGCGTCGCCCACCTGCGCGACGCGAGCGGCTTCGTGCTGCGCCGGCCCGAGGAGGCCGAGTCCGCGCCGATCACGCGCGTGATGAAGCCCGCGCTCTTCGTGCCCGAGCTGCAGCCCGCCGACGAGCTGCTGCGCCAGATGCAGCGCGAGTCCGTGCACCTGGCGCTCGCGGTCGACGAGTACGGCGGGATCTCCGGCCTGGTCACGCTCGAGGACCTCATCGAGGAACTGCTCGGCGACATCAGCGACGAGCACGACCGCGAGACGCCCGAGATCGTGCTCGACGGCGACGGCTTCATCGTGAGCGCCCGGCTCACCATCGACCGGCTCGGCGAGCTGTTCGAGCGCGAACTCGAGGACGACGAGGTCGATACGGTGGGCGGCCTGCTCGCCAAGCACCTCGGTCGGCTCGCGGAGCCCGGGGACCGGGTCGAGATCGACGGGATCGAGCTGACCGCGCTCGAGACCGAACGACGCAGGCAGCGCCTCGTGACGGCGCGCGTGCGCTGGGTGGGCACCGAAGACAACGACGCGGATCAGGTCCGCCGGGAAGAGGAACAGCAGTGAACACAGAACAGGCCGACGGCGTCGGCACCGAGCCCGAGGCCGAGCACCGCGCGGGATTCGTCTCGTTCGTAGGGCGACCGAACGTCGGCAAATCCACACTGACGAACGCGCTCGTCGGCCAGAAGATCGCGATCACGAGCCCGAAGCCGCAGACCACGCGCCGCGCGATCCGAGGCATCGTGCACCGGCCCGACGGTCAGCTCATCATCGTCGACACGCCCGGTATCCACCGGCCCCGGACCCTGCTCGGCGAGCGGCTGAACGCGCTCGTGGAGGCGACGCTCGGCGACGTCGACGTGATCGGCTTCTGCGTGCCCGCGGACGAGAAGCTCGGCCCGGGCGACCGCTTCATCAACGAGCGCCTCGACGACTTTCCCCGAGCCAAGAAGGTCGCGATCCTCACGAAGGTGGACGAGGCCTCGAACGGCGAGATCATCGACCAGTTGACGCGGCTCGGTGAGCTGCGCGAGTGGGACGCCGTCGTGCCGATCTCCTCGGTCACCCGTGATCAGCTCGACGTGCTCTCCGACGTGCTGCTCGAGCTCATGCCGGTGTCGCCGCCGCTCTACGAGGCCGAGCAGATCACCGATGAGAACGAGGACGACCGCATCGCCGAGCTGATCCGCGAGGCCGCGCTCGACGGCATGCGCGACGAGCTGCCGCACTCGCTCGCAGCGACCGTCGACGACCGCGAGGAGCGCGAGGATGGTCTGCTGGCGCTCTACGCGTCGATCTACGTCGAGCGCGACAGCCAGAAGGGCATCGTGATCGGCAAGGGCGGTTCGCAGCTGCGCGACATCGGCGAGCGGGCCCGGCACGAGATCGAGGCGCTGCTCGGGCGTCGCATCTACCTGTCGCTGCGGGTCAAGCTGCTCAAGGAGTGGCAGCGCGATCCGAAGGCCCTGGGCCGGCTCGGATTCTGAGCACTGTCGCGGGCCCGACCCGCTGACTAGGCTCGGACGCACAGGGACGCCGCTGGCGCGGCGCGCAGGGGAGGAACGCTCATGGACTACGGAATCACCGACCAGACCCAGATCACCGCGCTCAGCGGCCCGGCCACCGTCGTCGGCATCATCTGGTACGTACTCGTCGCGATCGCGCTCTGGAAGACCTTCACCAAGGCCGGCTATCCCGGGATCCTCGCGATCATCCCGATCGTCAACCTGATCTTCCTCGTGAAGATCGCCGGGTTCTCCGGCTGGATGGTGCTGCTCTACCTGATCCCGATCGTCAACGTGATCCTCGCGCTGATCGTGGCGATCAAGGTGGGCGGCAACTTCGGCAAGGGGCCGTTCTTCTCGATCCTCCTGCTCTGGCTGCTCCCGTTCATCGGCTACTTCGTGATCGGTTTCGGCAGCGCGCAGTACCGCAAGGCCTGAGATCGCTCCGGCCGTGCGCGCCGCGGAGCGCGGCGCGCACCCGGCTCAGACGCTCGGGATCGAGGCCTCGTGGATCCGGCTCGTCGGAGCCGTCGCGGTGCCTGCGAGCAGATCCCGGAGCAGCAGCACCGAGGCGCGTCCGAAGCCGGTCGGTCGTACGTCGAGGCTCGTGATCCGCTTGTCGCCGAGTTCGGTGACGGGGTCGCCGACGAGCGAGACCAGGTCGAGTTCCGGACCGGGCGCCCGGCCGATGCGGTCGAGCGGCGCGACGAGTCGGCCGGCGAGGCCCTGGTAGCCGCAGAGCAGGATCTCGGGATCGCGCTCCGCGATGAGCGCGTCGAGCGTCGAGGCGAGCGTCTCGGCGCTCGGGTGGAGGGGGAGCTCGCGGATCCACGGCTCGACACCGTGCTCGCCGCACCAGCTCCGGTAGCCGTCGACGACGTCCTCCGCGAAGGACGAATGGAACTGCTGGTCGGGGAGCAGCAGCGCGGGGCGCTGCAGTCCGCGACCGCGAGCCCGATCGAGCAGTTCGCGCACGTACCGCTGATAGCGCACCTCGATGGTCCCGTCCGCGTCGATCTCGGCCGGGTCGAGGGGCCGCCCGGCGGTGACCAGGGGGACCGCGAGCGCGGAGAGCGCCGCGAGCACCGGATCCCCGGGCAGCGGGTCGATGGCGATGATCCCGTCGACCGCGGGCGGGCGGCTGCGCAGCGCGGCTTCGTCGCGCGTGAGCAGCACGAGGTCGATCCCGTTCTCGCCCGCGGCGGCGACGGCGCCGAAGACGAACTCCATGTAGAACGCGAAGCTGCGGACGACGGGCGGGATGTACAGGCCGACCGCGCCGACGCGGTTGCCGCGGAGCTGCTGCGCGGCGCGGTTGCCGACGTAGCCGAGCGCTGCGGCGGTGTCGCGCACCTGGGCGACGGTCTCGGGTGCGACCCGACCGCGCCCGTGCAGGGCGTCGGAGACCGTCGTCTTCGACAGGCCGAGTTCGGCTGCGAGATCGACGATCGTGACCCGTCTGGCGCTCATGATCCACATGCTAGCGGGCGTCGTCGCCGGGCGCGGGACGCCGTGCGACCGGGGATCGACGCTTGACGTCCTGGCATCGGAGATGCATCATTACTGCAATGCCGGAACGTTCCGGCAGAAATCGGCAACGACGCCGACGAAAGGATGCCCTCATGACCGCACCCGCCAGGTCAGGCCCGAGCCGGGGCCGCAGACGCGGCATCGCCGCGCTGGTCGCCGCCTCGTTCTTCATCATGCTCTTCCCGCCGCTCCAGTGGTGGGTCGGTGACGGGGGAGTCTGGTACTTCATCGTGACCGGACTGCTCGTACTCGCGGCGATCTGGACCATGTACGTCCTCGACGCCCGTGCGGAGCGGGCCGAGTCGGCCGCTGCGCGGCCGTCGAGCGCGGGGGAGGCCCGACCGTGATCTTCCTCGGCTACGGCGGAGTCGCCCTCTTCTTCCTCGTCATCGTCTTCGTGCTCGAACGCAGCCGCAAGCGGACCGACTCGTTCAGCGAGTATGCGACCGCCGGGCGGTCGTTCGGCCCCTTCTTCTCGACCATGGCCTTCGTGAACACCTGGCTGCCCGGCACCATCTTCATCTCCTTCGCCGGGTACGCGGCGGCGGCCGGAGCGATCGGCTTCTACTCGGTGCCCTACGCGCTGCTCGCAGTGGTGCTCATGTTCATGCTCGCCAAGCCGGTGCACACCTGGGGCAAACGCTTCGACCTGCGCACCCAGGCGGACCTGCTCGGGCTGCGCTACGGATCGAAGGCGGTGCGCGTCGTCGCTGCGATCATCGGTATCCTCGCCTCGTTCCCCTGGATCGTGCTCGGGATGCAGTCGCTGACGCTCGTGTTCACCTACCTCTCGTTCGGACAGGTCGCCGCGGGCACGGCCGCGTTCATCGGCATCGGCGTGCTCGTGCTGCGCCAGGTCTGGACCGTGCGGATGGGCGCGCGCGGTCTCGTGCTCAGCGACATGGTGCAGGGTCTCGTCGCCTACGGGCTCGGCCTGCTGCTGATCCTCGGACTCATCACCTGGCTCGTGACGAACGGGCACGGCTTCGCCGCGCTGCCCGACGGTTTCTTCCGGCTGCCCGGGCCGGGCAGCGCCGAGGGGCCCCTCTACCTGTTCTCGCTCGTGCTCACCGGTGCGCTCGGCGGCTGGTGCTGGCCCGATATCTTCGTGCGCCTCTTCGCGTCGAGCGGGACCCGCACCATCAAGCGCTCCGCGGTCATGGCGGCGCCGATCCTCTTCGTGTTCGGCACCGCGCTCTCGATCCTCGCGATGCTCGCGGCGAGCCTGCCCGGTGTCGCCGAGGCCACCGACGCGGTCTGGTTCATCACCGCGAGCGTCGGGGGACCCGTGGTCCTCACGCTCGCGGGCATCTGCGTGGTGGCCGCCACCATGGGCAACGTGGGCGCCAACCTCCAGGCGCTCGGTGCCCAGACCGCCAACGACATCGTCGGGGTGGCGCGCGGGGAACGGATCGAGGATCCGAGGACCGGCAAGATAGCGGTCGGCGTCCTCACCATCATCGCCGGCGTGATCGCAGTGCTGACGGCGACGACCCTCAACGGGCTCATCGCGCTCGCCATGGTCTCGTACCAGGGGATCGTGCAGCTCGCCCCGACCCTCCTGCTCGGCATCTTCTGGCGGCGCGGCAACGCGATCGGTGCGATCGGCGGCATGGTCTCGGGCTTCGTCGTCGCCGCGGTGCTCCAGATCGCGTACCCCATCGCGATCCCCGTGCTCGGCGGCATGACGAGCGGCGTCGCGGCACTCGCGGTCAACAGCGTCGTCTACGTGGCCTGCGCGTACCTCGTGCCGGTGTCCCGCGCCGAGCGGGAGCGCGTCGATGCGCTGTTCGATCACCTCTCCGAGCCGGAGTCCGCGGACTCCGGCGCATCCCTCACCGAAGGAGCCACCCGATGACCCAGCGACGCACCGGATACGTCTGGCACGAGCGCTATGCCTGGCACGACACCGGGACGGCCGTCGGGGTCGCCCCGTCCGGCGGCTTCAACCAGCCCCACCAGGCGTTCGAGAGCCCCGAGTCCAAGTCACGAATGGCGGGCCTCGTCGAGGTCTCCGGCCTGATCGATGCGCTCGTCCGCGTCCCGGCGGTCGAGGCCTCCGACACCGACCTGCTGCGGGTGCACACGCCGGAGCACGTCGAGCGGATCCGCGAGCTGAGCGCCGACCGCGGCGGGGACGCGGGCGACGGGTATACGCCGTTCGGTCGGGGCTCGTTCGAGATCGCCAAGCTGGCGGCCGGCGGCACCATGGCCGCGGTCGCCGCGGTGATGCGGGGCGAGGTCGACAACGCCTACGCGCTGGTCCGCCCGCCCGGTCACCACGCCCGTCGGGAGATGGGCATGGGGTACTGCCTCTTCTCGAACGTGTGCGTGGCGATCGAGTACGCGCGCGCCGAGCTCGGGGTGCGACGGGTGGCGATCGTCGACTACGACGTGCACCACGGCAACGGCGCGCAGCAGATCTACTGGGACGATCCCGACGTGCTCGCGATCTCCATCCACCAGGACCGCCTGTTCCCGCAGGACACCGGTTCGCTCGACGAGATCGGCGGTCCCGGCGCGGAGGGCCGCAACATCAACATCCCGCTCCCCGCGGGATCCGGCAACGGCGCGTACCTCGCGGCCATCGACCGCGTGGCGGTGCCGGCAATCCGCGCGTTCGCGCCGGACCTCGTGATCGTGTCGAGCGGCTTCGACCCGAGCGCCGTCGATCCGCTGGGCTGCATGACCGTGACCTCGGGGGGTTTCAAGGCGATGGCCGAGCGGATCCTGGGGGTCGCGGAGGAGGCGTGCGGCGGACGCGTCGTGTTCTCCCACGAGGGCGGGTACTCGCCGGTGCACGTCCCGTTCTGCGGACTCGCGGTGCTCGAAGCGCTGAGCGGACGCGAGACGGGGGTCGAAGACCCATTCGGCGCCTCCTTCGACGCCTCGCCGGCGCACCCGCTGCAGCCGTGGCAGGACGAGGTCGTCGCGCAGGCGGAGGCGATCGCCGAGCGACTCGGATTCGGTCGGGCGGAGTGACCGCGGGCGGGGGCGGGGCGGACGCGATGCGGTCCGCCCCGGCCCCGTGCGCCGATCCGGCCCGGACCGGGTCAGCGCCCGCCGGAGAACCCTCCTCCGCCGCCTCCGCCCGAGAACCCGCCGCCCGACGATCCGCCCGACGAGCTCGAGGTGTAGCTGGCCGAGGAGCTGAAACTGCTCGACATGTCGCTCAGGCTGCGATCGAGTCCGGCGAGGCCGTGCGCCGCGAGTCCCGGATACCAGATCGGAACGGCCACACCCGCCTCCTGGTAGCGGACCTCGAGCACGCGGCCCCACTCCTTCTCGAGGCCGAACAGCATCGCGTAGGGGAGCAGTCGCTCGTAGAGCTGCACGACATCGACCCCGGCGTCCTCGAGCCGCTCGGCACCGGTGTAGCTCTGCAGCGTGCGGATCCGGTCGGCCTCGGCCACGCTCGTGAACAGCTTGACGCCCAGCAGGTACTCCCGGGCCTCGGCGCCGGCGGGCGTGAGCACCCGGTGCTTGGCGAGCGCGACGATCGCCAGGACGAAGGACGCCGCGAGCAGGAGCCCGACACCGAAGGTGAGACTCTCTGGGCGCCCGATCCCGAGGACGAAGAGCGGCGCGGTCGCCAGCACGAGTCCCAGTGCGATGAATCCGAGGATCCGCGCGCCGCGGCTCGCCTCCGTGGTCGTGTAGCCGCGCGATCTGGCTTCGGCGGGGACGCCGCTCACGAGCTTTTGCATCCGCTGCGCGAAGCGGGAGTCCTTCGTCGGCAGTTGGAACGCCTGGCCCGGAGCGAGTCCCGCGAAGAGCTCCGCCAGGGTGCGCTGGTCGAGCGGGTCGGTGGCCGCGGCGGGGTCGAGCAGGCGGAGCACGGGAGGCTGCTTGCCCGCCCAGAAGCTCTCGGCCTGCGGGCTGTCCTCGATGCGGGTGGCGCCGTGCACCGCGAGGTGCACGAACTCGGCCGGCAGTACAGACTTCGCGCCGCCGATGAGGTTCGCCGCGAGCAGGGGAGGGAGATGGGACGGAACGTCGTACTGCGCCACGATCGTTCCCCGGAAGAAGCGACGCCGGCGCACGAGCCCACCGACGAGGATCGCACCCGCGATCCCGCAGCCGAGCGCGCCGAGTGCGAGGATCGCGGGGAGGCGGTCCAGCCAGAAGTTCGGGACGCGGTTCGGAGGCTGCACGACCGTCCCCGGGTCCATGCCGATGGCGACGGTCACCCCCGAACCCGGTGGGACCTCGGAGAGGTGGGCGGACGCGATCGCGGAGGTCTCGGACCGGCCCGCGGCCTCGACGCCGCAGCGGTCCTTCGAGTTGGAGGGCCCGGTGTAGCAGGCCGCGTTCCCCGTGAGGTGCCTCGCGAGGGCCGGAGCGAACTCCACCTCGAGGGAGAACGCATCGACGCGCTGCTTCCGCTCGATGGGCAGCACGTCCCAGTAGAACTCGTCGGCCTTCGTCTTCGTCGCCGCGAGGACCACGTCGCGGAGGGAATACGAGATGACGTAGGTCTGCCGCCCGTGCACGTAGGAGTCGTCGCCGACCAGGATGCCGCGGAACCGGTCCGAGTCCTCGGTGGTGAACGGTACCGGCCGGCCGGCGCCGTCGGTCACCGAGATATCGGTCGGCGGCACGGGGGCGTCTTCGTAGTCGAGCGGCAGCGCGCGCACGAGACCGCGGTTCTGGTCGAAGTCCGGGAACACCGGGGTCAGGGTCTCGGTGACGCGCGCGATCGCGCGGCCCTCCGCATCGAGGTCGAGCACGTACTTGGCGTCCCAGCTCTCGTACGAGAAGTCGTCGACCGAGGCCTGCGCTGGCGCGGCGACCGAGAACGGAGCCGCGACGAGGGCGAATCCGCAGAGTGCGGCCGACGCGAGGGTGCGGATGAGCGTGCGGGCGATCCGGGGCATGGGGCCAGCCTACGGCTGGCCGGGAGGGGTGGGCGAGCCGTGTATAGTGACGGTATGCGGTTCCGCTCGCTTCTTCTTAGCTGCCGCGACGAGTCCTAGTTCTCAGGCCTCCCTCGTCGCGGCGTTTCGTGTTGGCTGAAAAACTTCGCAAGCGAGAGATGAAGACGAGATCATGAAGAACCAGCAGCAGCCGACGACCATGCCGATCCACCGGTACCGTCCGTTCCACGAGATCATCGCGGTCGATCTGCCCGATCGCACCTGGCCGAGCAAGCGGATCACCGAGGCTCCCCGCTGGTGCGCGGTCGATCTGCGCGACGGCAACCAGGCGCTCATCGACCCGATGAGCCCCGAGCGCAAGCGGATCATGTTCGATCTGCTCGTCAAGATGGGCTACAAGGAGATCGAGGTCGGCTTCCCCTCGGCGAGCCAGACCGACTTCGACTTCGTGCGCCAGCTCATCGAAGAGGACGCGATCCCCGAGGACGTCACCATCCAGGTGCTGACCCAGGCGCGCGAGCACCTGATCACCCGCACCTACGAGTCGCTGATCGGCGCGAAGCAGGCGATCGTGCACCTCTACAACTCCACGAGCATCCTGCAGCGCGATGTCGTGTTCCGCTCCGACCGCGCGGGCATCAAGCAGATCGCCGTCGACGGGGCGAAGCTGTGCCGCGCGAGCGAGCACATCTGCGAGGGCACCGACATCTACTACGAGTACTCGCCCGAGTCGTACACCGGCACGGAGCTCGAGTACGCGGTCGAGGTCTGCAACGACGTGCTCGAGGTGTTCGAGCCGACGCCGGACCGCAAGGTGATCATCAACCTGCCGGCCACCGTCGAGATGGCGACCCCGAACGTCTACGCCGACTCGATCGAATGGATGAGCCGCCACCTGAACCACCGCGAGAACGTCATCCTGTCGCTGCACCCGCACAACGACCGGGGCACCGCGGTCGCGGCCGCCGAGCTCGGCTACATGGCCGGTGCCGACCGCATCGAGGGCTGCCTGTTCGGCAACGGCGAGCGCACCGGCAACGTCGACCTGGTGGCGCTGGGCATCAACCTGTTCACGCAGGGGATCGACCCGCAGATCGACTTCTCGCGCCTCGACGAGGTGCGCCGCACCGCCGAGTACTGCAACCAGCTGCGCGTGCCCGAGCGCAGCCCCTGGGCGGGCGACCTCGTCTACACGGCGTTCTCGGGATCCCACCAGGACGCCATCAAGAAGGGCTTCGAGCGCATGGCCGCCGACGCCGAGGCCGCCGGCGTCTCCGTCGACGACATCGAGTGGGCGGTGCCGTACCTGCCGGTCGATCCGAAGGACCTGGGCCGCTCCTACGAGGCGGTGATCCGCGTGAACTCGCAGTCGGGCAAGGGCGGCGTCGCGTACCTGCTGAAGACCGACCACTCGCTGGACCTGCCGCGTCGACTGCAGATCGAGTTCAGCGCGGTCGTGCAGGGCCTCACCGACACCGAGGGCGGCGAGGTGTCGAGCGACTCCATCTGGAAGATCTTCCAGGACGAGTACCTGCCCGCGCAGGATCCCGCCGCGGACCGCTGGGGTCGGTACGAGATCACCCGCACGGCGACCGCGAGCGCGGGCGACGGGGTGACCGAGCTGACCGTCGACCTGCGCGTCGGCGACGAACAGCAGCAGACGACCGCGCGCGGCAACGGTCCGGTCGACGCGTTCATCCGGGCGCTCGGCGAGCACGGGCACGAGATCACGCTGTTCGACTACGTGGAGCACGCGATGAGCTCCGGCGGCGACGCGGTCGCCGCCGCCTACGTCGACCTCGAGGTCGACGGGCAGCGGCTGTGGGGGGTCGGCATCGACCCCGACACCAGCCGCGCGACGCTCAAGGCGATCATCTCCTCGGTCAACCGTTCGGTGCGCACCGACCAGCGCATCGCGGAGCCCGTCGGCGCCTGATTCGAAGATATGTTCGCCTGCTGCGGCGTGGCCCCGACGCGATGTCGGTGCCGCGCCGTAGGGTGACTGCGTGATTGCTTCGATTCAGGGCCCCGTGCTCTCCGCGGGTGCGGGTTGGGTGGTTGTCGGCGTCGGTGGTCTCGGCCTGCGGGTCGAGGTGCCCTCCGGCCGGGCGGGTGCGAACGCACCCGGTGACCAGCTCTCGCTCCACACCTCACTGGTGGTGCGCGAGGACTCGTTGACCCTGTTCGGCTTCGCGACCGCGGATGAGCTCGAGGTCTTCGGGCAGCTGCTCGCCGTCTCGGGCGTCGGGCCGCGCAGCGCGCTCGGCGTGCTCTCAGAGCTCACTCCGAGCGAGATCGCCGCCGCCGTGTTCGCGGAGGACGAGAAGCCGTTCAAGCGGGTCTCGGGTATCGGCCCCAAGACGGCGAAGCTCATCGCGGTGTCCCTCGCGGGCAAGCTGCGGCCCGAGGCCTTCGCCGCCTCGACCGAGGCACCGGTCGCGGTGGACTCGGATCAGCTCGCGGCCGACGCGGTGCGCGCCGGCCTGATGGGGCTCGGCTGGGGCGAATCCGATGCCGAGCGGGCCGTCGACGACGCTCGCGCCGCCGGCGCGCCCGCCGACCAGGCCGGCCTGCTGCGGGCGGCACTGGCGCTGCTGCAGGCGCCCCGCGCACGGACCGGGAGCGCGGCGCGATGACGGGGGAGCTGTCGGCGCAGGCGACTCCGACCGAGCTGAGCTTCGAGGGCGCGCTCCGGCCGGGCTCGCTCGACGAGTTCGTCGGACAGGCCAAGGTGCGCAAGCAGCTCCGGCTGCTGCTCGACGCGGCCACGATCCAGCAGCGCTCGCCCGATCACATCCTGCTCGCCGGCCCTCCGGGCCTCGGCAAGACCACGCTGTCGATGATCGTCGCGGCCGAGCTGGAGAAGCCGCTGCACCAGACCTCGGGGCCGGCCATCCAGCACGCGGGCGATCTCGCAGCGGTGCTCTCGGCGCTCACCCCCGGCGAGGTGCTCTTCATCGACGAGATCCACCGCATGGCCCGCAGCGCCGAAGAGATGCTCTACCTCGCGATGGAGGACTTCCGCATCGACATCATGGTCGGCAAGGGGGCCGGTGCGACGTCGATCCCGCTCGAACTCGCTCCGTTCACGCTGGTCGGGGCGACGACCCGCGCCGGGCTCCTGCCGAACCCGCTGCGCGATCGCTTCGGCTTCACCGCGCACCTCGAGTTCTACGCCGACGACGAGCTCGCGGACGTCGTGCGTCGCGCCGCCCGGCTGCTCGACTTCGAGATCGCCCCCGACGGCATCGGCGAGATCTCGCGGCGCTCCCGCGGAACCCCGCGCATTGCCAACCGACTGCTGCGGCGCGTGCGCGACTACTGCCTCGTCCACGGCACTCCGGGGGACACCGAGAGCGTGCACGCGGCGCTCCACCTCTACGACGTCGACGAGCAGGGTCTCGATCGGCTCGACCGCGAAGTGCTGTACGCGGTGGTCGAGCGCTTCGGCGGCGGGCCCGTCGGCCTGTCGACCCTCGCGGTGTCGGTCGGCGAAGAGGCCGAGACCATCGAGTCCGTGGTCGAACCGTTCCTCGTGCGGTCCGGTCTGCTGACCCGTACTCCGCGCGGGCGCATGGCGACCCGGCGCGCATGGGAAGCCACAGGTATTCCCATGCCGGATGCCCTATAGTCGTTCCATATGTGCGCATTCGGCGCACCCCTGTGTTCCCGCTCTGAAAGGCCAGTTGTGGACCCGATTACGATCGTCATGTTCGCACTCATCGCAGTGCTCGTCATCTTCATGTTCCGCAACGGCAAGAAGCGGCAGAAGGCGATGCAGGAGCTGCAGGACGGTCTGCGTCCGGGCGCCGAGGTGATGCTCCAGTCGGGCATCTACGGCACCATCGAGTCGGTCGACGCAGAAGAGAACCGCGTGACCGTGCACAGCGGCACCTCCTCCATCGTCGTGCACCGCAACGCGGTCGGCCAGATCATCAGCCCGGCCGAGACGGTGGCCGAGCCCGCAGCCGACATCGCCCCGGATGACGATCCCGAGTTCGGCGAGCGCGTCGCCGAGGACGCGGCCGCGCAGGCCTCGGCCCAGAGCGACGCCCCCGAGGCGCCGGCCGCGGAGGCCGCCGCTGACGAGGCCGCCCCGGGCACCGACGGCGACGTCAAGCCGTCGGGCGACAAGGCGTAACCGCCGCAATCAGCTCCGGCTCCCCGGCCTTGCCGGGGAGCCGCCCGTCTTCCCGTCAAAGAAAGTAGTCCTTCCGTGGCTTCTCCCCCCGCGGTGCGCAAAGCCCGCCGCTCCCTCACGTTCCTCGTCGTCATCATCGTCGGGCTCGCCGGCCTCCTCGCCTTCGGGGTGGCCAGGGGCGAAGCGACCTGGATGCCGAAGCTCGCGCTCGATCTGCAGGGCGGCACCCAGGTGCTGCTCGCGCCGAAGCAGACGAGCGGGCAGACCGTGACGGGGGAGCAGCTGCAGCAGGCGGTCTCCATCATCCGCCAGCGCGTCGATGCCTCGGGCGTCTCCGAGGCTGAGATCACCACGCAGGGCAACCAGAACATCTCGGTCTCGATCCCGGGCAAGGCCGACGAGGCCACGCTGCAGCGCATCGAGGCGTCTGCGAAGCTGGACTTCCGGCCCGTGCTCGCGGAGGCCGCCGGCAAGATCCAGATGCCCACCGATCCGGCTCAGAAGGCCGAGGCCGAGAAGGCGTTGGCCGCGCAGAAGCAGGCCGCGAAGGACGCCGAGGCCAAGGGCGAGCTGTACCCCAAGACCCTGCCCAAGGGCGCGGGCGACAAGGAATGGCTGACCGCCGGGCTGCAGGCGCAGTTCGCGGCGTTCGAGTGCACCAAGGACTCCGCGACCGCGGCCGCATCGGCACCCGCCGACCGCCCGCTGATCACCTGCGACAACACCGGCACCGCGAAGTACATCCTCGGCCCCGTCGAGATGGGCGGCGAGGTCATCTCCGACGCCGTCGCGCAGCCCGAGACCACGCAGACCGGCGCGACCACCGGCGGCTGGGCCGTGCAGATGACCTTCGACAAGAAGGGCACCAAGACCTTCGGCGACATCAGCACCCGCCTCTACGGCGCGCAGCCGCCGTTCAACCAGTTCGCGTTCGTGCTCGACGGCAGCGTGCTGTCGGCACCGACCATGAACGGTCAGATCCTCAACGGCAAGCCGTCGATCACCGGCGGGTTCACGCAGGAATCCGCGAAGGCGCTCGCCGACCAGCTGAAGTTCGGCGCGCTGCCCATCAGCTTCACCGTGCAGAGCCAGGAGGACATCTCGGCGACGCTCGGCACGAACCAGCTCCAGGCCGGCCTGCTCGCCGGCCTCATCGGCCTGATCCTGGTCGTCGTCTACTCGCTGTTCCAGTACCGGGCGCTCAGCACGTTGACGGTCGCCTCGCTGGCCATCGCGGCGCTGCTGACCTACCTGCTGCTCGCGGTGCTGTCGTGGCGCCAGGGGTACCGATTGTCGCTCGCCGGCGTCGCGGGCATCATCGTGGCCATCGGTATCACGGCCGACTCGTTCATCGTCTACTTCGAGCGCATCCGCGACGCGCTGCGCGACGGGCTCAGCCTCGAGCAGTCGGTCGAGCGCGGCTGGAAGCAGGCGCTCCGCACGATCCTGGCCTCCGACGGCATCAACTTCCTCGCCGCTGCGATCCTGTTCATCCTCGCGATCGGCAACGTGCGCGGCTTCGCCTTCACGCTGGGCCTCACGACGCTCGTCGACATCCTCGTCGTCGCGCTCTTCACGCACCCGATGATGGCGTTCGTCAGCCGCATGCGCTTCTTCAACGAGGGGCACTCGTTCTCCGGCCTCGACCCGCGCCGCCTCGGGGCGGTGTACCGCGGACGAGTGCAGTTCCGCGAGCCCGTCGTCGCGACCCACGGCAAGGCGAAGAAGAACGCCGGCAGCCGGAAGGAAGCCGAGCGCCGACAGACCATCGCCGAACGCAAGGCCGCGGAATCCGCGGGCACCCACGACGCCGTGAGCGTCGCCGACACCACCGGTAAGGAGAGCTGACCATGGCTCGCTCATTCTCCGAATTCGGCAACGCCCTCTACACCGGTGAGAAGTCGATCAACTTCATCGGCCGGTGGAAGACCTGGTTCCTGGTCGCCGCGATCATGATCCTCATCTCGATCGCGGGACCGCTGCTGCGCGGCGGCTTCACCTTCGGCATCGAGTTCACCGGCGGCAGCCAGTTCCAGGTGCACATCGCCGAGGGGCAGAAACGCGATCAGGCGCTCGCGACGAAGGCGGTCGACGAGGTGCTGCCGGGCTCCGCGCCCCGCGTCTCGCTCGTCGGGCAGACCGACATCCGCGTGCAGACCGAGCAGCTCAAGGACGCCGAGGCGCAGGAGATCCGCAAGGCCCTCGCCGATGTCTACCAGGTCGACGAGTCCGAGGTGACCTCGTCCTATATCGGTGCGCTCTGGGGGCAGGACATCACCCGCCAGGCGGTCATCGCGCTCGGGGTGTTCATCCTCTTCGCGGCTCTGGTCATGGCGATCTACTTCCGCACGTGGAAGATGTCGCTCGCGGCGCTCATCGCGCTGTTCCACGACCTCATCATCACCGCGGGCGTCTACGGTCTCACCGGTTTCGAGATCACGCCGGCCGCCATGATCGGCTTCCTGACGATCCTCGGCTACTCGCTCTACGACACCGTCGTGGTGTTCGACAAGATCCGTGAGAACACCGCTCCGGGCGAGCTCACCGAGCGTCGCACCTTCGGCCAGGCGGTCAACCTCGCCGTGAACCAGACGCTCGTGCGCTCGATCAACACGTCCGTCGTGGCGCTGCTGCCGGTCGCCTCGATCCTGTTCATCGGCGCGTTCGTGCTGGGTGCCGGAACCCTCCGCGACATCGCGCTCGCGCTGTTCATCGGCATTCTCGTGGGCGCCTACTCGACGATCTTCATCGCTGCGCCGACGTACGCGCTGCTGCGTCAGGGCGAGGCCGCTATCAAGAAGCACGATCAGAAGGCGGAGCAGCTCCAGGCCGATTCGGAGCCCGAGCCCAGCGTGGTGTAGCGTTCAACCATCTCAGCGACGGGAGGGTTCGCATGGCGGCTAGTGATCCGGGAACCGTTTCTGCCAGTTCCCTGCGGCGGCTCGTGCCGCGCATCTTCTCGCGCGCGAGTTCCCCCGGAGCGGTCGACCAGCTGGTCCGCACCGTCCGGGGGAACGCGCCCAAGGCCGACCTGTCGGTCATCGAGCGCGCATACACCGTCGCCGAGCGGGCGCACCGCGGCCAGAAGCGGCGCAGCGGCGAGCCCTACATCACCCACCCCATCGCGGTCGCGCAGATCCTCGCCGACCTGGGGGTCGCGCCCGTCGTGATCGCGGCGGCGCTGCTGCACGACACGGTGGAGGACACCGACTACACGCTCGAGCAGCTCACCGACGACTTCGGCGAAGAGATCGCCATGCTCGTCGACGGCGTGACGAAGCTCGACAAGGTCAAGTACGGCGACTCCGCTCAGGCCGAGACCGTCCGCAAGATGGTCGTCGCGATGTCGAAGGACATCCGCGTGCTCGTCATCAAGCTCGCCGACCGCCTGCACAACGCCCGGACCTGGGGCTTCGTGCCCGGCGACTCCGCGAAGCGCAAAGCGCAGGAGACGCTCGAGATCTATGCGCCGCTCGCGCACCGCCTCGGCATCCAGTCGATCAAAACCGAGCTCGAGGACCTCTCGTTCGCGGTGCTCAAGCCGAAGCTCTACGCCGAGATCCAGAACCTCGTCACCCAGCGCAACCCCAAGCGGGAGGAGTTGGTCGGGGTCGTCATCAGCTCGATCGAATCCGATCTGCGGGACTCCAAGATCCGGGGCGAGGTCACCGGCCGGCCCAAGGAGCTCTACTCGATCTACCAGAAGATGATCGTGCGCGGGCGCGACTTCGACGACATCTACGACCTCGTCGGGATCCGCGTGCTCGTGAGCTCGATCCGCGACTGCTACGCGGTGCTCGGCGCGGTGCACGCGCGTTGGACGCCGATCCCCGGCCGGTTCAAGGACTACATCGCGACACCGAAGTTCAATCTCTACCAGTCGCTGCACACCACCGTCATCGGTCCGGACGGCCGCGCGGTCGAGATCCAGATCCGTACCTTCGAGATGCACCAGCGCGCCGAGTACGGCGTCGCCGCGCACTGGAAGTACAAGCAGCAGGGCGGCCAGGCGCAGGGTCAGAGCTCCGCCGACATGGCCTGGCTGGCGCACATCTCCGACTGGCAGGCCGAGACCGAGGACCCGAGCGAGTTCCTCGACGCCCTCCGCTACGAGATCGGCGCCAAGGAGGTCTACGTCTTCACGCCCAAGGGGCGCGTCATCGGGCTTCCTGACGGCGGCACCACCGTCGACTTCGCCTACGCTGTGCACACCGAGGTGGGGCACCGCACCATGGGCGCCCGGGTCAACGGCCGCCTCGTCCCGCTCGAGACCGAACTCCACAACGGCGACGTCGTCGAGGTCTTCACCTCGAAGGATCCCGACGCCGGACCGAACCAGAGCTGGCTGAACTTCGTCAAGAGCAAGCGGGCGCAGAACAAGATCCGCCAGTGGTTCACCAAGGAGCGCCGCGATGAGGCGGTCGAGCAGGGCAAGGAAGACATCACCAAGGCGCTGCGCAAGCAGAACCTGCCCCTGCACCAGATCATGAACTCCGAGGCGATCCAGCAGGTCGCCCTGCAGCTGCGGTATGTCGACGTCACGGGGCTCTTCGCGGCGGTCGGCGAGGGGCACGTCTCGGCCCAGTCGGTGATCGAGAAGGTCACCGCACTGGTCACGGCCGACGAGGCCACCGTCGAAGCCGTCGAGACCGCGCGGCCGGGCCTCGGCGCGCGGCGCGCGGGGAAGCCCGATGCGAACAGCGGAGTCGTGGTCAAGGGCGCGTCCGACGTGCTGGTGAAGCTCGCGAAGTGCTGCACGCCCGTGCCCGGCGACGAGATCCGCGGGTTCATCACCAAGGGTCAGGGCATCTCGGTGCACCGCACCGACTGCCGCAACTTCCTCGCGCTCGCCCACCAGGAGGAGCGCCTCGTCGACGTCGAGTGGGCGCCGACCGCGAAGAGCGTGTTCCTGGTGCAGATCCAGGTGGAAGCGCTCGACCGTTCCGGCCTGCTCTCGGACGTGACCCGTGCGCTCTCCGAGCACCACGTCAACATCCTGTCGGCCTCGGTGCAGACCTCGAGCTCGCGGTTGGCGCTGAGCCGCTTCGTCTTCGAGATGGCGAATACGACCCACCTGGAGCACGTGCTCAATGCCGTGCGTCGGATCGAGGGCGTCTACGACGCCTATCGGGTGAGCGGCGGCTGATCTTCCGAGAGCCCGCACTCGCGCAGGCGGGTGCGGGCGCGGGCCCGATGCGGGCGCCGGGATCCCTCGACGCGTGCGCGCAGCGCGTCGGCTCCGCCCGCGGTGCCGAGCACGAGCAATCGGCAGCTCGCGCGCTCCGCGGGCCCGAACTCCCGTTCGTGGAAGAGGAGCTCCTCGGCGGTGCGGACGCGGGACGTGACCCTGAGGCCGTCGAACTCGACGAGGTCGGTGGGAGCCAGGCGGTACTCGTGCACGCGGAGCGCGCTCGGCTCGGTGCTGCGCGCGCGTCGCCCGCCCAGCACCGCCGCGTGCAGCGGGTGACCCGGATCGCGCCGTGCACCCCACACCCAGGCGGCGGTGGTGCCGCAGGCCGCGAGCTCTGGGCCGATCCATGCCGCCAGCGCGACCAGGCGCACGGCGGGGGACTCCGGCCAGCCGATCCCGCGCAGGCCCGGCCCGCAGCCGGTCAGCACCCCGCGGAGTCGGGCGGCGGAACGGACGGCGACGGGCCAGCGGTCGATGCGGGGCGGGGAGGCGGACATGCCCCCATGATGCAAGCGATCCCGGGGGTGCGGAACCCCCGGGATCGGTGCTGTGGAGAACTGCCGGTCACCCGGCCGGGACTCAGTCGCCGAGCGCGGCGAGCCAGGAGCGCTGGGTCGACAGCTTCTCCTCTGCGGCGGTCTTCGCCTTGGCGTCGCCCGCGGACTCCGCGGCGGCGATCTCGGCCTCGAGCTCGGAGATCGACGCCTCGAGCTGGCCGCGCAGGCCCTCGCTGCGGGCCTTGGTCTCGGGGTTGCTCTTGCGCCAGTGCTCGTCCTCGAGCTGCTTCACGTGATCCTCGATGGCACGGAGGCGGCTCTCGACGGCGCGGACGGATTCGCGGGGGACCCGGCCGATCTCGTCCCAGCGGATCTGGAACTCGGTGAGACGCTTGCGGGCGGCGACGCGGTCGGTCACCTGGAGCAGCGCCTCGGCCTCGCCGAGCAGCTCCTCCTTCGCGACGAGGTTCGCCGAGTACTCCTCGTTGGTCTGGGCGACCTCGGCGGCCTTCGCCGCGTACAGCACGTCGCCGGCGGCCTTGAAACGGGCCCAGAGCTGATCGTCGAGCTTGCGGCTCGCGCGACCGGCGGCCTTCCACTCGTCGAGGAGCGACCGGTAGGCGGAGATGCCGTCGATGCCCTTGGGGGCGAGCGCCTCGGCGGCCGCGATGATGCGCTCCTTGCGCTGCTTGACGTCCTTGTTGGTCGCGTCGAGCTGGGCGAAGTGCGCACGGCGGGCCGTGTCGAACTGCTGCCGTGCCGCGCGGAAGCGCTTCCACAGCGCATCGGCCTGCGACTTGGGCACCTGCGGGCCGCCGCGCTGAGCCGACTGCCAGTCGGTGAAGAGCTGCTCGAAGGCCTGTCCGGTCTCCTTCCAGCGCACCGAAGACTCGGGCTGCGCGGCGAGGCGCTCGGCCTCGACCACGATCGCCTCGCGCTTCGCGACGGCCTCCTGCTTGGCGGCCTCGCGCTCGGCCTGCTGCTTCTCGGTCAGCTCGTGGGCCTTGCCGTCGAGCTTGGCGATGCGCTCGCGCAGCGCGGCGAGATCGCCGACCGCGGCGGGCTCGACGAGCTGCTCGCGCAGGCGGGCGACGGTGTCGGCCACATCGGCCGCGGCCGTGCCGCGCGCGATGCGCTGCTCGAGCAGCGAGATCTGGCCGGCCAGATCGGCGTACTTGCGCTCGAAGTAGGCGAGCGCCTCTTCGGCGGTGCCGTCGGGGTACTGTCCGACGGCACGCTCGCCGTCTGCCTCGCGTACGTACACCGTGAGGGTCTCGTCGACTCGTCCCCAGGTCGTCTCGTTCGTCGAATCGCTCACCGTGCTGCTCACCTGTCGTTTCGGGGGTCCGCGAAGGTCGCGGCCATGACCTCTCCCACTATGCCATAGCGCTCTGGCGGGGGAGGACCCGAGTTCCCGATTCGTTGTCGGTGGTCACGGATACCATTGCCGCGTGACCGTTCCTACGCTTCCCGCCGCCACCGCGCCGCTCGCCGTGCGCATGCGCCCGCAGTCCCTCGACGAGGTCGTGGGCCAGGCGCACCTGCTGCGTCCGGGATCCCCGCTGCGCGTGCTCGCCTCTGCGGGCGGCGGGGCCGCCGGCCCGGTGTCGGTGATCCTCTGGGGTCCTCCCGGCACGGGCAAGACCACGCTCGCGCAGGCCATCGCCCAGTCCAGCGGACGGCGCTTCGTCGAGCTCTCCGCGGTCACCGCCGGCATCAAGGACGTGCGCACGGTGATGGAGCGCGCGCTCAACGACCGCGATCTCTACGACGTCGCGACCGTGCTCTTCCTCGACGAGATCCACCGCTTCACCAAGGCCCAGCAGGACGCGCTGCTGCCGGGCGTCGAGAACGGGTGGGTCACCCTCGTCGCCGCCACCACCGAGAATCCGTCGTTCTCGGTCATCAGCCCCCTGCTGTCGCGCTCGCTCCTGCTCACCCTCGAACCGCTCACCGATCAGGACCTCACGGTGCTCATCCAGCGCGCGGTCGCGGATCCGCGCGGCCTGAACGGCGCGGTCGAACTGACGGACGAAGCACTCGAGGCGCTCGTACAACTCTCCTCGGGCGACGCCCGACGCGCGCTCACGGCGCTCGAGGCGGCCGCCGGTTCGGCGCTCTCCACCTCGGCGGGCGGCGCAGTGGGGGACGACGTCGACGGCGAGTTCGAGTTCGACGCGATCGACGAGGACGAAGACGAAGAAGAGGACGCCGAAGCCGGCGGGTCGGGCGAGGCGCCCGAACGGCGCGCCGCCGAAGAGCCGCCCGGGCCCGCGCTGATCACGGGCGAGATCGTGGCGGTCTCCGTCGACCGGGCGCTGCTCCGCTACGACCGCAACGGCGACCAGCACTACGATGTGATCAGCGCCTTCATCAAGTCGCTGCGCGGTTCGGATCCCGACGCCGCGATCCACTACCTGGCCCGCATGATCGAGGCCGGCGAGGACCCGCGGTTCATCGCGCGGCGGCTCATGGTCCACGCCGCCGAGGACGTCGGCATGGCGGACCCCCAGGCGCTGCCGATCGCCGTGGCTGCGGCTGAGGCGACGCAGCTGATCGGACTTCCCGAAGCACGGATCCCGCTCGCCGAAGCGACCATCTACATCGCTACGGCCCCCAAGTCCAATGCGGTCATCAGCGCGATCGATTCCGCCATCGCCGACGTCAAGGCCGGTCGATTCGGGCTCGTGCCCAAACCGCTGCGCGATGCGCACTACCCCGGTGCCAAGCGGCTCGGCCACGGCAAGGGCTATCTCTACCCCCACAGCGATCCGCGCGGTGTCGTCCGCCAGCAGTACCTGCCCGACGAGCTCGAGGGAACGACCTACTACCAGCCGACCCAGCACGGGCGCGAGCGCGAGATCGCGGAGCGGCTCGAGAAGATCCGACGCATCACGCGCGGAGGCTAGCCGGAGTCGCCCGCGCCCCGCAACCAGGCTCCGCGGAGGCCGACGCCGTACGTTCGTCCGGGTCATGTTCAGTCCCGCTTCGGCCCCTCAGTTCAGCTCGCTCGCGACCTCGCGGCCGAGATTCCTGCTGCTCGACCTCACCCGGTTCGGCGCGGCGATGGCGGTGCTCGTCTACCACTTCACCTCCCGCAAGACCGAGGTGTGGGGCGTGCCGGTCGCCGAGCAGTTCCCGCACCTCGCACCGATCAGCGCGTACGGAGCGCTCGGGGTGCAGCTCTTCTTCGTGATCAGCGGCTTCGTGATCCTGCTCTCGGCCGAGGGGCGCACCATCGGGCAGTTCGTCTCAGCGCGAGCCGCCCGTCTGCTGCCGGCGTACTGGGCTGCGGTGCTCCTCACCACGATCCTGCTGCTGTGGATCGCTCCGCGGGGCGACGACGCGGTCTCCCTGCCCCAGTTCTTCGCGAACCTCACGATGCTGCAGGAGACGATGGGGGAGCCGCACGTCGACGGGGTCTACTGGACCCTCTGGGTCGAACTGCGGTTCTACGTGCTGATCGGCATCGTCCTCGCGTTCGGCCTGACGGAGCGGCGCATGATCGGGTTGGCGTTCCTCTGGCCGTTCCTGGCACTCGTGGCGCAGGAGAGCGGGAACGCCTTCCTCGCGACGCTGCTCTCGCCGAGCTACGCGCCGCTGTTCGCCGGCGGCATGGTGCTCTACCTGATCCACTCGCGCGGGCACAGCCTGCTCCGATGGATGCTGCTGGGCTTCAACATCGCGATCGCGGTCCGGCAGACCATCGCGCAGGAGATCTACGAGCGCATGCCCAAGTACTCCGGGTTCACCGGCGACGAGCTGACGGCCGCGATCATCGTCATCGGGATCTTCGCCCTCGTCGCGCTCATCACCCTGACACCGCTGGCGCATCGCGGCTGGCGCTGGATGACCTACGCCGGCGCGCTCACCTACCCGCTCTACCTCATCCACGAGCAGTGGGGGCGCTGGATCATCGAGACGCTGCACGCCGAGATCCCGCCGATCGCGCTGCTCGGCCTGACGGTGCTCGCCTGCCTGCTGCTCGCGGCGGCGATCGAACGCTGGGTCGAACGGCCGCTGCGGCCGATCCTCCGCCGCGGACTGGATCGCTCCTTCGAGGCGCTCGACCGGCATCGGGACCACCGGGAGGAATCGCCGGAGCCGGCTCCGGGGCGGCGCGGCGCCTCGATCTGATAAGCTGAACGCTGGCCAACACCGCTCTCGCAGCTGGCTGCGTGCGAGAGCCTGGTGGCAGGCGCCCTGTAGCCGGGTTTCTGCACTGGTCGTTCCCTCACCGACAACGGTTCGTTGCGTCGCGTGCATCACTCAGTTGATGCGGGCGCAGCATGGCCGAGAGAACACGGCCGCGCGCATCCGCGCACGGCTCAGCAGAAACTCGAAAGGATCCACGTGTCGACTACGTCGCGTACCCGTTCCAAGACCCGCCTGTCCCGCTCGCTCGGGATCGCCCTGACCCCGAAGGCTGCGCGCTACCTCGAGAAGCGCCCCTACGGCCCCGGCCAGCACGGTCGCACCAAGCGTAAGAGCGACAGCGACTTCGCCGTCCGCCTGCGCGAGAAGCAGCGTCTCCGGGCCCAGTACGGCATCCGCGAGAAGCAGCTCGTCATCGCCTTCAAGGAAGCCCGTCGCCAGGACGGCCTGACCGGTGAGAACCTGGTCGAGCTCCTCGAGATGCGTCTCGACGCCCTCGTGCTCCGCGCCGGCTTCGCCCGCACCACCTCGCAGGCTCGCCAGATGGTCGTGCACCGCCACATCCTCGTCGACGGCAAGATCGTCGACCGTCCCTCCTTCCGCGTGAAGCCGGGTCAGCTCATCCACGTCAAGGAGCGCTCCGAGGGGATGGAGCCCTTCCAAGTCGCAGCGGCCGGCGGTCACGCCGAGGTCCTGCCCCCGGTCCCGGGCTACCTCGAGGTCGAGCTCGACAAGCTCCAGGCTCGCCTGGTCCGTCGTCCGAAGCGCGCCGAGGTCCCCGTGACCTGTGAAGTGCAGCTCGTCGTCGAGTACTACGCAGCCCGCTAAGCGCTTCGCGCACAGCGATACGAACGGCCGTCGGAGCAATCCGGCGGCCGTTCGGCGTTTCCGGAGCCCGTCGCACCGCGTACGCGCCGTGACGCGGGATATGAAGGGCACGCAAAGGCGCCCCCGCTAGACTTGCACGGTCGAGAGATCTGGAGGATCCCCATGCGCAGACTGTCCTGGCTGATCGTCGGAGTCGCCGCCGGTTTCGTTGCCGCCCACTTCGTCAACCAGACGCCCGAGGGGCGCCGCTTCTTCGAGCGGGTGAACCGCGGCGCGCGCGAGTTCAGCGATGCGCTCGCGAACGGGTACCGCGAGGGCGAGGCCGAGCTCGATGAGACGCTCGACGAGGTCGAGCGTCGTCTGAGCCGCCTCGAGGCCAAGCAGCACGCCGCCGACTGAGCGCACCCCGACTCCCACTCGTACGCACCTCCCCAAAAGGAACCAGAACCCCATGCAGACCGCTGAGATCCGTCGCCGCTGGCTCGACTTCTTCGAACGGAAGGGCCACACGGTGGTGCCCTCGGCGTCGCTCGTGAGCGACGACCCGAGCCTCATGTTCACGGTGGCCGGCATGGTCCCCTTCGTCCCCTACCTCTCGGGCCTCGTCCCCGCGCCGTACCCGCGCGCCACCAGCGTGCAGAAGTGCATCCGCACCAACGACATCGAAGAGGTCGGCAAGACGCCCCGCCACGGCACCTTCTTCCAGATGTGCGGCAACTTCTCGTTCGGCGACTACTTCAAGGAGGGCGCGATCCAGTTCGCCTGGGAGCTCCTCACCACGAGCGAGGCCGATGGCGGCCTCGGCTTCGATGCCGCCGATCTCTGGGTGACCGTCTACGAGGACGACGACGAGGCGATCGCGCTCTGGAAGCAGCACTCCACCCTTCCCGAGGAGCGGATCCAGCGCCTCGGCAAGGACACCAACTACTGGTCGACGGGGCAGCCCGGGCCGGCCGGCCCCTGTTCCGAGATCTTCTTCGACCGCGGCCCCGAGTACGGCATCGACGGCGGCCCCGCCACCGACGACGACCGCTACGTCGAGATCTGGAACCTGGTGTTCATGCAGTACCAGGTCGCCGACGTGAAGTCGAAGACCGATTTCACGATCCTGGGCGAGCTGCCGAAGAAGAACATCGACACCGGCCTCGGTCTCGAGCGCGTCGCGTTCCTCAAGCAGGGCGTCGACAACATGTACGAGATCGACGAGGTGCGGCCGGTGCTCGATCGCGCGGCCGAGCTCGCCGGCAAGACCTACGGCGCCGACCACACCGACGACGTGCGTCTGCGCGTCATCGCCGATCATGTCCGCTCGGGCCTCATGCTCATCGCCGACGGCGTGACGCCGTCGAACGAGGGCCGCGGCTACATCCTGCGACGCCTGCTCCGCCGCGTGATCCTGTCGATGCGCCTGCTGGGCGTCGACGGTCCGACGTTCGAGGCGCTGTTCCCGGTGTCCCGCGACGCGATGAAGGGCTCCTACCCGGCGGTCGAGCGCGATTTCGACTTCATCTCGCGCGCCGCCTACACCGAGGAGAAGACCTTCCTCCGCACCCTCGCCTCGGGCATCGAGATCCTCGACGGCGCGATCGACGCCGCCAAGAGCGGCACCCGGGCCGTGACCGGCGACACTGCGTTCCTGCTGCACGACACCAAGGGCTTCCCGATCGAGCTGACGCTCGAGATCGCGGAGGAGGCCGGGGTCACCGTCGACGAGGGCGTGTTCAAGACGCTCATGCAGGAGCAGCGCGAGCGCGCGAAGGCCGATGCGAAGGCCAAGAAGGGCCAGCGCGCCGACCTCTCGATCTACAAGGAGCTCCGCGGGCAGGGCGAGACCCTCTTCACCGGATACGACGAGCTGACGCACGAGAGCCGCGTGCTGGGCATCGTGGTCGACGGCAAGCCGGTTCCCGCCGCGAGCGAGGGCCAGGTCGCCGAGGTCGTGCTCGCCGAGACCAGCCTGTGGGCCGAGTCCGGCGGGCAGGACGCGGATCAGGGCCTCATCGTCGGAGACGGCTTCGAGGCCGAGGTGCTCGACGTGCAGAAGCCGGTTCCCGGCCTGATCGTGCACACCGTCCGCGTCGAGGTCGGCACCATCGCCGTCGACGCGCGGGCCGAGACCCGCGTCGACGCCGACTACCGGCGCGGCGCGACGCAGGCGCACTCGGGCACGCACATCGTGCACGCGGCCCTGCGCCAGGTGCTGGGCTCGAACGCGCATCAGGCAGGCTCCTACAACAAGGCCGGCTACCTGCGCCTCGACTTCACCCACGGCGAAGCGCTGAGCACCGAGACCAAGAGCGAGATCGAGGAGATCTCGAATCTGGCGATCCGCTCGGACTACGAGGTGGTCACGCGCGAGATGCCGATCGACGAGGCCAAGGCGCTGGGCGCCATGGCGCTCTTCGGCGAGAAGTACGGCGACCGCGTGCGCGTCGTCGACATCGGCGGTCCCTGGTCGCGCGAGCTCTGCGCCGGCACGCACGTGACGAGCTCCGCCGAGGTCGGCATGATCAACCTCGTCTCCGAGAGCTCGGTCGGTTCCACGAACCGCCGCATCGAGTCGCTCGTCGGCCTCGAAGCCTTCCGCAGCTTCGCCGCGGAGCGCGCGATCGTGCACGAGCTGTCCGCGGGCCTGCGCACGCCGCGCGGCGAGCTGGTGCAGCGCGTGCAGGATCTCGGCGCGCAGCTGAAGGCCGCCGAGAAGAAGATCGCCCAGCTGGAGGCTGCAAAGCTCGCGGAGCGCGTCCCCGAGCTGCTCGCCGGCGCCGAGACGCTCGGCTCGGTCCGGGCCGTGCTCGGCTCGCTCGGCACGGTCGGCTCCGCCGACGACGTGCGGGGCCTGGTGCTGCAGCTGCGCGACCGTCTGGCCGACGAGGCCGGTGTGGTCGTGCTCGCGGGCGATGCCGGCGGCAAGCCCGTCGTGATCGCGGCGACGACCGCGGGGGCTCGTGATGCGGGCGTTCGTGCGGGCGACCTCGCGAAGCTCGGTGCGCAGGTGCTCGGCGGCGGGGGCGGCGGCAAGCCCGACCTCGCGCAGGGCGGCGGCGCCGATGTCTCCAAGATCGACGACGCGCTCGCCGAGATCCGGCGCAGCATCGGAGCGTAGGGTGCGCACGGGCGTACGACTCGGCATCGACGTGGGCCGCGCCAGGATCGGCGTGGCCCGCTCCGATGCTCACGGCATGCTCGCCACGCCGGTCGAGACGGTCCGGCGTGTCGCCTCGGGCGGGCACGACGTGGAGCGGATCGCGGTGCTCTTCGCCGAGCACGGCGCGTTCGAGGCCGTGGTCGGCCTGCCGCTGAGCCTGAGCGGCGACCGCACCCCGTCGACCGACGACGCCGAGGCCTTCGCCCGACGGCTCGCCGAGCGCGGCCTGCCCGTGCGCCTCGTCGACGAACGCCTGTCGACCGTCTCGGCCCAGAGCCAGCTGCACCAGGCCGGACGCAACACCAAGAACAGTCGCGGGGTGATCGACCAGGCCGCGGCCGTCGTCATCCTGCAGCACGCGCTCGACACCGAGCGCGCGCAGAGCGCGCCCCCCGGCGAAGCGCTCGACCCGCAGGACGCCGACCCGATCGCCGAAGACCGAGGAGACGAACGATGAACGCACGCCAGAAGCGCGGACGCCGCGCCAAGCAGGAGAGCAGCACGGGTAAGCGGGTGCTCATCGTCCTGCTCGTCGCGGTGCTCCTGCTCGGCGGTCTCGGCGCAGGGGTCGCGGTGCTCTGGTCGAGCTTCGGTGCTCAGGTCTCGAAGGCCATGGGCTGGGAGAAGAACGACTACGAGGGTTCCGGCACCGGATCGGCGGTGGTCACGATCCGCGAGGGCGAGATCGGCAGCGACATCGCCGCCTCCCTGGCGAAGCAGGGCGTCGTGAAGACGTCGGAGGCGTTCTACGATCTGCTGCTCAAGCAGGATCCGGCCGTCGAGTTCCAGGTCGGTTCCTACCAGCTGAAGAAGCAGATGAGCGCGAAGGCGGCTCTCGCCGCGCTGCAGGACCCCAAGAACCAGATCAAGCTGACGGTGACGATCCCCGAGGGCATGGCCGCGAGGGACGCGCTCGCTCGGATCTCGAAGGTCACCGGCATTCCGCAGGCCGATTTCGACGCGGCGGTCAAGGACCCGAGCAAGTACGGGATCCCGAAGGCCGCTCCTTCGATCGAGGGCTTCCTGTTCCCGGCCACCTACACGTTCGAGCCGGGCGACACCGCCGAGACCATCATCAAGAAGATGGTCGAGCGCATGGGGCAGGCGCTGCGCGAGCACGGCGTGCCCGAGGCCGATGAGCTGCGCGTGCTCACCCTCGCCTCCATCGTGCAGCGCGAGGCGGGATCCAACCAGGCGGACTTCCCGAAGATCGCCCGCGTGTTCCAGAACCGCCTCGATCAGGGCATGAAGCTGCAGTCCGATGCGACGGTCGCGTACGGCACCGGCAACACCCACACGGTGTGGACCACCGAGGCCGAGCGGGCCGATGCGTCGAACAAGTACAACACCTACGCGAATCCCGGCCTGCCGATCGGGCCCATCGGTCTCCCCGGTGACGTCGCCATCGCGGCCGCGATGAAGCCGGCCCCGGGCAAGTGGCTCTACTTCGTGCCGATCAACCTCGAGACCGGCGAGACCGTGTTCTCGGAGACCAACGAGGAGCATGAGGCCGCGGTGGCCAAGCTCGGGCAGTGGTGCGAGGCGCACAGGGCCGCGGGTGGCAAGCGCTGTGACTGATCCGACGACGCTCGGCGCCCCGGCCGACGAGCCGGAGCTCCGGGCGACTGCGCAGCGCCTGGCCGTCCTCGGCCGCCCGATCGAGCACTCCCGTTCTCCGCGGATCCACCGCGCCGCGTACGACGCGCTCGGCCTGGACTGGAGCTACACCCGCGTGCGCTGCGGCGCGGACGGTCTCGAAGCGTTCCTGCGGGGCCGGGGCCCCGAGTGGCGCGGCTTCTCGGTGACCATGCCGCTGAAGGAGGAAGCGCATCGGATCGCGACGGTGCTCGACCCCGTCGCGACCGAGAGCGGCGTCGTGAACACCCTGTTCCGGATCGTCGCACCCGGCGACGCGGCCCCGCGCTGGGCCGGGTACAACACCGACGTGCCGGGCCTCGCGGCGGCGATCCGCGGTGCCGGCCTCGAGGCGCAGCGCACGGTCGTGCTCGGATCGGGGGCCACCGCGGTCTCCGCTCTGCTCGCAGCCCGCAGCCTCGGCGCCGAGCGCATCACGATCCTCGCGCGCAACTCCGCTGCGGTCGCCGATCTCGCGGCGCGATTCGACGGGACGAGCGAGGGCTCGGGCGCAGCGGTGCGCGTCTCCGGAGCGGTGCTCGGCACCGAAGACGGGACTGTGACAGTCGAGGCGGCCGACGCCACGCTCGTCATCTCGGCGCTGCCGGGGCCCGCCGGACACGGGATCGAGCTGCCCGCCGGGTTGGAGCGGGCTCCGCTCTTCGACGTCGCCTACGATCCCTGGCCGTCCCCGCTCGCGGAGCGCTGGCGGGTCGCGGGCGGCACCGCTCACCCGGGCCTCGACATGCTCGTGGAGCAGGCGCTGGTGCAGGCCCGGATCTTCGTCGCGGGGGAGCCGTCGTTCCCGCTGCCCGACGAGGCCGCGTTGCTCGACGTCATGCGCGGCGCCGCAGGCCTGCCGCGTATGGAAAGATAGATCCATGCTGCGTTGGCTCACGGCCGGGGAATCCCACGGCCCAGAACTCATTGCCGTGCTCGAGGGGCTGCCCGCCGGTGTGCCCGTTTCGATCGACGGGATCCGCGCCGACCTCGAACGGCGCAAGCTCGGCTACGGCCGCGGCTCGCGCATGAAGTTCGAGCAGGACGAGCTCCACCTCTCGGGCGGTGTCGTGCACGGCCGTTCCATCGGCGGCCCGGTCGCGATCCGCGTGGGCAACACCGAGTGGCCCAAGTGGACCGAGGTGATGAGCCCCGAGCCGATCGAGCTCTCCGAGAAGTCCCGCGGCAGAGGCGCCCCGCTGACGCGTCCCCGCCCCGGCCACGCCGACCTGACCGGTATGCAGAAGTACGGCTTCGACGAGGCCCGGCCGGTGCTCGAGCGCGCGAGCGCCCGGGAGACCGCCGCCCGCGTCGCCCTCGGCGCCGTGGCACGTGCGTTCCTGGCCGAGCTCGGGATCCGGCTCGTCAGCCACACGGTCTCGATCGGTGCGGTCGAAACCCCCGCAGGCACTCCGCTGCCCCGTCCCGAGGACGTCGCCGCGCTCGATGCCGATCCGCTGCGCTGCTTCGACGCGGCGACCAGCGAGCGCATGGTCGCGGAGGTCGACGACACCAAGAAGTCGGGCGACACCATCGGCGGTATCGTCGAGGTGCTCGCCTACGGCCTGCCCCCGGGGCTCGGCTCCTACGTGCACTGGGATCGACGGCTCGATTCGCGTCTCGCCGGCGCGCTCATGGGCATCCAGGCGATCAAGGCGGTCGAGGTCGGCGACGGCTTCGAGACGACCCGGCGCCGCGGTTCCGAGGCGCACGACGAGCTGCACCTGCGCGACGGCCGGATCGTGCGCGACACGGGCCGGGCCGGCGGTATCGAGGGCGGCATGACCACCGGTCAGCTGCTCCGCGTCCGCGCGGGCATGAAGCCCATCGCGACGGTCCCGCACGCGCTGCCCACCATCGACGTCTCCACGGGCGAGGAATCGAAGGCGCACCACCAGCGCTCCGACGTCTCGGCCGTTCCGGCAGCCGGCGTGGTCGCCGAGGCGATGGTCGCGCTCGTGCTGGCCGATGCCGTCACCGAGAAGTTCGGCGGCGACAGCGTCGCCGAGACGAAGCGGAACCTCGACGCCTACCTCGCTGCGATCCCCGAGAACCTCGCGACCGCGCTCGAATCGTGACCGCGTCCCGCCGCGCCGGGCGCGACGCGGGCCCGCCCGCCGCGCGTCCGGTTCCGGCTCCGCCGCGCACGGCCCCCGTGCCGGTGCAGTC
>NZ_LAYO01000023.1 GCF_000980875.1 Leucobacter sp. Ag1 | reverse complement strand
CCGCACCGGTTCCCGAGACGCCCGCGACGTCCACCGCGAACTCGGCCTCCGTCGAGGCCAGCTGCGCGCCGAAGGCGTTGCGGCGCACGGCGACGTCGAGGAACCCGAGGGATCGCTGGCCCGGAGCGGGATCGAGCACCTCGCGCGCGAGCAGGATCAGGCCGGCGCAGGTGCCGAGCGTCGGGAGTCCCGCCGAGATCGCGGCGCGCAGGGGGCTCGCGAGGTCGAGCAGGCGCAGCAGGCGATCCTGCGTGCTCGACTCGCCTCCGGGCAGCACGAGCGCGTCGAGCCGCGGGCCGTCGGGCCCCGCGAGGTCGCGCTCGCGGCGGACGAGGGTCACCTCGGCGCCGAGCCGTTCGAGCACGCGTGCGTGCTCGGCGACGCCGCCCTGGAGCGCGAGCACCCCCGCGCGCACCCGGCTCACCAGCCGCGCTCGGCGAGGCGGTGCGGGGCGGCGAGATCGGCGACGTTGATCCCCACCATGGCCTCGCCGAGCCCGCGCGAAGCAGCGGCGATCTCGCGGGGGTCGTCGAAGCGGGCGGTGGCGCGCACGATCGCGGCCGCGCGGGCGGCGGGATCGCCCGACTTGAAGATGCCGGATCCCACGAAGACGCCGTCGGCGCCGAGCTGCATCATCATCGCGGCGTCGGCCGGGGTCGCGACGCCGCCCGCGGTGAAGAGCACGACGGGGAGCTTGCCGGTGCGGGCGACCTCGGCGACGAGGTCGTAGGGCGCCTGCAGGTCCTTGGCCGCGACGTAGAGCTCGTCGGCATCGAGCGAGCCGAGCCGGGCGATCTCGCGCTTGATGGTGCGGATGTGCTTCGTCGCCTCCGAGACGTCGCCGGTGCCGGCCTCGCCCTTGGACCGGATCATGGCGGCGCCCTCGGCGATGCGGCGCAGGGCCTCGCCCAGGTTCGTCGCCCCGCAGACGAAGGGCACGGTGAACGCCCGCTTGTCGATGTGGTTCACGTAGTCGGCGGGGGAGAGCACCTCGCTCTCGTCGATGTAGTCGACCTCGAGCGCCTCGAGCACCTGCGCTTCGACGAAGTGGCCGATGCGGGCCTTCGCCATGACCGGGATCGAGACTGCGGCCTTGATCCCGTCGATGAGGTCGGGGTCGCTCATGCGGGCGACGCCGCCCTGCGCGCGGATATCGGCGGGGACGCGCTCGAGCGCCATGACGGCGACGGCGCCCGCGTCCTCGGCGATGCGCGCCTGCTCGGGCGTGACGACGTCCATGATCACGCCGCCCTTGAGCATGTCGGCGAGTCCGCGCTTCACGAGCGGCGAGCCGATGGCGTCGAGGAGGTCGGGGGTTCCGGGGTTCTGGGAATCAGTCATGCCGAACAGCCTGACGAACGTCATTGGTCCGTGACAAGGTCCATTTCTTGTGAGTTCGAATGGACCAAGGGTGAAGCAAAGTGCAAGAATCGAGGCATGCTCGATTCCGATCCGCGCGCTCGCGCGCGCTCCGCCAGGGCGGCCTCGCTCACGCTCTCGGCGCCGCTGGACCGCTCGGCGGACGCGCCGCTCCCCGTGCAGCTCGCGGCCCAGATCCGCGACGCGATCGACCGCGGCGTGCTTCGCGCCGGCGAATCCGTGCCGGCGACGCGCGAGCTCGGGCGCCAGCTCGGCGTCGCCCGCGGCGTCGTCGTCGCGGCCTACGAGCAGCTGATCGCCGAGGGCTACCTCTCGGCCGGTCACGGGCGGGGCACCACGGTGCATCCGGAATTGCGGCAGGCCATGCCGTCCGCTCCGGTGCCGCAGGGATCGGACCCGCGGACGGCCCCGGCGCCCGCCCCGGCCCCGGCACCC
>NZ_LAYO01000009.1 GCF_000980875.1 Leucobacter sp. Ag1 | reverse complement strand
CTCGGAGGCGCCGGCGGGATCGCGGCGTACAAGGCGGTCCTGCTCGCGGGGCTGCTCGTCGAGGCGGGCCACGAACTGCACGTCGTCCCCACCGAGGCCGCGCTCCGCTTCATCGGCCGGCCCACGTGGGGATCCGGGTCATCATGTACGCGTCCGTCTCGGACGGATGCCGGGCGACGCGGATCGTGAAGTCGTCGTAGACCCCGCGATCGACGTCCGCGAGCTGCACGGTGAAGGTATGAATCGTCGATCCGATGGCCATAGCGTTCGAGCCTACCGGGTGCGCGTGCGCGCGGTCGCCTGCGCGGTCCAGGGATCCTCGGGCCAGGGGTGCTTGGGGTAGCGGCCCCGCATCTCGCGGCGCACCTCCTGGTACGGGCCGTTCCAGAACGATCGCAGGTCCGAGGTGACGGCGAGCGGGCGGCGGGCGGGCGAGAGCAGGTGGAACAGCACCGGCACGCGGCCGCCCGCGAGCCGGGGCGTTTCGGCGAGGCCGAAGACCTCCTGCAGCTTGGCCGAGACGACCGGCTGCTCGACGGCGTCGTCGGTCCCGGTCGGCTGCGGATACTCGACGCGCGCGGTGGACCCGGAGGGGAGCGGCAGGCGCTCCGGGGCCAGCTCGTCGAACCGCGCCGCCTCGGGCCAGGGGAGCAGCCGGCGCAGCGCCTGCGCGAGGTCGATCCGGCGCAGCGATCCGCCGGGGCGCATGCGCTCGAGGTCGGGGCCGAGCCACGCGTCGATCCGGTCGAGCAGCGCGGTGTCGCTCACGTCGGGCCAGGGTTCGCCGAGTTCGCGGCGCAGCAGGGCGAGGCGTCCGCGCAGCGACCGCGCTGCTTCCGTCCAGTCGAGGGCGTCGAGTCCGAGCTCGCGCAGGTGCGCGGCGAACGCCGGGCCGGTGTCCTCCGCCCGGGCCGCCGTGGGCGTCGACGCGAGCGGGATCGCGCCGAGGCGCCGGACCAGGCGCACGCGGATCCTGCCGTCCACCACGGCGGTGGTGCGTTCCTCGACCAGCTGGTGCGTGCCGAGTCGCAGCGCGTCGTCCTCGGCGAGCGCGGCGGC
>NZ_LAYO01000025.1 GCF_000980875.1 Leucobacter sp. Ag1 | reverse complement strand
TCGAGTGAGCAGTTGTCCATGGAATACGGCCTCATTTCATGGACAACTGCTCACTCGACCGAGAAACGACCGTTCGGGAGGTGGGTGGCGAGGAGCGGAGCGCGAGGACCGCCGCGGGCCCGGAGCCCGGAGCCCGGAGCCCGGAAGTAAGGATCCCCCGGCGGGAAATAGGGCACCTGCCCGATGGGGCCGAGGGGCCTTAGCGAGGACCGTAGAACCTACCGAGACAGGGAGAGCATCATGGACCTCAACACCTACATGGGATACCGCGTCACCGAGCAGGAGATCGCGCAGGCCGCGGTACGGGCCGAACGGGCGCGCATCGCCGCCGAGCACCGGGACCAGGTCGTTCCACGCATCGGGATCGTGCGCCGTGCACTCGCCGAGCTCGCCGCGCACCGCGTCCCGACCGACGCCGCCCGTGCCAGGCGCGAGCGCGTCGGGAACGCGAGCGACCGCACCCCGCATCCCGCGTGATCGGCGTCGCCGCGAATGTCGGTGGCGGGTGGCAGGATGAGACCATGTCACTCGCCACCGCCTCCCCCGCCATGGTGGGCCGGGACGCCGAGCTCGCGTGCCTCGACGACGCCCTGCGCCGTGCCGAGGCGGGCGAGGCCGCGTCGCAGCTCATCGGGGGCGAGGCCGGCATCGGCAAGTCGCGGCTCACGTCCGAGTTCCGGCGGTCCGTCGCGGGCCGGGCCACCGTCCTCACCGGCTGGTGCCTCGACTACGGATCGACGCCGGCGCCCTACGGCCCGCTCCCCGCGATCCTGCGGGGCGTTCTCGACGCGCTCGGCGACGCCGCCGACGAGGCCGCGGGGCCGGGGCGCGACGCCCTGCAGTTGCTGCTGCCCGAGCGCACCGCCGGGCCGATCGACCGCTCCGCGATCCGCCCCGAGGGGCTCGGCGAGACCATCGCGAACCTCCTCGAAGCCGCCGCGGCGACCCGACCCGTCGTGGTGATCGTCGAGGACCTGCACTGGGCCGACGCCGCGACGCTGTCGATGCTGTCGTTCCTGCTCCGCGCGCTCGCCGGGCGGCCCGTGCTGTTCCTCCTCACCTGCCGCGTCGACGAGGTCCGTCGGGGCGGATCGATCCGCACCTTCCTGGCGGAGGCCGAGCGCGCCCGGCTCCTCGAGCGCCTGTCGCTCGCCCGCCTCGACACGGTCGCCGTGCGCGATCTCGTCTTCGGGCTGCGGGGCGCCGTCGACGACGCCGAGCTCGCGCACCTGGTCGAGCGCAGCGAGGGCGTCCCGTTCTTCGTCGAGGAGCTGCTCTGCAAGCCCGAAGGGCCGCTGCCCGACACGCTGCGCGACGTGCTCCTCGCCCGCTTCGACAGTCTCGGCGACGACGCCCGGCGCATCGTCCGGCTGGCGTCCGGGGCCGAGGGCCCCCTCGCGCACGAGCCGCTCGCCGAGCTCTTCGCGGGCGGCGACGACCGGCTCGACGATGCGCTGCGCGAGACCATGACCGCCGGCATCCTCACCATCCGCGACGGCGAGGCGTACGGCTTCCGCCACGCGCTGCTGCGCGAGGCGGTGCACGACGATCTGCTCCCGGGCGAGCGCGCCCGCCTGCACCGCAGCTACGCCGAATTGCTTGAGCGCACGGGCGGATCCGAGGCCGCGCTGGCCTACCACTGGCATCAGGCGCGCGACGCACCGCGCGCCCTCGCCGCGTCCGTGTGCGCCATGCAGCAGGCGAAGAACGCCTACGCGTTCTCCACCGCGGCCCGCTTCGGCGAGCTCGCCCTCGAGCTCTGGGATCAGGTGCCCGACGCGGGCGCCGTCGCAGGCACCGAACGCATCGCGTTCCTCGCCCGGCTCGGATCCATCCTGCGCAACGGCGGGGACGGCGAGCGCGCGCTCGCGGTGGTCTCGCTCGCCCTCGACGAGCTCGATCCCGCGACCGCTGAGCCCGCGGTGCACGCGCGCCTGCTGCGCGACCGCGCGCTCTACCTGCAGAATCTCGGGCGGCACGGCACCGTCCCGCTGCTGACGAAGGCGCTCGAGGTGATCGACGGCGACCCCGGCGAGGCGCAGCTGCGCGCCACCCTCCTCAACTTCCTGGGCGGACGCCACCTCACCGGTGCTCGGCTCGAGCAGGCCGTCGCGACCGCCGACGAAGCGTACCGGCTCGCCGAGACCGTCGACTCGGAGACCGCGATGTCGGTCGCCGCGAACCTGCGCGGCTGCGCGCGGGTGCACCTGGGCCAGGTCACAGCCGGGCTCGCCGACTTCCGACTGTCGTGGGAGCACGCGGTCGACCACGACAGCCAGCTGCGCCACCGAGTCAACTACGCCGACACGCTCAACCTGCTCGGCCGCTTCCGCGAGGCCGTCGAGGTCGCGGAGCTCGGCGTCGCCCACTCGCGCACCCTCGGCGTCGAGCGCGCGACCGGCTCGGTGCTGTCCCACAACATGGTCGAACCGCTGATCGAGCTCGGCGAGATCGACCGC
>NZ_LAYO01000060.1 GCF_000980875.1 Leucobacter sp. Ag1 | reverse complement strand
CGCGCTCGCCGCCGCGGCCGGCGGCCGGGCCGCGGGTCGCGTCGCCGCCGAGGGGGTGCTCGCATGACCGAGGTGCCCACCATCACGACCACGACGAAGGGCCTGCAGCCCGGGCTCACCCGCCGGCAGATCTCGATGATGGGCCTCGGCGGCGCCATCGGAGCCGGCCTGTTCGTCGGCTCCGGGCAGGCGATCGGCATCGCCGGCCCCGCCGTCATCGTCTCCTACCTCGTCGCCGGCACTCTCGTCGTGCTCGTCATGGCGATGCTCGCCGAGATGGTCGCGGCCAACCCGAGCTCCGGCGCGTTCAGCTCCTACGCGCAGAAGGCGATGGGACGCAGCGTCGGCAGCGCCGTCGGCTGGCTGTACTGGATCCAGCTCGTCGTCGTGATCGCGGCCGAGGCGACGGGTGCCGCGGGCATCGTCGCGCACCGCTTCCCCGGACTGCCCGACTGGGTCTGGGTGCTGGTGTTCGTGGTCGCGCTGACCGCGGTCAACCTGCTCGGGGTGCGCAACTACGGGCGATTCGAGTTCTGGTTCGCGACGATCAAGGTGGCCGCGATCATCGCGTTCCTCGTCGTCGGTGTGCTCGCCATCGTCGGGCTGATCCCCGGCACCCCGGCCGCGGGCGTGGGCAACCTCGTCGACCACGGCGGATTCGCGCCCACCGGGATCACCGGTATCGCGGGCGCGCTGCTCATCGTCGTCTTCGCCTTCGGCGGCACCGAGGTCGTCGCGATCGCCGCGGCCGAGTCCGACAACCCGGCCCGCAACATCCGCCGGATCGTGCGCGAGGTCATGGTCCGGATCCTGGTGTTCTACGTGGGATCGATCTTCGTGATCGTCGCGGTGCTGCCCTGGAACGACGCCGCCGTGCTCGCGGGGCCCTTCTCGGCCGTGCTCGACACCCTCCGGATCCCGGGTGTGGGCCTCGTGATGGATCTCATCGTGATCGTCGCCCTGCTGTCGGCGATGAACGCGAACATCTACGGCGCGTCGCGCATGATCTTCTCGCTCAGCGAGCGCGGGCTCGCTCCGTTCGTCCTCATGCGCACGAGCGAGCGCGGGGTGCCGCGGTTCGCGGTGCTCGCGTCGGTCGCCTTCGGCTTCGTCACCGTGATCCTCAACTGGATCTGGCCGGAGCAGGTGCTGCCCGCACTGCTCAACGTGGTCGGATCCACGCTGCTCGTGATGTGGGCGGCGACCGCGCTGGCGCAGCTGATCCTGCGCCGTCGGGCCGACGCCGCGGGCGAGGCGCTGCCGATGCGGATGTGGGGCTTCCCCTGGCTCTCGGGGGCCGCGCTCGTGCTGCTCGCCGGTATCATCGTGCTCGCGATGTTCAACGAGGGGGCGCGGACGCAGCTGCTGCTGACGCTCGGCCTCACCCTGGCCCTGCTGCTCGTCGCGCGGCTCACCCGAGGCCTGTCCCGGCCCGGTGTGGTCCGGCGCGAGGCGGGCGGGACCGGGGCCGAACCGGGGACGCCGACGACGAAGGAGTGACGATGCGGATCGACGAGCTCGACGCGGCCCTGATCCGGCTGCTCACCGACTCGCCGCAGCTGCCCGTGCTGGAATGCGCGCGGCGGCTCGGCGTGGCCCGGGGCACCGTGATCAGCCGGTTGGCCCGGCTGCACGAGCACGGCGTGATCGAGGGGATCGTCCCGCGGATCGATCCGCGCGGTCTGGGGTACGCGCTGACGGCGTTCTGCCAGGTCGAGATCGATCAGAAGGTCGGGCACGACAAGGTCGCGACGGCGCTCGCCCGCGCGATCCCCGAGATCGTCGACATGCACACGGTCACCGGCATCGCCGACATGCAGCTGCGCGTGGTCGCGCACGACGCGGATCAGCTGCAGAGCGTGCTCGATCGGATCGCGCTCGTGCCCGGCGTCGCGCGCACCGCGTCGTCGATCGCGCTGCGCACGCACTTCTCGAGCCGTGTGCTCCCGCTCGTGGAGCACACCGCCGGGGCGTGAGCGGGACCACGCAATTCGGAGGTGACGGACGCCCCTCCTCGTGATCGGTCGGCGAGGAGGGGTGAGGCATTTTCAAAGGGAGACATGTTCTTGCGCTAACATGCTACCGTTTACCGAAACGCCGAATTTGTACCTGTTCGGCGATGAAGGAGATGCCGGTAGTGAATCCCGCCCGATGCGCGGAAGCCTCCGTGCCGAACCCGGGAACGCGGAATCGCTTCGCGGCACTCGACTGGGCCCGGGGCTGCATGCTGGTGCTCAGCGTCACCGTCAACAGCCTCCTGTTCATGCCGGCCTGGTTCGACCACTCGCCCTGGGACGGCGTGCACCCCATCGATCTCGTCTTCCCGCTGTTCGTCACGCTGTCGGGGTGCGGACTCGCCTTCGCGATGAGCCGCGGCGTCAGGTTCCTCCCGCTCCTGCGGCGCGTGGTCGTCCTCGCCGTGCTCGGTCTCGCCTACAACGCGGTGATGAGCTGGAGCATCGACCCGGCGACCTGGCGCTTCACGGGGGTCCTCCAGCTCTACGCGCTGATCGTGCCAGGGATCGCGCTGCTGCACCTGGTCACCCGGAACGCACGCGGCTGGGCCGTCCTCACGGTCGTCTTCGCGGTCGCGCACTCGACGCTGCTCCTCATCTCCGGCTCCGAGTGCCGATTCGGGATCCTCACCCGGGAGTGCAATCCCAGCGGGCCGATCGATACCACCGTCTTCGGTGCGTCCCACGTCTACGCGCAGGGTGCCCTCGGGCACGACCCGGAAGGACTCGTCGTGCTCCTGGGTGCCATGGTCTCGGCGAGCGCCGGCGCCACCGTCGGGCACCTGATGCGCGCGATCGCGGCACGGAGATCGGCGGAGGCGGAGGTCGCTCCGGTCTGGCACGACATCCGGCCGATGGTGCTCCACGGCGCGTTCTTCGTCCTTCTCGCCTGGTTCCTCGTCTACGTGTACGCGCTGCCCTTCGGCGTGCAGCTCCCGGTGATGAAACGGATGTGGACCGCCCCCTTCGCGCTCGGCATCGCGGCGATCGCGATCCTCCTCCTCATCGCGGGGTACCTGCTCAACGATCGGAAGCCGCAGACGCCTGTCGAGCGGCGCGCGTCGTTCCCGCTCATCTCCATGGGGCGCAACTCGTTGCTCGTCTACTTCGGTTCGCACGTGCTCACCCGGGTGCTCGATCAGCCGTTCGGTTCGGGCGGGCTGTCGATCGCTCAACGGTTCGTGATGCACTTGCCGTCGCCGCTCTTCGCGCAGACCCTGTGGACCGGTGCCCTGCTCGGCGGGTGGGTGCTCCTCGCGATGCTTCTGCACCGACGGAAGATCTATCTGCGGGCATGAGGGGAAATGTGAGGACCTCACCTCGGAGGGGCGAGTGCGGCGCCGTCCGCCTCCGCCGCATCTTCGCGTGGGCCGTAGCGATCTGCTCGATCACGACGGCGACCACCGCGATGTCGGCGTTATCCGCAGCCCAGGCGCAGGAGCGGGCAGGAGCGGTCCTCTACATCGCTCCGCACGCGGACGACGAGTTCCAGTTCTGGGCGCAGGCCGAGTCGCGACGCCTGGACTACAAGATCTTCGCGACGATGACGCTGGGCGAGCAGAGCGGGTTCTGCGACCCCGCCCTCTACTCGACGGCGATCCAGGAGGATCTCGGCGAGGCGGCTCCGGAGCCGACGCCCGCGGGCCGCTGGACCGAGAGCTGCGAAGCCGCTCGAGTCGAGTCCGCAGTCCGGTTCTACGAGACCATGAGCGAGACCGATCCGACGCTTCCCGGTGACTTCGGGGAACCCGAGACCTTCGTCCTCGACACCGGAGGGGTCGAGCTGTGCCGAACCGACGCCGACGGGCCCGCGGCGCGGTCGAACTGCGACGAGCGGCTCCGTCGGGTCCTTGTATTCCACGACCGCGGTGAGCGGGGCGCGCTGGTCTTCTTCAACCTGGGAGACGGGGACCTCGACCAACAGCGGGTCTCGCTGGCGATCCGGCAGCTGCTGGAGAACCGCGGAGACTGGGGTCTCGCGGCCCAGTTGCCGGTCGAGGGGATCGTGGGGGCCTACGCCCATGAGGGCGGGTTCTATCCCTGCTTCGACTACCCGCACCCGGATCACATCGCCGTGCACGAGACCCTCTGGTCGGTCGATTTCGGCAGCGGGCCGCAGATGGGCGCGACCTGCACGCTCGATCCCAGGCGATCCCTGACCCGTGAGGTCTCAGCGGCGAGCCGAGGCGCGGCGTCGACGCTCGGGCCCCACGGCGAGCGAATCGGCGCCCACAACCGCTTCTACGGTTGGCTCCACGCCGACGTCTACCCGTTCAGCCGCTTCTCCGAACAGACGCTCTTCCACCGGCTGCAGTCCTACTGGGTGCGGTTCAACGACTCGCGCTAGACACCCGTCGACAGCCAGAGGGGCTCCTAGCGCCCCTCGAAGGTCTTGCGCCACTCCTCGACCGAGACGAGCTCGGGCAGCGCGGCACGGTACTCGGCCGCGAGCCGATCCCAGTTGCGCGAGATCTCCCGGGTGAGCGCACGGCTCTCCTTGAGCAGCCGGCGGAACTTGGCTCGATCGTGCCGGTACCAGGCCTTACCGGCGCCGTCGGCGGTGCCGACGACGACGCTGTGGTGCCCGGGCACGCGCCACCAGTTCGCGTCGCGCTTCGCGTACTCGAGCTCCGGCTCGGGCGCGTTGCGCTCGTCGCCGTTCCGGAGCCAGTGCTTCGGCGTGGCCTTCAGCGTGAAGAGCGCCAGACGGATGCCCGTGGGGGATCCGCTCTCGCCGAGCTGCGGCAGTGCGCGCCCGCCGCGCGCGACGGGCGTCTCGGGATCGCCCGAGCGGTAGACGCGGGTCTCGGGGAATTCCGCCGCGATGCTGCGGGCGCGCGGCATCGCCTTGCCGATGTCGGCGTGCAGGCCGTTCGGCCCGTCGAGCACCGAGCGCAGCGCGTCGACCGCGAGCTGCACAGCGTAGTACTGCATGTTGAGCAGCTTCTTGAGGTCCTGCCGGCCGCTGTTCTGGAGTATGAGGCCGCCGTGCGGTTCGCGCGAGTGCAGCAGGCCGGCGATGATGCGGTTCCGGGTGTGGAAGAACGCCTGCCAGTCCTGCGTGTCGTCCTTGTCGAGCCACGACACGTGCCAGAGCGCCACACCGGGCAGCGAGACGGTGCGGAAGCCGTGCTCGCGGGCGCGCAGACCGTATTCGGCGTCGTCCCACTTGATGAACACGGGGAGCGACAGCCCGACCTCGGCGATCACCCGCTTCGGGATCAAGCACATCCACCAGCCGTTGTAGTCCGAGTCGAGGCGCGCGTGCATCCACGGGGTCTGCCGCAGGTTGCTCGCGCGGAAGTCGTGCCGGCTCTGCTCCGGGAACGACGGCCCCCACATGAAGGGGCCCGGGCGCACGACCTCGGCCCAGGCGTGCAGCACGGGCTTGTCGAGCAGGTCGAACATGTGCCCGCCGACGATGGTGGGTTCCCGGCTGAAGCGCCCGAACTGCAGGGCGCGCAGCGCGCTCTCGGTCTCGAACTCCACGTCGTCGTCGAGCAGCAGCAGGAAGTCGGAATCGGGGCGATCGAGCGTCTCGGCCATGGCGCGCGAGAACCCGCCCGACCCGCCGAGGTTGCCCTGTTCGATCACGTTCAGCGTCTCGCCGAGGCGGGCGGCGACCGCGTCGAAGCCGGCCTCGTCGCGCACCTTGCGCGTGCCCTGGTCGACGAGGAAGATGCGGTCGATCACGTCGACGAGCGCCGGGTTGCCCGCGATGTTCTCGAGCGTCGCGACGCAGTAGTCGGGTTTGTTGTACGTGGTCATGCCGAGGCTCAGGCGGCCGGTCGACGTGGGCTCCGCGTCGGTGCTCCAGTCGCCGCCGACGAGCGTCACGTCGGATTCTCCGGCGATCAGATCGAACCAGTACCAGCCGCCGTCGCCGAAGTTGTTGAGCGGCAGCTCGAAACGCAGCTCGAGGTCGGAGCCGGCCCCGGTGCTCTCGGCGCTGGCGAACTCGCGGGAGTCGACCCGCTGCTGAGCGCCGCCCGCATTGGTGCGGTAGACGATCGCGGTGCCGGCGCCCCGCACGCGCAGCGTGAGCGCGACGGAGTCGACCACGGTCCACCGCTGCCAGTAGGCGGCGGGGAACGCGTTGAAGTAGGTGCCGTAGGACACGCGCTGGCCGCTGCGGACGCGTGCGCTGTCGCGCGACAGCACGTCGTCGATGTGCGCGACCGAGCTCAACCGCACCGGTTCCCCGTTGATCGAGGACCAGGTCTCCGGGTCCGTGTAGAGCGGGAGGACGTCGGGATCCCGGTTCTCGGGGAAGACGATGTGCTGCAGGGTGGTGGGCATCGGCGGAGTACGCGACCTTTCGGGTTCGTCCATCGGCGCGGACGGGCCGCGACGATACGGCATCGTACCCTGCCGAGATTACTGTTCGGGTTTCGGCGGGAGCAGCGGACGACCCAGCGCGCGTCCGAGCTCCCGGCCGAGCGGTTCGGCGAGAGATTTTGCGTAGCTCCGGGACAGGTGATCACGGTCGTAGAACACGGGAACCCCGCCGATCACGCCGCTGCAGATCGGACCGGGGGTACCGCCCTCGCGCCCGCTCGGGGCGCAGAAGCGGGGTGTGAGGTCGACCACCCGGGTGTTTGGGAGCCCGAGGCCCGCCGCGGCCTCGGCCAACGGATCCGGTTTCAGCGCCTCGCGCATCGGAGCAGTGCAGCCCTCCGGGCGGTTCCCGTTCGCCGTGACGCAGTCGATGCCGAGTCGGGCGCCATCGTTCGGGATGTCGCGGATCACCGCGATCTCGGTGCCCGACCGAGCCAGATCGTCGAAGAGGGAACGGACGCCGTCGGCGTACTGCTCGGTCTGGGGGCGTCCCGTCCCGTCGTCCACGACCTCGGCAGCGCCCCAGAGCGAGACGATCAGGAGCGACGGCGGGGCCGCGCGCAGGCGATCCCCGACCTCGGTGTTCCAAGCCGCGCAGGAGGCGGTCTTCTTCGCGGGCGCACCCTTGAACGTCGCCAGCGGGGCATCGACGAGCGGGCAGCCGCCGTGCATCGTCGTGCGGACCCGCCAGTCGTTCCCGCGTGCGAGATCGTATACGGCGCCCTTCCAATGCTCCGCGTGGGAATCTCCGACGAGCCAGACTTCGCCCGAGGTCGACTTCGATTCCGATTTCGGTTCCGCGGGACGCGAGCCGGCGGAACCGCTGAAATCGCACTCCACGAGGCTCGGCTTGCCGTCCGCGAGGATCTGCCGATCGGGCGGTGCCAGCACGCACTCCTGCGGGCTGAACCAGGGGGTGTTGCGGTCGCCGCCCGGCGGCACCTTCGCCGGACCGAACGGATCGCCGCAGCGCTGCCGGGCGTCCGGTGCGAGCGCCCCCGCCCCGAAGCACTCCGAGGCCGCGAATGCTCGTTCCCGATCGGCCGCGCGCTGCTGCAGCGCGGACGCGGACGCGGTGACGCCCAGCGCTGCGGCCCCGATCAGGAGCGCCGAGGCGAGCGCGGCGAGCAGCGGCACCCGCGGACGCGCCGATGCGAACAGGCGGGACCGGCCCGGATCCTCGACGAGGTGCTTCGTCGCGGCCGCGAGTACGAGGCTGATCGCGATTACCCCGATGCGGGCGGTCGTGCCGAGCTCGCGATGCAGGGCGAAGGGCAGGATCACGATCAGCGGCCAGTGCCAGAGGTACAGCGAGTATGAGATGTCGCCGACGTACTGCACGGGGCGCCAGGACAGCCACCGCAGGGGCGACCACGCGGGCGCCTCGGACCCCGTCGCGATCAGCAGCGCGGTCGCTCCGACCGGCACGAGGGCCCAGGCTCCCGGGAACGGCGTCTCCGCCGTGAACCGGAGCGCGGCGAAGGCGAGCGCGAGGAGCCCGATCCACTGGGCGACGCCGCGCACTGCGCTGCCTCCGGGGCGCGCGAGCAGGCGCTCGATCCGGGCACCCGCGAAGGCGAGCGCCCCGCCGGCGAGGAACTCCCAGCCGCGGACGAAGGTGTGGAAGTAGGCGACCGCGCTGTCCGCGCCCGTCAGCCACAGGCAGAATGCGAACGAGACGAGACCCAGCCCGACGGTCAGCGCGATCAGCGCCGGGCGCACCGCGCCGCGCGCCCGCCGCTCGGCGAGCCAGCCGACGAGCAGGATGAGCGCCGGCCAGACCAGGTAGAACTGCTCCTCCACCGACAACGACCAGTAGTGCTGAACGGGGGTCGCGGCCTCGCTCTGTGCCGAGTAGTCGACCGAGGTGAGCGTCAGCACCCAGTTCTCGAAGTAGGCGCTCGCCGCGAACACCTCGCGCGCGATGCGCTCCCAGCGCTCGGCCGGCACCCAGAGGATCGCTGCGGCGAGGGAGGCGAGCGCGACGAGCAGCGCCGCGGGGAGGAGGCGCTTTGCGCGCCTCGCGTAGAAGCGCGGCAGTGAGATCGTGCCCCGTCGATCGTGCTCCCGCAGCAGGTGCGAGGTGATGAGGAAGCCGGAGATGACGAAGAAGATGTCGACGCCGATGTAACCGCCCGGGACGTGCCACGGCCAGAGGTGGTTGAGCAGGACCAGCCCGACAGCGATCGCGCGGAGCGCCTGGATATCGGTGCGCACCGGGGTGCTCGTGCGCGACCGTGCGCGGTCGCGCCTGCGGGCCGTGCGCGCGGAAACGATCGAAGTGGACATCCGGACCATTCAAGTCCGCCTGCGCCGACGGCGCAATTCACGTCCGCCGCGGCCGGGCTCAGGCTCCGGCGGGCCGGCGATCGAGCTCGAGACCCGCGGTGCACTCCCAGACCGCGAGCGTGAGCTCCGGGCAGAGACGGGCGACCTCGCGCATGAGCTCGAACTCGACGCGGTCGGCATTGCGTCGGTGGATGACGGCGTCCGGGCCGGAGCCGCGCGAGGCGAGGCGCGCCAGCGCGAACTCGGCGAGGCGCCCCTGCTCCTCGAGGAGCTCGTCGCGCACGGCGCGGACCACGAGCACGTCGACGCTGGGCAGCGTCTCGATCGATTCGGCGGGATCCTCGCCCATGCGACCGCGCTGCTCGAGCAGCGCGTCCCGTTCGATCCGCGCGTCCTCCCGGAGCGCCGGCAGGCGCTCCTGCACGGGCATCATCGCGAGGCCCGATCCGGTCGCACCGCGGCGGCACCCGGGGCTTCCCGAGGGATCGGGATGCGCCGCCAGGGCAGCATCGCGGGCTCGGTATCGGGTGACGGCAGTCGGAAGTCGACGCGGGACTTGACCGCGAGGATCACGAGCAGCAGCCAGCCGTTCTCGACGAGGATCCGGCTCTCGGTGAGGGACTGCACGAGCAGGGCGACCATCATCAGGAAGGGCCAGAGCGCGCTGGTCGCGTAGGGGAGCGCGGCACCGGGCCCGCGGCGCGGCTGATCGACGGCGCGGAACCAGGTGCGGAGCAGGGTGAGCACGACGAGCGGCGCGAACACGAGCACGCCGAGCAGGCCGAGCTGGAACCAGACGTCGAGCCAGGCGTTGTGCGCGCTCGGCACGGGCAGACCGACCTTCGTGTCGAGGCTCGCGAACGGCTCGATCCACGTGGGCCAGTAGCTGACCCAGCCCCACCCGATCCAGGGATGCTGCGATCCGTGCTCGATGACCTTCTGCCAGATCTCGATGCGCCCCGTGAGATCCGAGCTCTTGCCGAACAGGCCGAAGACCGTGTCGCGGGCGAACACGACCGAGAGCACCCCGGCGAGGGCGAGAGCGAGGCCCGTGAGGTAGACGGGCATGCGGCCCTCGGGTCCGCGGCGGCGGGCCCAGAGGGCGAATGCGAGCGCGGCGGCGACCGCGATGAAGGCGACCCACACTGTCGCACTCCGGGTGAGCACGATGCAGAGGAACGCGAGAACGACCCAGAACCAGCCGGCGACGGGACGCACGAGGCCCGCGCGGAGCTGGATCCCGAAGGCGATGAGCGCGAGCAGCGCGAGGAACCCGAACAGCACCGAGCTGCCGAGCAGCCCCTGGATCGGGCCGCCCGAGAACAGCAGGTCGCGGCTCCACCAGGTGAGCTTCGAGAACTTGCCGTCGGGGCCGGGCTCGATCCACCAGGGCACCACCGGGTGCCGCACGAAGACCGACACCCACAGCTCGAACAGGATCGAGAGCCCGATCAGCCAGCGGAACGCCGATGCGAGGGTGCGCAGCAGCTCGTGCCAGCTGAGGACGAAGGCCAGAACCACCGCGACGGCGGTGGTCGCGAACTGCACGGCGGCGCCGATCGCCGACCAGGCGGTGTACTGCGACCACGCGACCGAGAGCAGCGCGACGCCCAGGAACCAGTAGAGCGGAGCGGGCAGGCGGTACCAGCGGAAGTCCGCCGGGCGCAGCCGGACGAACAGCACGACGCTGACCGCCACGATCACCCCGGCGATCGCGAAGTACGCGGGGATTCCGACGAGGTTCCGCACCGCGTTCCCGCCGAAGGTGAAGAGGAAGACGGCGATCGCGTGAGCGCTCACCCCGAGCCTGGTCTTCGTCTCTGCCACAGACGGTATGGTAAGCCATGCCCGCTGCCAGGACCCTATTCGTCGGAGGCGACGCACGTGCTGATCTTCATCCGGAACACCCCGCGCAACTACGCGTGGGGCTCCCGGGACGCGCTGCCGGAACTGCTGGGAACCCTGCCCACGGGTGAGCCGCAGGCCGAGCTCTGGCTCGGTGCGCACCCGGGCAGCCCGGCATCCGTCGCCAAGGCGACTCCCGTCGCGCACACGCTCATCGATCTGATCGCGAGCGATCCCGAGCGCTACGGCGTCGACGGCGACCGTCTCCCGTTCCTGCTCAAAGTGCTCGCCATCGGCGCGCCGCTCTCCCTGCAGGTGCACCCCGACGCGACGCAAGCCGCCGCCGGGTACGCCGCCGAGGAGGCCGCCGGGATCCCGCTGGACGCCCGCGAGCGCAACTACGGCGACCCCGGGCACAAGCCCGAGCTGCTCGTCGCGCTGGGCGAGGTGAGCGCGCTCAGCGGGTTCCGCCCGCTCGCCGACGCCCGCGACGACTTCCGCGCGCTCGCCGCCGCGGCCGGGGGATCCGGCACCGCCGCGGGCCGGGCGCTCGCCGGACTCGCCGAGCAGTGCACGGCGCTCGGCGAGGGGGATCCCGTCGCCGCGAGCGCCCGTCGCCGTGCCGAGTTCTTCGCCTGGGTATTCAGCGGAGCGCCCGAGGTGGACTCAGCCGGACAGGCGCTCGCCGACGTCGTGCGCGACGGCTCCGCATCGATCGAGGGGATCGATGCTCATCGGCTCGCCGCGCTGCGCGGCCTCGTCGCCGCGCACGCCGGCGATCCGGGCGTGCTGGTCTCGATGCTGCTCCACCTGGTGCGCCTCGCCCCGGGCGAGGCGATCTACCTCGGTGCCGGCCAGCTGCACGCCTACCTGAGCGGGATCGCGGTCGAGGTCATGGCAGCGTCCGACAACGTGCTGCGTGCGGGTCTCACGCAGAAGCACATCGACATCGCGGAGCTCACCCGCATCGTCGATCTCGGCGAGCTGGACGAGCCGCGCTGCGTCGCGGGGAGCCCGGCTCCGGGCGTGCGGTCGTGGGAGCCCGACATTCCGGACTTCCGGCTGATGCGGGTGCGGCTGCGCGAACCCGAGGAGCCGGGGCTGCCCGTCGGGGACGCGACGGATCGCGCCGTGATCGAGGCACCGTTCCCGCTCGTGCTGATCGCGACCGAGGGGCGGGCCCGTGTGGAGCGCCCGGAGGCGGATCTCGCGGAAGTGGCGAACCTGCGCAGGGGGCAGTCCCTGTACGTCTCGGCGGGCGACCCGATCGAGCTGACGGGGACCGGTGAGGTGTTCCTGGCGACGGTCGGGCGCGGCTGGGCGGGACGCGGCGCGAGCGTGTCGCAGACCCTCAAGTAACACTTGAGGGTTTAGACTCTTCGGCTTGACTTCATCGAATTACACCGGTGTAATGATTCGAGGCGTCGGTTGACGCGACGGTTTTCGGGAAGGGAGAGAAGTGCAGATGTCTGATACCTCCCCCACCTCGGTTCCGGGCAACTGGTTCGTCGACCCCGTATTCCTCGGGGTTCCCGGCGTCCGCCCCTCCGAGGACGAAACCCTCGCCTGGCAGGCGGATGCGCTCTGCGCCCAGACCGACCCCGAAGCGTTCTTCCCCGAGAAGGGCGGATCGACCCGCGAGGCCAAGCGCATCTGCGAGAGCTGCGAAGTCCGTTCCGAGTGCCTCGACTACGCGCTCGCCAACGACGAGCGCTTCGGCATCTGGGGCGGGCTCTCCGAGCGCGAGCGTCGCCGCCTCCGCCGCGAAGCCATCTAGCTCCCGCGCTCGACGCCGGATCCGGTCGCTCCTCCCTGTGAGCTCGCCGCTCACCGGCATGGCGGATCGTCGCGGGCCCCGAGCCCGCCTAGGCTGATTCCGATATGCGCACCAGAGTGACCGCCATCCTGGTCGCCCGGCAGGGCGGCGAATGGCTTGACCAGACCATTGCGGGGCTCGCCGCGCAGACGCGCCGACCCGACCGCGTCATCGCGGTCAGCAACGGAGGGTCCGAGCGCGTCGCCGGCCAGCTCGCCTCCGCCGGGCCCGAGCGGGTCGTGACCACCACCGGCCAGCTGTCCTTCGGCCAGGCCGTGCAGCGCGCGATCGACACGCTGCCGGAGCCCGCGGGCGACGACGAATGGTTCTGGCTGCTCAGCGAGGACTCCGCCCCCGAGCCGGCCGCGCTCGAGCGGGTGCTCTCGACGGTGCAGCGCGCACCCTCGGTCGCCATCGCGGGCCCCAAGCTCGTCGACTGGGATCACCCCGAACGCATCATCGAGCTCGGGCAGAGCCTCACCCGCAGCGGGTCCCGCTGGATGCTCCGGCGGCAGGAACTCGATCAGCAGCAGTACGACCACCTGCAGGACGTGCTGGGCGTCGGGCCCGTCGGCATGCTGGCGCGACGCGACGCGTGGGCCGAGCTCGGCGGTTTCGACCCGGCGCTGCCCGTCTTCGACGACGGACTCGACTTCAGCGTGCGCGCCCGCCTCGCGGGGTACCGCGTCGTGGTGTCGCCCGAGTCCCGGATCCGATTCGCCCAGAGCGGTGTCGCGGGTCCCCGGATCGACCGCCGCCGTTCCGTCATGCGCACGGCGCACCGGCAGGCGCGCACCGCGCACCTGCACCGGCGGATCGCCTACGCGCCCGGATTCCTCGCCTTCGTCATGTGGCTCGGGCTCCCGCTGCTCGGTGTCGCCCGCGTGTTCTGGGCGCTGATCCGAGAGCAGCCCGGTCAGATGCTCGGCGAGTTCGCCGCGGCCTTCACCGTCTTCTTCCGCCCGGGCGCGATCCTGGCCTCGCGGCGCAGGATCCGTGCGGCGAGCAGCGCGGGCTGGGCCGCGGTGCGGCCGCTCCGCGTCGACCCGAAGGCGGTGCGCACCGCTCGCATGATCGACCGCGAGGCGATCCTCGCTTCCCAGGGGCGCCAGCGCCGCGAGCTGCACTTCGTCTCGAGCGGCGGGCTGACCGTGCTCGTCGTCTCGATGGTCGCGGCCGTCGCGCTCTGCTGGTGGGCGCTCAGCCGCACCAGCCTGGTCGGCGGTGCGCTCGCCCCGCTCAGCCCCGTCGGCGAGCTCTGGCAGAACACCTTCATGCACGACGGCGTGCCGGCCGATCCCTTCGCGTGGGTGCTCGCCGTGCTCGGCAGCCTGACCTTCTGGAACCCCTCGCACATCGTCGTGCTCGTGTTCATCGCCGCGATCCCGCTCTCGGCGCTGGGCGGCTGGATCTGGGGTGCGCAGCTCACCGAGTCCCGCGCGGGACGCGTCCTCCTCGGCCTCGGCTGGGCGCTCAGCCCCGTGCTGCTCGGATCGCTCTCCTCGGGCCGTCTGCCGACCCTGATCCTCGCGGTGGCGCTGCCCTGGCTGCTGCTCGCGGCCTCCCGCTGCCGCGAGTCGTGGAGTTGGGCCGGGACCGCCTCGCTCCTGGCGGCGGTGGTGCTCGCCTGCGCGCCCGTGCTCATCCCCGCGGCGGTACTGCTGCTGATCGTCGGACTCTGCACCTCGCTGCGCGGGATCGCCCGGGTCCTCTCGACCGCGATCGCGCCGCTCGTGCTCTTCGCGCCGAAGACGATCGCGGCCTTCGCGGCCGGTCGCCCGATCGACCTGCTGCTCGATCCCGGGATCACCCCGGCCTATCAGCCGGGCAATACCTGGCACCTCATGCTCGGATTCCCGGCCTTCGGCCTCGAGGGCTGGTCGGGCATCTTCGACGCGATGGGGCTCGGCGGGGCACCGGCGACCCTGCTCGTCGGCGTGCTGCTCGCCCCGATCGCGCTGCTCGCCGTGCTGGGACTCCTGACCGGACGCATCGCGGTCACGCTGCTGCTCGCACTGGCCGGGGGCCTGGGCTTCGTCACCGCGATCGGTGCGGCGCAGCTGCAGCTGCTGATCGAGGGGCCCGAGAGCGTGGCGCTCTGGACCGGATCCGGGATCGCCCTCTACTGGCTCTCGGTACTGGGGCTCGCCGCGGTGGGCTGCAGCGTGCTGCGTCGCGTTGCCGGCCCGCTCGTCGCCGTCGCGCTCGTCGCCGCGTTGCTGGCGGTCGCTCCGCTCGCCGTCCGCCTCGTGACCGACCAGACCGGACTCCGTTCGGCCGATGCGCAGATGCCGGCCATCGTGCAGGCCGCGGGAGCCGCCGACCCCGAGATCCGCACGCTCGTGCTCACCGCGACCGGGCCCCAGGAGGTCCGGGCCGAGCTCGTCACCGGAACCGGTGTGCGGCTCGACCAGATCCGCACCTCGGAGCGCGCTCCGAGCCTGACCGCTGAGGACCGCGTCGTCGGTCGCCTCGTCGGCGGGCTCGCCAGTACGGGCGGCCCCGACCTGCGCGGCGATTTCGCGAAGGAGCGCATCGGCTTCGTGCTGCTCGCCGCGGGCGGCGACGACGGCGAGCGCGGGCTGCTTCAGTCGGCGTTCGACCAGCAGACCACGCTCTCGAGCGCGGGGCAGACGGCGCACGGACTGCTCTGGCGGGTCGAGGGGCAGGCCGCCTCGGACGGCGGCGGTTCGCACTCCGACGGCAAGCTCACCGGCACCTCGCTGAGCGCGACCACCATCTGGTGGGCGCAGGCGATCGTGCTGCTCGCGATGCTGCTGCTCGCCCTGCCGACCGGTGAGGTGGTCGATCGCCCCGAGCGCCGCAAGAAGCCCAAGCGCCGCCGCGGGGACGATCCTGCGACCGGGCCGAACCTCGCAGCGACGTCCGAGGCGAGCGCTCCGGAGCCCGCGGCGGTTCCGGATCGCGCTGCCGAGGTGCCGTCCGAGGTCCAGCCGCCGGCGCAGCCGGAACCGGCTTCCGCGCCGGAACCGGAGCCCACGGCCGAGCCGGGAGCCGCAGCGGAATCGGCCCCCGCGGCCGAGCCGACTCCTGATCCGGAGGCCGAGCCCTCGGCCGATCCTGATCCCGCGCCCGCTGCGGCGGTCGACGCGGATCCGGCCGCGGAACACGAAGACGGACCCGAGGAGCAGAAGCGATGAACAACGCCCAGCGCGCCCTGCGCGGCGGACTCCGCGCGGCGACCGGCCTGATCGTGCTCGGCGCGGCGGCAGCGGGTACCGTGCTCGTCACCTCCGCGTCGCTCCCGACCGTGCGGAACGCTCCGCTCTCGGTCACCGCGAGCACGCAGGCGGACGCCGTGCGCTCGATCGTGTGCGCGGGATCGTTCGCCGAGCTCGGCGCGAATCCGCAGACCCCCGACGCCGCGGTCCCGACCGGCACCGCGGCCGTGACGCAGGTCGGCTCGACGGACGAGAAGTCCGAGCTCAAGCGCGACGTGCCCGGCGGCACGGCGCCGATGGTGCTGCGCGCCTCGGGCACGAACCCGCTGGGAGCGGCCCAGACCCAGACGCTCGACACCGCCACGCTGCGCGGCCTCACCGCGACCGCGTGCGTCGAACCGGCCAACGAGCAGTGGCTCGTCGGCGGGTCGACGGCGCTCGGTTCGAGTTCGACGGTCACCGTCGGCAACCCGAACACGGTTCCCGCCACCGTCAAGTTCAGCCTGTTCGACACCGCGGGCGAGGTCGCCTCGTCGCAGACGGTGGGCGTGCTGGTGCCCGCCGGCGCCGAGCGCACGGTGGCCCTCAACGGCTTCGCGCCCGGCCGGGACGGCCTCGCGGTCCGGGTGGAGAGCACCGGCGCCTCGGTCACCGCGGCGCTCGGGCTCTCCCAGACCGAGCAGCTCTCGCCCAAGGTCGCCGATATCGAGACCCGGCAGCTCGCGCCGAGCACCCGGCTCGTGATCCCCGGGCCGACGAACATCTCGGGCGAGGACATGCACGGCGACGGCGACGGCGGCAGCGCGGGGGACTCCTCCGGCATGGTCGTGCGCGTCCTCGCCCCCGGGCGCGACGGCGGGACCGCGACCGTCCGCGCGCTTCGCCCCAAGGGCGGAGCGGTCGAGCTCGGGACGGTCAAGCTGAAGGCCGGCGCGCTCGGGCAGCTGAAGGTCGCCAAGTGGCCGGCGGACGCGACCGCGGTGGTCGTCACCTCGGACGTTCCGGTGGTCGGCGGGGTGCTCGGCACCGCATCGGCGGGCGGATTCTCGGACGGCGGCTGGTTCGCGCCCGCCCCCGAGATCGCTGCCGGAACCCCGGTCGCGGTCCCGATCGTCGCCGACGGGCAGCTCGTCATCGCGAACGACGGCGATTCGACGGCCACGGTGACGCTCGACCAGGGCGACGGCAAGCAGACCTCGACGGTATCGGTCCCCGCCGGAGCCTCGGTGATCGCACGGGCGCCGAAGAACGCGCAGCTGGTCAGCGATCAGCCGGTATCCGCCGGGGTCCGCGTGGTGAAGGGCTCGGGGATCGCGGGCTACCCGATCATGCCCGCCGAGGTGCGGGCGCGCACGATCACGGTCTTCACCGACTGAACTCCTGCGGCTCGCGTCCGGGGTCGTGGCGCACGAGCGTCCAGCCCGCGGGCGGGGTGAGGCGGTCCCGGTGCTTCGGGCAGAGATCGAGTGCAGGCGGGGTGCGCTCGGGGCTGAGCGGGCCCACGGCCATCACGCTGCCGCCGTAGTCCGCCGTCAGCGTCGCGACCGCGGGCGCTCCGCAGGCGACGCGGGCGCAGAGCCGGTCGCCGGGGCCGGGCGCGCGCGACGGGCTGCCGTCGTCGGCGTTCGAGTCGGGGGTCTCTTCGCGGGGAGCTGCGCTACTCATCGCCTCCAGCGTAGGCGCCGGGGCTCCGAACGGTGGCCTAGACTGGCGGCATGTTCGGGCGCTCACGATCCGGCCGGGAGCGGCCTTCCCAGCCGGTCCCGGTGCGGGGCTCCGCTGCCGGCAGGCATCGCCACGGCCGCCGCCCCATCCGGTCCTCCCTGACCGGCCCCTCGCTGCCCGATCCCGATGCCCGGGTCGTCCGGTTCGAGATCGACGCGCGGGCCGCCCTCGAAGTGCTGCAGGCCGCGTTCCCCGAGGAGCTCCGCGGTGTGCGCTTCGCCTACGCCACCGCTCCGAGCGGCCAGGGCGAGAGCGAGCATCCCCAGTTCTATGCGATCGATCGGCGGGCCCGGTCCATCGTGCTGTTCCGCATGCCGATCCAGCGCGCGCGGGGCCTGCACATCGAGGACGAGGAGCACCGCGCGCTGTTCGTCGGGCGCTGCGTCTACCTCGCGGTGTGCGAGTACCTGGGGCAGGATCCGTGGGATCTGCTGCCCGGCCGCTTCGACCATTTCTGAGCGGGCCGACCGCGGGTCGGGGCCCGGTGGACCCGGTTTCCGGACACGGACACGGATTCCTCGGGACATATCGGCGAAACCGCATCGCCGACCAGACATAATGGGTGCATGAGCGCGCGGATTCTGGTGGTTGACGACGACAGGTCGCTGGCTGAGATGCTCGGCATGGTGCTCGAAGGAGAGGGCTTCCTCACCGACCACTCCGCCGACGGATCCGAGGCCCTCGAGGCCTTCCGCGTCTCGCGACCGGACCTCGTGCTCCTCGACGTCATGCTGCCCGGCATCGACGGCATCGAGGTCTGCGCGCGCATCCGTGCGGAGTCCGGCGTCCCCATCATCATGCTCACGGCCCGCACCGACACGACCGACGTGGTGCGCGGTCTGGAGGCCGGGGCCGACGACTACGTCGTGAAGCCGTTCAACCCGGCGGAGCTGATCGCCCGCATCCGCGCCCGCCTGCGCGAACCGCAGCAGGAGGCGAACGAGCGACTGCGCATCGGCGACCTCGACATCGACGTCGCCGCGCACGAGGTGCGTCGCGGCGAGACCGTGATCCCGCTGACCCCGCTCGAGTTCGACCTCCTCGTCATCCTGGCGCGCAAGCCCCAGCAGGTGTTCACCCGCGAGGTGCTGCTCGAGAAGGTGTGGGGCTACCAGTACAAGGCGGACACGCGCCTGGTCAACGTGCACGTGCAGCGTCTGCGCGCCAAGATCGAGCAGGATCCCGATCGCCCCGCGATCGTGACCACCGTGCGCGGCGTGGGGTACCGCGCCGGCATATCCGACGCCTAGCGGGTCGACATGGCGGGAGGACGCACAGCGCTCGGGCGGCGGCTGCGACGCGCGCGCATCCGCTGGATCCGGGCGAGCCAGCCGGTGCTCGGGCCGTTCCGCGCCCGCTGGCGCCGGTCGCTCCGCCTGCGCACCATGACCTACACGGGTCTCATCACGGGCGTCATGATCCTGATCTCGGGCACCTACATCCTCGCGAGCATCGGCGACGACCTCTATTCGTCGCGACGCGATCAGGTGCTGCAGGACGCCGCGCGGGCGACGCTCGCCGCGCAGAGCCAGCTCGACGGATCCGACGCCGCCGACCGCAGCGCGCTCTCATCGCTGGCCAACTCGGTGCGCGCCACGGTGGGCGACACCACCTCGAGCCAGATGATCTACGTCCGGCGGCAGCCGCACCAGACCCCCCTGGCGGACGCCCCGCTCGACAGCAACACCTCGCCCGACCTCGTCAACGCGATCACCGCGGAGCTCTCCGACGCGGTGATGTCGCGCAACCAGCCCCAGTACTGGCAGGCGGTCACCCTGCACTCGGCGAGCGGGGAGCCGGTACCCGGCATCGTGGTCGCGTCGACGCTGACCTTCCCGTCGGGAACGGGCACCTACGACCTCTTCATCGGGTACAGCCTCGCCGATACGCAGCGCACGCTCGGGTTCATCCAGCGGACGCTCGTCCTGACCGCGCTGATCCTGATGCTGCTCATCGGTGCGCTCGTCTGGATTATCGCCCGCATCGTGTTCCGGCCGATCCGCGCCGCCGCCGACGTGAGCCGACGCCTCGCCGCGGGCGAGAGCCGAGCGCGCATGCCGCTGCAGAACGACGAGCACTTCGACGAGCTATCGGCGAACTTCAACGACATGGCCGACACGCTGCAGGCCCGCATCGACGAGCTCGACCAGGTGTCCGAGATGCAGCAGCGCTTCGTCTCGGACGTCTCGCACGAGCTCCGTACCCCGCTCACCACGATCCGGCTCGCCAGCGAGGTGCTGCAGGCGCCGACCGCGGTGCCCGACGGCCCCGAGCTCACGGGGTCGCAGCAGCGCGCGCTCGAGGTACTGGGCAACCAGGTGGAGCGCTTCGAACAACTGCTCGGCGACCTGCTCGAGATCTCGCGCTACGACGCCGGCCGCATCACCATCGAGACCGAGCCGACCAATCTCGTGTCGCTCACCCGCGAGGTCGTCGACGGCCTGCAGTCCCTCTCGCACGGGCTCATCGAGGTCCGCGCGATCGGCGGCTACAGCCCGATCGAGGTCGACCCGCGGCGCATCCGACGGATCGTGTCGAACCTCGTGGGCAATGCGATCGAGCACGGCGAGCGGAAGGCGATCGTGGTCACGATCGACTCGAACGCGGCCGCCGTCGCGATCTCGGTGCGCGACTGGGGCATCGGCATGAACACCGAGGATGTGGCGCACGCGTTCGACCGCTTCTGGCGGGCGGACCCCTCGCGCAAGCGCACCCTCGGCGGAACCGGCCGCGGGCTGGCGATCGCTCGGGAGGACGCCGCGGTGCACGGCGGACTGCTGGAGGCGTGGTCGCGGCCGGGCGAGGGCTCGAACTTCCGGCTCACCCTGCCGCGACGCGAGGGGACGGCGAGTTTCGTGTCGCCAATCCCGCTCGTGCCCGACGACGTCGTGCCCGACGCGGGCGACCCCCAGGCCACCGGGGGCTGGCTGCGTCGGCCGAAGCGGCGCGTGAAGAAGGAGGGGCGATGACGGGGCGGATCCGGAGCATCGGGCGCATGGTCGGAGTCGCGGCGATCGCCGCGAGCGCGCTGCTGCTCGCGGCCTGCAACGCGATCCCCCAGTCGGGGCCCGTCAACGTCGGGCTCTCGGACCTGACGAAGGGCGATCAGCTGGTCTCCTACTCCCCGCCGGGACCGGCGAAGGGCGCGAGCCAGAAGGACGTCGTGATCGGCTTCGTCAACGCCGCCTCGTCGAGCCAGGACGACTACCGGGTGGCGCGCGAGTTCCTCACGCCCGAGTACTCCAGCCAGTGGGATCCCTCCACGGGGGTGTTCGTCTACGAGGGCGCCCGGCCCTACAGGTCCGAGGAGGACAACGTCGCGGTGCTCTCGTTGCCGGGCATCGCGACCGTCGACGAGCTCGGCGTGCTCACGCCGGCGCGACCGGGCGCCACGAGCGACGTGCGCTTCGAGCTCGCCAAGGTCGACGGGCAGTGGCGCATCGCCTCCGCTCCGGCGGGCGTGATCCTCGACCGCAACGTGTTCCGGACGGTGTGGGCGCCGCGCGATATCTCGTTCCTCTCGCCCGACGACCGGCTCATCACCGAGACCCGGTGGTTCCTGAACGGTCCGGGCATGGCGACCCAGGTCGTGAACGCGCTGCTCGCCGGTCCGTCGGAGGAGCTGCGCGGGGCGATCCGCACGGCCTTCCCGGAGGGCACCGGCCTCGTCTCGAACTCGGTCACCGTGCTCGACGGCACCGCGAAGATCGACCTGACGGGTCAGGCCGCCTCCGCGGATCACGGCGCCCGCCAGCTCATCCTCCGCCAGCTCGCGGCGAGCCTGCAGTCGGTGCAGGGGGTGAACCGCTTCGATCTCTCGATCAACGGCTCGCTGATCGAGAGCTCCGCCGTGGGCTGGAGCGACGGGGGCACCCCGACCGCTGATCCGCGCAACACGCTCGTGCTGTCCCACGGAACCTTCGGCAGCCTGCTGGCGGGCAAGGTGGAGGCGCTGCCGAAGCTCGGGTCGCGCATCGTCGAGATGCGTCCCGACGGGGTCACCGTCGCGGTCGACCGCAGCTCGGCGGTGGTGCGGTCCGGCGGGACGCTCACCTGGACGGACGGCGCCCAGGAGATCGAGATCCCGACGTCCGGCTCGCAGCCGCTCGACCCGTCGATCGACCGTTTCGGCTACGTCTGGAGCAGCGCGAAGGGGGTCGGCGGGTCGATCATCGCGGTCAAACCGGGCGAGGACCCGATCACCCTCGCCGTGCCCTGGGCCGCGGGGCTGCGTCCGGTCGGGATCCGCGTCTCGCCCGACGGGGTGCGGCTCGCGATGCTGCTCGCCGACGGCGATGGCAGCACGGTGCGGGTCAGCGGGATCGTGCGCGACGCGCACGGACGGCCCAGCGCGATCACCGCGCAGGGGCCCGAGCAGATGTGGACCACCGGTGCGCCCCTCGACCTGGACTGGAGCGACGCCCAGCACTTCGCCGTGCTCACGCGGGTCGGCGAGGCCGGGAAGGTGACCATCGGTGCGCCGAGGCAGTTCTCCGCCGAGTCCGGATCGGTCGCGGGTGCGACCCGGTTGAGCGGCGGCGGCAGCAAGGCGTTCCTGCGCGTGCTCAACGCGGACGGGCGTCTCTTCGCCGGCCAGGGGATCGGCTGGCAGCCGCAGTTCGAGGATGTGCAGGTGCTCGCGAAGGTCGGTTGACGCCGGACCGCGGGATCGTCCTCCACCGCGTGCGCGGACGCGTGTTCCGGCCGGATCCCGGTCGTGCGCTGTGCGGAGCCGGGCGAGGGCGTCATCCGCACGCGACTCTGGAGGCATGACCTCCGAAGACTCCGCCCGCGCACGGTGGGACGCGCTCCGCCACGACCTGCTCGCACTGCTCTGGCCGGGCAGCTGCGTCGCCTGCGGCGCACCCGACCGGGTGTGCTGCGCGCCCTGCCTCGCCGAGATCCGCGGACAGGCCGGCGCTGCTCCGCGACCGCTCGTGCGTCGACTCCCGCGCCCGGAGCGACCGGCGCTCGAGCTGCGCGCCGCCGGGCGCTACGACGGTGCCCTGCGCGCCGGGCTCGTCGCCTACAAGCACGCGGGCCGGGTCGGACTCGCGAAGCCGCTCGGCGCCCGGCTCGGACCGGTGCTCGGCGCGGCGATCGCGACGGCTCCGGAACCCCCGCTCGTCGTGGCGGTGCCCTCGCGACCGGCGCGCGTGCGGGAACG
>NZ_LAYO01000055.1 GCF_000980875.1 Leucobacter sp. Ag1 | reverse complement strand
TCTGGTGCGCCCTGACGCGGTGGTCGCCCGGCTGGCGCTGCACGACGGCGCGCCGATGGACGCGGATGCGGTGGTGCTGCGCGACCCGGAGGGGCGGGCGCAGTGGCTGGCGGCGGGCTACCGCCTCGGTGCGCTGCGTACCGCGCTCGCGCCGCTCGCGGGCCGCACGGCGAACGCGCCGCTGCGTCGGGTGTTCGAGTCGGTCGCGGTCGGCTTCGTCGACGTGGACGCGGCGGTGGTCGTCGATGTCGATACCCCGGAGGACCTGGAGCGGGCCGAACGGTCGGTCCGTCGCGAATCACCCGAAACAGAGGAGCGAACATGAACGAGCAGAAACGGCTTCCGCCGGAGGCACTCGATGCGTGGCTGGCGGCGGCCGCGGAGGAGCTCGGGGTGGATCCCGGCGCGGTGTCGATCGGCACGGTGCTCGATGTCGCACGCGATGTCGCGCACGACGTGGCCCGTCCGGCGGCGCCGCTCTCGACGTTCCTGCTGGGCGTCGCGTTCGGGCGGCTCGGGGACGACGCGGATCCCGAGCGGTTGGACGGGTTGGCGGCGCTCCTCGTCGATCGCGCCGATGCCTGGAAGCAGGCGCAGGAAGCGGGGGAGTGAGGAGGGTCGTGCGCCGCGATGCGCGGCGCACGACCCTGCTCGACGGTGTCGGCCGCCCGCGTCAGTTGCCCATGACCTTCTGGAAGGCCTTGGTGTAGCGGTCGTCCTCCTGCGCGGTGAGCGAGCGCATGTCGAAGATGCGCTTCGACATCTCCTCGTCGGGGAAGATCAGCGGGTTGTCGGCGAGCTTGGGGTCGAGCTTCGCCATGGCATCGCGCGCTCCGGCGACGGGCGTGACGTACTGCACGTACTGCGCGACGCGGGCCGCGACCTCGGGCTCGTAGTAGTAGTTCACGAGCTCGTGCACCTGCTTGTAGGACTCGGTGGCCTTCGGCATGGAGAACGAGTCGATGAACACGGAGGCGCCCGATTCGGGCACGACGAACTTCCAGATCTCCTCGCCGGCCTCCTCGTTGAGGATCGCGATGTCGCCCGACCAGCACATGCCGGCCCAGATCTTCTCCTGCTGCAGGTCCTGGGTGTAGGAGTTGCCCTTGATGGTGGCGACCTGGCCCTTCGCGAGCTGCTTCTTGACGACGTCGAGCGCGGCGTAGAACTGGTCGTCGCCCCACTTGTCGCCGACGATGTCGACGCCCTGCTCGAGCATGATGAGCCCGGTCGTGTCGTCCTGCTCCGAGAGCAGATTGACCTTGCCCTTGAGCTCGGGCGCCCACAGATCCGAGACCCGCTTGATGCCCTTGGGATAGAGCTTGGTGTTGTAGACCAGTCCGGTCATGCCCGCCTGGTAGGGGATCGACATGATGCGGTCCGGATCGAAGGTCGCGTGCTTCACCAGGTCGATCATCTGCTCGCCGACGTTGGGCACGAGGCTCCGGTCGAACTTGCGCAGCTGGTCCTTCTCGACGAGGCGGACGATGGTCGTGTCGGACGGGACGAAGACGTCGTAGCCGGTGTCCTGCCCGAGCTGCAGCTGGTCCTTGATCTTCGCGATGAAGGTTTTGTTGTCGTCGATGTCCTCGTAGTAGTCGACCGCGATGTCGGTCTTCTCCATGAAGTCGTTGAGCGTCGGGTAGTCCTTCGTCTTCTCGTCGAAGTCGAGGTAGTAGGTCCAGTTCGCCCAGCGGATGGTGCCCTTGGAGCCGTCGCCGTAGGTCTTCTTGCTCGAGCAGGCGGCGAGTCCGCTCGCGCCGAGCAGTGCGGCACCGAGTCCGGCGCCCTGCAGCAGGCGGCGGCGGCTGACGGGAGCCTGCCGGGCACGCTGGACGAGTGAACGGATGATCGGGTCCTCGGGGAGGGGATTCGGCATGTTCTTCTCCTTTGAAGTGCGTGCGTCCCCATCCTGGCACGCCGTGCCGCCCCGCCGGGCGAACAGCCTGTGCGGGGCGCTACCGCTGCGCGGACACAGTGTCGTGCAACGCACCAGCGATGGCCGGAGGCGCCGCGAGCAGCAGGGGCTCCCCCGGGGGAGTCCGTTCGTCGACGCCGCGGAGCTCGGCACCGGCCTCGCGCGCGATGAGCGCGGCCGCGGCGTAGTCCCAGGGCTGGAGCCCGCGCTCGTAGTAGGCGTCGAGACGCCCGGACGCGACCATGCAGAGATCGTAGGCGGCTGAGCCGAGACGTCGGATGTCCCGGATGCGCGGCAGGACCCGGGCGACGACCTCGGCCTGCTCGGCGCGGCGCTCGGACGTGTATCCGAACCCGGTGCCGACGAGCGCGAGACCGAGCTCCTGCTGTGCGGAGACGCGGATCGGGACCCCGTTGCGGGTCGCGCCGCCGCCCGCCGAAGCGACGAACAGCTCGCCGGATCGCGGCGCGCAGACGGCCCCCGCGACCGCGCGACGGCCGTCGGCGAACGCGGTCGGATCGGGCACGGTCGCCGCGATGCTCACCGAGAAGATCGGCAGATCGTAGAGGTAGTTGACGGTGCCGTCGATCGGGTCGACGACCCAGGTGATGCCCGTCGTGCCGGAATCACTCGCACCCTCCTCGCCGAGGATGCCGTCGTCGGGCCTCGCCTCGCGGATGAGGGCCGCGACGAGGCGCTCCGCCTCGCGATCCGCGGCGGTCACGACATCGGTCGCGCTCGACTTGGTCGCGGCGACGTTCACGCCGGCATCGCGCAGCTGGGCGATCCGCCGACCAGCGGTCTCGGCGACGGTCGCGGCGATGGCGGCCAGTTCGGCGGCGAGAGCCGCGGAGACGGCGGGAGCGGAGGAGGGCATCTCGGTCATGCCACGAGCCTACGGTGCGTCGAAGCGACGATCCGGTGACGGTCCGGCGAAGCCTCAGAGAACTCCCGGGCTGCGTGCGGCTCCGACCCGGGAAGCGGGAGTTGAGTGGGCCGGGTGAGCGAGCTGTTGACCGCGCCCCGGACCGAAGCCGGCCGGGTCACCCATCGCCGCGGGGACGTGCGGACGCTCCTCGCCGCCGTCGCGGTCGGACTCGCCGCCGCACTGATCAGCGCGATCGGCTCGTGGACCCCGTCGCTCTGGGGCGACGAAGCGGCCAGCGTGCTCTCGGCCGCACGGCCCGTCGACACGCTCCTCCCGATGCTCGGTCGCGTCGACGCCGTGCACGGGGCCTACTACCTCTTCCTGCACGGCTGGATCGAGCTCTTCGGCGCGAGCCCGTTCTCCGTGCGCCTGCCCTCGGCGATCTCCGCGGGACTCTGCGCCGCCGGCGTGAGCTGGCTGTGCTCGCGATTCGGCTCCCTGCGCTTCGGCGTCGCGGCGGGTCTGATCGCCGCGATCCTGCCGCGCATGACCTACGCCGGCGAGGAGGCCCGCTCCTCCGCGTTCTCGGCGGTCATCGCGACCGCGATCTGCCTCATCATCGTCGAGATCCTGAGGCGCGAGCACCCCTCTCGCCGGTGGTGGGCGGCCTACGGCGCCGCGCTCGCCGCAGGGATCGTCGTCTTCTGCTACCTGGCGCTCATGGCGCTCGCGGTCGGCGCGATGCTCGTCGCAACCCCGCCGGCGCGGCGCCTGCTGCGACCCTGGGCGCTCGCTTCGGGCATCGCCGTGCTCGCCGCATCGCCGGTGCTCGTCCTCGCCGTGCTCGAGCGCGACCAGATCGCATTCCTCGGCGACCGGGAAGCCATCACCCTGGACTCGGTGCTCGTGCAGATGTGGTTCGGCTCGCCGTCCGTCGCGATCATCGCGTGGGCGCTGATCGCCGTCGCCGTCGCCGGACTCGTGATCGAGCTGGTGCGGATCCGGAACGCGACCGGGAACGGGCGTCCGGGCCGGAGCCGTTCCGAGGCGCCGGGTCGGACGGCGCTGCGTCCCGAGACGCTCGCGCTCGCGTGGCTCGTGATCCCCATCGGGGCGGTGCTGGTCGCCAGCATCGTGCTGCCCCTCTACACGGCGAGGTACGGCACCTTCGCCGCGCCGGCCGCGGCGATCCTCATCGCGCTCGGACTGCGGCGGCTCGCCCGGCTGTCGCGTCCCGGGGGCGTCCCGATCCTGGCCGCGATCGCGGCGCTCGCGCTGCTCGCGACCGTCGTCCCCGTGTGGGCCGCACAGCGGGGACCGTACGCCAAGAACGATTCCGACTGGAACGAGATCGCCGCGGCCGTCCGTGATCGCGCGGAGCCCGGGGACGCGGTCGTGTTCGACGAGACGAGCCGGCCATCGCGACGTCCCCGGCTCGCGATGGACACCGACCCGGAGGCGTTCCGCGCCGTGTCGGATCCGACCCTCCGCACCTCCTATGCGCGCAGCGGGACCTGGTACTCCTCGGTCTTCACGGTGGCCGAGGCCGCTGCTCGCGGCCGGTTCGACGGGATCGATCGCGTGTGGCTCGTCGAGTACGCGGACGGAGGAACGAGCGACGACTGGGGCGAGGCCGAGCTCCGGGCCCTCGGGTTCCGGCCGGTCGACCGGATCCCGGGGCACCGGAGCGAGATCCTCCTCTACGAGCGGACCTCCTCGGCGAGCACGTAGGCGTCCTCACCGTGGTGCCGGCCGTCGATGCCGTCGGCCTCGACCTCGGCCGGGACCCGGAGCCCCGTGACCGCGCGGACGGCGAGCGCGATCAGCAGGGCGACGATGAAGGAGTAGCCGGCGACCGCGACCACCGAGATCGCCTGCACGAGCAGCTGCCCGGCGTTCCCTCCGGTAAACAGGCCCGTGCCGGTCGCGAAGAAGCCGAGGTACAGGGTGCCCAGCGCGCCGGCGACGAGGTGCAGCCCGACGACGTCGAGCGAGTCGTCGAAGCCCAGCCGGTACTTGGCCTCCACCGCGACCGCGCAGGCCGCGCCCGCGAGGATCCCGAGCAGGATCGCCCAGATCGGCGCGAGGTTCGCGCACGCCGGGGTGATCGCGACGAGCCCGGCGACGGCGCCAGAGCACGCGCCGACCGCCCCCGGTCGGCGCCCGCGCAGCGCATCCGTGGCGAGCCAGCCCATGATCCCGGCGGTCGCCGCGACGATGGTGTTCACCACGATGAGGCCGGCCTGCGCGTCGTTCTGCGCGGTGCCGGCGTTGAACCCGATCCAGCCGAACCACAGCAGGGCGGCGCCGATGGTGACGAGCGGCACGCTGTGCGGGCGGTGCGCCCCCGGGGCGAAGTCGATGCGCCGACCGGCGACGAGCGCGAGCGCGAGGGCCGCGGCGCCCGCGCTGATGTGCACGGCGGTGCCGCCGGCCCAGTCGATCACGTCCGCGGTGCCGAGCATGCCGCCGAGCTTCTGGATCCAGCCGCCGCCCCAGACCCAGGCCGCCACCGGGAAGTAGACGAGGGTCGCCCAGAGGCCGGCGAACAGCATCCAGGATCCGAGACCGACCCGGTCCGCGATCGCGCCCGAGATGAGGGCGGTGCTGATCATCGCGAACGTAGCGCCGAAGCCGGCAGAGACGAACGATCCCGGATCGGTCGAGATGAAGCCGAGGTCCTTCAGCGGGTTCCCCGCGAACCCCGGCGCCTCGCCGGGGCCGAACACGGTCATGCCGTAGCCGTAGAGCACCCAGAGGACCCCGACGAGCCCCATGGCGCTCAGGCTGAACATCATCATGTTCACCACGGATCGGACGCGGACGAGGCCGCCGTAGAACAGGGCGAGGCCGGGGGTCATCACGAGCACCAGCGCGGTGCTCGTCACCATCCAGACGGCATTCGGGGTCATGTGGGCTCCGTTCGTTCCGCGGCGGTCGATTCCACCGGTGGGAGCAGTGTGCGCGCCGGTCGTTGCGCATCGGTGACGGTCGTGTTTCCCGCCCGTTACAATGCGGCCGATCCGATGACGATCCTGTTTCGCGGGCGGAACGGCGGGGATCCTGCTAAGCTGTTCAGGTTGCCGTCCAACGGCCGCGGATAAAGAGAGCCCCCAGCACCATGCTGGAGGCGCCGCGCAACAAGCGAAAGGGGACCCAATATGGCACTGCCTGCAGAGGTCAAGAAGGCGATCATCGACGAGTACGCGACCCACCCCGGTGACACCGGTTCCCCCGAGGTCCAGGTCGCGATGCTCACGCAGCGGATCAAGGATCTCACCGAGCACCTGAAGGAGCACAAGCACGACCACCACTCGCGTCGTGGTCTGCTGCTCCTCGTCGGCCAGCGCCGTCGTCTCCTGGGCTACCTCCAGAACGTCGACATCGCGCGCTACCGCTCGCTCATCGAGCGCCTCGGCCTGCGTCGATAGTTTCGGCTTCGGGATCGGCATGCCGATCCACGACCCGGAAGGGCCCGTCACCTCGCGGTGGCGGGCCCTTCGTCGTTCCCGGGACGCGGTTCGAATCGGCCGGGTCCCGGTCCGGGTCTCGGCCCGGGCGCCCGGATCAGTAGGGGAACGCTGCCGAGAACAGGTTCACGATCAGGCTCAGCACCATCGCGGCCACGCTGATGCTCGCGCTCACGAGCGCGCCGATCGCGGCCCAGCGCCAGCGCTCCGCGTCGCGGAGGAGCACGCCGAAGATGGCGAGGCCGAGCGCCACGAGCAGGAGGATCGCCTGCAGGGTCTGCACGACGCCGGTCACCGGAGCGAGGCTCTGGCCCGAACTGAGGGCCGAGCGGTAGACGACCGGTGAGAGGACGCTGATCAGGGTCGAGAACGCGACGAGACCGAGCGCGATGATCCCGGGCACGTTGAGGCGGCCCTCGGACGCGGGCTGGGCGGCGGTGTACGCGGCCTGCGGCGGTGCGTACTGCGGCTGCGCGGCGGGCTGCGGTTGCGCGGCGGTGGGCTGCGGCGCGTACTGCGGGGGAGCGTACTGCGGCTGCTGCGGCTGCTGCTGCGGGAGATTCTGCTGCGGAGTGCTCATACCGGAAAGCCTAGGCCACCCGCCCCGCCGAACGGCGGCGGACCGGCGCCTCGTGGCGTCGGTCCGGGCGCGCCGCCGACGGCCGATATCCTGGAACCATGATGGTGAGCGACCGGGTCCCGAGCCGACGAGCGGAGTCCCGGTGACCGGAGCCGACGGCTCGAACGACTCGGTGTTCCTGCGCGCGCTCGGACCCGACGCGGAGCGCCTGCACCCGGCGGTCGCGAGCTACGTCTCCGGTCCGCCCGAGCCGGGGCTCGTCGGCATCGGGGCTGGGACGGTCGAGGTCGCGGGCAGCCGCTATGGGCGATGGAACCTGCTCGCGCGGCTGGTGGTCGGGCCGGAGGTCCTGCTGACCGCCCGCGAGCGGGACGTCCCGTTCGAGGTGGTGAACCGGCCCGCGCTGGGACCGGGTGGCGCCCCGGAGCTCCGAGCGGAGCGCTTCTTCCTCTTCAGTACCGGAACGCAGGGGTTCTCCGACGTGCTGCGCGCGACGGACGAACCGGGGATCCTGCGGAACCTGCTCGGTCCGAAGGGGCGCCTCGAACTGCGTCTGCGCTGCGACGTCACCGAATCCGGGCACCTGCGCCTTCGCGCCGAGCGCAGCTGGCTGCGTCTGTGGCGACTCCGGATCCCGCTGCCGGCGGTGCTGACGGTCTCCGTCGACCTCGAGGACGGCTACGACGCGGCGGCGGAACGGCAGACGATCCGGGCGAAGGTGCGCAACCCGATCCTCGGCACGGTGCTCGAGTACCGCGGCTCGTTCACCTACCGCTACGCCGCCGACTGACCGGTCGAGCGACCGAGGGCTCAGGAGTACAGCGGGCTCGTCGACAGCTCGGACAGCATGAACTGCATGAACATGGCGGTCCAGATCGTGGTGATCACCAGCGAGACGAGCAGGCAGGCCAGGTTGGCCCACAGCGGCCACCCCGGGGTGCGGGTCACCTTGCGCAGCACCACGTGACGCCCGATCAGGTAGACGGTGGCCCCGAGGAACGCGAACGCCCAGTGGAACGGGCGGACGACGCCGAGCGCGGTCAGCCGCTTGGAGTCCCGGTGGGCCGCGACGATGATGAGCGCCGTGAGCGCCCAGCCCAGGAGCGCCACGATCCCGGTGGTCGCGAAGTAGGAGATGAACCCGCTCTGGTCGCCCTCCGTGAGGGAACGCACATAGCCGCGCACGTCGATCAGGAAAATGGAGGGAACGGCGAGGAGCTGCGCCAGGGCGATCACCCAGGTCCAGGGGCCGTCGACCGCGAGGTGGTCGGTGAGCCGCGGGCGTTCGAGCACGGCGGGGCGCGGGGCGGCGGCGGCCGGCGCGGATCCCTGCGTGTGCGCGGTCCACGCGGAGCCGTCCCACCACCGCACCGTGCCGGTGCCGTCGGGGTACCAGCCCGGGGCGGGCTGCTGCTGGGCGGGGAACTGCGCGTGATTCGGATCGCTCATGATGACTCCAGGCTAACGGGAAAGGCCCCGTGCTCCGTCGTAACGGTGCACGGGGCCTCTCTTGAGGTCTGATCGGATCAGATCTTCGACGAAGCGTCCTTGAGGACGCTGCGCAGGATGCCGCCGATCTCAGCGAACTCCGACGGACCGATGGTCAGCGGCGGGGCGAGCTGGATGACGGGGTCTCCACGGTCGTCGGCGCGGCAGTAGAGGCCGGCCTCCCACAGCGCGGGGGAGAGGTAGTCGCGCAGGAGTCGGTTCGACTCCTCCTCGTTGAAGGTCTCCTTCGTGGCCTTGTCCTTGACGAGCTCGATTCCGAAGAAGTAGCCCTCGCCGCGGACGTCGCCCACGATGTCGATGTCGAGGAGCTTCTCGAGCTCGGCGCGGAACAGCGGGCTGTTCTCGCGCACGCGGCCGTTGAGGTCCTCTTCCTCGAAGATGTCGAGGTTCTCGAGCGCCGCAGCCGCCGCAGCCGGGTGACCGGCGAAGGTGAAGCCGTGGTAGAAGGTGTTGTCGACCGAGTTGAACGGCTCCGACACCTTGTCCGAGACGATCATCGCACCGAGCGGGACGTAGCCCGAGGTGATGCCCTTGGCGGACGTGATGATGTCGGGCTCGTAGCCGAGGGCCTTCGAGGCGAAGAAGTCGCCGACGCGGCCGTAGGCGCAGATGACCTCATCCGAGACGAGCAGCACGTCGTACTGGTCGCAGATCTCGCGCACGCGCTTGAAGTAACCGGGGGGAGGCGGGAAGCAGCCGCCCGAGTTCTGCACGGGCTCGAGGAAGACGGCGGCAACGGTGTCGGGACCCTCGAAGAGGATCGCCTCCTCGATGCGGTTCGCCGCCCACTGGCCGAAGGCCTCGAGATCGTCGCTCGGGGCGCCCATCTCGTCGGCGCGGTAGAAGTTGGTGTTCGGAACGCGGTGACCACCCGGGGTCAGCGGCTCGTAGAACTTCTTCATGTCGGGGATGCCGGTGATCGCCAGCGCGCCCTGCGGGGTGCCGTGGTAGGCGACCGAGCGCGAGATGACCTTGTGCTTCATCGGCTTGCCCTGGATCTTCCAGAAGTGCTTCGCTAGCTTGAACGCCGACTCCACAGCCTCGCCACCACCGGTGGTGAAGAAGACCTTGTTCATCTGGCCGGGAGCGTAGGACGCGAGGCGCTCCGACAGCTCGATCGCGGCGGGGTGGCCGTAGGACCAGATCGGCATGAAGTCGAGCTGCTTCATCTGCTTGGCGGCGGCCTGCACGATGCGGTCGCGGCCGTGGCCGGCGTTGACCACGAACAGGCCGGCGAGGCCGTCGATGTACTGCTTGCCGGCAGCGTCGTAGATGTGGTGTCCCTCGGCGCGGGTGATGACGGGGATGCCGTCGTTCAGCACCTTGCGGTTGGTGAAGTGCGGCCACATGTGGCGCTTGGCCGAAGCCTGAAGAGCGGCGGTGTCGACCGCTGCCGTCGGATCAAAAGACATGGTTATCGTGTTCCCCAGTCGTATTTCTGTTTCTTGAGTTGGAGGTAGACGAAGGTCTCGGTTGAGGCGACCCCGTCGAGCGTTCTGATCTTTTGGTTCAGGAACTCGATGAGGCCATCGTCATCCTCGCACACGACCTCCGCCATCAGGTCGAAAGATCCCGCACTGAGGATCAGGTACGAGACCTCCGGCAAGTCGGCGAGGTGGTCGGCGACGACCCTGGTGTCGCCGGAGACGCGAATGCCGATCATGGCGAGCCGGCTGAAGCCGATCCGCATCGGGTCGGTCACGGCAACGATCTGCATGACCCCGGCATCGGTGAGCTTCTGCACCCGCTGGCGGACGGCGGCCTCGCTGAGACCGACCGCCTTGCCGATCTCGGCGTACGAGCGGCGACCATCGATCTGAAGCTGTTCGATGATCGCCTTCGACGTCGCGTCGAGGGCGAGTGAAGTTCGCTTGCTGCTCACGGTTTCGATCTTGGCACTCCCCGGACGGAAACGCAAAGGAATTCGAAGCGAGTTCGGGAAAATGCTGGGGATTCCGCAGGTTGGTTCCGCGTGTCGGGGAGCGACGCGCAGGATGCGCGGGGTGCCGGAGGGCGCACCGGAGCCGGACACCGTGTTCGGAATCGGACCCGGATCGGACGCCGGATTCGAAGATCCGTAACGTTCACGTGAAGATTCGTCGAACCCGCGCCCGGGCTGCTGGTTCGCGCACCGGCTCTGTGGAATAGTTCGGAACGACCGACCCGGCGATGAAGCTTCAGGATCGTCGCACGGGGAACCGTCATGCATCGAGTCAAAGGAGACCCGAGATGAACAGAGTGCCCGAGGACCCCGTAGTCCGAGACCTCGTCGCCATGGTGCGCGGCGCCCAGATGAACCGCCGCGGACTCCTGCGGATCGGCGCCGCCGGAGCGGCCGGCGTCGGAGCGCTCGCGCTCAGCGCCTGCGCGGGAGGCGCACCGAAGGTCGATCAGGGGACTGGCAAGGCCGGCTCGATCGTGTGGGGCAACTGGACCTACTACCTCGACTACGACTCGAAGACCCAGACCTTCCCGACGCTCGACGCGTTCATGAAGCAGACGAACATCAAGGTCGAGTACCTCGAGGACATCGATGACAACAACACCTTCTACGGCAAGATCAAGGATCAGCTGAAGCTCGGCCAGGACACCGGCTACGACGTGATCACCCTGACCGACTGGATGGACGCGCGCCTCATCGAGGCGAAGCAGATCCAGGAGTTCGACTACGCGAACCTCGCCAACGTCACGGCGAACCTCATCGACTCGCAGAAGAACGCGCTCGACGTCGATCCCGGCCGCCGCTTCACGATCCCGTGGCAGCTTCCCGCCTCGGGCTTCGTCTGGAACAAGAAGCTGGTGCCCCAGGGCGTGCGCACGCTCGAGGACTTCATGCGCCCCGACCTCAAGGGCAAGGTGGGCGTCCTGACCGAGATGCGCGACACCATGGGCATCATCATGCAGGCGCAGGGGGTCGACGTCGCGCAGAAGACCTGGGGCGACGCCGAGTTCGACCGGGCGCTGCAGTGGCTCGACGACGGGCTGAAGAGCGGCCAGATCTCGAAGGTCAAGGGCAACTCCTATACCCAGGACCTCGAGAAGGAGGACACCCTCGCGGCGATCGCCTGGACCGGCGACATCGTCATGCTGAACGCCGAGCAGGGCGACAAGTGGACCCTCGAGGTGCCCGAGTCCGGGGGCATGATCACGGCGGACTCGCTCACGGTGCCGAACGGCACCTCGGCGAAGAACAAGAAGCTCGTCGAGCAGCTGATCGACTACTACTACCAGCCGGAGATCGCGGCGCAGGTGGTGGCCTACACCTCGTTCGTGCCGCCCGTGAAGGGCGCCAAGGAGGCGATGGCGAAGATCGATCCGAAGCAGGTCGACAATCCGCTGATCTTCCCGGACGCGGAGATGGACAAGCGGTTGCACAGCTTCCGCACCCTGACTCCGCAGGAGGACAAGAAGTACACGGCCGCATTCAACAAGGTACTGGGACTGTAAACACGCATATGAACGACGCACACTCCTTCGCAGAGGCCGGAGCCGACCTCACCCTCACCGGGATCCAGAAGCGATTCCCGGGATTCACCGCCATCGAGCACCTCGATCTCGAGATCCCCGCGGGATCCTTCTTCGCGCTGCTCGGCCCCTCGGGCTGCGGCAAGACCACGACCCTGCGGCTCGTCGCGGGCCTCGAGGATCCGACCGCCGGTCGGATCCTGATCGGCGGCCGCGACGTCACCGCGCTGAAGCCGCACAAGCGACCGGTCAACACCGTGTTCCAGTCCTACGCGCTGTTCCCGCACATGACGATCCTGGAGAACGTCGCCTTCGGGCTCCGCCGCCGCAGGGTGGGGGATCCGGTGGGCAAGGCCAAGGAAGCGCTGGAGCTCGTCGAGCTGGCGCACATCTCCGATCGCAAGCCCGCCCAGCTCTCGGGCGGCCAGCAGCAGCGCGTCGCGCTCGCCCGTGCCGTCGTGAACCGGCCCGCGCTGCTGCTGCTCGACGAGCCGCTCGGCGCACTCGACCTCAAGCTGCGCCGTCAGATGCAGCAGGAGCTCAAGCAGATCCAGCAGGAGGTCGGCCTGACCTTCCTCCACGTGACCCACGACCAGGAGGAGGCCATGACCATGGCCGACACGGTCGCGGTCATGAACAAGGGCCGCATCGAGCAGATGGGCGCCCCGGAGGAGCTCTACGAGCTGCCGCGCACCGTGTTCGTCGCGAACTTCCTCGGGCAGTCCAACCTGTTCGAGGTGCAGGTCGTCGGCGGCACCGATCGGGTCGTGCAGACGACGCTGAACGGCGGCCGCATCACCGTGCTGCGCGAGCGGACCGAGCGCGACGGCGGCACGATCACCGTCGGCGTCCGGCCCGAGAAGCTGCGGCTCCACCGCGAGCAGCCCGCCGACGACCCCGCGATCAACGTGATCGGTCCCGGCCGCATCACCGACGTCTCGTTCATCGGCGTCAGCACGCAGTACACGGTGGAGGCGCCCGAGTTCGGCTCGGTGCAGGTGTTCGCGCAGAACGTGGAGGCCGGCCCCGGCGCCCGGCTCGGCGACGAGGTCTGGCTGAGCTGGCACGCCGAGCACACCTTCGGGCTCGCCGACGATCCGACCGGCACCGGTTCGCTCGCTTCCGATCTCTCGACCCGGGCCATGGCGGCCCAGGCGAAGCAGAACTGAGAGGCGAACCGATGGCATTCACCGCATTCTCGACGGGCACGGCGTCCGTCGAGCAGGTGCCGAGGAAGCGATCCTGGACCGCGCTGCTGCTGCTCGCGCCCGGCATCGCCTACATGCTCCTGTTCTTCCTCGCGCCCTTCATCCAGCTCGTCATCACCTCCCTCCAGGCCCCCGCGGCCTCGGGCGGCATCGGCGAGTACATCGCCGCGTGGCAGTTCGGCAACTACGCCGACGCCATCGTGCAGTACTGGCCGCACATCCTCCGATCCTTCGTCTACGCGCTCACCGCGACGGTGATCGGGCTCATCATCTGCTATCCGCTGGCCTACCTGATCGGCGTCACGCTGCGCCCGCGGCCCATGCTGCAGGGCATCGCGCTGATCCTCGTGGTCGCGCCGTTCTTTATCAGCTTCCTGCTGCGCACGCTCGCGTGGAAGCAGATCCTGCCCGGCGAGTGGATCGGCACCGACTTCTCGGTCATTTTCGGTCTCGTCTACAACTTCATCCCGTTCATGACCCTGCCGATGTTCGCCTCGCTGCAGCAGCTCGATCTGCGGCTCGTCGAGGCCGGGCAGGACCTCTACGCCTCGCCGGTCACGACGTTCCGCAGGGTCACGCTGCCGCTCTCGCTGCCCGGTGTGGTCTCGGGCACGCTGCTCAGCTTCATCCCGATGGCGGGCGACTACGTGAGCGCGTCGACCGAGTTCCTGGGGTCGACGAAGACCGCGATGATCGGTAACGCGATCGAGTCGAACTTCCTCCGCACGCAGGACTACCCGATGGCGGCGACGCTCTCGATCATCCTGATGGCCGTGATCCTCGTGATCGTGGCGACCTACGTGCGCAAGAGCGGGGCGGAGGATCTGCTGTGAACAAGTTCAGCCTGGGCAAGGCCTTCGTGCCGGTCGTGGGATCGATCGTCCTGATCTACCTGCTGCTGCCGATCTTCTACGTGATCGTGTTCTCGTTCAACGACGCCGGTCGCAACAACATCACCTGGCGCGGCTTCACGACCGACAACTGGTCCAACCCCTGCGGCGCCCCCGACGTCTGCGAGGCGTTCAGTAACAGCATCCTGGTCGGCGTCGTCGCGACGATCGTCGCGACCGTGCTCGGCAGCGCGATCGCGATCGCGCTCGTGCGGTACCGCTTCAAGTTCCGCTCGACCATCAGTCTGATGCTGTTCACCCCGATGGCGACTCCCGAGGTCGTGCTCGGCGCGGGCCTCGCGGCTCAGTTCCTGCTGGCCGGCGTCGAGAAGGGGATCGGCACCATCATCCTGGCGCACACGATGTTCTGCATCTCGTACGTCGTGGTGGCGGTGAAGGCCCGCGTCGCGAGCCTCGATCCCTCGATCGAGGAGGCCGGACGGGATCTCTACGGTTCGCCGGGGCAGGTGTTCTGGCGGATCACGCTGCCGATGCTCATGCCGGGCATCATCGGTGCGGCCCTGCTCAGCTTCGCGCTGTCGTTCGACGACTTCATCATCACGAACTTCAACTCGGGCACCGCGAACACATTCCCGAAGTTCATCTACACTTCGGCGCTGCGCGGCGTGCCGGCGCAGGCGAACGTGCTGGCGTCGATCGTGTTCCTCGGCGCGCTCGCGCTCGTGATCATCGTCCAGATGGTCGGAATCAATCGACGGAAACGGCTCGCGAGCCGGTAGTGAAACGACGGATCCCGTCGAAAGCGGGCCCCGGATCGACCGAGTGCGTTCGGGGCCCGCGCCGCACCGGTTCTCAGCTCGAAGGGGCACCCCGAGAGGGTGCATAATGAATCCTTGTTCACGCGCGAAGACGCGCAGAGCGACAGCTCGTACAGCGTGGTCCCACCGCGCGAACATCCCCCGTTCTTAAAGGAGAGAACATGACGACTACCTCGACGGCAGCGAAGGGGGCCTCGCTCAAGCGAAGCCTCGGACTCTGGGCCATCGTCGGTCTGGGCCTCGGCTACATGACCCCGACCGTGGTGTTCGACACCTTCGGTCTCGTCGCGCGCGACACGAACAACGTCGTGCCGCTCGCCTACGCGGTCGCCCTCATCGTCATGGTGTTCACCGCGATCAGCTACGGCAAGATCGCCGGAGCGATCCCCAGCGCGGGTTCCGCGTACACCTACGTGCGCGAATCGATGCACCCGAACCTCGGATTCATGGTCGGTTGGACCTCGCTCATCGACTACATGCTGCTCCCGATGGTGAACTGCCTCATCATCCGTAGCTACCTCGAGGCGTTCTTCCCGGGCGTGCCCGGGTGGATCTGGGTCATCGTCTACGTCGTCTTCGTCACCGGGATCATCTACCTCACGATGCGCGGCACGTCGAACATCAACATGATCCTGCTCGTGTTCTCGATCGTCGTCATGGCCGTGTTCGTGTTCATGGTCGTCGTGCAGCTCAACGGCGGCGCCGGCGAGGGCGGCGTGGTGTCGATGAAGCCCCTCTTCCACAACGGCGTCGAGTTCGGCGCGGTGCTGGCCGGAGCCACCATCGTCTGCTTCTCCTTCATCGGATTCGACGCGGTCACCATGTACGCGGAGGAGGCGAAGCACCCGCGCATCATGCCGAAGGCGATCCTCCTCACCGTGATCCTCGGCGGAGCGATCTTCTTCATCGCCGGGTACTTCACCCAGATGCGGTTCCCGGACTGGAACGAGTTCGCACCGAAGGGCGACATGCAATTCGTCGAGGACAGCACGCTGCCGATCATCGGCGAGATCGTCGGCGGCAAGACGCTGTCCGCCGTGCTCACCGCCGCCGGCTTCGCAGCGACGCTCGCCTCGGGCCTCGCGTCGCACGCATCGGTCTCGCGCATGCTGCTGGTGATGGGGCGCAACAACGTGCTGCCGAAGAAGTTCTTCGGGTACATCAACCCCAAGACCCACACCCCGACCTTCAACATCGTGCTCACCGGTGCGATCTCGCTGCTGGCCGCCGCGTTCACCCTCGAGATGATCGCCGCGTTCATCAACTACGGCGCCCTCATCGCGTTCACCTTCGTGAATCTCTCGGTGATCGCCTGGTTCGCGTTCCGCAAGGGACTTCGCAAGACTCCGAAGGACATCTTCAACTACATAGTGATGCCCCTCATCGGTACGCTGCTCACCGGTCTGCTGTGGGTCAACCTGCACGCCGACGCGCTGGTCGGCGGCCTGATCTGGACCGCGATCGGTTTCGTCTACCTGCTCTTCATCACGAAGGGCTTCCGCAGGAAGGTCGCGGCCTTCGACGAAAACCAGCCCGTCACCGGCTTCAACAAGGTGCCGGAGGGCGCCGACGTCGACTGATCGTCGGACCGTCATCCTGCGCGAGGAACGAGTCGCAGGATCTCTTCGGGGATCCTGCGACTCCTCCGTCGCGGAGGATGACGGACGAAGCGGTGTCGCGCAGGACGGCCGGACCGCAGCGCACGGGTGAGCCGGGCGAGACCGCTAAACTGAGGGAATCATGCTCGATCTCGATTTCGCACCGCGCATCCGCGCCGTCCGGTCCACCTTCGCCGATATCGCCGCCGTGCTCGACGTGCCGAAGCTCGAGCGGGAGATCGCCGAGCTCGAGGAGCAGGCCGGCGCCCCCGATCTGTGGGACGATCCCGCGGCCGCGCAGAAGGTGACGAGCGGCCTCTCGCACCGCCAGGCGCGCCTCAAGCGCCTGCGAGGCGTCGAACAGCGTCTCGACGACCTCGACGTGCTCATCGAGCTCGCGCAAGAGATGGACGACGAGGACTCGGCGTCCGAGGCCGGCGACGAGCTGGCTTCGCTCGAGAAGGTCGTGCAGGAGCTCGAGGTCCAGACCATGCTCTCGGGGGAGTACGACGAGCGCGCCGCGGTCGTCACGATCCGCTCGGGCGCCGGCGGCGACGACGCGACCGACTTCGCCGAGATGCTCCTGCGCATGTACCTGCGCTGGGCCGAGCAGCACGACTACCCGACGAAGGTGCTCGACACCTCCTACGCCGAGGGCGCGGGCATCAAGTCGGCGACCTTCGAGATCGACGCGCCCTACGCGTTCGGCACCGTCTCGGTCGAGGCGGGCACGCACCGCCTCGCCCGCATCAGCCCCTTCGGATCCGCCGACAAGCGCCAGACGAGCTTCGCCGGCGTCGAGGTGATCCCGCTGCTCGAGGAGGCGACCGAGGTCGACATCCCCGAGTCCGACATCCGCGTCGACGTGTTCCGTTCGAGCGGCCCCGGCGGGCAGTCGGTCAACACGACCGACTCGGCCGTGCGCATCACGCACATCCCCACGGGGATCGTCATCTCTATGCAGAACGAGAAGTCGCAGATCCAGAACCGCGCGGCCGCGATGCGCCTGCTGCAGACGCGCCTGCTGCTGCTGCAGAAGGAGCAGGAGGCCGCGAAGAAGAAGGAGCTGGCCGGATCCGTCACCGCGAGCTGGGGCGACCAGATCCGCTCCTACTTCCTCTACGGGCAGCAGCTCGTCAAGGATCTGCGCACGGGCCACGAGTCCTCGCAGCCCGACGCGGTGTTCAACGGCGACCTCGACGGCTTCATCGCCGCTGGGATCCGCTGGCGCTCGCTCTCGAAGAACGACTGACCGAGCCGCGCGAAAGCTGAGAGCTCCGGGTTCGCCCGCGCGTCGCCGTGGGCGGCCGCGCCCGTCCGCGTAGTGTCGTCTGCGTCATGATCCTCTTCGAGAACGTCACCAAGAAGTACCGGGGTGCGCAACGTCCGGCGCTCGACGGCATCGACCTCCGGGTCGATCGCGGCGAGTTCGTCTTCATCGTCGGCGCATCAGGTTCCGGTAAGTCGAGCTGCCTGCAGCTCATCCTGCGCGAGGAGCAGCCCACCGGTGGCACGGTGCACGTCCTCGGGCACGATCTGAGCAAGATCTCCTCCCGCAAGGTCCCCTACTTCCGCCGCAACCTCGGCATGGTGTTCCAGGACTTCCGCCTGCTCACCAACAAGACCGTGTACGACAACGTCGCGTTCTCGCTGCAGGTCATCGGCAAGTCCCGCGGCTTCATCCAGGAGGCCGTGCCCGACACGCTCGAGATGGTGGGACTGGAGGGCAAGGGCAAGCGGTACCCGCACGAGCTCTCGGGCGGTGAGCAGCAGCGCGTCGCCATCGCGCGCGCC